>NZ_UNSD01000009.1 GCF_900538215.1 Candidatus Ornithobacterium hominis
AAAACACCAATGGCAATACGCCAGAGGGTATACTGACCCCGCAAGTAACGGGCGAAGCCCTTACGGCGATGCTAGCCAACTTGGGGGCAGAGCAAAACGGGATGCTTGTTTACGTAACTTCCCCTGCCACGACTTTAACAGAAGAAAATTATACCCAATTACCAGACCCTACAATAGCAAATGTGACTACACCAGGCTATTACCGCTTTAATTTTGATGCCACCACTGGTAATAAAAGCTTTGTAAAACTAGAACCCAGTGGATTGCAAAAAACATTGGATACTAACCAATTAGATGGTAGTACTAGATACACCAGCTATGGTTTTGTAGATGCTAAGAGGAGACCACTTATTACATATGATGCAGATGGTGAAGGTGAAATTTATGGCGGCAATATAGGAGGTATAGACATGACGATACCTTTTGAGTCTACTGCCGATAACGTTGGAGTATTTGGCTTGAATAGTATAGGCATAGGGCATGATGTAAAACTAAAGGGTAATCGGTCTGTAGCCATTGGCTATGGGGCAGAGGTGTTTGATCCTCATCAAGGGAACTTTTATGGCCTTACAGCTATTGGGGCAAATTCTAAAGCATATGGGGGGCATGCTATTGCTATAGGAGGTGCCACCGCAGGCATAAAAGATACTGGAAATCATGGAACTATTGCCATAGGGCTAGGCACTAAAGCTACGGGGCATTATTCTACAGCTATAGGATCTGCCGAAGCCACTGGTGAACGTAGCTTAGCTATACATGGAGTGGCTGAAGCTGAGGAGAGCATTGCTATAAGTGGAGAGGCTAAAGCTCCCCATGGCATTGCTATAGGGGGATATGTTGATACTAATGCTCCTCATGGCATTGCTATAGGGAGTGGAACTTATTCATATGTAGAGGATGGAATAGCCATAGGAGGTAGAGCCACAGCTACCGAAAGTTTCCCTATAAGTATATCTGCGGCGGCATATGGCCCAGCACTTAAGATGAGTAAGGAAGGTGATTTGTATCTGTTTTCACGAGGACCAAGTGACTCAATAGGGACTACTACTGGCATTGTTCTAACTTCCCCAGATGGAAAAAGTTGGAGAATAACGGTAAGCGATAGTGGAGATTTAGTTGCGAAAGAGCACAAGTAAGTGCCTTGGTTTTGTATACTTGGGTGCTAAATGCTTTTGGGTAAATATGGTACGGATGATGTGCTAAAACTGCGGCACGGATAGGAATGGAAATCCCGCAAAGGCAGCTGCGGCTACAAAAAATAAACGCCAAAGAGTGGAACACGCAGGTGTGAACTCTTTTGGCGTTATTTTTTTGTAAGCAGATGGCTGCGGAATTGGAATGGATAGCCGTAAATGCCGCCCCCTCCCCAAAAAATATTTAGGAAAAATTGTTGGTAAAATTTTCTAAGCCTTTAAAAATTTTAGGAGAATAAATCAACCCGTAGTTCATTTAGATTTTAATGATTTATCGGGCTAAAAAAGGAAGTTGATAAAGTAAGTTTAAAATCGTTGTCTTTTAAGAAATGATAAATCTGTTTGTAAATTGCGAGCAGATTTTTTTATGGCAAACAATCAATGAGATTTTTTAAGGCTTAAAAAAAATTAAATGCACTGTGGGTCAATATTCTGTTTAATTTTGAGAGAATATAAATAATATTTATTGAATAATTTTATTTTTTTTACATTGATTATTTTTATACTTTAGCTCATGAATACGTAAAGCTTTAGGGGTGCTGACTTGTTCAGCTGAGAAATACCCTTTGAACCTGAACAAGTTAGTACTTGCGGTAGGGAAAAGTAATTGACTATAATTGTTTCCTAAAATTATAGTTTGGCTCAGAGATGTCCACAGCATCTTCTAAGGTTTTACAGCATTAGAACGAGCCTATGATTATGATAAAAATCAATTCCAAAACTGAGGAAATCCCAAAAGAAACCAGTCTTTTACAATTGGTAGCGTTGAAAAATATTACTACAAGGGGTATTGCTATCGCGATAAATCAGCAAGTGATCAATCGCTCTAATTGGGGGGCATATCAACTCAAAGAAAATGATAACATTCTGATTATCAAGGCGACACAAGGAGGCTAATTATTAAAAAACAAATTCCAGTTTATGAACAGACAACAGAAGCCAAGCGAACAAAACATCAGCCGAGAACCTTTTCCAAATTCTGAAAAAATATATGTGCAAGGGAGTATTTACAAAGATGTAAAAGTTCCTATGCGTAAAATTACGCTAAGCGATACCTTAGATAAGTTCAAGGGAATCAAGACGCCCAATGAGCCGATATTGATTTATGATACGAGTGGAGCTTATACTGACCCGAATATTGAAATTGATGTGCGAAAAGGACTGCAACCTATTCGCCAACAGTGGATTGACGATAGGGGAGATACCGAGCAATTACCTGGATTGTCTTCAGAATATGGGCGTAAACGAGAAGAAAACGAAAGTTTAAATCATTTGAGATTTAATAGAAATCGTAAACCGTTGAAAGCCAAAAAAGGAAGAAATGTAAGCCAAATGCACTATGCCAAAAAGGGAATCATAACCCCAGAAATGGAGTTTATTGCCATTCGTGAAAATCAAAAATTGCAAGAAATTAAGGAAATTACAAAACAGCACCCTGGGCATAGTTTTGGTGCATCAATTCCTGATGTGATTACCCCTGAATTTGTTCGAGATGAGGTGGCACGTGGGCGAGCTGTGATTCCTTGTAACGTCAATCACCCTGAAAGTGAACCAATGATTATCGGGCGAAACTTTTTGGTGAAAATCAATGCCAATATAGGAAACTCTGCCGTAACCTCGTCTATTGAAGAAGAGGTTGAGAAGTCTGTTTGGGCCTGCCGTTGGGGTGCAGACACGATTATGGACTTGTCTACAGGAAAAAACATTCATGAAACTCGGGAATGGATTTTGCGTAATTCTCCCGTTCCGATTGGTACTGTACCGATTTACCAAGCTTTGGAGAAAGTGAATGGAAAAGCTGAAAACCTTACGTGGGAAATTTTTAGAGATACTCTCATAGAACAAGCTGAGCAAGGCGTTGATTATTTTACCATTCATGCGGGGGTTCGTTTAAAATACATTCCACATACAGCAAAAAGAGTAACTGGTATTGTATCGCGCGGAGGTTCCATCATGGCAAAATGGTGCTTGGCTCATCACAAAGAGAATTTTTTATACACACATTTTCATGAGATTTGTGAAATAATGAAAAGCTATGACGTAGCATTCTCATTGGGTGATGGATTGCGCCCCGGGAGTATTGCCGATGCAAATGATTATCCGCAATTTGCTGAATTGGAAACATTGGGTGAATTGACTAAAATTGCTTGGGAACATGATGTGCAGTGCATTATAGAAGGGCCAGGGCATATCCCAATGCATATGATTAAAGAAAATATGGATAAACAATTGGAAGAGTGTGGCGAAGCACCTTTCTATACTTTGGGGCCGTTGACAACAGATATTGCACCAGGGTATGACCATATTACCAGTGGAATTGGTGCTGCAATGATTGGCTGGTATGGTTGTGCCATGCTTTGCTACGTGACTCCGAAAGAGCATTTGGGGCTACCGAATAAAGAAGATGTGAAAACAGGCGTAATTACATATAAAATTGCTGCTCATGCGGCTGATTTGGCTAAGGGGCATCCAGGTGCTCAACATCGTGATAATGCTATCAGCAAAGCACGTTTTGAATTCCGTTGGGAAGATCAGTTTAATCTATCATTAGATCCAGACACAGCACGTGAATTTCATGACGAAACCTTGCCTGCTGAAAATGCAAAAGTGGCTCATTTCTGTTCGATGTGTGGCCCACATTTCTGTTCGATGAAAATTACTCAAGAAGTGAGAAATTATGCTGAGAAAAACGGATTAGATACATTAAAAGCCATTGAGGAAGGAATGAAAGAGAAATCCAAGGAATTCAAGGATAAAGGGAGTGAGGTATATCTGTAATCATTAAAAATCAAAATGTTCATCATTATTACCGCTGAAAGAGCAAAAGCTAATGAGATAGAATTGATACGAAAAATGGCAAGATACCCAATCAGCATCCATGTTCGCAAACCTTTCTTTGGAGAAAAAGATTTAATGGAGTGGCTGAGCCAATTTGATGAAAATCAACATCAAAAAATGATGTTGCATACCGGGCATAAATTGATAGAACAATTTAATCTAAAAGGATTACATTTTAAGGAAGATCATCTAAAAGATGAAAATTTAAATCATTTAGTAGATAATTATCATGCGAGGGGTAAAAAACTTTCAGCTTCATTTCATTCACAAAATGAGGCTGAAAGTCAAACCCAATTTGATTATGTTTTACTGAGTCCTGTTTTTGATTCTGTGTCAAAAAAAAATTATAAAGGCAAAATGTTTCAGCTGAACTGCCCCCGCAAACCAATAATTGCTCTTGGTGGAATTACTCAGCAAAATATAGAAAAAGCAAAAATAAACGGGTTTTCGGGAGTGGCTGTTTTGGGAAGCATTTGGCAATGCTCTAGCCCTTTGGTGGCTTTTGAAAAAATGTTTAATCAGTATGAAAAAATTTTTCTTGAAAAATAAATATAACTTTCTCAAAATTTGAATGCTAAATTATTAATTTATGGTTTATTACATCAGCCAAGGGAAAACACCAAATGATCACCTGCAAAATATTAAAAAAATGGTAGATGCTGGGGTAAACTGGGTGCAACTTCGCATTAAAGGAAGCTCAGCAAATGAAATTTTAGATATTGCCCAAAAAGCAAAAGAATATTGCCATGAAAATCAGGTCGTATTTATCATAAATGATGATATTCAAATAGCTAAATTATTAAACTCCGATGGGGTTCACTTAGGAAGAGAAGATGAAAGTCCTCAAACAGCCAAAGAACTTTTAGGGAATGAAAAAATCATTGGAGGAACAGCTAATACATGGGATGATTGCCAAAAACTTATCCAAATGCGAGTGGATTATATTGGTTTAGGTCCTTTTCGGTTTACCTTAACCAAAGAGAAACTCAGCCCAATACTCGGGATAGAGGGTTTTCGAGCAATTATGAATAAAATAAAAGGAAGTAAAATTGATATTCCTGTTATAGCCATAGGAGGTATTCGTTTAGAAGACATAGAAGAGCTTGTTGAAATTGGTATAAGCGGCGTAGCACTGTCAGGTTTTTTGCATGAGCAAGAAAATATAGCCACGAGCATTTGTCAGCTTCAATCATATTTTAAAATTTAATGTATGAATAAAAAATTAGTTATCGCCAACCGCACATTCAATTCTCGGTTATTCACAGGAACAGGTAAATTTTCTTCCTCTAAACTGATGGAACAAGCGATTTTAGCCAGTGAGAGTGAATTGGTTACCGTTGCGCTCAAAAGAGTAGATGCCAATAACGAAGAAGATGCTATTTTGCAAGGACTTCAGTTTAAGCACATTCACTTATTGCCCAATACTTCAGGCGTGAGAGATGCTACAGAAGCTGTTTTTTCGGCAGAAATGGCAAGAGAAGCTTTAGAAACCAATTGGGTGAAAGTAGAAATTCACCCCGACCCTAAATATTTATTACCCGATGCTATTGAAACCCTAAAAGCATGCGAGGAGCTGGTGAAAAAAGGATTTGTGGTTATGCCTTATATTCATGCAGACCCCGTTTTGTGCAAACGATTGGAAGAAGTTGGCGCCCAATGCGTAATGCCATTGGGCGCCCCTATAGGAACAAATAAAGGCTTAAAAACCATGGATTTTTTAGAAATCATTATAGAGCAAAGTAATGTGCCCGTAATTGTAGATGCTGGGATAGGAGCTCCTTCACATGCCGCCCATGCCATGGAATTGGGTGCTGACGCAGTGCTGGTGAATACAGCTATTGCTACTTCTGAGAATCCTGTAGAAATGGCACAAGCATTTAAATTAGCCGTAGAGGCAGGGAGAATGGCGTATGAGGCGAAATTAGGGAAAATCAGTAATCAAGCAACAGCTAGTAGCCCGCTAACTAAATTTTTATACGATTAAAAAGCCTCAAAAATGAGTGGTTTTAAAGATATATTAGCACAGTATAATTGGGACGAAACACTACAAAGTATTCATCAAAAAACAGAACAAGATGTACGCCAAGCACTGGCAAATCCGAAACGAGATTTAGAGGATTTTAAAGCACTGATTTCGCCTTCGGCACAGCCTTATTTGGAACAAATGGCACAAGAAAGCCACAAGAAAACACGCAAACGATTTGGTAGCACTATGCAAATGTATGCCCCTATGTATTTGAGCAATGAATGCCATAATATTTGTACTTATTGTGGTTTTAGCTTTACTAATAAAATACCCCGCAAGACACTGACTGATGAAGAAATTCTGAGAGAGTCTACATTTATTAGGAATAAAGGCTATGAACATATTTTGCTGGTGACAGGAGAAGCCAATCAAACCGTGGGGGTAGATTTCATTAGCAATGCCATTCAGCTATTACGCCCTTATTTTGCAAATATATCGATGGAGGTTCAGCCACTGAATCAAATCGAATATGAACGTTTGAAACAAGCTGGTTTATACGCCACTTTAGTTTATCAAGAGACATATCACAAAGCTACTTACCAGAAACATCACCCCAAAGGCAAAAAATCAAACTTTGATTTTCGTTTAGATACTCCCGACCGAATTGGTCGAGCAAAATTGCACAAAATAGGCATTGGTGTATTACTTGGGTTAGAAGATTGGCGTACCGATAGTTTTTTTACAGCTTTGCATCTAAAGTATTTACAAAAAACCTATTGGAAAACCAAATTTTCCATTTCCTTTCCACGTTTACGTCCGTTTAGTGGTGGGTTAGAACCAAAAGTTGCTATGACAGATGCTGAATTGGTACAGCTAATTTGTGCCTATCGTTTGATGGACGAAGATGTAGAGCTTTCAATTTCCACACGAGAAAGCCCTCGCTTTAGGAATCATATTGTTCATTTAGGTATTACGTCGATGAGTGCCGAATCCAAAACCAATCCAGGTGGCTATACCGTAGAACCTCAATCATTAGAACAATTTGAAATTTCTGACGATCGATCTACTGAAGAGATATATAAAATGCTGAAAAAAAATAAAATACAACCTGTTTGGAAAGACTGGGAAAAAGCATGGTAATAAAGTTAAGTAAAGAAGAGGAGCAACAATATGCACGCCATTTGTTGTTGGACGAAATAGGTGTAGAAAAACAGGAATTATTGAAAAAATCATCTGTTTTAGTCATAGGTGCTGGTGGTTTGGGAAGTGCTGTCTTGCAATACTTAGTTGCCGCAGGCGTAGGGAAAATAGGAATAATAGACCCAGATGTAGTAAGCATCAGTAATTTGCAACGGCAAGTATTATTTACCCATAAAGACGTAGGGAAACCTAAGGCAGAGGTAGCAAAGAGGCGTCTAGAGCGGCTAAATCCATTTATAGAAATCACAAGCTATACGCAAACATTAAATCCTGAAAATGCATTTTATCTCATAGAAAAATATGACGTAATTGTGGAAGGTAGTGATAATTTTACCACAAAGTATTTAACAAATGATGCTTGTGTATTGGCAAAGAAACCTTTTGTCTTAGGTTCAATTTTTAAGTTTGAGGGGCAACTATCTGTCTACAACTATAAAGGAAGTGCCACCTATCGCTGTCTTTTTTCTGAACCAATGAGCACCATAGATATGCCAAATTGCAGTGAAGTGGGAGTGTTGGGAGTACTGCCTGGTGTGGTTGGAACGTTAATGGCAAACGAAACCATAAAAATAGTAACAGAAATAGGCGAAGTTTTAGTAAATAAATTATTAAAAATTGATTTACTTACTTTAGAAATGAACATTTTTAAATTTGAAAAAGACCCCGAAATTCAAATTCAAAAATTAGAAACTCTTACAATGCACTGTTCAAGCCAAAATGAAGAGATAGATTTAGAAACATATCAAAAAGAAAAAGAGCGTTATAATTTATTAGATATCCGCACACTTGAAGAACGTTTAGCATTTAATTTAGGCGGAATTCATATTCCTCTACAGGAACTATCTCATCGCTGGCAAGAATTACCTAAAGAGAAACCCATAATCGTTTATTGTGCCAAGGGAATCAGAAGTGCCAAAGCCGTTGAATTTTTAAAACAACAAAATTCAGCCATGAAATTTCTAAATTTAAAAGATGGAATTAATGGGATAAAAAAACAGAGTTAAATTTCTTTAAAAAAATGATGCAGTGCGCCATTACCCTTTCCCCATGAAATTTTTTTAGCATGAAAAATGGCTTTATACACATAATCCTGAGAGAGAGCAATTGCCTCCAAAGATGTTTTACCCAAAGCCAAATAAGTAGCTATGGCAGAAGAAAGCGTACAACCTGTTCCATGGGTATTTTTGGAATGAATTTTTTTAGTATCAAATCGGTGAACACTTTTTTCAATATCAAAAAAAAGCGAGGTAAGTTGTTCACCTTTCAAATGCCCACCCTTTAGCAGTACAGATTGTATTCCCATTTCAAGAAGCAATTTCCCAGCCTTTTCCATATCTTCTATCGATTGAATGCTTTGATGAGTCAGTAAAGAAGCCTCATCAAGATTAGGGGTGAAAATAGATATTCTCGGGAAGAGTTTTTTCATATGTAATATATGAGTTTGGTCACTGAATAATTTTTTCCCGCTCGAAGCCACCATTACTGGGTCAAAAACAACTGGTATTTCAGGGAAATCTTTGAGGAAATCAACAATGATTTCAATAAGTTCAGGGTTGTGAACCATTCCGATTTTTATAGCACAAGGCAAAATGTCCTCTGCTATGGTTTCAAGCTGCGCTCGCACTACGCCTGGCGGAATGGCTAATATGGACTTTACACCCATTGTGTTTTGCACAGGTAAAGCTGTGAGAACAGTGGTAGCATATCCCCCTAAAGCCGAAATCGTTTTAATATCAGCTTGGATGCCCGCTCCACCAATTCCATCAAAACCAGCAATAGAAAGTACGGATGGAAACTTTTTTTCTTGCATTATATTTTTTTAGAACATAGCTTATAATTTTGGCTCAGAGATGTGAGAAGTAAAGTTAAGAAATTTTTATAAAAAGAAGAAACCTAGCCTTCCCATCTAATTTTGCTAAAGAGTGAGAAATGCCCGCAGTGCATTATTATCATACAAGGTTTATTTTTAGCCTTTTAATATTTCTATCAAATACAAATACATCAAGCTATTGAATTTTTTAAGCCTTATAAAATTTTAGCCGAAATTCTCGTTTTTAAAAACGCTCTTTCTTCTTAATTATTCGTAAATTGATTGAAAAAGTATTACATTTATATTCATTTTACAGCTACTTAAATTTTTAGCTTTTAATTTAAAAATTTACTAATATAAATCAAAAATAAGCTAAATAAATCAAAAAAATATTGTAGCACTGAGCGAGAGACGGATGGGATTTAAGAAAGCGACTGATGAGGTTGGCAACTGTAGATTAGAAAAACACCACTTTTGGGCAGAAGTTAATGAGCTAAATCTTTTGATTTCAAATAATCTTGATGCAGTAATTCTACAAATCGGCTATAGCTTTTAACTCCTTCCGTTTGATTATTTGATTTCAAAAAATAGTGATTGAGCTCTGTAAAAACTTCATCAGCAATGCCTTTGTACTTTTCATGAAAACGAATTCTTTCAGCTCGGTCAACTTGCATTTTTGGTGGAAATTCATTGATGATGTTTCTCACAAAAATAGAATCTTCAGCATAAATTTCTCTTAAAATATAGTTCATTGCCGCATATTCCGCTGAATATCTGCTTGGTATATCTCCTTTAGAAGCATTTGTATACCCGATGTAATTTGCCTCATACTCTCTTGCCCAGCCTCTTTGATGTGCTAGCTCATGTGCATTGGTAAACGGAATTTGAAGCAAAGGAATCTTGCCTACGCGCTGCGCTTCTCCACTAAACGGATTGAAATAACCCGTCACACCAAAATAACGCATGAGCGGAGAAAAAAGTGAAACTTTAACCGAAGAATCAGGCATGAAGTCTAAGTTTTGTTCAGAATATCTCTTTGCTCTCTCAAAATGCTGCAATGCCATACTCTTCAAATCATCCAAAGGAATTTCTGTTCTAGCTGAGCGAATGATGGGTTTTTTATAGTAATTAAAACCCCATACCCAATGGAAAATAACCCAAAAACTCATCAAAAAAAATAATATCTGACTAAAAATTTTTAAAGCCTTTAAAAATTCTTTTTGAATTATTTCTTTGAAGCCTTTAGAAATTTTATAAATGAGAAATACAATAAGAAAAAGATACAAAACATCACCCAATGAAAAGCTTAAAAAATCAAAAAAGCCAGAATAATTTGAATGAATTTTCTGATAAATTTTCGGGTAAATTTCTTGTGTAAAATATTGATTTTTAGTCAATTGATTCGTTATGGCGACTAAAATCAATAGAACTACCCCTGTGGTAAGAGATAAGAAATTAAATTTTAAATTATTACGTTTCAAATTTATTCGGTAAGTTTAGGATGCTAAATTTAATAAAACTTATAAAATGTCTATTCATAAAAAAAATAAACGAGTGACTGCCGAAACGCTTCGCACCATGAAACACGAGAACGAAAAAATTTCAATGTTGACCGCTTATGATTACACATTAGCGAAAATGGTGGATGCCTCAGGGGTTGACGCTATATTGGTTGGCGACTCGGCATCGAATGTGATGGCAGGGCACGAAACGACTCTGCCCATCACGCTAGAGCAAATGATTTACCATGCGCAGAGTGTTGTGAGGGCTTCTGAAAGCGCCTTAGTTGTTGTCGATCTACCATTTGGAACTTACCAGTCAGATTCACAAAAGGCTTTAGACTCGGCAGTACGCATTATGAAAGAAAGTGGTGCCCATGCCGTTAAGTTAGAAGGCGGGAAAAACATTAAAAAAAGTATTAAAAAAATTATAAATGCCGGGATTCCTGTGATGGGGCATTTGGGTTTGACCCCCCAAAGTATTTACCAATTTGGAACTTATAAGGTGCGTGCAAAAGAAGAAGAAGAAGCTCAAACTTTGCTAGAAGAAGCTCAGCTTTTAGATGATTTGGGCTGTTTTGCCTTAGTTTTAGAAAAAATTCCAGCAGCTCTGGCAAAGCAAGTGACTCAAAAGATTTCGATTCCTACCATTGGTATCGGCGCAGGAGCTGAATGCGACGGGCAAGTCTTGGTTTTACAAGATATGCTAGGGATGACACATGAATTTAAGCCACGCTTTTTACGCCAATATTTGAATCTTTATGACGAAATAACAGGAGCTGTAACACAATATGTAAAAGATGTGAAAGATGGCGGTTTCCCGAATAAAAATGAACAATATTAATTTTTTTTAAGCCTTAAAAAAAAAAATAAAAGAGAATAGATAGAACATTCATGTGGAAACCTGAAATTTTGTGGGAAGATAATCATCTCATGATAGTGAATAAAGCTTGTGGGGATTTGGTGCAGGGAGATAAAACTGGAGACGAAAGCTTGTTGGATAAAATCAAAGCCTTTATCAAAATTCGAGATAATAAATCTGGGAATGTCTATTTAGGTTTGGTGCATAGATTAGATCGCCCAACCAGCGGAGTAGTCATTTTTGCGAAGACGAGTAAAGCCTTGGGTAGAATGAACCAAATGTTTAAAAATCGAGAAGTTGATAAAATTTATTGGGCGATAACAGAGCCTGCAAATCCCAATATTCCTGAAAAAGCTACACTAGAACATTACTTGAAAAAAAATAGTAAAAAGAATTTTGTTTCAGTTTATCATCAACCGACCAAAGATGCAAAAAAAGCCATTTTGCACTATGAGCTCAAGCAGAAATTAAATCACTTTTGGTGGTACGAAATTAGACTAGAAACTGGGCGTTCTCACCAAATCAGAGCTCAGCTAGCAAGCATTGGAGCCAGCATCAAAGGTGATTTGAAGTATGGAGCTTCAAGATCTAATAGAGATGGAGGAATTCATTTACACGCAAGAAGCGCAGCGTTTATTCACCCCGTGAGCAAAGAAAAAATTTTGGTCGAAGCGGCACCACCAAAGGAAACGCTCTGGCAAGCGATTTTGTGAATTATTATTAAATTTTTTATAGGCTAAAAAAATCCTATTCAAAATTCTGAATAGGATTTTTTACACAAATAGATAAATCTCTTTTAAGCTTCTTTGATTCTTGCTTTTTTACCTCTTAGTTTTCTAAAGTAGAAAATCCTTGCTCTTCTTACTTTACCACGCTTATTCACTTCAATTTTTTGGATGCTTGGCATATTGATTGGGATAATTCTTTCTACCCCCACTTCGCCACTCATCTTACGAATTGTAAAGGTTTCTGTAGCGCCAGAACCTCTTCTTTGTAAAACGACTCCACGGAAAAACTGAACACGGGTTTTTCCACCTTCAGAAATTTCTTGATATACAGTGATTGTATCACCGGCAGAAAATTCAGGTAAATCTTTTTTTGCTACGTATTTGTCTTCTACGTATTTTACTAATTGATCCATCGTTAAAGATTTTAATTTTTAGACCAAATAACGTACACGTACTTCGCCAGCGGTTATTTAATCGGACGGCAAAATTAAAATAAATTTATTGTTCTTGCAAGATTTTATTTAAAATAAATTTGGCTCTTATGGTGTTTTCGAACTTTATTTATATTTATAGCCGAACTATAATCGAACTATACTCGCAAGCCTTGCAAAATTAATCCAAAAAATTTCTAAGGCTTAAAAAAAAATCATGTTTTCTTGCCACCAATATTGGTGTTCACCCACGGATTTTCTTTATTCCAGTTTTTTTAACATTTCATAAAACTAATGCGCTTTAGAATTCTTCTAATATCTGAAAAATTAAATTCAGCCATATCAATTTAATTTTCGATTGCTTAATTTAAATCTATCTTTGCATTATGGCAAAAAATAAAGCTTGGATTATTGAAGACGTCCACCTTTTGACGGCAGGGGCTAAAGGTGCTGCAATTGCAAAACCCGAAGGGCAAAAAACCATCATGGTGCGCAATGGCGTTCCTGGAGATGTGGTGGATGTACGAATTGTGAAAAAGAAAAAACGATTTCTGGAAGGGAAAGTGGTTTCTATAAAAAAAGCTTCTGCTGACCGAATTGAGCCAAATTGTCAACATTTCGGAATTTGCGGTGGCTGCAAATGGCAAAATATGACATATGAGAAGCAACTTTTCTACAAAGAGCAAGAAGTCCGTGACCATTTGGAGCGTATCGCTAAAATACAACCAGAGGAATTTTTACCGATTTTGGGCTCTGAACAGCAATTCTGGTATCGTAATAAAATGGAGTTTTCATTTAGCAATCAGCGTTGGGTGACTGAGGAAGAAATCAAAGAAAAAGGTGAAATTGAGAACCGTAACGCTTTGGGATTCCATATTCCGGGGATGTGGAACAAAATTTTGGATATAGAAAAATGTTGGCTACAGGAAGAGCCTTCTAATCAAATTCGTAGAAGTCTGAAGGAATTTGCTGATGAGCAAGGATTAGCTTTTTTTGACCCCACGGAACAAAGCGGTTTACTGCGAACGTTGATGATAAGGATGACGACAACGGGGGAAATCATGGTGTTGGTTCAATTCTTTGAAAATCAACCAGAAAACATTCAAAAAGTTTTAGGTTTTTTGAATCAAAAATTTCCTGAAATTACTTCTCTGCTATACACTATCAACCCAAAAGGCAATGATTCCATCTATGATTTGGAAATATTAAACTTCAAAGGTCAAGATTTCATTACAGAAGAAATGGAGGGTTTGAGATTCAAAATCGGCCCCAAAAGTTTTTATCAAACCAATCCTCAGCAAGCTTTGCATTTGTATCAGATTACACGAGATTTTGCTGGCCTAGATGGATCTGAGATCGTATATGATTTATACACCGGCACGGGAACTATTGCTCAATTTATTGCTCAAAAAGCAAAAAAAGTTATTGGCGTAGAGTCTGTGCCAGAAGCTATTGTCGCAGCTAGAGAAAATGCGGCGTTTAATCAAATTGATAATTGTACGTTTTACGTCGGTGATATGAAAACTGTTTTTACCGATGCCTTTGTGCAAGAAAATGGATATCCTGATGTGATTGTGATCGACCCGCCGCGCGATGGTATGCACCCCAAAGTTGTGGAAAATCTTCTGAATATTGCTCCAGAAAAAATCGTCTACGTAAGTTGTAATACTGCAACACAAGCGCGAGATTTGGAGAAATTAAAAGAGAAATATACCCTAAAAAAAGTTCAACCAGTCGATATGTTTCCGCAGACATATCATGTAGAGAATGTTGCTTTATTAACTTTAAAAAAATGAGAGTATTAATCCTATTTTTTATCAGCCTTCTATTTTTTTCTTGCGAAGAAGAAGACATTTGCATAGAGGGTTCAACGCCGAGACTGGTTATAGAAACGGTGAGCACCAGCCAAGCTCCTATCTCGGTTGATTCTGTTCAAATTTTTAGAAATCAAGGCAATCAAGATTCTATGATTTATAAAGGCACGTTGAGTCAGCAGTATAAAATTCCTCTGTTACTGAAAGAAGCACCCTTTACTAAATTTACCTTTAAAATTTATCGAAAAAATCAAATCATTCAAGATGAATTCATCGTAGGCTACAATTATAAATTAAATTACATTTCCAAAGCCTGCGGATATCGCGTTTTGTATGATTCCTTAAATGTTAAATTCAAGCCAAACTTCTTTAAAAAAATTGAAGTTTTAAAACCTGTTTTAGACCATGAAGCAGCTCCTCATCTCCGCTTTTCTTATTAGTCTTCTTAGCCCGATGTTGGCACAAGAAATTAAGAGCCCCAAGCCGATTCCGTATCAGATTTTTATCGGAATAGATTTGCTCAATCCTGCTATTCAATTTTTGAGTGATAAAAAAGGCTATGAAGCCTCAGTTTCAGTCCCAGTTTATAAAAAATGGCAAGCTATAGCAGAGGGCGGCTACGAAGAAAATAAATATGAACATAACAGCTGGAATATTGATTTAAGTGGTTTTTTTGCACGTGTGGGCTTTGACTGGTATGTGGATTCCGACCACAAAAACTTAAACAACGGCTACTACCTTGGCGCACGTGTAGGCTACAGCCCGTATCAACTAAAAATCAACGAATTCCCCATTAAAAATCAAGGAGGCGAGGTCTTTTCTATGCCACTAGGCGAGGTTTCTTCACACGCGCTTTGGGTAGCGCCCGTGGTAGGTGCAAGAGTAAATTTGGGCGATACGCGTTTTTATGTCAATTCAAATGTGCAGCTCAATATACTAGCAATGGATTTGAATGAAAAGAATTTTGATGCATTTGCCATCCCAGGGTTTGGGAAGAGTAATAATGGGCTGAATTTGAGGGTTCTATGGAGTTTTGGGTTTATTCTTTAATATTTTTTTAAGGCTTAAAAAAAATTTAATGAAAATAATTGGAATCACAGGAGGCATCGGCTCGGGGAAGACAAGGGTTTCTAAATTCATTACCGAAGCGGGCTATCCAGTTTATTTTGCAGATGACCGTGCGAGGGAAATCATGAATGAATCAGAAAAAATTAAGGCTTATTTAATTAAAGAATACGGCAAGGGAATTTATATAAAAAATCAATTAAATCGATCTCTTTTGGCTTCTATTGTTTTTAAAAAAAATAAAGCCTTAGAAAATTTAAACAAAATTGTGCACCCAGAGGTTTTCCTTGATTTTGAGCGGTGGAAAACACAGCAGACACAGGAATTTGTATTTAAAGAAGCTGCAATTTTATTTGAATCAGGTTCTTACCGTTTTTCTGACTTTAATGTGACGGTAGAAGCAGATGAAGAGTTAAGAATTGAGCGGGTGATGCGGCGAAATCACTTTACCCGTGCACAAGTCTTGGAACGTATGGCAAATCAATGGAGTAGCCAACAAAGACAAGAAAAAGCGGATTATATTTTGTGGAACAATGGGAGTTTAGTAGATTTAGAAAAAGTGACGGGTGAATTTTTGCTTTTTTTGAGTAAAAAATGGAATTAAAAATATGAAAAAAAGAATTTTCAAAATATTAATCGTTTTAATGACAGTTTCTATTCTTGGGCTGGGAATTGTGCAGATGTACTGGCTAAACCAAGCTTTTGATGCTAAAGAAAATGAGTTTAATAGCCGACTGTATAAGGCGCTGGAGGAGACTGTGCAAATCATCAACCAAGAGGAATTAGACCAATATTATCGTTTTTTTGAAAAAACAAGAAATACGCTACAAAAGGCAGATCCGAAATCTCAGATTATTTCATCTCAAATCGAGAGTGACTCGGCCAGAGTCAAGTATGTTTACATGGCACGCATTATGGTAGATAAAATTCAAGTTCCGCTGAGCGGGAAATATCATGATTCGCTGAATGTGACTGAGCTTTACTCTTCTGACAAAACAATGCGAATCAAAAAAGATAGTTCTATGAAGGGCTTCCAACCACTGCCAGTGGATTTGAATTCAGAATTCTCTGACGGGAGCTATACAATAGAGCGATTTGCACGTGTAGATGCAGGGAATAAACCTATTTCAAAACGAATAAATTTGGCACATTTGGATTCTGTTTTTAATAGAAAATTAATCAAATGGAAGGCTGAAACGCCTTTTTCTCTTGCCGTTATTGATGCTAAAAATAATGAAACTGCCCTTGAGAGGGGGGGATTCCAGAAAAGGGAAGAAAACTTCCAAACAGCTCTGTTTTATGACAGAAATAATGAGCCAAATTATTTGCTATCAGTCTATTTACCAAACAAAAAGAACACGATTTTCTCTACATTTTCAGCATTATTTATTCTGACGGTCTTATTTACGCTCTTCATCATCGGGGTCTATATTTTTTCTATTGTCATCATGATGAGGCAAAGAAAAATTTCGCAGCTCAAAACGGATTTTATGAATAATATGACGCATGAGTTTAAAACACCAATAGCGACTATTTCTGTCGCAGCCGATGCATTAAAAAGCCCGTCTATTATCAAAAATGCAGAAAAAATTAAGTACTACGCTGGGATGATAAAAAATGAAAACCGCCGCATGAATCAACAAGTGGAAATGGTGCTAAGAATGTCTCAGCTAGAACGTAGAGAAATGAAAATGGATTTGGCCAAAACATCGCTGAATAAACTCGTGCAAGAAAGCGTGGAATCAATTCGCTTGATTGTAGAAAACAGGAACGGCACAATTTTTGAAAAATATGATTCTAATAAAGATGAGTTGTTCGTTGATACATTCCATATGAATAATTTGGTGCTGAATGTTTTAGACAATGCTAATAAATATTCACCAGAAGCTCCACAAATCTCAATTCAGACGTATAACGAAAATAAATTTTACGTGATAAAAATTTCTGACAAAGGAATTGGAATGAGTAAAAGTGTTCAGAATAAGATTTTCGAAAAATTTTATCGAGAGGAAACTGGTAATATTCATAACGTAAAAGGGCATGGGCTAGGACTTTCTTACGTCAAATCAATTATTGATATGCATGATGGCGAAATTATTGTAGAGAGTGTAAAAGACAAAGGAACATCTTTTTATATAAAATTACCTTTAAACTAAAAAAATGGCAGTAGAAAATATAAAATTATTACTAGTTGAAGACGACCCAAGTTTTGGCACAGTGCTAAAAGATTACTTGCAAATCAATGATTTTGATGTGACTCACGCAATCGATGGTGAGGAAGGTTTATATTTATTTGAAAATGAAAAATTCAATGTAGTTATTTCTGATGTTATGATGCCTCGCATGGATGGATTTACCATGGCTAGAGAAATGAAGAATATTGATTCTGATATTCCAATCATATTCTTGACGGCAAAAAATATGCGCGAAGATGTCTTAAAAGGGTACAGATTAGGTGCTGATGACTACATTACTAAACCCTTTGACTCAGAAGTTTTGTTGTATAAAATCAGAGCAATCATTCAGCGAAATGGCATCAATGAAGAGAAATTTAATCAAGACGAATTCAAGATTGGCAATTTTGAATTCAATGCTAAGCTACGCAGCTTAAATGTGAATGGGCACGAGTATAAACTCTCACCCAAAGAGAACGAATTGCTACGGATGCTTTGTGTTTTTGAAAACGATTTGATGCCTCGAGAAATCGCCCTGAATCGAATTTGGAATGAGGATAATTACTTCACTTCTAGAAGCATGGATGTTTATATAGCTAAACTAAGAAAGTACTTGAAAGATGACCCTAGCGTAGAAATAACCAACATTCATGGAGAGGGCTTCCGATTGGTTTCAGAAGAATAAAAATTTTTAAAGCCTTATAAAAAACTAGGAATAACTGAAAGAGTATGATATGATAGTTTTTATTAAATCTTTATTCATATCTACCCCTTCGGCGGTATTCCTTGATTTTACCCCAATCTAAATTCAGCTTAAACCGAATACGCTTGAAGTAATTGCCTGGCAATATTGGCTCAAAACCCAAGCTACTTTGCACAGGGAAGTATAATTCCAAAAAATCAGGGATGATTTTAATGCTAAGCCCTGTGTTGTAGACAAAGGAAGAAGGCTCTTGTCTATTTTTGTATACTCCAGCATCTGCATAGGCTTCAAACCATCGCCAAATGGGGTATTCAAAATTTAGTGCAGATAAATATTGATTGGCCGTTACATTAAAGTTTGATTTAAATCCACCTTCCGCCAATACAAATTGCTGATGAAAGATTCCATCGGTATCAGACCTTCCCAATAAATTGAAACGATATAAGTAATCGGATACATGGTCTAGACCAAAATCATAAAATGTGGTTTCTTTCAAATTATGATTGAGGAAAATACCAGCAAAAAGCCGAACGCCCAAACGTCTATTTTTACTAAATCGATAACGGTAGTAGAACTCGCCAAAAAGTTTTTGAAATTTATTAGACCCTTGCACAAAAAAATTTGCCCTTCGCTCATGAATGATATGAAAGTTCCAATAATCGTAACCTATGTTTAGTAAACTGTAGTGTTTTAATTCTCTCTGTATCGGGGTTGGATTTTGTGGCAAATTTCTTCTGATGTCATTGAAATTCAAAATTAGGCGATGGCGGTTCAGGCTACGAAATGGCGATCGAAAAAGCAAAAGACTTCCTAAATTGTATTTGAAATAAGCTAAATTTTTGTCAAAATGATTGTACTGAAGTCCGCCCCAGAAACTCCATTTGCGCACCGTGCCGCCATTAGGGAATATATTATAAGTAGCTTGAGTTCTCCCCGTAAGTTTCGTTGTGCCAAAGCTATACTCAGGATGAACATCAAACTCAAAAGCTTGAGACATAAGCGTTTCGTTACTAAAATTAAAGCCTAGCTTAAATTTATCATAATTATCGAAATTCACACTCGGTGTAACGAAAATCTGCTGATACTGTGGAGTTTTTATATCCGTCAAGATACCCCATTTTATTTTTCGATTCAGTAGATGCTTTGTATCATAGAAATTTTGAGCATAATTATATTCCGGTAATGGCAAATCATCATTTAAGCTAAATTTTGTAATTCCCGAGTCAGCAATAGATAGACTCAAATACTTTTGTGGAGAACGAAACCATTCCGTATAAATTTTTTCATCATTTTGATTATACCCATTTAGCCTAAACGGGCCTGAATATTCAGAATTATTGTCCACATGTAATTTTAGCTTTCCACCCTCACGTTTTACATTTGAAATGGCAAAATCAATTTTTTTATTTGTATGAATTAAATCCTCAAAAAACCAAGATAAATCACGGTGTGTATAGGCTTCAAAAAAGCTTTGAATATCCTGAGGCTCTAATAATTTATTGAACCGAATATTCAAAAAAGCTTTCAAGAGTTCATCCATTTTTTCTTTCCCGATGTATTCTTCTAAGTATTTAAAGGCTAAACCACTTTTGTAGTAGCTCACAACTCTCTGGTTCTCATTACCTAATAAGTCGTAGGGCGTAGTAAGTGGCTGGTCGTAATTCTCTTGCAAACTATTTTTATAGAAGAAATAAAAGCGATCTTTGAACTCAATTTTTGAAGCCTTAAAAAAATCTAAGGGATAAAATTGAAATAAATGAATGTCTCTCAGTAAATTCCCTGCAATGGGCAGATGTGGATAATATTTTTCTAGAAAACGTATTTGCAGATAGGTGCTCAATCCATTTTTAATCCAATGATTTGTTCGGTTGTTTACATGAATGCTACGCTCTGTGTAAGCTGAGAATAGCACAGGTAAAATCTGAAGAGCTATTTGCGTGTCATCATCAAAGATTTTATACTTCCCGAGCAGCGGTATCTTCACATCATCTACATAGTTATAGCCAATTTTTTCAGCCAAGCGGCGAGTTATGAAGACTGGCTCTTTTAGCGGCTCAAAAAATTGATTTAGAAATGAAATTTGCCTTTCTAAATGTTGTGTTACCTGAGGTAAATCGGCTGAATCTATGGGGAAACCAATGATTATTTCTGACGATTTTGTTTTTATAACTTTAAATTGCTCTTCTGGGTGAATTGCAACTTCAAAAAAGGCTCGTTCATTTCCCAAATAAGTTTCATCGTCGATTTTCCTTAGATTGGTGAAAACCTTCGTCCCCTTAGGTTTAATGAAACTCAACGTATAATTTGTTTGGTTGGCGGTAAGCGATTCGAAATCTTTAAAAAACTGCTCTAGCACCTGCCCATTTTCATAAACAGCTGGCTGCAGAAATAAATATTTGAGATAAATATTTCCGTTGGAATTCCAGCCATAGCCAGTGAAAATGTCTCGGGGAACTTTAAGGTCATAAATAGCTGTAATATTCGTTCTCGTATCAGCTTTTGCTGAAACTTTTACCAATTCAGAATTCACGTACTGAAAAGGAATTTCCTGATTTTTATCATCAAAAAAGCGTAAGTTTTTGATTCCTCCACGATCTTTAACTTTAGAAAAATTAAGTTTATCATCACGCGACATTAATTTTATTTCGCTCAAAACTGAGTTTGGCCAATAAGCATTGGCCCAAGCATAGAAATGAAAAGCTTTTGCTTGAGGTTCTAGAGTGAAATTCTGTTTTACCTTAAGGGTAGTTCCTTCATTTTGAGTAGAATCTACGGCGAAATGAATCTTAACTTCATCTATCTGAGCAAAAGATGAAATTGAGAGAAAACTCAACAAGCCTGATATAAAGAGATGAAACTTTAACATTATTTAGAACCTATTTCTTTTAAAAAAATACCTGCTTGGCTTATATTTTGTATCATTTTTTTCAAATGAGATGGAATGAATTGTTTTTGATGATGAAATATACTTTAATTTTTTTAATTCTGATCATTTTTTTTGCTTGTGAGTCAAAAAGTGAAGAGTTGATCGTGTCTAAAACCAATACTTCTATGAGTACCAAGAAGGATGTAAATGCAAAGATAGAAGATGAAGATAATGATAAGATTCATTTTCAAGATTCAAAAATCTGGCAAGGTCGCTACTCTGGTATTCTTCCTTGTTCAGACTGTGATGGTATAGAAATCATTATTTTTTTAAAGCCTAAAAAAAAATATACACTGCAGATGAGCTACCTCAATTCATCTGAGCCAAAAGTGAAAGAGAAGGGAAGTTTCAGTTGGTTAGACGCTAATAATATTTTATTTGATAATGAAGAAGCAATGGAATTTATGGTAAGTGAAGACCGCTTGTGGCTATTGAAAAGCAAAAGGATTCCAGCAATGAAATTAGCTAACAATGCACAATACATTTTACAAAAAAATGAAAAGCCTTAGAAAATTTCTGTTATTTTCAGCCTTGGCTATCATAGCTTCTTGCAATCCCAAGGGAGAAGCAGAGACTACAGCCGTAAAACTGGATACATTGGCAAACGGTGAAATCATTGACGGTTCTAAAACAAAAAATGTATTGTCTTGGGCGGGAGATTATGTAGGCAATATTCCCTCTGCCAGCAGTATTGGAATGAAAATGAAGCTATCACTCAGTGCCTTTGGTAAGTACAATTTGGAAATAAAAACACTGAACGACGACCCTAAAGAAAATAAAATCCATCGTTATCATGGTAAAATTAAATGGCACAAAGATAGTACAACGCTTTCTTTGGTTGGTTTTGATTCATTGTCTAATAAATTCAGGTTGAATGAAAATGAATTGATTTATCTCAACCCTGATGGCACACCCAATAGCGGGAGTTTGGCTGAATTTTATAGGCTTAAAAAAGTTGTAAAATAGATTAGTTCTTTCAAGCAATAGTGTCTTAGAATTTCTTTTCTTACATTTGCCTTTGATTTTATTTGATTTTATGCAGAATATAGACAGTACACAGCTTTTACAGGAAACACTCACCTCTACAGCACAAGAAGTTTCGATTTACGAGATGATAGGGCAGGGAGGCTGGTTTGGTAGCACTATTCTTGTGATTCTTTTCATCCTATTTCTTTTCGCTATTTATCTATTTGTAGAGCGTTATTTATCCATCAAAAAATCGTCTCACAGCGACCCCAATTTTATACACAACATTCGAGATTTGGTGCACGACGGGAAAATCAATGCTGCGGTAGAACTTTGTAGGCGCACCCACACCCCCGAAGCTCGAATGATTGAAAAAGGGATTTTACGCATCGGTCGGCCACTCAAGGAAATCAGTGATTCTATTGAAAACAGAGGGAAACTAGAAGTTTATAAATTAGAAAAAAATATCAACTATTTAGCTACGATCTCTGGAGCGGCTCCCATGATTGGATTCTTGGGTACAGTGGTAGGGATGATTATGTCTTTTGCTGAAATTGCCAACACACCAGGTCAAGTAGATCCTAAACTTTTAAGCTCAGGTATTTATATCGCAATGTTTACCACCGCAGCAGGTTTGATTGTAGGCATTAGTGCTTATCTTTTTTATAATTTCTTAGTAATGAAAGTGAATAAATCTGTTCATCAGATGGAATCAACCGTGACAGATTTCTTGGATGTGTTGAATGAACCCATAAATTAAGATAATGGATTTAAGCAGTAGAAATAAAATTAGCCCAGACTTCAGCATGTCTTCGATGACAGATATTGTATTTCTGTTATTGATTTTTTTTATGCTAACCTCCACCATGGTTTCCACCAATGTCTTAGATTTGACTCTACCCCAAGCCGATGGCAATGCCGTAGGAAGCAATCCTGTTGTGATAAGCATTGATAATGATAGCCATTATTTCTTGGGCAAAGAACCTATTCTAAAAGAAAACTTAGCTAAAATTCTAGCGCAAGCTTTAGCCGATAAGACTGAAAAATCTTTCATCGTACAAGCAGAAGAAAATACAGCAACTAAAGAAGTCGTTTACGTTATGGATATTGCAAATAAAAATCAATATAAAATGGCACTAGCCACAAAACCAAACCAAGAATGAAAAAGGAAAATTTCCAAATAAAAAGCATGAGCATCGGGGTGACAGCAACTGCTGCCGTCTTGGTAATTTCATTGCTTTTTCTTTCTTTTTCTTTTGAAGTAAAAAAAGAGGTAGCTCCTATGCTGATTGAACTTGATTTGAGCGAATCAAATTTCGGGAATCAATCTCATGGGAATACGGCTGTAGAGCCCTTGCCATCAGAAGCTGCAAATATTGAGCCCCTTACCAGCTCCTCTAAAGCAAAGACCGAGACACAAGAATTTAATCTTGAATCTCAGGCAAATACATCTGCCCCAAAGATTCCACCGAAAACTGAAACAACTACTCAAAAGTCTTCAACTCAATCAACTCAAAAGTCTGAAACACAAGCTGAAAAAGCACCACAAGGCGATGCTCGAGGGAAGTCAGCCTTAGAAAATATCTTAGCTGGAAAAGGAAGCCAAAAAAGTAGCGGAGAAGGAAACGCTTCGCAAAATGGAAATGTGGGTGACCCGAAAGGAAATTCTGACCAAGGAGACCGCATCGGTGAAAACTGGAAAACTCGTGTGCCAGCCAATCAAGATCATGATTGCCAAGCTAGTGGCACTGTGATTGTGGACATCGTAGTCAATAGCCAAGGTTTAATAAAAAAAGCAACTCCACGACTTTCCTCAAGCGATTGCCTTGCTCAAACGGCTAAAAGTTTGGTTCTGCAATACGTTACAGCATACCCAGGGAAAGATAATCGCCGTGGCTCTTACCGTGTAAACTTGAAGTAAATGACTTACGCAAAAGCTATCGATTTTCTTTATAACGATTTGCCAGTGTATCAACATGCTGGCGTAGTAGCTTACAAACCCAGTTTAAAAAATATTATAGAACTCTGTGAAGCCTTAAAAAATCCTCAAAATCAGTGGAAAAGCGTTCACATTGCTGGCACCAATGGCAAAGGTAGCACAGCGCATATGCTTTCATCAGTTTTGCAAACGGCAGGCTACAAAGTCGGCTTGCACACTTCGCCACACTTGGTTTCCTTTACCGAGCGTAATAAAATCAATGGAGTTGAAATGAGCGAAAGCTTTGTCGCTACTTTTGTCAAAAAAAATTTAAGCCTTATAAAAAATTTGCAAGCTTCTTTTTTTGAAGTGGTGGTCGCGATGGGTTTTGATTATTTCGCTCAAGAAAAAGTAGACATTGCCATCATCGAAACAGGACTCGGTGGGCGATTGGATGCCACCAATATCATCAATCCAGAAGTTTCTGTGATTACGAATGTTGGGCTAGACCACGTAAATATTTTAGGCGAAAGTTTAGAACAAATTGCACAAGAAAAAGCTGGGATAATCAAACCTTATACGCCCATTGTCATTGGCGAGAAAAGAGAACAGCTTATTGAAATTTTCCAATCCATCGCAAGAGAAAAAAAAGCTGAAATGCACTTCCCGCTTGATTTGCCTTCCAAAATTGATTTAGATTTAAAGGGAATTTACCAAAAAGAAAATGCAAAAACTGTTTTAGCTACTTTAGAGATTTTGAATCAAAAAGGTTTTTCTACTACTCCAGAAAATATTTCTAAAGGCTTAGAAAATGTTATGAAAAACACGGGTCTACAAGGGCGGTGGCAAGTAGTACAGAAGAAGCCTTACATGGTTTTAGACACGGCACATAATGCAGATGGCTTTAAGCAAATTCAAAAGCAATTGGAAATTTTTAAAGGCTTAAAAAAAATTTTTGTTTTAGGTTTTGTTGCTGATAAAAATGTGAAAGAAATTTTAACATATTTGCCTCAGAATGCCACGTATTTTTTCTGTGAACCTAACATTCCAAGGGCTTTAAATTTAATGGAGTTAAAAAAAATAGTTCCCTCAGGCATCGAGGCTTATTATTTCAATAATTTAGAAAAGGCTTTTTCTGCAGCGGAAAAAATAGCAAATGCAGAGGATTTTATTTACATTGGAGGGAGTAACTTTATTGTCGGGGAATTTTTAGAAAACTACCCAAGAGATTAATCTTATTTTTTATTTCCTCAAAATATTTTTTATTTTAGGGTTTGATTTAAGCGTTTGCTTAAATTTTGTATTAAAAAAAATTTTAGGTGGATTCTTTAATTTGGAAATTTATTGGAATAAATCATAAAACAAAAGTCAAAAAACACATCAGTCAGATTCCAAAATTAAAATAGACTCAAAGAATATTTATAATGATGCTAAGTAGCTTTTCTTTAAAAATCACTTTTATTTATTTTATATTCAGTTCAATTGTTTGGGCAGAAATTCCAGTTAAAAATTATTCTAAAAAAGCACTTGCTTATCATGACACGGTGCAAGGTGTTTATGCAAAATTGCGTCAAGAATTATCTGAAATAAACATCGGGGCACAGAAACCATCTTTCAATGGATCTGTGCTGGTGGCACACAAAGGGAAATTAATTTTTGCTGATTCTTATGGAGTTTCCAACCGCAGTATTGGGCTAAAAAATACGCTTGACACCCCGACACAAATTGCTTCTATCACCAAGACTTTTACGGGGACTTCTATTCTTTGGCTCGCTGAGCGTGGTTTTCTAGATATTCAAGATCCTGTGCAGAAGTATTTATGGGAATTCCCGTATGCGAACATCACGATAGAAAATTTATTGTCGCATCGCTCTGGTTTACAAGATTATATAAAATATTCTTTTAGTTACTGGAATTCCAATGACCCGATGTATAATTCAGAACTTTTGAGTTTACTTTCTAAGAAAAAATTTCGTCTACTCTTTACCCCTGGAGCCAAGTTTGATTATTGTAATACCAATTATGCTGTCTTAGGTTTATTGATTGAGCGAATTTCTGGGACATCTTACAAGAATTTTCTAACGCGTTATATTTTCAATCCTATCGGGATGGAAAACTCTTTTGTATATGATCCTGCAGAAGAATTTCAGGGTTTATATGCGCGTAGTTACAAATCTAATTTCAGTGATTTCCCCAACACGCATCAAGACGGAGTTTATGCTGATAAAGGTATTTTCACTACAGTCAATGATTTATTCAAATGGGATCGTGCTTTGCATAATCATGAGTTTCTGAAAGAAGAAAGTTTAGAAGAAGCCTTCACCCCTCGCAGTAGTTGGTCTGTCAAGAAAAATTATGGTTTGGGTTGGCGTATTAAATGCTACCCCAATGGTGAAAAATATGTTTACCATACTGGCTGGTGGCATGGCTATCAGGGTATTTTTTCTAGATATATCAAAGATGATTTTACCATTATCATTTTATCCAACCGCTACATTAGTGGAATTTCTGACAATGCAGAAGAAATGTATAATCTAGCACAAAAACATCTAAATTTAACCCCTATGGGCTAATATTTTTTTTGAAATTAGAGGTTTTTTTATGTTTTTTTCCTAAATTTGACATTAATTATAGAATAGAGCAATGATAGTTTTTTCAAACTCAAATCGTAGCAATCTTAATTTTTCTTCTATTTAGAAGGGGCAAGATTCTTTGCGTTTGAAGAACTTTTTTTACCTCTTGTCCATTTAAGGCAAGAGTTTTTTTAGCTTGTTTAATTTAAAAAATTATATATACTTATGTGTGGAATAGTTGCTGCTTTTGATTTGAAAAGTTCGAGCCAAAGTTTAAGAGAACAATTACTAGAAATGTCTAAATGTGTACGCCATCGGGGGCCAGACTGGAGTGGAATTTATAACGATGAGAATACCATTATTGCACACGAGCGCTTGGCTATTGTAGACCCAGCATCAGGCAAACAGCCTTTGGTTAGCCCAAATGGAAATTTAGTACTTGCAGTAAATGGGGAAATATACAATCACAGAGCTTTGAGAAAACAATTTCCTGATTATTCTTTTAAAACAGAATCTGATTGTGAAGTAATTCTACCTCTTTATCAACAGAAGGGAGCTGCATTTCTAGAAGAACTAAACGGAATTTTTGGTTTTGCGCTTTATGATAAAGAAAATAATTCATATCTCATTGCGAGAGATCATATGGGTATTATTCCGTTGTATATAGGCTGGGATAAGAAAGGCACTTTTTTTGTCGCTTCTGAACTGAAAGCGCTGGAGGGTTATTGTCATCACATTGAAGTTTTTCTTCCAGGGCATTATCTAGACAGTAGAGAGGGCGAAATCAAGCAATGGTATAAAAAAGCTTGGCGAGATTATGAGCAAGTGAAAGATAACGAAACAGATATTGCTAAAATAAAAAAAGGCTTGGAAGATGCCGTGCATCGTCAGCTAATGTCTGATGTGCCCTATGGTGTCCTTCTATCAGGCGGGTTAGATTCTTCCATCATTTCTGCTATTGCCCAAAAATATGCGGGGAAAAGAATAGAAAGCGATGATGCTGAACAAGCTTGGTGGCCACGTTTACATTCATTTTCTATAGGGCTAAAGGGTTCTCCTGATTTAGCTGCGGCACAGAAGGTAGCTGACTACATTGGCACCGTGCATCATTCGATAGAATTTACAATTCAAGAAGGTTTGGATGCAATACGAGATGTGATTTATTATTTAGAAACTTACGATATCACCACAGTCAGAGCCAGCACACCAATGTACCTGATGGCACGTGTCATCAAATCAATGGGAATTAAAATGGTACTTTCTGGCGAAGGTTCAGATGAGATTTTTGGTGGCTATTTATACTTTCACAAAGCACCAAATGCCAAAGAATTTCATGAAGAAACCGTTCGGAAATTAGATAACCTCTACAAATACGATTGCCTACGTGCCAATAAATCATTAATGGCTTGGGGGATAGAGGGGCGAGTACCTTTCTTGGATAAAGAATTTATAGATATTGCTATGAATATCAACCCAAAAGATAAGATGATAGATGGTGAACGTATGGAGAAATGGGTTTTAAGAAAAGCTTTTGAAGCGGATTTACCCAAAGAAATAGTTTGGCGACAAAAAGAACAATTCTCTGACGGTGTAGGCTATTCTTGGATTGATTCTTTGAAAGAAATGGTCAATGAGAAAGTGAGCGATACCGATTTGGCTCAAGCAAAACATCGTTTCCCCACGCAGACGCCAACCTCAAAAGAAGAATATTTCTACAGAAGTATTTTTGAAGAACATTTCCCATCAGAGAGCGCTGCGCTTACGGTTCCATCAGTTCCATCAGTGGCCTGCAGTACGCCGACAGCACTCAAATGGGATAAAGCTTTTGAAAATATGAATGACCCAAGTGGGCGTGCCGTTTCTAAAGTTCATGCTGATGCCTATGAAAAGTAAATGATAAAACACATTTAAATTTAAAAACAGTAAAAAAGCAATTCAAAAGATGTAATTTAATGTTTATAATCAACAAGTTACAAAAAATGAATCGCTTATTTGCAAAATTAAATAAAAGTAGAGTTAGAAAATCAAGAATGAATATTCAAAAAAAAAGTCATTTCAAAATATTTTGAAATGACTTTTTAGTTAATGATAATTAACCTTTTGCCATAAACTATTCATAAACAATATCAAACCCGTGGTATGTTATAAAACGAGATTGATTTTTTTAGGTTATTAATTAGAACACGAATTTATCAAACTATTGAATTTTTTAAGGCTTATAAAATTTATTGTTTATTCATTCTTTTTTGTCGTCGCTTCAAAACTTTAGAAACACTTTTTTTCATTTTCTCTTCGGAGCTCAGGTAGAATTTGGGTATATTTAGGTGATATTTCACAGAAAAGTGACGTGTAAAAAAGACCATAGCCACTGTAAATATTTGTAAAAAAACGTTTTCTGTGCCCAAGATCGGAGATAACCCAGCAAAGAATGTACCTCCAAGAATGCAGGCTGTGGCATAAATTTCTTCTCGTAGAACTAATGGGACTCGATTGACTAAAATATCTCGCATGATACCACCAAAGCAGCCCGTCATTGTGCCCAGAGTAACGCAAATGGCGGGGTGTAATCCTTCTGCAATGCCTTTCTCTACCCCGACGATGGTAAATAAGCCTAGCCCGAGCGAGTCGAATATAAAAAATGTTACCTTAAAATTATTTTCTATCGATTTAAATATCATGGCCAAAATAGAACTCACAACGATGACTGAAAACATCCTCATATCATACATCCAAAAAATAGGTGCATCTATCAGCAAATCTCTGATTGTGCCCCCACCTACAGCTGTAGCGAAGGCAATGATGAGGACGCCAAAGGGATCTAGCTTATTTTGCATGGCAGCAAAACTCCCCGACATGGCGAAAGATATGGTGCCCAAAATTTCTATGATGGTAGAAAAGGGTACTTTCCCTATATTTGCTTGTAGCAGTAATAATTCCACAAAGCAAAGATGAATCATCTTTCGTTTTTTGCCAAAATTTTACGCCTTTAAGTTTTAAAATATTTTATGTTTTTTAGTAAGAAAAAAAAAATTAAGCCTTTAGAAATTTCGTTGCTCAATTTCAATCAAGAAATTTTTGAGTCAGAAGAGCCTATATTGTTAAACTTCTATGCAGACTGGTGCCAGCCTTGCCAGGTGATGAAATCTTTGGTTTCTAGGTTAGCCAAAGAGCGCGGTGATTCTCGAGGGAAGATTTGCAAAGTAAATTTGGATGCTAATCCACAAATTGCTTCCATGTTTGAAGTTCGTTCGGTGCCTAATTTATTATTTATTCACAAAAAGAAAGTCCATCTAAGGCAAACAGGCTTATTGCCTTATGGTGAACTTTCTGATATTTGGAATCAGTTTTTGAAAGATTTAGATGATGAAATTATAGTGTAAATCCATCTCTTAAAATCGCATTTTTTTTGATGACCATGATGCCATCTACAATTTTGTATTCATCGGTTTCAATTTCGCCTTTATCTTGGAATCCGTATAAATTCACATCATTCCCGATTCTCACATTTTTGTCTACAATCACATTATTGAGGTAGCAGCGTTCGCCCACCCCCACAGGAGGGATTCCTTTGAAGCGATTTTCTTCAATTTCCTTCAAAGTTTCATAGTAGTCGCTACCCATCAGGTAAGAATTGACAATGGTAGACTCAATACCGATTCTTGTACGGATTCCTACGACGGTGTTTTCTAAACGGCTGGCGTACACTATTGCGCCTTCAGACAAAACTACGCGCTCTAGCGTTGTGCCCACGACTTTTGCTGGGGGTAACATCCTGGCGTGGGTATAAATTTGGGACTCATTTTCGTATAAATTGAATTGAGGTAAATTATTGGCTAAATCTAAATTCGCCTCGTGAAATGACTTGATCGTCCCAATATCTGTCCAATATCCTTCAAATTGATAGCTGTTGACTTTTTGGTTTTCGATGGATTGCGGAATGATATTTTTACCAAAATCTGTCCCGTCATTTTCACTGAGAAGTTTGTACAGAATTTCTTTGTTAAACAAATAAATACCCATAGATGCGAGATAATTTCGCCCTTGAGCTTTCATTTCATCACTTGTCTCAGACGACCAATCTTTTAACTCTTCAGCAGAAGGTTTTTCTATAAATGAGGTAATACGATTCTCTTGATTTGTTTTCATAATGCCAAAGCTGGTAGCCTCTTCTGCTTTTACAGGAATAGTAGCAATGGTCAACTCCGCATCATTATCCAAGTGATTTTTCAACAAATCTCGATAATCCATTTGGTAAAGTTGATCTCCACTCAAAATCAACATATAGTCAAAGTCAATCGATTTGTAGTGGCTTAATGATTGCCTTACAGCATCGGCCGTACCTTGAAACCAGTTAGCGTTTTCAGTTGTTTGCTCAGCGGCCAAAATATCTACAAAACCTTTGCTAAATAAATCAAAAGAAAAAGCATTTTTCACATGACGGTTGAGCGAAGCAGAGTTAAACTGCGTGAGTACAAATATTTTGTTTATACCAGAGTTTAAGCAGTTAGAAATCGGAATATCGACTAAACGGTATTTTCCGGCTAAGGGAACGGCTGGCTTTGAGCGCTCACAAGTAAGTGGATGTAATCTTGTACCTCTACCGCCGCCTAAGATTAAAGCTAATATTCTTTTATGGTCCATGAGATTTTTATTTAGTTGATAAGATCTTGGTATAAATTTATGTATTTTTCTGCGGATTTTTGCCATGAAAAATCCTTTTTCATATTATTTTTTTTAAGGCTTAAAAAATTTTTTTCATCCTCATGCAAATACATCGCACGCTGGAAGGCATGTAATAAATCTTCCGAAGACAAATGAATGAATCTGATGCCTGTACCGCCTTCATCTCCAAAGTCAATAATGGAATCCAGCAAACCACCCACAGTCCTTACCATTGGTACGCCGCCATAGCGCAGGGTATAAAACTGATTGAGCCCGCAAGGTTCAAAACGAGAAGGCATTACCATAAAATCTGAACCAGCATACACCAGCCGAGCGAAGGCTTCGTTGTAACCAATGTAGGTGTTGTAACGTTCATCTAAGTAATTATTCATCTCCTCTAGCCCAGATTCCATTTCTAGGTCACCACTACCTACAACTAAAAAGTTTATAGGTAAATCAAAAATGGAAATTGCTTGCCATATCGCATCAGCTAATACATCTACTCCTTTTTGGTCTGTAAATCTTCCGATGAAACTGATCAAAGGGTAATCGGGATTAAACCCATACTTTCGGCACAGATGTTCTTTATTTGCAGCTTTGCCTGATTTAATGTCTTTTACCGTATAATTTTTGACTAAATTTTCATCTGTAGCTGGGTTCCAAACTTGATCATCTATTCCGTTCAGAATTCCTAAACATTTTGATGCTTCTTGCCGAAATAAATCATCTGTGGAGCGACCTTGAGACATTAGCTCTTTCATATACTGCGGGGAAACCGTCGTCACACGCCAGGCACATTTGATGGCAGATGCCATAGCATTTAAATCATTATCCCATACCAATAGCGGGAATTGCCAAACATCAAACCAAGGTAGGTAATCTGCCATATTTTTACCCATAATGCCTTGGTACTCCCCATTATGAATTGTGAAAACACTAGCTATTTCTCTAAATTTAGGAAACTGGTGGCAATACTTCATCATAAAAGGAATAAACCCTGTATGGTAATCATGGCAATGAATCACGCCAGGCAACGCCTTCCATTGATGAATCCAGTTTAAAACTGCGGTCTGAAATGCGATATAAAAATGGTAATCATCATCATAACCATACGGCTGATGGCGATGAGAGAAACCTTCTATCTGAACTAAATACAAAGGAAAATCTAAATCATCATTTTTGAGAATAGTCACATCCAGTAAAGATTCACCAAAGGGCAAAACGGCTTTGTGATCAATCGTTAAATCATGACTTTTGGTAAATTGATTGTAAATATAAGGCATCACCACCATAGCTTCGGTGTCTTTTACTTGATTGAGGTATTTGGGCAAAGCTCCCACAACATCTCCTAAACCACCAACTTTGGCAACGGGAAAGCATTCGGCAGAAACGTGAACGATTTTCATTTTAATTTAAGTTTTACTCTCTAAATATATAATTTTTCTGTCAGAATTTCATATTTGTAGGATTAAAATTTTATGCTTTATTTTGCTTGAAAATGAAAGTTTTAAATCCCTCAAAAGTTTTAGCTAATATCCTATAATCATAAACTGGTCACAAAGTCGGGGCAGATAAGGTTTCGATTAGTTACAGCGAATAACTTCGTTCTACTTATTTTCTGAAGTTGTTTGAACTGATAAAACTGTGGCCTTTCTTTCAATTCTATAAATAGCTGATGTTCAGAATCTATTGATTTGAGATAAAAGTATTCTGAACTTGATATTTTTTATAAATTCATTCAAAACTATTTTGTAACTTGCCTCAAAGTTGATTATTGTTGTATTTCATTGGTAATCAATTTTATATGTTAGACTTTAATATTTTGAGTATTTTTTTATAAGGCACTACGGGGGGTATAAATAGGTGAAAACTTAAAAATATCATCATCAAACCTTGTGCTCCAGCAATCATCCATCTAAAATGATGAAAGGAGGGAAGCAAAAGAGAATGCTAAGAAGGAAGAAATAATTACAGAAGATACAATTATAAATGAGTGCAAAACCAAAATACATCAATAGAGAAATAACGTGGCTGAAATTTAACGCACGTGTTTTACAAGAAGCTCGAGATAAATCCGTTCCATTATTGGAGCGGCTGAGGTTTCTTGGGATTTATTCCAATAATTTAGATGAGTTTTACAAGGTGCGTTATGCCACGGTTTTGAGAGCCTTGCAGCTGGATCATGCTGCTTATTCTAATATCATAGAAGAGCAATCGCTAAAGAGTCTTTTGAATGACATTCAAGATGTAGTAGAAATGCAGCAGAAATCATATGACGATACATATGAGCAGATTTTGAAAGAAATGGAGCAGGAAAACATCTATTTTTTGGACGATACAGAAGTTGAGGAAAATTTTGCTGAATTTTTGGATAATTTTTATCAAAATAAGCTAAGTCATACGATTGCCATTTATTTATGGGAGCCTAATATTGAAAAAATTCCAGAGTTGAGAGATGAAGCTAACTATTTGGTGGTAAAATTGGGGAATAGAAGAGATGAGAAACCAAAGTCTGAAAAATTTATAAACAAAGTGAAAAAATGGTTTTCAGCAGAGGTTAAGACTTCACCAACATCTTCTAAAGAAAATACGTATGCTATTATTGAAATTCCGACCCATTTATTTTCCCGATTTGTTGTTTTGCCTAAAAAAGACGGGAAAGATTATATCATTATGCTAGAGGATGTGATTCGCTATAAATTGAAAGAAATTTTTGAAATTTTTGAATTTGAAACGATTGAAGCACACTCTTTTAAGGCTTCAAAAGACGCCGAATTAGATTTAGACCAAGATGTACAAAGAAGCTTTATGGATAGGATTTCAAGAAGCGTGGAGGGGCGAAGAAGAGGTGAGCCAGTAAGGTTGGTTTATGATAAAGATATAGCAGAAGATACCCTCGATTACTTGAAGAAAATCCTTCACATCGACCGCTACGATAGTTTATCGCCAGGCGGTAAATATCACAATAAGAGAGACTTTATTGGTTTCCCTAATTTAGGTAAAAAGCATTTAGAGTACGAAAAAATAAAGCCTTTGGTTCCGCCCGCACTGAGAAATGTGAAAAGTTACATCAGAGAAATAGAGAAAAGAGACCACTTGATTTATGCTCCATATGCTGATTTTTCGATTTTACTTAAATTTTTGAGGCAAGCAGCGATAGACCCCAAGGTAGAATCCATTAAAATTACAGCCTATCGTGTAGCGAGTGAATCGCAAATTATGAGTGCACTAGTCAATGCAGCCAAAAATGGAAAAAAAGTAACAGCCGTTTTGGAACTAAGAGCACGTTTTGATGAAGCAAATAATGTTAATTGGTCAAAAATCTTGCAAGACGAAGGCGTACAAGTTATTTTTGGCGTTGCAGATTTAAAGGTTCACTCAAAAATTGGCCTAGTAACTTATCGAGAAAATGAGGAAAAGAAAAGAATCGCCTTCATCAGTACTGGGAACTTTCATGAGAAGACAGCCCGTATTTACACCGATTATACACTTTTGACCTCTCACAAAGAAATCAGTGAAGAAGTAAGTGAAGTTTTCGATTTCTTTGAATCAAATTATAAAGTAAAAAAATACAAGCATTTGATTCTTTCGCCACATGAGATGCGATATAAAATTGAAGAAAAAATCAACAGAGAAATAGAAAATAAGAAAAAGGGATTTCCAGCTCAGATTAATATAAAAGTAAATAGCTTATCTGATAAAAAAATGATAGATAAGCTCTACAAAGCAAATAAAGTAGGGGTAGAAGTCCGCTTGGTAGTAAGAGGAATCTGTTGTTTAATTCCAGGAATTAAAGGCTTGAGTGAAAATATAAAGGCAATAAGTGTTGTCGATAAATTTTTAGAACACCCGAGACTTTATTGGTTTAAGAATGGAGGAGAAGATGAGGTTTACATCTCCTCAGCCGATTGGATGCCAAGAAATATAGACCATCGTGTAGAAGTCGGATGCCCGATTTTAGATCCACAACTGAAAAAAGAAGTTATGAATACATTTGAATTATCTTTTACCGATAATATAAAAGGACGAATTCATAACAACACCTTAGATGAAATTTATCAAGAAAATGAACTCCCGCCAAATCGATCTCAAGTAAGCATTTACAACTATTACAAAAACTTATACCAATGAAAACATCCAAATTAGCCGCCATAGATATTGGTTCAAATGCCGTTAGACTTTTAATCAACACCATATATGATGACGGAAACAAAACAACATTTAATAAAACATCCCTAGTTCGAGTCCCCATAAGACTTGGGCAAGACGCTTTTTTAAACGGAAACATTAGCAAAGCAAACGAAAAAAGACTACTAAAAGCGATGAAGGCATTTAAATTGTTGATGGATGTATATCAAGTAGAAGATTACAGCGCTTTTGCAACTTCTGCCATGCGGGAACTTACAGAAAATCAGGAAATTGTAAAAAAAATAAAAAAAGAATCAGACATAGAATTACAAATCATAGACGGGAAAAAAGAAGGACAAATTATTTTTGCAACAGAATTAAAAGAATACGTTCATGATGAAAACAACTATCTTTACATTGACGTCGGCGGCGGAAGCACAGAACTTACCCTTTTAGCATACGGTAAAGTTGTTATCACAAAATCATTTCCAGTAGGAACCGTTCGTTGGCTAAACGGAAAAGTAGGAGCAGATTTCTTAAAAAATGAAATTCGCCCTTGGGTCAAGAAACAATGTAATAACATAAATAATATAGAGTTAATAGGCTCAGGAGGAAACATCAACCATATATTCAAACAATCAGGAAAGAAAAAAGGAGAACCCTTATCATATGCATACTTAAACAAACAAAAAAAGATATTGAGTGCTTTAGACTTCAACGACCGATTGACATTATACAACATGAAACCCGATAGAGCAGACGTTATTATTCCCGCATTAGAAATTTACACCAATGTAATGCGTTATGCCAAAGCAAAGAAAATCCATGTTCCTAAAATCGGTCTAGCCGATGGAATGATTCAATATCAATATCATCATCAGAGAAAAAAATAAGCCTTAAAAAAAATAACATCAAGCTAAATTTTCTAAGGCTTAGAAAAAATAGGAAGAGAAAAACCGTTCATAATATAGTCAAAACGTCCACCATGCGAGCGCAAATTCATCATTAATAGAGATTAGTTATAATATCATTCAATATATTAAGTAGGATAATCAAAAAAAATTCAATTATATCCATCTGTAAATCAACCAATTACAATTTATTTAAAAAAAAATTACAAAAAACAGGGTAAAAAATTTGGAAGGGAATAAAAATAGTATTTATATTTGCGGTCCTTTTGAGAGAGAGAGTTATTTGAAGGTTTGATAAAAAAAGGATAAATTTTTTTGGATTAAAAGAAAAAGAATTTATATATTTGCAGCCCTTTTAGGGTAGAGGAGTTCATAAAGATAGAAATAAGATACAAATTAGAAGACAAAATAAGCAAAAGAAGCCAAGTGTCAATTTGATGAGTTTGGGGATAGCTTTTCAGTTATAATTATTATTTAAGACATTAGATAATTTAAGGAATAACAACGGAGAGTTTGATCCTGGCTCAGGATGAACGCTAGCGGGAGGCTTAACACATGCAAGCCGAGGGGTATTTAATTTTCGGATTAGAGAGACCGGCGAACGGGTGCGTAACGCGTATGTAACTTGCCCTTATCGGGAGGATAGCCCGAGGAAACTCGGATTAATACTCCATAACAATAATTATGGCATCATAAATATTTAAAAGAT
>NZ_UNSD01000007.1 GCF_900538215.1 Candidatus Ornithobacterium hominis
GGTTCATATTACCAATGGCAGCGAGCGAGTGATGGGCATGAGTTTAGGGGTTCAGAAACTACCCCTAAACTAGCCGATACTTGGACAGACACAGGCGAAGCAGCAGGGAAGTTTATTATTAACGATAATGGTTGGGTAAAAAATAATCCTTTATTACCCGATAACTTGTGGCAAGCAGGCGAAGTCGGAGTTAATAACCCTTGCCCGTCAGGTTACCATGTTCCGACTGAGCAGGAGTGGGAGAAATTTCATTTGGTTGTAGCGAGCAGTTCTGGAAAGAGTGGCGGTATTGGAGTTTTTACTAATCAAATGTTTACACAGACTAAGTTACCAAACCTTGCAGCTGCTAGCTTACGTTCTGAAGGAGAGATACAGAACAACGAGGATCCTCTAGGGTACTACTGGAGTAGCTCTGCTCGCGAATTAAACAACACTTACATGTTATACTTCTACAATGGCTACAGCGGTGTGAATGAATACAGCACCCATGATTCAGGGTTCAGCGTGCGTTGTATTAAAGATTAAAGCTTTTTAGCCCTCTGTAAGGAGGGCTATTTTTTTATAGCTTTTTTTAGTTTAATGCTTTTTATTTTGTTAAAAATTTTTATTAAGAAATTAAGGCTACAAAAGTCTTGGAGCTTAGAGAGCGAGTGTAATTATTATATTATCAGTTAAGTTAGCCTCAGGAGTGGTTAAATCTCATCCATTTGCATCATTTTTATTCTAATTAAATCAAAAGGCATAATGAGTTCAATGAGAAACATAATATTAGTCGCTGTCAGTGAGGATTCTTTAGGTTATCATTTTTTGAATCTACTTCGTTAGACTGGAGTCGGTTTAGGTAAATTTTTGATTTCTTTTCTAGCAGTTCTTTGATGTCAAACGAATTATTGTTTTTCAATAAATTTTGAAATTGTAGTTTATCAGTTTGGACAGCAAAGAAAACAAAGTTGAATACCTTTTCTTCTGGAATTTTTAAAGCCTTAGAAAAAAAATCTTCGGGGACTATGGCTAAAATCTTTTTTGTCGTTTCATCTAATTGGTTATATTTATAGAGTCTTTCTTCTTTTTTGTAATAGCCCAAAATTAATTTATATAAAGTTCCTATATTTAATTTTGTAGGGAGAGGAATCCCAAATAAATTCGGAAACAGATCTCCCATTTTTTCTCGGCGTTGAATCTCTTTGCTTTTAATGTCCAATCCCAATCGGCTGTAGAGAGCACTAATCGTATCAAAATAAGCAACACTGGCCAAGTCGGTCTTTAAATTCCCTGTGAGTGGCGGGTTTGCTATGATTTCATCTAATTGAATGATTTCATTTTCCATCAGTACAACTACTTTCTCTTTAGAGAAAATCTGAGGTGTGATTTCTAAATGTTTTTCGCTCAAAAACTCACCACTAAAACGCAATGAATCGCCAAGCATAGCCTCTATTTCAAAACCGCCAACAATATCAGGGAGTGTATAATTTTTTGTTCGTAGATTCTGAATATAAATACCATTGAAATCTCTAATTTTTTCAGTTAAAACGATGCTACCCTTTATTTTTTTAATTTGAGCGTTAGAAAAACCAAAAAATGAGATGAAAAAAAGAAGGCTTAAAAAATATTTTAAGTCAAAAGAAGCTTTTTTAGAAACAATAGTTTTATTTTGCATACATGATTCCTTATAAAATATTGATGGTCTATCCTCAAAAAACAACTTTCGTGAAAAATGATGTCGCCATTCTCCAAGAATTTTGCGAAGTAAAGCAACAACAATTTTTCTTGAAAAAATCTACATTAACATTTTTTTATTACCAATTTAAGGGAATTTTAGAACTTATAAAAAACATCCCGTCCAGAGACTTAGTCTACGTGTGGTTTAATGATTATCATGCTTTTTGGGCATGTTTGCTAGCCAAAATCTTCCGAAAAAAAGTATTAATTGTAGTCGGTGGATACGACGCGGTATGCATCCCTTCGATTGAATTTGGTTTATTTTATAAAAAAAATCTAAGAACACGCTTAGCCCGCTGGGTTTACCAAAATGTTGATCACATTCTTCCAGTAGATGAAAGTATGATAAAAAACGAAAACCGCTATGCTGGGGGAGATGCTACCACTGGGATTTTAAATTTTATGCCTGAGCTAAAAACACCTATTACTGTGATTCCTACAGGCTATGCTGCAGGCGATTGGTATGCTAAAGAGAAAAAGAATCAAGTGCTCACAGTCGGCCAGATTTCGGGTAAAAAAGTTTATTGGCTAAAAGGGATTGACTTTTTCTTGAAATTGGCTGAGAGGCACCCACAAATCAAATTTATAGTTGCAGGCGTGCAGCAAGAAAATATAATACCAGAAAAATTTAAAGCCTTAAAAAATCTTCAAATTTTACCTCATTTAGGGAAAGAAGAATTAAAAGAATTGTATGCAGAAACTAAAGTTTATGCTCAGTTTTCGCTAAGCGAAGGTTTGCCCAATGTGCTCTGCGAGGCAATGATGAGCGAGTGTGTGCCAGTGGGTTCTGCGGTGAATGGAATTCCTAGAGCCATTGGCGATTGCGGCTATATTCTAAATTCACCCAATCTGGAAGAAGCGAGCGAGAAAATTTTAAAAGCCTTAGAAAATAATGAAATAGGAAAATGTGCCCGAAACCGAATTCTGGCGCATTTCCCTGTTTCATTAAGAAAAAAGAGTTTAAGTCAAATCATTCATGATTTATTGGACTAAAGCGGCGACTTCCTTTGCAAAGTAAGTATTGATAACGGAAGCGCCAGCTCTTTTGAAAGCAAATATTTGCTCCAAAAGACATTTCTCAAAATCCAAAAAACCGTTGGCAGCAGCGCTTTTTAGCATTGCGTACTCTCCACTCACTTGGTAAACGGCAATGGGTAATTTGCTGTATTCTTTTAGACGATAAATCACGTCGAGATAAGCCAATCCTGGTTTTACCATCAAAATATCAGCACCTTCTAAGATGTCGTTCTCTGCCTCGTGCAGCGCTTCATCAGCGTTAGCAAAATCCATTTGGTAAGTTTTTTTGTCGCCAAAACCAGGAGCAGAATCCAGTGCATTTCTGAACGGGCCGTAGAAAGAGCTAGCATATTTGGCCGTATAACTCATGATGCCTACATCGCTAAAGCCATTGTTTTCTAAAGTTTCACGAATCGCCAAAATTCGCCCATCCATCATATCAGACGGAGCAATGAAGTCAGCTCCTGCCTCGGCATGGCTCAGTGCCATTTGTGCTAAAATTTCGTTGGTTTTGTCATTCAAAATTTTTCCATCTTCCACCACGCCATCGTGCCCGAAAGAAGAATAAGGGTCTAGAGCCACATCAGTGAAGACCAACACGTTAGGGAAATTCTCTTTAATTTTACGAATCGAACGCTGCATCAACCCATTGGGATTCAGAGCCTCGGTACCTTCATTATCTTTTTTATCCGCATCAACTTTGCAATAAATATTCACGGCTTTGATGCCCAATTTTGTTGCTTTTTCAATTTCATCCATCAGTAAATCTAGGCTGAACCTAAAATAATCTGGCATGCTGCTAATTTCTTCTTGTGTATTTTCACCTTCCATGATAAAAAGCGGCATTATCAAATCATCGGCTGATACATGATTTTCTCTCACCAGAGAGCGGATACTTTCATTAGTTCTCAATCTTCTATTTCGCTGAAAAGGATACATAATTTTAAATTTTAGTTGAACCAAATTTACAAAAATGCTTTAGCTTTATCAGAAATCTTCCGTTAGAATTAATAATATTTTATACATTTATCTTTTAGAATAAAATTGATTGTATGGCTTGGTTTAGAAGAAAGAAAAAAAATATTCAAACTTCTACAGAAGAAAAGAAAGATACGCCCAAAGGCTTGTGGTACAAAACACCTACAGGTAAAATTATTGAAACAGAGGAGCTTGAGCGTAATAATTATGTAAGTCCCGAAGACGATTTTCATGTAAAGATCGGTTCGCAGCAATATTTTGAAATTCTTTTTGACGACAAAAAATATGAAGAATTACATAAAAATATTGAAAGTAAAGACCCGCTAAATTGGGAAGATTCTAAAAAATATACCGACAGAATTAAAGAAACGAAGAAAAAAACTGGTCTGAAGGATTCCATTCGCACCGCAACGGGAAATTTAGAAGGGAAAAAAGTCGTAGTGAGTGCAATGGATTTTAACTTTATTGGTGGTTCCCTGGGCTCTGCAATGGGTGAGAAAATCGTTCGAGCGATAGACTATTCCATTAAAAATAATTTGCCTTACATTTTGATTTGTAAATCAGGTGGAGCAAGAATGATGGAAGCAGCTCACTCTCTAATGCAAATGGCAAAGGTAGAGGCAAAGCTCATTCAGCTAGCAAACAAGAAGTTACCCTACATCACGCTACTCACCGACCCTACATTTGGTGGCATCACGGCCTCCTTTGGTATGATGGGCGACATCACCTTGGCAGAACCCGGTGCTTTGATTGGCTTTGCAGGACCACGTGTAATACGCGAAACAATAGGCCAAGATTTACCCGAAGGTTTCCAAACTTCAGAATTTTTGCTAGAGAAAGGTTTTATAGATGTGATTGTTCACCGCTCGAGTCTGAAAATGAGACTGAGCCAACTTATTGATTTACTGATGGAATAGCAGACGAGTTTAAATTTCAAAATTTTTTAAAAACCTTAGGGAATTTTTTATTGGAAAATTTCCTAAGGCTTAATTTTTTTATAATTGCTTGCTTAAATAATCATTACAACAGCTAATAATTTTTATAAGGCTAGAAAATTTTAAGAAAAATCCCGATGATACTTGGAAACAAAAACTAGCATTTCGCCTTCGTCATACTGAATTTTCACTTCTTCTTCCAAGCTGTGGTTTCGTGTGCTGATGAACTCATTGAGCTGAAGATCAACTTTATTCAAAGGGTAAAACAAGCCTTCCGAAACAACATTTTTAGCTAAAGGAAAGGGATAAAGAGAAATGATTCTGTTTTTTGTGTTGTGTAAAATAACTGGATTTTTTGCAAAAAAGAAAACTGAAAAATCATCATGAAAACTGATTCTAATTTTATCTTTGAACTTCAATGCTGTGGATAAATTACCGAGAAAATGGTCGTGCTCTAAGCCCGTGGCACCATACACATCTACCGACTGAAATCCACGCTTTTCAATTTCAACCAAAGATTTATGGAAGTCGGTGAATTTTTGATTGGAACGGCGCAAAACTTCTATGGTAGAATCTAAGTTTTCTAGGCAAATACTATCAAGGTCACCAACTATGACTTCTGGTTGAATCCCTATTTCTAGAGCTTTGGCATAGGCACCGTCCGTACAAAAAATACCATTGAATTTAGAGATGTCAATTTTCTCTTTGGGTGGTTTACCATTGATGATTAAGAGTGCTTTTTTCATAGAATTTTTTAAGGCTTTAGAAATTTTTTCCCCGTCATACAAAGAAGTTTCGCCAGTGTCACCTTTTTTGGTGTAAATTTTCATACATTGTAGCTTTAAATTAAAAGATAAGTAAAATTGAGAAAATTTTAGAAATTTTTTTAAGCCTTAGAAAATTTTAAACAAAATAAAATTAAGAGAAATGAAAGAAGAGTTTAGCCCCAAGTGGTGGCAAGGGCGTATTGATGAAGAAGTTGGGGAGAAAAGCTGGCGGTGGCATCAAGTGATAAAAGCTTATAGCGAAGAAGCGGAAGAAAATAGTTTTGTATTCCTAGGTTTTGCTTGTGATGAAGGCGTGCGACGAAACCAAGGTAGAGTGGGGGCTGCCGCTGCTCCGCAGAAAATCAGGCAATTCCTATCAGGCATACCCTATCATCAGCCGTTAAATCTCTTGGATGCTGGGGATATTCTTTGTGAAAATGGAGACTTGGAAAAAGCACGAGAATTGCAAACAGAAATTGTGAGCCAAATGATTCTGCAGAATCAGAAGCCCATCGTCTTGGGTGGTGGGCATGAGGTGGCTTTGGGTAATTTCGCAGCACTTTTTCAGCACGAGAAAAATATTGGAGTCATTAATATCGATGCTCATTTTGATTTGAGGAAACCATCGCCGCAAACAAATTCAGGCACAGGTTTTTATGAAATGAATGCTTTGGCAGATAAAAATAATTCAAAGTTTAAGTATTTTTGTTTAGGAATTCAGAGTTATGGGAATACCCCGATTTTGTTTCAAAAAGCGGATGAAATTGAAGCGAATTACATTTTTGCCGAAGAAATTCATCAAAATTTAAATTGGGAAGAAACTTTGCAGGAATTTATTGAAAAAGTAGATGTGCTTTACTTGACTCTAGATATGGATGTATTTGACGTAGCTTACGCACCTGGCGTTAGTGCCACTTGTGTGAACGGTTTAACGCCCTTCCAAGTACAGAAAATACTGAAACTGGTAAGTAAATCGGGGAAATTAGCGCTGACGGATGTAGCAGAGCTCAACCCTAATTTTGATATTGATGACTGCACGGCGAAATTAGCAGCGTATATGATTGCTTATATTATCGAAAATTGGAAGTAATTTTTTTAAAGGCTTAAAAAAAACAGGAAGAGAAAAAGCGTTCATAACATAGTCAAAACGTCCACCATGCGAGCATAAATTCATCATTAATAGAGATTAGTTATAATATCATTCAATATATTAAGTAGGGTAATCAAAAAAAAACAAAAAAAAACTCAATTATATCCATCTGTAAATCAATCAATTACAATTTATTTAAAAAAAAGTTACAAAAAACAGGGTAAAAAATTTGGATGGGAATAAAAATAGTATTTATATTTGCGGTCCTTTTGAGAGAGAGAGTTATTTGAAGGTTTGATAAAAAAAAGGATAAATTTTTTTTGGATTAAAAGAAAAAGAATTTATATATTTGCAGCCCTTTTAGGGTAGAGGAGTTCATAAAGATAGAAATAAGATACAAATTAGAAGACAAAATAAGCAAAAGAAGCCAAGTGTCAATTTGATGAGTTTGGGGATAGCTTTTCAGTTATAATTATTATTTAAGACATTAGATAATTTAAGGAATAACAACGGAGAGTTTGATCCTGGCTCAGGATGAACGCTAGCGGGAGGCTTAACAC
>NZ_UNSD01000006.1 GCF_900538215.1 Candidatus Ornithobacterium hominis
ATGTTAGCACAAGGTGTAGTGTAAATGATCATTTAAGTTCACCTACCTCAAAACAAATTTGCATAATTCAAAAACGTAAAATACATTTGCGGGCAGGTTGAGAGAAGAGAAAAATCTCAACGAAAATTTTTAACAAAAAAATAACGAAATTTTAACAAATGAAATTTGTGAGTTTCAAAATAAAGTGTAAACACACACACACACACACACAAGCAATGAGCTAAACAACTCATTATCAGTAACTTATAATAATTTTTTGCTTCCCCTCGGGAGCGAACCGCAAAACCGTGCAAGAAAATCTTGTGCGGTTTTTCTATTTTCACCTGTGTGGAAGTAGTAATTTCTTCAAAAAGAAGAGCCTCACGGGTTGGGGCTCTTTCTAAAAGAAGAAGCAAAAAAACAGCAAAAAAACAGCAAAAATTTAATTAAGAAAAGAATAAATCAATAAAATATTAACCAAAAAATTAAAACAAATGAAGAAATTATTACTTTCTTTCGTTGTATTGCCAGGGGCTTTAGCTATGGCTCAGGTGGGCATTAATACAGATGAGCCAAAAGCCATGCTAGACATCAGCGCAAAAGGCAACCAAAGAGGAGACCTGCGCATACAAGATGTTAAGGAGGAAAAATCTACCCAATGGCTTTTAATTTGGGATGAAAAAGATAATAAGCTGGTGAAGCGTACAAGTCTTTCAGAGATTAAAAGAGAAATATTGAATGAGATAAGGATAGATTATATTCGTAAGAAGTATCCAGACAGAGCAGGGGAGATCATCAATAAAATCAAACAATGTACGCCAGAAAACATACTTTTTGACAAGCACTTTGGTGACGGCAAGCATGATTTTGTGTATTGTGCCACAATTGTAACTGAAACTGCTACTAATTATAATAAAACATGGCTCAACCTCAACCTTGGTGCAGAATATGCAGACATCCATAGTTCTGATTTTAACCCTACCGTTAATAAAACAGGAGAAACTATCCACGGTGACAAAAATCTCTACGGTTCATTATACCAATGGCAGAGAGTGAGTGATGGGCATGAGTTTAGGAATAGAGTTAGGAGTAGAGAAAAGACCTTTGTAAAAGCCCCAAGTTGGACAAACACAGACAAAGCAGCAGGGAAGTTTATTTTTGAAGACCCTAACTGGGTAGAGGGTGGTGAAAATGCATCAGGTTCAGATTTAGCGTTGTGGAGAGCAGGAGGACGTAATAACCCTTGCCCGTCTGGTTACCATGTTCCGACGCTAGAGGAGTGGGAGGAATTACTCAAAGCTGTAAGACAAGTAGGTTCGAGTCAAGATGTATTGCCAAACCTTGCAGCTGCTGGCTACTATTACTATCTCGATGGTCTACTGAGCTACGAGGATTCTGGCGGGTACTACTGGAGTAGCTCTGCTAGCGACAGGAACTTCGCTCACCACATGTACTTCAACAGTGGCAACAGCGGTGCGAACGGCCGCAGCAGCCGAGCTAACGGGTTCAGCGTGCGTTGTATTAAAAATTAAAGCTTTTTAGCCCTCCGTAAGGAGGGCTATTTTTTTATAGCTTTTTTTAGTTTAATGCTTTTTATTCTGCTAAATCAAAAGGCATGAAGGGTTAATTATTTAAAAGATTCAGTTATTTAAAATGCACAACGGGCCAAAAACATGATATTCTCCTAAAATTTGTAATTACAAGAGGAAAAAATTAAATTTGAGAATTCATAAAAAACAATAGAAAATTAAAAATAGAATGAAAAAAGTTACATTGTTTTTCCTGTTGTTAAACTCCTTTTTATTTTGGAGCTGTGCAACACAAAACTCAAACACCGCTAAGACGACAGTAAATTCAAACATGAATTTTAATGACTATGAAAGAAATGCTCTGGGGCAGATTGTAACCAAAGTACCCACAAGACCTGCAGGGCAAAAAGATGTTGTGGGCTTACGAGCACCTAAGCTAGAGACCGTACGCGTAGGTTTCATCGGCTTAGGAATGCGGGGGCCAGGTGCTGTAGAGCGATTCACGCACATCCCTGGGACTCAGATTGTTGCTTTGTGTGATATTGAGCCAAAGCGTGTAGAGAAAACACAAAGAATATTGGCTAAAGCTGGCCTGCCAAAAGCCGCAGATTATTCTGGCAGTGCAGATGCTTGGAAAAAAATGGTGGAGCGAGATGATATTGATTTAATTTACATCGTTACCGACTGGAGAACACATGCAGATATGGCTGTGTATGCAATGGAACAAGGAAAACATGTAGCTGTAGAGGTACCAGGAGCAATGACAATGAAAGATCTTTGGCGTTTGATTGATACTTCAGAAAGAACTCAAAAACATTGCATGATGTTAGAAAACTGTGTTTATGACTTCTTTGAATTAACGACTTTGAATATGGCACAGCAAGGTGTTTTTGGAGAAGTTTTACATGCAGAAGGAGCTTATATTCATAATCTAGCAGACTTTTGGAAAGCTTATCACGACAACTGGCGTTTAAAATTTAATAAAGATAACAGAGGAGATAATTACCCAACGCATGGCATGGGGCCAGCGGCACAACTTCTAGACATTCACCGTGGAGATAAGATGAATTATTTGGTTTCAGTAGATACCAAGGCAGTGAACGGCCCTGAAGCTTGGAAGAGTGCTTATGGCGTAGCTCCAGATCATTTTGAGAATGGAGACCATACCATCACGATGATAAAGACTGAGAAGCAAAAAACCATCCAAATTCAGCACAATGTAGTGAATCCAAGACCTTACTCTAGAATGTACCAATTGACTGGAACAAAAGGTTTTGCCAATAAATATCCTGTGTCAGGTTATGCGCTGGAGCCAGAGCAAGTTTCCTCTGATATAACGCCAGACCATGAAAACTTAAATTCCCATGGCTTTGTACCTGAAAAAGTAAAAAATGCATTGATGGCAAAATATAAACACAGAATTCACAAAGAATTAGAAGAAAAAGCAAAGCAAGTAGGAGGCCACGGAGGGATGGATTTTATCATGGATTACCGCTTGGTATATTGCTTACAAAATGGGCTGCCATTAGATATGGATGTTTATGATTTAGCGGAATGGAGTTGCTTGCCAGAGCTTTCTAAAATTTCTTTAGAAAACGGTAGCGCACCAGTTGTAATTCCTGACTTCACGAGAGGTCATTGGGATGATGTAAAAGGCTACAGACACGCTTTTGTAGATTGATTTTCTTTTTAAAAAAAATTAAGCCTTTAAAAATCCGTTAGAATAATTTTCTAATGGATTTTTTTAAGCCTTAAAAAATTTAAATCAAATTCACAAAAAAGTTAAAAAGCATCTATTTCACAGATATTAATTATATTTAATGCAAAATAAAACGAATGAACTTTAAATTTTCAACACTACTGATTTTTGTCGGGAGTTTTCTTTTCGCCCAAACTGGCGGCGGAATGTGGATCCCTACAGAATTGAACGAAAAAGAAATGAAAAAAATGGGCATGAATATATCTGCAAAAGATATCTTTAATTCCCAAAAAGCCAGCATCAAAGATGCAATAGCGCATTTTGGCGGTGGTTGTACCTCAGAAGTCATTTCACCGCAAGGGCTTCTGTTGACCAATCACCACTGTGGGTACAGCCAAATTCAGTCGCACAGTACCTTACAAAATAATTATTTGCAAGATGGATTCTGGGCAAAAAGTATGAGCGATGAATTGGCTAATCCTGGCCTGACGGCGACTTTCATTATTGATATTAAAGAAGTTACAAACGAGGTTTTGATAGGTGAAAATATGACTGAGAGTGCAATAAAGGAGAACATAAAAACTATTGTAAATAAGACTAAAAAAGAAAATTGGCAAGAGGCTTTTGTGAAGCCATTCTACAAAGGGAATAAATACTACCTATTCATCACAGAAACCTATAGAGATGTTCGCTTAGTGGGGGCGCCACCTAGTAGTATTGGGAAATTTGGTAGTGATACCGATAATTGGGTTTGGCCACGCCATACGGGAGATTTTTCTTTGTTTAGAATTTATGCCGATAAAAATAATCGACCAGCAGAATATTCCCCAGAAAATATTCCTTATAAGCCAAAACATTTTTTACCAATAAATATCAAAGGTTTAGAAAAGAATGATTTTACTTTTGTTTTTGGATTCCCAGGTTTGACGGATGAATATTTGCCAGCTTCTGCTATTGAGCAAACGGTGAAAACTTTGAATCCTGCAAAAGTTGAAGTAAGAGATGAGGCACTGAAAATTATGGATGCTTACATGAAGCAAGACCAAAACATTAAAATCAAATACGCATCAAAATATGCGAGTATTGCCAATTATTGGAAGAATATGATTGGTGTAAATCAAGGAATTCAGAAGTCTGGAGCTATTCAGATAAAACGAGATTACGAGCAGCGTTTGCTGAACAAAATCAGAGAAAAGTGTAAGACAGAAAAAAGTGAAAGATGCGTACAATACCCATCGATGATTGAAGATTTAAATCAATTGTACCAAAAGATAGAGCATTATAATTTAGCGAAAGCTTATTTTGATGAAGCGATTTATAGAAATTCTGAAACCTTCCGCATAGCGTTAACTTTAAGTGATTTATCAAAAAATGAAGGGCAAGTCTCTCATGAACTTAGAAACCGAGTTTCTGATTATTTAAAGTCTCTGTATAAAGATTATGAACCTCAAGTAGATAAAGATGTTTCTTTAGCCGTTTGGAATTTGTATAAAAAAAATGTTCCTGCTGAATTTCAGCCAGATAACACCAATATCACAGCAGAGGATTTAGATACATCAATCATTACAGGTGGTAGAAAAATCAATCAAATTTCTTTGATTGAAAATCCGAAATTATTTTTGAGTCAAGAAAATTTAAAGGAAATTTTGAATGCAGATCCTTTGATTCAAAAAATCAGAGCAATAGAATCTGCTTACAGTGCAAAAGCCTCTCCCAAGCGAATAAGCTTGCAGAATAAAATAGATGATTTGCTCAAAAAATATATGAAAGCGCAAATGGACTTTATGCAAGATGAAAAGAAATTCTTTCCTGATGCGAATTCTACTTTGCGCGTGACTTATGGTAAAGTGAATGGCTATGCGCCGAGAGACGCCGTGTATTATGACAATACAACTTACCTGAAAGGCGTGATGGAAAAGTATGTTCCTGGTGATTACGAATTTGATGTTCCAGAAAAATTAAGAAGTTTGTACGCAAAAAAAGATTATGGCGTTTATGCTAAAAATGGCAAAATGCCCGTTAACTTCATTGCCACAAACCACACGACAGGTGGTAACTCGGGTTCGCCAGCCTTGGATGCAGACGGGAATTTAGTTGGATTGAACTTTGACCGTGTGTGGGAAGGAACGATGAGCGACTTGTACTATGACCCAGAAATTTCTAGAAACATCATGGTAGATGCGCGGTATATTTTATTCATTATTGATAAATATGCTAACGCCGACCGACTAATCAAGGAAATGAAATTGGTGAAATAAATTTCCTAAGGCTTTTTAAAGAAAAAGCTACTTTCGAACTGAAGGTAGCTTTTTTTTATGGAAAATTTTTTAAGCCTTAAAAAATTTTAAGCTATTAATCAGATTTCCATTAATTTTACAAAAAATCGAATGAATGAATTTTAAAACCTTACTTTTAAGCTTTTGTAGTGTCATTTTCAGTCAATGTCAGTCACAAAATGAAGTGAAAAATGCTTTACCCAAAATTGAAACTTTAGACTTCAAACCAGAATATTTAGAACTAATAGATTCAATCGAAGTCAAAAAAGAACTTTATGTTTATGCTAGCGATGAAATGAAAGGTAGAGAAGCTGGGACAGAAAATGAAGCTTTAGCAACTGATTTTTTGGTAGAAAAATATAAGGATTTAGAAATCAAAGGAGCTGGAGAGAATGGCGATTATTTGCAAGCGATTCCTAAAGGAACGTTTCGTGCGATGGAGGAAGTCGGGCACAATGTCATTGCTAAAATTGAAGGAAGCGAAAAACCTGATGAATATGTTGTGATCTCTGCACATTTAGACCACGTGGGCGAGCAGTATGGGGAAATCTTTAACGGAGCAGATGATAATGGGAGCGGTACCATTGCAATTCTAAATATTGCCAAAGCCTTTAAAAAATTGGAACAAAAGGGATTTAAACCAAAGCGGAGTCTCATCTTTTTGCATGTGACTGGTGAAGAAAAAGGGCTTTTGGGCTCTAAATATTATGTTGAAAATTCATGGTTTCCTTTAGGAAATACAGTGGCGAATTTGAATATTGACATGATTGGTCGTGTAGATGAAAAGCATCAAAATCAGCCGAATTACCTTTATCTGATTGGCGGAACGCGCCTTAGCAAAGAATTGGGCTCAATTGCAGAGAAGCTTAACGAAAATCACTTTGGCTTGGCATTAGATTATACTTACGATGCTCCAGACCACCCAGAGCGTTTGTATTATCGTTCAGATCACTATAATTTCGCTAAAAATAATATTCCCTCTATTTTCTTTTTTAATGGAATTCACGAGGATTATCATAAACCGACCGATACTGCTGATAAAATCAATTACCCTTTGTTGACTAAAAGAACGCAGTATGTTTTTGCGATAGCTTGGGAATTAGCTAACCGAAAGGAGCGACTGAAACTGGATTGATTTTCAGGCAAGAAAATTAAGAAAAGGGAGAAATTTTTTAAGCCTTAAAAAATTTCTCCTTTTTTTTGATTTAAGAATTTGTTTGAAAATTTAGACGGATTTTTGCTAAAATTTATTATTTCTCGATGCCTATTTGAGACATTATATTCTTGACTTCATCAAATTTTTCTTCCGCATAGATGGAGTCAATTTCTGCTGCCAGCGGGATCAGCGAACGTTGAGAAGAAATCGCACTTGTTAGTTCGTTTTGTTCTTTTTCGGTTAAATTATTTAGTCCGACGCTTTTGGCTTTTTCTATCAAACTAGAAATTTGCTGAACCACAGGAAGGTAAATTTTTTCAAAAGCTTTTTTAGCTTCCTCTTTTTGTCCCTTTTTCAAATAATTTTCAATTAAAATTCCAGCAAAATATTGTTGTTCACTTTGCAGTCTTCGCCAGTCAGAGAGGATGCTTTGCTGTTTTCTTGGAGGCAAAGATTCATAGAAGTTTAATTCCTCTTGATTTTGTTTTAGCAAATAATCTTGGAGTTTTTCTGCTTTTTGATTTTCGCCTAAATTTTGATAAATCGGGATGAGCCCATAGAGAGAATAGCCTGTTTCGTAACGTTCTAGTGGAATTTTTTCCATCAGTAAGTCAATGATTTCCTTCGCTTTTTCTTTTTCTCCATTATCGGTTAAATCTTTCGCCGTTCTTATCACCGCATTGCGGTAAGTAAGAATATTATTGGTGCTAGTTTGGTCAAAATAAGCATCAGGATTGTTAAAATTAGCCCATCGGTATTTTTTGATTTGTTGATACATATCTTCACTGTCTACCAGTGCATCGCTACCGTATTGCGATTGAGAAGCCAAGAGAGGAACTAGTTTATAGCTGAAGCCTTCAAATTGTAAATAATCATTGGTATAGAAAATATTTGCATTATCATATAAACCGCCGCTGGAGAAGTAAATCGGGCGAGTCCAGTCGTAATTTGCAAACAAATCTAGCATGAAGAGCTCGTTCTTGTAGTTGATGGCATTGCTAGGAATCGTAATGCTAAGATTCGGTAAAATTTTATCGTAATATTGGGGTGAAACTAATTTGTTTTTGATTACATTTTCTTTGTTAACTGGGATAATGATTTTGTTGGTAGGTAAAATATTATCTAGATTAGGATTATAAATTTGCTTTAGAATAGAAAGCAATTCATTTTTGGCGGGATTTGGTTTTAGAATCCAATTCATGGCTTCTTTTGCTGTCATTCCGTTATCGTTGTAAGGCTGAATTTTATCTAAACTTGGTAGCAATTCAGGGTTTTGTTCAGCGGCATATTCTCTTAATTGACTGAGAAGATTCGCTGATAAAATCAAAATTGCTTCATTCCGGCCTTCACGGTAATCGCTTTCAGTCATCTGATGGGGTATGGCCTCAGCTTGGTAAGTTTTTCTATGGGCTTGGCTGATGTTCCAAGGGGAACCCAAAAGCGTGTAATTAGCAATTTTGATATCGGTTCGGAACTCTTCTGTCTCTTGAATGGCCCACAGCGGATACGTATCATTATCGCCATAAACGAAGAGAATGGCGTTGGGGTCTAAATTGACTAAATAATTGTAAGCCAAGTCGTGTGCTGCTAATCGCTCAGATCGGTCATGGTCGTCCCAGTTTTGGAAGCCCATCAAGAGTGGAGCGATAAATGCCAAAGCAGTAACGCCGAGTGAGGGTTTTACGTCTATTTTTATTTTGGAACGAAGGAATTTAAAAATCGATAATAAACTTAATCCAATCCAAATAGCAAATACAAAAAAGGAGGTCACCACGGCATAATCTCGCTCACGTGGCTCAAAAGGTTTGTTGTTGGTGTATAAAATAATGCCTAATCCCGTTAGTAAAAATAGGGAGATGAGTGCAAAAGTTCGCTTGGGGTCTTCTTTCCAATGAAAAATAAAGCCGATGATTCCAAGAATTAAAGGAATTCCAAAATAGATATTACGAGCTTTGTTATCTTTAAATTTTTTGGTAAGCAGACCTTGGTCTCCTAGAAAATAAGAATCAATAAAGGGAATCCCAGTAATGGTATTACCTTTCGTTACTTCCAAATGACCTTCAAAATCATTTTGTCTTCCAACGAAATTCCACCCAAAATAACGTAAATACATATACCCCACTTGGTAGTTGAGGAAAAACTGAATGTTTTGCCAAAGGCTTGGTTTTCTGATATGTTCAGTTCGCTCGCCAGTCACGGGGTCATATGACTGGTAACGCTCCACTTCACCCATGATAGCTTGGTAATTATCAGCCATTTGAGGATTGTGCATTCGTGCAAAAATACCTGTGTGGGCATCGCTGTAGACATAGCTGTATTTTCTCCCGACTTCTTCATAAATCCCTTTCTTCTTATTTTTTTTATAAATAGGCCCATCGTCTTTTCTTTTATAAGTTCCATCTGGGTTTTTCTCAACGCCATTAGAGTCCATATGCGCAGTGTAGAGAGGTCCATAGAAAACTGGCCAATCACCATATTGCTCTCGGTTGAAGTAATTTAGTAACCCAATTGCATCATCTGGGTCATTAAGGTTCATATGCGGGTTAGCCGTAGCCCTGATGGGAATTACCAGCCAACTAGAAAAACCAATAATCATAAATAAAATTGATAAAACAACTGTGTTTGCAGTCACCCAATTCTTTTTTTGCGTATACCAAAGAGCAAAAAAGAAAACGATAAAGAATAAAATAATCCCGACCAGCAATCCACTTTGGAAAGGCATTCCGAGGGTATTGATTAAGAAAATCTCCAATTTCCCAAAGAAGGACATCGTGTAAGAAAAAATAACTTTAAAGATAAAATAGAAAATCAAAATCGTGAGAAGATTCGCTATAGCAAAGCTCTTCCAAGTAAACTCATAATGCCTGAAGTAGTAAATGTAACAAATCGCTGGAACGACTAAAATCGCCATTAAATGCACCCCAACACTCAGCCCGATGAGCAAAGAAATTAAAATCAACCATTTATTTTCACGTGGCAAGCCAGCATCATTTTCCCATTTGCAAGCCAACCAGAGCATCAAAGCAGTGAACATGGATGCCATGGCATAAACTTCTCCCTCCACAGCCGAGAACCAAAAGGAATCAGAAAAAGCAAAACATGCAGCTCCTAATACACCTGCCCCCAAGATTAAGATAATTTGAGTAGACGAAAGAGAAGCACTATTTTTTAAAAATAAACGGCGCGCCAAATGCGTAATCGTCCAAAAGAGAAACAAAATAGTCAATGAACTAGAAAGCGCAGATAAAGCATTAATGAGAATGCTATACAAAGCACCATTACCAAAGGCTAACCCAGCCCATACAGCTCCAATTAACTGAAAAACAGCAGCTCCAGGAGCGTGTGTGACACCTAGTTTTGCACTGGAAACAATATACTCACCACAATCCCAAAAACTAAATTTAGTTTCTATCGTCAGCAAATAAAGTATCGAAGCCAATGCAAAAACTACCCAGCCCACTAAATTATTAAGCTTTTTAAAATCCATAACGCTTATTTTTATATCATGCGAAAATAAGATTTTTATTAAAATTTTTTAAGGCTTAAAAAAAATTAGGCAGAAATCCTCCAGCTTAAATTATTTATAATTTAAAATAACTCCCATCAGTCATTATTAATTGATTATCTGAGCCTTAGAAAAATTAAGTCCATTCAATCTCTAGACTTTCAAAAAAAGCATTTAATTCTTGTAGCGATTCGTTATCAATTTTGTTAGTATTAATTTTTATGATCTTGCTCCCAGCGTTGATTTTATAATCGCCAGCAAACTTCCGAATACTTTGAATTTGGTCTAAATTTACTTTCTTCCCCAATGGCCCACCTACTTGCATAATTCCATTTTGGATACTCACGTAAGGGTATCTTCTGTTGTAGAAATAAATCGAAATCCAAGCGATAGAAATGAGAATCCAGCCATAGCTTAGCCAATCCCGTTTTTCTTTGTGTGTGAATACTAGCAAAGAATACCCAGACCAAATAAGTGCAAAAATCAAATGATGTCGAACTAGTTTTTGTTTGTATTTTAATTTCATCAATTCGGAATTTAAAATTAAGTGAAGTTAAATAAAATTTTTTAAGGCTTAAAAAAAAACGCTAAATTTGTGCGGCAAAAGGAAATATGTCTTTAAACGATAAAATTTTGCAAGAAGCCTACACTTTTGATGACTTATTATTAGTTCCAGCTTATTCAAATATACTACCCTCAGCGGTAGATCTCTCAACTCCATTGACTGATAACATAACACTACAAATCCCCATCGTAAGTGCAGCGATGGACACTGTATCAGAAGCTCGCCTAGCCATAGCATTGGCACGGCAGGGAGGTTTATCCTTTATTCACAAAAACATGACGATTGAGCGGCAAGCAAAAGAAGTCGATTTGGTCAAACGTTCTGAAAATGGGATGATAGCTGACCCCATAACTTTGCGACCCGAGCAATTGTTGCAAGATGCTGAGCAACTAATGCGTAAATACAAAATATCTGGTTTGCCCGTGGTGGAAGAAGACAAAACTTTAATCGGAATTTTGACTAATCGTGATATTCGCTACCAAACAGACATGACTCAGGTAGTGACGGATGTGATGACTAAAGAAAACCTGATAACTTCTGGAATTGAGACTAGCTTGGAAGACGCAAAAGAAATTCTATTGAGAAATAGGATTGAGAAGTTACCGATTGTAGATAAAGATTATAAATTAATCGGTTTAATCACCATCAAAGATATTGACAATTTGGCAGAATACCCTAATGCGTGTAAAGATGCCCGTGGCCGCTTGCGCGTGGGTGCTGGTGTAGGCGTGGGAGAAGATACGCTAAGTAGGGTAGAAGCCTTAGTAAGTTCAGGGGTAGATGTTATAGCTTTAGACTCAGCACATGGGCATTCGCAAGGTGTTTTATCCAAAATCAAAGAAGTGAGAAATGCTTTCCCAAATTTGGATATTGTGGGAGGAAATATTGTAACGCCTGAAGCCGCAAAGGCTTTAGTAGAAGCAGGAGCAAATGCGCTGAAAGTTGGCGTAGGGCCAGGGTCAATTTGTACAACGCGTGTAATCGCAGGGGTTGGGGTGCCACAGCTTTCGGCGATTAGTAATGTTTATGAATATGCTAAAAATAAAGGCGTTAGAGTAATTGCAGATGGCGGAATTAAATTGTCAGGAGATATTGTGAAAGCTCTCGGAGCTGGGGCAGACTGCGTAATGTTGGGAAGTCTATTTGCTGGAACAGATGAAGCGCCTGGTGAAGAAATCATCTACCAAGGGCGGAAATTCAAAACATATCAAGGAATGGGGTCTTTAGCAGCAATGAAACGTGGAAGTAAAGATCGCTATTTCCAGAATGAGGCAACAGATGCAAAAAAATTAGTGCCAGAAGGCATTGAAGGACGTGTACCCTACAAAGGAGAAGTAAAAGACGTGGTTTACCAATTATGCGGAGGTGTAAGAGCTGGAATGGGCTATTGTGGAACGCCAACAGTGAAATCGCTAAAAGAAAACGCAAAATTTGTGAAAATAACGAATGCTGGACTGCAAGAAAGTCACCCCCATGATATTGTAATAACAAAAGAAGCTCCGAATTACAATGGCTAAAATTGTGAAAACATATATTCGAGCCACTAAAATTCAAGTGATTTTCAGTTAAATTGAGATGTGTTTTTTCGATTTTTTTAATCTGACAATAGAATTTGTGAAGTTAATAATTTCTTAAGACTAGGAATTTTTCTTTTTTGGCACATGAATTGATTTATTTAGAACATAACTTTAAAAAAAATAAAGAAAATGAAAAAGTTAATATTAGCAGCTTCGGTTGCATTTGCAGGAATGATTGGTTTGAATGCACAAAGTATGGAAGCACTTCAGATTGGAGCAAGAGCAGGATATAACTACTCTACACTGAGAGGCGATGCTGCGAAAAACATGAACACAAAAGGTCTATCTGGCTTCCATGTAGGTTTATTTACTGAAATCCCAGTGGCAGACCGCTTCTCAATTCAACCAGAAGTGCTTTACTCAACCCAAGGTGCTAAGTGGACTTTAGGAAAAGAGACTTATGATTTCAAAACGCAAAACATTAACGTTCCAGTCTTAGCGAAATTTTATGTTGCAGAAGGTTTGAACTTACAAGCAGGGCCACAATTAAGCTTTAATACAGGTTCTGAATTCAAGTATGATGGAGCGTTAGGTAAAACTTCGAAGAAACTAGATAAAGATGCTTTTTCAAAAGTAAACTTTGGTGCAGTTGTAGGAGCTGGGTATAAATTAGCTCAAGGTTTGACTGTTGATGCACGCTACAACTTTGGGTTAACTAATGTGTTTGATAAAAATAACAAATCACTTCAAAGCTTAAAAGTTTCAGAAAAGAATAATTTCAAAAATGGTGTATTTTCAGTTGGTTTAGGTTACCAGTTTTAATAAAAAAGTATACGATTGAGGGCCCTGAAAAATTTCAGGGCTTTTTTTTTATTTTTCTATCAATATAAAGGCTGATAAATTAAAGAAAATTTTATCTTTGTTATAAATTGCTAAAGCAAAAAAGAATAAGATGTAATGGATAGATTTTCTTTCCTAAATGCAGTACATGCAGAATTTGTAGAGTCACAATACGAAAAGTATAAAAAATACCCAGATAGTATTGAACCTTCTTGGAAAGCTTTTTTCCAAGGATACGATTTTGGGCAATCAGGATATGCCAAAGAAAACACAGCTGAAATTGATTCCTTGAGTGATCTTCCTGAGAAGCTTCAAAAAGAATTTAAAGTCATTGACTTAATTAATGGTTACCGCACTAGAGGTCATTTATTTACAAAGACTAATCCTGTAAGAGAAAGAAGGGAGTACCGCCCGACTTTGGCCTTAGAGAATTTTGGCCTGACCGAAAATGATTTAGAAACGGAATTTAAAGCTGGTGAAATTTTAGGTTTTAAAAATTCCATGACTTTAAAAGAAATCGTACAACACCTTGAGAATATGTATTGCCGCTCTATCGGGATAGAGTATATGTATATACGCAAGCCAGAGGTGGTAGATTGGATTCAAAAATGGCTCAACAAAAATTTAAATACTCCACAATTAACGCCCGAAGAAAAAAGGCAGGTTTTTCATAAATTGAATGAAGCAACAGCTTTTGAAGATTTTTTACATAAAAAATTTGTAGGGCAAAAAAGATTTTCTGCGGAAGGCGTAGAAACTATTATTCCAGCTTTGGATGAAATCATTACTCGTGGTGCAGAAGGAGGTGTGAAGGAGTTTATTGTAGGGATGGCTCATCGCGGACGATTGAATGTTTTGGCAAATATTTTTAAGAAATCTTACTCTCAAATTTTTAGTGAATTTGAAAAGAAGGATTTTGATGATGATTATTTTGATGGAGATGTGAAATACCATCTAGGTTCAACTACTCTCACAAAAACCAGTAAAGGGAAAGAGGTTAAAATCAATATAGCTCCAAACCCTTCTCATTTAGAAACTGTAGATGCTGTAGTAGAAGGAATTACCCGGGCAAAAATAGATTTAGAGTATCAAAAAGATGCGAGTAAAGCGATGCCCATCCTCATTCACGGAGATGCGGCTATTGCTGCTCAAGGAATTGTATATGAGGTAATCCAAATGGAAGCCCTTGATGGCTATACCACTGGTGGAACGATTCATATCGTAACTAATAATCAAATTGGATTTACGACTAATTACTTGGATGGAAGATCAAGCATTTACTGTACAGATATAGCCAAAGTGACTTTGAGCCCTGTAATCCACGTGAATGCCGATGATGTAGAAGCGGTGATTCATGCCATTCGATTTGCGGTAGATTATCGTTTAGCATTCAATAAAGATGTATTTATTGATTTACTAGGCTATAGAAAATATGGGCACAACGAAGGTGATGAACCACGATTTACACAGCCAAAGTTGTATGAAGCTATAGATAAGCATGATACGGCAAGAGAAATTTACAATCAAAAGCTGAAGGGAGAAAAAATTGTCGACGATCAGTTTCTTGATGAAATGGAAAATGACTTTAAAAATATTCTTGAAAATAATTTAGAAGATTCTAAAAAGATTGAGAGAAATTCATTAGATCCTTTTATGCCAGAAGCATGGAAAGATTTTGAAATTAAAAGGGAAGAAGCCATTTTAGAAGATGTTGATACAAGATTTCCTCTCGATAAATTAAAAGAAGTAGCTAAAACAATAAGTACTTTACCTGAAGGAGAAGATTTTATTCGTAAAATTGAAAGACTTCATCAGCAACGCCATGATATGGTTTTTGAAGAAAATGCTATTGATTGGGGGATGGCAGAATTGCTGGCTTATGGCAGTTTAATGACAGAAGATTTTAATGTAAGAATTTCGGGTGAAGACGTAGAGCGAGGAACATTCTCTCACCGCCATGCTGTCATTAAAACGCAAGATGAAAAAGAGTTTATTTTATTAAACAATATTCCTCATAGAAATGGAACATTGGAAATTTATAATTCACTTTTATCAGAATATGCAGTATTAGGTTTTGACTATGGTTATGCGATGGCTGCTCCTAAAACCTTAACGATTTGGGAAGCACAATTTGGAGACTTCTCCAATGGGGCTCAAATTATCATAGATCAATATATCTCTGCGGCAGAAGATAAATGGAAAATCCAAAATGGAATTGTAATGCTGCTCCCCCACGGGTATGAAGGTCAAGGAGCAGAGCACTCAAGCGCACGTGTAGAGCGATATTTGCAGCTGTGTGCGATGGGCAATATGATTGTGGCAAATTGTACGACTCCAGCCAATTTTTTCCACTTATTGAGAAGGCAAATGAAGGTGAATTTCCGTAAACCATTAATTGTTTTTACACCCAAAAGCTTGCTGAGACACCCATTGGTAAAAAGTTCTCTAGAGGATTTAACTGACGGGAAATTCCAGCCACTCATTGATGACAATATAGAGAAAGAGAAAGTAGAAAGATTAGTCTTCTGTAGTGGTAAGCTTTACTATGATTTATTAGAGCATAGAAAAGAAGCAAAAATTGAAAATGTGGCATTAGTTCGGTTAGAGCAATTATATCCACTAGATCATAAGACAATAAATGAAGTGATAAAATCTTACCCGAACCATAAATCTTTGATTTGGGCACAAGAAGAACCTGAGAACATGGGTGCGTGGTCTCATATTCTGAGACATCTAAACCAATACTCTTGGAAAATGATTTCACCAAGAGAGAGCGCTTCACCAGCATCTGGCTCTTCTAAAAGATGGAGTATCAATCAAGCAAATGTAATTAATCGAGTTTTTGACCTGAACGAACAATAAGAATTATTATGAGTATACTAGAAATGAAAGTCCCTTCACCGGGAGAATCTATATCAGAAGTGGAAATAGCCGAATGGCTAGTAAAAGATGGTGATTATGTAGATAAAGATCAAGCCATTGCAGAGGTGGATTCTGATAAAGCTACATTGGAATTGCCAGCTGAAGAAAGTGGCATTATCACCCTAAAAGCCGAAGAAGGCGATGTAGTACAAGTAGGGCAAGTTGTTTGCTTGATTGATATGGGAGCAGAGAAACCCAAAGCTCAAGAAAAGAAGACGACACCTAAAGAAGTGGAGACAGAAACACCTAAAGCTCTTTCTAATGATACAGAAAAGGCAATAGAGAAAAAGAAAACTTATGCCAGCGGTACAGCTTCCCCAGCAGCTAAAAAGATTTTAGCAGAAAAAGAAATTGATGCATCACAGGTGAAAGGCACGGGAAAAGATGGAAGAATAACAAAAGAAGATGCGGAAAATTATACACCAGCGATGGGTTCTGTGCCAAGCTATGCCAATAGAGGTACTGAAAGAAAAAAGTTGTCTTCGCTCAGAAGAAGATTAGCAGAACGATTGGTCTCTGTGAAAAATGAGACAGCGATGCTCACCACATTTAATGAAGTGGATATGACGGAAATCTTTGAGCTTCGAAAAAAGTACAAAGAAGAATTCAAAGAAAAGCATGGCGTGAGCCTAGGTTTTATGTCTTTCTTCACCAAAGCCGTTACTAGAGCGCTGCAGGAATACCCAGAAGTTAATTCAATGATTGATGGAGATTACAAAGTTTTACATGACTTTATGGATATTTCTGTCGCTGTATCTGGACCAAAAGGTTTGATGGTTCCCGTTGTGAGAAATGCAGAGATGCTTACTTTTAGAGGAATTGAGCAAAACATCAGAGATTTAGCCATCAAAGTAAGGGATAATAAAATCAGTATTGATGAAATGACAGGAGGCACATTTACAATTACCAATGGAGGCGTATTTGGTTCAATGCTTTCTACACCAATTATTAATCCGCCACAATCTGCTATTTTAGGAATGCACAATATTGTAGAAAGACCTGTGGTGAAAAATGGAGGAATTTCGATTGCACCAATTATGTATGTAGCCCTTTCTTATGATCATAGAGTCATCGATGGAAGAGAATCAGTAGGTTTCTTAGTCGCTGTAAAAGAAGCCATAGAAAATCCTGCTGAAATTTTGATGGGTGGGAATGATGATTCTTCTATCAGAAGAGCATTAGAATTATAGAAATTTTTTAAGCCTTAAAAAATCCGATAAAAAAAAATATCGGATTTTTTCATTCTAAAACTTTAGTTTTTACTTTTAAAAATTAGTAGTCATAATTTTATTGCATGAAATTATCTTATCAAAAAAAACTACTAGAAGCAGGACTAGACGAAGTCGGGCGAGGTTGTTTAGCTGGCCCAGTCTATGCGGCAGCAGTAATTCTACCTTGGGATTATCACTCCTCTATACTCAATGATTCTAAAAAATTATCTAAGAAAAATAGAGAAAAACTAGCAATAGAAATTAAAAAAGAAGCTTTAAGCTTCGGTATCGGATTCTGTTCTGCACAAGAAATAGATGAAATAAATATTCTAAATGCCAGTTTTTTAGCAATGCACAAAGCCTTGAAAAAATTAAAACAACAGCCAGGATTTCTAGCTGTAGACGGCAATCGATTTAAAGTTTATGAGGAAGTTCCCTTTCAATGCTGTGTAAAGGGCGACGCTCATTACCTTAATATAGCAGCGGCATCAGTTTTGGCCAAAACCGAAAGAGATTCCTTCATGGAAGAATTGCATGCAGAATATCCTCAATATGATTGGGTAAATAATAAAGGCTACCCTACCAAGAAGCATCGCGAAGGGATTTTAAAGACAGGAATATCCCCCTACCATCGGAGGAGTTTTCAACTGATTCCACCCCAGCTGAAATTAAACATTTAAAATTTTTTAAGCCTTAAAAAAAATCACATTCAATTGATTTTCACAGCATTAGGTACGAGGAGGCTATAGTCGCCTTTATTCCTTATTACGTCACGCACGATGCTAGAGCTGATGTAAGATTTCCCTGATGATGTGAGTAAAAAAACGGTTTCTAATTCTTGGTGAGTTAGAGCACGATTGGTATGAGCGATAGCTTTTTCAAATTCAAAATCAGCTGGATTTCTTAAACCTCTTAAAATAAAATTAGCCTTTTTCACTTTGCAGTAATCGACGGTTAAACCCTTGTAAGTATCAATCATAACATTCGGGAAACCATGAAAGGTTTTCTCCAAAAAATCGATGCGTTGTTCTAGTGAAAACATATAGTTTTTTTGAGCATTTTCACCAATTGCTACGATGATTTTATCAAACAAAGGAATAGCTCTTTTTACAATATCAAAGTGACCAAGTGTGATGGGATCAAAAGAGCCCGGGAAAACGGCGATTCTTTGCATAATAATGAATTTTTGACTAATCTAATGATTTTAAAGCAGATTCAATTTCATTGGTAATGAAATCTTGAATGCTAATTTTAGCATACGCCAGCTGCTGGGGGAGAATACTTGCTGGTGAAAACCCTGGTAAAGTATTGATTTCTATGAAATAAGGAGTATTGTCTCGTAGAATGAATTCACTTCTCGACATGCCCTTTAATCCCAAAGATTTATAAATATGAATGGCTGTAGAAGAAATTTTTTCATACAAATCTGATGGAATATTGGCCGGTGTAATTTCCTTGGATCGGCCTTCGTATTTAGCTTGGTAATCAAAGAAGTCGTTATAAGAAATAATTTCGGTAATACCAGGCACTATTATTTCATTTTTGTACTCAATCACACCTACCGAAACCTCGGTGCCGTCGATAAATTCTTCGATTAAAATATCTTGATCTTCTTTGAATGCAATTTCTAAAGCCTTAGAAAAATCTTCCTTTTTTTTCACTTTTGAAATGCCTAAACTACTCCCAGATTGGTTGGGTTTGACAAAACAAGGCAAGCCCAAATTTTCTATAATTTCGTCAACATCGTAGTCATTATTTTCTCTTAAATAAACTGATCGAGCAGTGGATATTCCATATTTATTTAAAACGGCTAAGCAATCTTTTTTATTAAAAGTCAGTGCAGAGAGGTAGTGCCCGCAGCCAGTGTATTTTTGGCCCACCAAATCCCAGTATGCTTGTAAATACCCGTCCTCGCCTGGCGTCCCATGAATGATGTTGAAAACGCAATCAAATTTTATTTTTTGACCATTTTTGGTAAAAGAAAAATCGCTTTTTTCAATAGGAAATTTCTTTCCATCGATGACGACTTGCCAGATGTTGCTTAGAATTTGCACGTCAAAAGCATGGAATTTATTTTTATCGATATGATTTAGAATTGTTTGTCCACTTTTTAGAGAAACTTTATGCTCGTCTGAAAAACCACCTGAAACGACTGCAATATTTTTCATAAAAAAATTTTTAAGGCTTCAAAAATACTATTATTCTTTTTCAAAAAAATATTTTTTTGGTAAATACAAATTTAGCAAGCCTTTAAACAAAACTTTTATATTTGTAAATTATTTAAATGTATGAAATTTTTTAAAGCTTTAATAAATTGGAAATTTTGGTTGTCTTTAATTTTAGGTGCGCTTTTTCTGATTTCGACTTATTTTTTTACTTTTAAATGGTTGAACGATTATACCTACCATAATATAGAAGTAGAAGTGCCAGATTTGTCTAAGATGAAGATACAAGATGCAACGGCAAAACTTGATGAGATGAACCTACATTATACTGTAGACAGCGTTAAATTTACTGAAGATGTAGAGCCCTTTACGGTTATTGATTTTTACCCCGCAGCGGGCTCGCAGGTAAAGCCAGGGCGAAAAATTTTCATAAAAAGCAACCCGAGCGACTACCCACCAGTGGAGCTACCTAACTTGATAGATAAAAGTAAGCGAATGGCATTTACACAATTAGCGATGCGAAATCTGGTGGTGGGTGATACGATTTATGAAGAAGACCCGGCAAGAGATGCCGTGTTGCGTGTTTTGTATAATAATAAGGTGATACAAGCGGGAACTTCCTTGCCACGTGGAGCAAAGGTTGATTTGGTCTTGGGGCGTGGCTTTAGTGTAGATGTAAATGTGCCAGATTTGTTGGGGTTGAGTTTTCAAGAAGCAAAACGAGTGTTGAAGGAGCGATTTTTTAACTTAGGGAATGTTGCATTTTTAGGTGAGAACAATGATACGATTTTGAGTAGTGTCGTTTATCAAGACCCGCCATCTACTGATTTGTATGATGAAGGATTGCCTGTTTCCATTTGGTTATCAGATAAAAACAGAGGAGAGTTACGTTCAAAAATTGACTCAATGGATATTCTTTTCCGTAGGAAAGTGAGTAGAGACGATTCTTTATACTATAATTCTGTACAAAATGCAAATAAAATAGACCTTAGTGATTTACCTGAAGAAATCAGAAATCAAGTGAAGCACGATGAGCGGGCAAAACAGAATATGGAATTGAACAAAACACAGCAGGCTCCTGCAAAACCTAAAATTGATACGACAGGAATTTCAATTGAATAGAATATGCAAGAATTTCATGAAAGGCCAGAGGAAGATGAGGATGAAGAAGAGTTGTATGAACACTATAGATTTCGTGCAGAGAAAGGGCAGAAGCCACTTCGGGTAGATAAATATTTAATGAATTTTATAGAAAATGCTTCTAGAAATAAAATCCAACAAGCCGCCAAAGCTGGGAATATTTGGGTAAACGAAGAACCCGTAAAGCAAAACTACAAAGTAAAAACCAATGACATCGTCAAAGTAGTTTTGAGCTATCCGCCCAAAGAAAATCAAATCATTCCGCAGAATATTCCAGTAAATATCATGTATGAAGATGAAAGTCTTTTACTAGTAAACAAAGAAGCTGGTATGGTAGTTCATCCCGGGCATGGAAACTACAGCGGGACACTCGTGAATGCTTTGAAGTACCATTTTGATCATTTACCTAGTATACAAAGTGAGTTAGAAAGACCAGGCTTAGTGCATCGGTTAGATAAAGATACCAGTGGGCTTTTGGTCATAGCTAAAACTGAATATGCAATGGATTATTTAGCCAAACAGTTTTTTGAAAGAACAACGCGCAGAAAGTACATCGCACTAGTGTGGGGCAACGTAGAGTCGGATGAAGGAACGGTGAAAGGAAATATTGGAAGAAACCCTTCAAACCGAATGCAAATGGCGGTTTTGGAAGAGCCAGAAGGTAAACACGCCATTACACATTATAAAGTTTTAGAACGTTTTGGCTACGTAACTTTGGTAGAATGTCGTCTTGAGACAGGCAGAACTCACCAAATCCGAGTGCACATGAAACACATTGGGCACACTTTATTCAATGATGAAAGATATGGTGGAAATCAAATTCTGAAAGGCACAACCTTCAATAAATACAAGCAATTTGTACAAAATTGCTTTGAGACATGCCCTCGGCAAGCCTTGCACGCCAAGACTTTAGGATTTCAGCATCCAGTGACGAAGGAAGAAATGAAATTTAACTCAGAAATCCCTTCTGATATGCAAAATTTAATTGAAAAATGGCGAGGCTATGCTCAATCAGCTATAGAAGCATAAGCACCCAAGTCTGGCGGACTCTTTCGACTTTGGTCATTCAAATCAGTAGAGATCCCTTCAATAGAAATCCCTTTCTGTTTTGCAGGTGAATTTTTCTGGAGCGATAAATCTAAAGCCTTTAGAAAAATAGATTTAAATAAAGGTTCGCGGGTAATGATGGCATTAAAAATATGATTATCATTCAAATCAAGATTTTTATCATCATCATTTTTGATCAAAACATGACTGAAAATCATTGGCTTAGAGGGTTTTGAGCCAAAAACAACCCCTTGGCGGTATCGCCCATGAAAAATCGAGTTGATGATTTTGAATGGCTGATTTTGATAATCTTTAATTTCCATAGGAATATTTTCGCCAAACGACTGAGCATATTGGTGAATTCCAGGGTTGGCAAAACTTGAATAAATGATTTCAGTTTCCAGCGGCCCCTCTAGAAGTAAAGTCGCCTGAGATGCATTGAAAAACACGGAATTAAAAATTTTTAATTTGCTCTGCTTGGCACGGACACCGTAAGTTCCAGAATTGATAATGAGGCTTTTGTCGATGACTAAATCTGATTCATCAGCATCCAAACCAATTTCAGCCGCTTTGATTTCAGTAGAGTGGAGATTGATTTTGGCATTTTGAGCTTTGATTCCTTTCCATTGCAAAGGTATCGAATCATAACCAGCATCATTTCTAAAGCCTTTGAAAATCACTCTTTTTTCAGGCGTTCCATTAGAATTTAATTCGCTATTGGGGTTTAAAATTACTTTAGACTCATGGAAAAACAACAACTTTGTTTTTGGTTGAATATTTAAAGTTTGATGTTGAGCCACGACTAAATCTTTTGTAAAAATATGAGCTATATCGTTGTGAAGCGTCGCTTGATTGTTTTGAAAAATTAAATCATCAGTATTTTTATAAATTTTTGATTTCTGAATAAAACCTGAAATCTCAATATTTTTTTGATTATTTTCTAAGCCTTTAAAAATTATTTTTTCTTTTATTTCTTTAGACTCAGTTGACTCGGGAGCAACAATTTGAAACAAAATTCTCAAGCTATCACCTTTCAATAACAGGACATTATGAAAATTTTGACCACTTTTCCCATGAATATTTAAATGAATATAGCTGGAAGTATTTTCGAGATAAATTTCAGGAATAAGAAGATTTTTTTTAGTTTGATTTTTAATCTGGAAAGAAAAAACAGGTGATGAAATTCCAGAATAAATGGTGTCCAAAAACAAACTGTCTTGAGCAATGGCGAAATGCAAATTTTGATTTTTCACCTCTAAATCCTCTCGGCAAGAAAGAAAAAAAGTAGCCCAAAATGTGAGCAAGAAAAGAAATAAAGCTCTCATACTTTAAAGTTTAAACAAAAATAAATAAATATTTGCTACAGAAATAATTATTTGTATATTTGCAGTCCGATTTTAGAAATAAGGTAGTTATGCGTAAAGATATACATCCAGAGAATTATCGATTAGTAGCGTTTAGAGACATGAGTAATGAAGATACGTTTATTACCCGTTCTACAGCTGAAACAAAAGATACCGTAGAAATAGATGGTGTTGAATATCCATTGGTGAAATTAGAAATTACATCTACATCACACCCTTTTTATACTGGTAAAATGAAGTTGGTTGACTCTGCGGGTAGAGTAGATAAGTTTATGAATAAGTATAAAAAGTTTAAGAAATAAAATATTTTCTCATAATAGTAATTTTTAGGCTTCGGTTTCTCCGAAGCTTTTTTATTTTTGATAAACTAATAAATAAACTATAAAAATTTATAAAGGCTTAAAAAAGCTTTCACTTTACAATTTATATAAGCCGTTAAAAAAATTGTATTTTTGTTTTCAAATCTGAAAATTTTGAAAAATAAAATCAACCAAAATATTTTAGAATTGGTAGGTAATACGCCAATTGTAAAGTTAAATAAGATTGGAAAAGATTTACCCTGCCCTGTTTTTGCAAAATTAGAATTTTTTAACCCTGGGCATTCATCAAAAGACCGAATTGGGCTTCACATCATTGAAGAGGCAGAGAAAGAAGGCATCTTGAAGAAAGGAGCTACTATTGTAGAGACGACTTCTGGCAACACAGGTTTTAGTATTGCGATGGCAAGTGCGGTAAAAGGCTATAAATGTATACTTGCAGTTAGTGATAAGACAAAAGAAGACAAAATTGCTTTTCTGAAGGCTTTGGGCGCAGAAGTGCATGTTTGCCCAGCGAATGTACCAGCAGAAGACCCTAGAAGTTATTACGAAACGGCGAAGAGAATCCATCAAGAAACGCCCAATTCTATTTATATCAATCAATATTTTAATTTAAAAAACATTGATGCTCATTACTTGAGTACGGGGCCTGAGATTTGGGAGCAAACCGATGGACAAATCACGCATTTGATTGCAGCTTCAGGGACAGGCGGTACAATTTCTGGAGTGGGGCGCTACTTGAAAGAGAAAAATCCCGAGATTAAAATCATAGGAGTAGACGCTGATGGTTCTGTGATTAGAACTTATCATGAGACGGGAGAATTAGATAAATCTAAAATTAAACCTTACAGGATTGAAGGTTTAGGGAAGAATTTGATTCCTGGGGCAACAGATTTTTCCGTCATAGACGAATATGTAACCGTGACGGATGAAGATAGTGCCTATTGCACTAGATTGTTAGCGCTAGAGGAAGGAATCTTGGCAGGGTACACAAGTGGAGCCGTTATTCAAGGGTTGAGAGAATATAAAAACAGATTATCTGAAAATGATTTTGCTGTATTGATATTCCCTGACCATGGCTCTAGGTATATGAATAAAGTTTATAATAATGATTGGCTGAAAGAACAAGGCTTTAATCAAAAGGAATTTTAGTTTTTATGATAAAATATGCAGTAGTGACTGGAGTTTCATCTGGAATAGGTAAAGCAACCGCTCAGAAATTTTTAGAAAAAGGTTTTTTTGTGTTTGGAAGTGTGAGAAAAAGAGAAGATGCACAAGAATTTGAACAAAATTTTCCCGAAACGTTCCAGACATTGGTTTTTGACACAACAGACTACTCTGCTGTAGACCAAGCTGTTCAGCAAATTGAAGAAAGAATTGGTAAACAAGGTTTGAGCGTTTTGGTAAATAATGCAGGCGTAGCTAAGTATGGCCCAATTCAATACGTGGATATAGAAGAGTTGAGAAATCAATTTGAAATTAATGTATTTGCACCAATTTACTTTACACAAAAACTTTTACCTTTATTGGGCGCATCCAAAGAAGCCAAATGGAAAGGAAAACTTTTCATGATTAGCTCTACTGCTGGCGTGATGACTAGGCCTATGCTTGGCCCTTATTCAGCTTCAAAGCATGCTATTGAAGCAGTATTTGATGCGTTACGCAGAGAGATGATGTTGTATGGGCTAGATGTTATCATTATAGAACCAGGGCCAATCAAAACAGAAATTTGGGGGAAAGCAAAAAACAAAGAAAATCCTTACGTAGGCACTGATTATGAATTGATTTTTGAAAAATTGGATGAAGCAGTGAATGAAATTGAAAAAGTAGGATTACCAGTAGAAGCCGTTTCTAATAAAATTTGGGAAATTTATAAAAGCCCCAAACCCAAGACAAGATATGTGATAGCGCCTAAAAAGTTATTTTTTAAAGCAGCAATGTATCTCTTGCCAGACAAGACTTTAGATAAAATTTTCTTTAAAGATTTAAAAAAAATAATGAATAAATAAGATATGGATATTTTTGAAAGAATAAAACAGAATAGAGGCCCATTAGGACAGTTTGCAGATTATGGAGAAGGTTATTTTATTTTCCCTAAGCTAGAGGGGGAATTAGGCCCACGAATGAAATTTCAAGGGAAAGAAGTTATTTGCTGGAGTTTAAATAACTATTTAGGTTTAGCTAATCACCCTGAAGTTCGAGAAATAGATAAAAAAGCCAGTGAAGAATATGGCTTGGCTTACCCTATGGGAGCTCGAGCGATGAGTGGCCACACCGAAAAGCATGAGGAGCTCGAAAATAAATTAGCAAAATTTGTAAACAAAGAAGCTGCATATTTATTAAATTTTGGATACCAAGGGATGCTATCTATCATAGATACACTATTGAGCCCAAAAGATGTGGTAGTATACGATAGTGATAGTCATGCATGTATAGTAGATGGAGTTCGATTGCATTTAGGTAAACGATTTACCTACCAACATAATGATGCTGAAAGTCTTGAGAAAATGCTAAAAAGAGCTCAAAATATTACAGAAAAAACTGATGGAGGAATTTTAGTGATTTCTGAAGGAGTTTTTGGAATGCGAGGCGAACAAGGGAATTTAAAAGAAATCGTTGCACTAAAGCAAAAATATGACTTCAGACTATTAGTGGATGATGCGCATGGTTTTGGAACCTTGGGCAAAACAGGAGCAGGTGCTGGAGAAGAGCAGGGAGTTCAAGATGAAATTGATGTGTATTTTTCAACCTTTGCAAAATCAATGGCAAGCTTAGGAGCATTTGTTGCAGGCAATAAAAATGTAATAGAATACTTACAATATAATATGCGCTCTCAAGTTTTTGCTAAATCTTTGCCCATGGCATTGGTGATTGGTGCGCTAAAAAGATTAGACATGCTACAAAATCAGCCAGAGCTAAAAGATAAACTTTGGGAAAATACCAATAAACTTCAGTCAGGATTAAGAAAAGCTGGATTCAATTTAGGTAGTACAAATACTTGTGTAACACCAGTTTTCTTAGAAGGATCCACGGTAGAAGGCACGTTACTAGTCAAAGATCTTCGTGAAAATTATGGAATTTTCACCAGCATTGTCGTTTACCCAGTCATTCCAAAAGGAATGATTTTATTGAGATTAATTCCAACCACAGCCCATACAGACAAAGATATCGAAGACACCATCGATGCCTTTACAGCCATTCGAGATAAATTAGTATCTGGACAATACGCAGAAATTGAGAAGAAAATGGATGTAGAATATCAACAATATTAATTTGTATATTAATTATTTTTGTTTAACTTTGCCTTTCATTAATAAAAGAGATGTAATTTTATGTTAATAGTTCCAGTAAAAGACGGAGAATCAATCGAAAGAGCTTTAAAACGCTACAAGAGAAAATATGATAGAACAAAGGTTTTAAGAGAATTAAGGGAAAGACAACAATTCACAAAACCTTCAGTAAAACGTCGTCAGGAGATATTAAGAGCTGCGCACAAACAGCGAATGCAGCAAGAAAACGAAGCTTAAATAAGTTTTACAATAAACTAAAAAACCGCTTATCTTTGTATAAGCGGTTTTTTTTATGTTAGTAGATCAGTTTTTAATTTACATCAGAGACGAAAAAAGATACTCCAAGCATACATTGCATGCTTACGATTTTGATTTAAATCAATTTATTGAATTTTTAGAATCCAAAGGAATCTTAGATTTTCATGAAGTAAATTTAGTGATATTGAGAAGTTATATAGCTTTCTTGAATCAACAGAATTTAAAGGCAGTAACTATTAACAGGAAAATCAGTGCAATAAAAAAGTTTTTTAGTTTTTTGGTTGAGTTAAAAGAAATATCACTTAACCCAGCAAAAGATTTAAAATTTTTAAAGCCTTTAAAAAATATTGATCCACCATTATCAGAATCAGAAGTAAAAAAAATTCTAGAAATGGAATTTGATTTAGAAGAAGTAAATCAAAGAAGAGATTATTTAATCATTCAAATGTTTTTTTTCACAGGAATCAGAAGAGCAGAATTGATAGGTTTAACTAGCTCTGATGTCTTACTTGGTGAGAAGATGATAAGAGTGCGAGGAAAGGGAAGCAAGACACGAATGATTCCGATATCTTCTTATTTAGCAGACCAAGTAGAACAATATATGAATTTGATGCAGGATAAAACAAGATTAAATTTAAGAGAATCCCTTTTTTATACACATAAAGGAAATAAGATTTATCCAAAATTTGTACATAACTTAATCAATTCGTACCTTAGTATAGTTTCCACAAAAAGGAAGAAAAGCCCACATGTTTTGCGTCATACATTCGCGACGCAATTATTGAAAAAAGGTGCGGATATCAATAGTGTAAAAGAATTAATGGGTCATTCAGCTATATCATCAACAGAAAAATATACCCATTATGACATTGAAGAATTAAAAAAAGTGTATAACCATTCTCATCCAAGAGAAAAAAAATGAAAATTATGAAAGTAAATTTGCAAGCAGTAAATTTTAGAGCAAAACAAGAATTAGTTGAATTTATAGAAGAAAAATTAAATAAATTAGATCAATTCTCAGATCAGATTGTAGGAGCAGAAGTTTATTTAAAGTTGGATAACAATCATAATAAAGAAAATAAAGTAGTAGAAATCAGATTGCAAGTACCTGGAGATGATATTGTTGTGGAGAAGAATGGCTCTTCTTTTGAGGAAGCGACCAATCTTGCCGTCGACACATTAAAACGTCAAATAATCAAGAAAAAAGAAAAAACTGCGAATAAATAATTTTTTTTCATCAATAATTTTGTTAGAAAAAAAAAGTGTTTTATATTTGCAGTCCGTTTGTGAAAGAAACTTTCTTTAAAGTTGTTTTTTATAAACGTACAAGAGTTGCCTCTGTAGCTCAGCTGGCTAGAGCAGCTGATTTGTAATCAGCAGGTCGTGGGTTCGAGTCCCTCCAGAGGCTCTTTATTGAAATGGGCAGATACTCAAGTGGCCAACGAGGGCAGACTGTAAATCTGCTGTCTTTCGACTTCGGAGGTTCGAATCCTTCTCTGCCCACTTTTTTTGCGGGAGTAGCTCAATTGGTAGAGCTTCAGCCTTCCAAGCTGAATGTTGCGGGTTCGAGTCCCGTCTCCCGCTCAACTTTTGGCCGATGTAGCTCAGGGGTAGAGTGCTTCCTTGGTAAGGAAGAGGTCACGGGTTCAAATCCCGTCATTGGCTCAACGGTTAGATTTGAATAATTAAACACAAATAGAATTAATTTTTTTTAAAATGGCAAAGGAAACTTTTAACCGAGACAAGCCGCATTTAAATATAGGTACTATTGGTCACGTTGACCATGGTAAGACTACTTTAACTGCAGCGATTACTAAAGTATTAGCAGATAAGGGGTTTTCGGAAGCGCGTGCTTTTGATCAAATTGACAATGCTCCTGAAGAGAAGGAGAGAGGTATTACAATTAACTCTTCTCACGTTGAATATCAAACAGAAAATCGTCACTATGCGCATGTTGACTGTCCTGGTCACGCTGATTACGTTAAAAACATGGTAACAGGAGCTGCGCAAATGGACGGCGCAATTTTGGTTGTGGCTGCGACAGATGGCCCAATGCCTCAAACGCGTGAGCATATCCTTTTGTGTCGTCAGGTAAATGTTCCAAGAATTGTTGTTTTCTTGAATAAAGCAGACATGGTTGATGATGAGGAATTGATGGAGCTTGTAGATATGGAAGTGAGAGATTTGCTTTCTTCTTATGAGTATGATGGAGATAATACTCCTGTAATACAAGGTTCTGCCTTAGGGGCTCTGAACGGGGAAGAGAAGTGGGTTGACACTGTATTGAAGTTGATGGATAGTGTAGATGAGTGGATTGAAATTCCAGAAAGAGATCAAGATAAGCCTTTCTTGATGCCAATCGAGGATATCTTTTCAATTACAGGTCGAGGTACCGTTGCTACTGGGCGTATCGAAGCAGGTGTGATTAATACAGGAGATCCTGTTGATATTGTGGGTATGGGAGATGAGAAGTTGACCTCTACTATTACAGGAGTTGAGATGTTTAGAAAAATTCTTGACAGAGGTGAAGCTGGGGATAACGTAGGTCTTTTGTTGAGAGGTATTGAGAAAAGTCAAATTAGCCGAGGAATGGTTGTTGCAGCTAAAGATAGCGTTACTCCTCATGCTAAATTTAAAGCAGAGGTCTATATTTTGACTAAAGAAGAAGGTGGGCGTCACACTCCGTTTAAAAACAATTACCGTCCTCAGTTTTATGTGAGAACTACTGACGTTACAGGTGAAATTCACTTGCCTGAAGGAGTTGAGATGGTGATGCCTGGAGATAATATCACTATTGAAGTTGATTTGATCCAACCGATTGCACTCAACGAAGGTCTTCGATTTGCAATTAGAGAAGGTGGTCGAACTGTAGGTGCTGGTCAGGTAACTGAAATTTTAGATTAAATATATTTTTAAATTTGAATAGAGGTGTTTCTGACATAAAATCAGAAACACTTTCTGTCATACGGGCGTAGCTCAGCTGGTAGAGCAGTGGTCTCCAAAACCAAAGGTCGAGGGTTCGATCCCTTCCGCCCGTGCATAAAGAATTTTCCATGAAAGAAATCGTTGATTTTGTGAAAGGCTCTTATGAAGAGTTTGCAAATCATGTGACTTGGCCCAAATGGGATACCCTTCAATCAGCAACGATCGCTGTAGCGGTGTTTACTTTGATATTGTCATTGTTTTTATATGGTGTAGACACATTATTTAGTGATATTATTAATGGATTATATAGATTGTTAAAATAATCTTCTATGAGTGAAATGAAATGGTATGTTCTTAAGACGATTAGTGGAAGGGAGCATAAGGTCAAAGAGTACATTGAAGATGAAATTTCTTATCAAGGTTTGAGTAACCATTTAGGGCAGATTGTTGTTCCTGTAGAGAAAGTTATTCAGATTAAAAATGGGAAAAAGTTACAAAAAGAGCGAGTTTATTACCCAGGATATGTGATGATTGAAGTGGATTTAATAGGTGAAATACCTCACATTATCAAAAATGTAAATGGTGTGATAAGTTTCTTGAGTTCTACTAAAGGAGGGGATCCTGTCCCTATGCGAAAAAATGAAGTTAATCGTATGTTAGGTAGAATGGATGACCTTTCTGATGAGGAAGAATTAGTTAATATTCCTTATATGGTTGGCGAAACAATCAAAGTTATTGATGGTCCTTTTAATAATTTTAATGGAGTTATAGAAGAAATCAATGAAGAAAAAAGAAAATTGAAAGTTATGGTTTCAATTTTTGGTCGTAAAACTCCTTTGGAGTTGAATTATGTTCAAGTAGAAAAAATTTAGGCTGCTTCCAAAAATAAACGCTTAATTTTTTAAAGTAAATTAAAGATGGCAAAAAAAATTCAAAAAATTGTAAAACTTCAGGTTAGAGGTGGGCAAGCAAATCCTTCCCCACCCGTAGGTCCTGCTTTAGGTGCTGCCGGGGTAAATATTATGGAGTTTTGTAAACAATTTAATGGTCGTACACAAGACAAGCAGGGTAAGGTTTTACCTGTGGTTATTACTGTTTATCAAGATAAATCTTTTGATTTTGTTATTAAGACTCCTCCTGCTGCTGTTCAGTTACTAGAGGCTGCTAAATTAAAAGGAGCTTCAGGTGAACCTAATAGGGTCAAGGTTGCTACTGTAACATGGGATCAAGTTCAAGCGATAGCAGAAGATAAAATGGCTGATTTGAATTGTTTTACAGTTAATTCAGCAATGAAAATGGTAGCTGGAACTGCGAGATCAATGGGGATTAATGTGAAAGGTGGAACTAAACCAGAGTAATTATATGGCAAATTTAACTAAAAATCAAAAAGAGATAGCGAAGAAATATGATAAGACTAAAGCTTACACTTTAGAAGAAGCTTCTTCGATTGTAAAAGAGATAAGCACGGTAAAGTTTGATGCTACGGTTGATATTGCTGTTCGCTTAGGTGTAGATCCTAAGAAAGCAAATCAAATGGTAAGAGGCGTTGTTTCTTTGCCACATGGAACAGGAAAAGATGTTAAAGTTTTGGCTTTAGTTACTCCAGATAAAGAGCAAGAAGCGAAAGATGCGGGTGCAGATTATGTGGGTCTTGATGAGTATTTAGAGAAAATCAAAGAAGGTTGGACAGATGTAGATGTTATTGTAACTATGCCTGCTGTGATGGGGAAATTAGGTCCATTAGGTAGAGTTCTTGGACCACGTGGGCTAATGCCAAATCCTAAAGCTGGAACAGTTACGATGGATGTTTCAAAAGCAGTGAGTGATGTGAAAGCTGGAAAGATTGATTTTAGGGTTGATAAAACTGGCATCGTTCATGCTATTGTAGGAAAGGTTTCTTTTCCTGCAGAAAAGATTATGGAAAATGCAAAGGAATTGATTCAAACTTTACAAAAAATGAAACCTACTGCAGCAAAAGGTGTTTATATGAAGAGTATTTACTTATCTTCAACGATGAGTCCTTCTGTACAAGTAGATCCAAAAAGTGTTTAATTCGAAATTGATTGAAAGATGACAAGAGAACAAAAAGCGCAAATGATAGATGATCTTCAACAGATATTGGTTGATACAGATACTATATATTTAACAGATATTTCGGGATTAAATGCTTCTGAGACTTCAATTTTAAGAAGAGCTTGTTTTAAGAAAGACGTTCAGCTAAGAGTGGTGAAAAACACTTTGTTGAAAAAAGCTATGGAGCGTGTAGAAGATAAAGAATATGAAGAGTTGTATGATGTTCTGAAAGGGAACACTGCAATTATGATTTCTGATAAAGAAAATGCTCCAGCAAAGGTAATTAAAGATTTTAGAAAAAAATCGGAGAAACCTATCTTAAAAGGAGCTTGGATTCAAGCCGCAGTTTATGTTGGTGATGACAAGGTTGATACTTTATCTAACTTGAAATCTAAAGAAGAATTGATAGGCGATGTAATCAATATCCTACAGTCACCAATGAAAACAGTTGTTTCTCAACTCCAAAGCGGAGGACAGAAATTATCTGGATTAGTTAAAACGCTAAGTGAGCGTTCAGAATAAAAAATACACTCAATAATTATAAATAAAATTTAAAAAGCATTAAAAATGGCAGAATTAAAAGAATTAGCAGAACAGTTGGTAAATTTAACTGTAAAAGAGGTAAATGAATTAGCAGATATTTTAAAAGAAGAGTATGGTATTGAGCCAGCTGCTGCTGCAGTAGCTGTAGCAGGACCAGTTGCTGGAGGAGAAGCAGGAGGAGAGGAAGAGAAATCAGAATTTGATGTTATCCTAAAGTCTGCAGGAGCTTCTAAATTAGCTGTTGTGAAATTAGTTAAAGAATTGACTGGTAAAGGATTAAAAGATGCTAAGGATTTAGTAGATGGTGTTCCTGCAACATTGAAAGAAGGTGTTTCAAAAGAGGAAGCAGAAGCTTTGGCTAAACAATTAGAAGAAGCTGGTGCTGAGGTTGAATTGAAATAATTTCAATAGAGTTTTAATTAAGGGTTTAGACCTTCACTTTGGGTGATAGGTCTAAGCCTATTTTAGGTAATAAGAGTCTTAAACCGTTCAAAGGTTTTGTTAATAGAGGGTAAAATAACTCTATAAAATTTAAAACATAATAACCAATATGAGTACATTGGCAAAGAAAGAGCATAAAAGAAATAATTTTTCATCAACAAAGAATATTGCTGATTTTCCTGATTTTCTTGACATTCAATTAAAGTCTTTTGAAGATTTTTTCCAGCTAGAAACGCGTCCTGATCAAAGAAAAAATGAAGGCTTATTTAAAACTTTTGCAGAAAATTTCCCTATAAGTGACACAAGAAATCAGTTTGTTTTAGAATTTCTTGATTACTTTGTTGATTCCCCTAGATATTCTATACAAGAATGTATCGAAAGAGGTTTAACCTATAGTGTCCCCTTAAAAGCACGATTAAAACTTTATTGTACGGATCCTGAACACGAAGATTTTGAAACAGTGGTTCAAGATGTTTATTTAGGTACAATACCTTATATGACACCGAGTGGTTCTTTTGTGATTAACGGAGCAGAAAGAGTTATTGTTTCTCAATTACACAGATCTCCAGGTGTGTTTTTTGGTCAATCTTATCACGCCAATGGAACTAAATTATACTCTTCTAGAATTATTCCATTTAAAGGATCTTGGATTGAATTTGCTACAGATATTAATTCTGTAATGTATGCTTATATTGATAGAAAAAAGAAATTGCCTTTAACGACTTTGTTGAGAGCAATTGGTTATGAAAGAGATAAAGATATTTTAGAAATTTTTGATTTAGCTGAAGAAATTAAAGCTAACAAATCTAATTTAAATAAAGTCCTTGGACGAACACTAGCGGCAAGAGTTTTAAATACATGGCATGAAGATTTTGTAGATGAAGACACAGGCGAGGTTGTTTCAATTGAAAGAAATGAAATAGTTTTAGATAGGGAAACTATTCTTGAAAAAGAACACATCGAAGAAATTTTAGATTCAGGTGTGAAAACAATTTTGTTGCATAAAGAAGACAATAAAGCTTCTGATTATGCTATTATTTTAAATACGCTACAAAAAGACCCCACTAATACAGAAAAAGAAGCGGTAGAATATATTTATCGTCAACTAAGAAATGCTGAACCACCAGATGAAGAGACAGCAAGAGGAATTATAGATAAACTATTTTTTTCTGACACTCGCTATAGTTTAGGTGAAGTAGGGCGCTATCGGTTAAATAAAAAATTAGGGCTTAATATTTCAGAAGAAATTCAGGTTTTGACGAAAGAAGACATTATCTCTATTGTTAAACATTTGATAGAATTAGTGAATTCAAAAGCTGAGGTGGATGATATCGACCACTTGTCAAACCGTCGAGTTAGAACCGTAGGTGAGCAAATGGCAAACCAGTTTGGTGTAGGTTTAAATCGTATGGCAAGAACCATTCGAGAAAGAATGAACGTAAGAGACAATGAAGTCTTTACACCAATTGATCTTATTAATGCTAAGACTTTATCTTCTGTTATCAATTCATTTTTTGGGACAAACCAACTTTCTCAGTTCATGGATCAAACAAATCCATTATCTGAAGTAACTCATAAGCGTAGACTCTCAGCTTTAGGACCAGGAGGTTTGTCGAGAGAGAGAGCTGGGTTTGAAGTACGAGATGTTCATTATACGCACTATGGTAGACTTTGCCCTATCGAGACACCTGAGGGACCAAACATTGGTTTGATTTCCTCTCTTTGTGTTTATTCTAAAGTCAACAGTATGGGATTTTTAGAGACACCTTATAGAAGAGTTGAAGATGGGAAAGTTAATCTAAAAGAAGCTCCTGTTTATTTAACTGCAGAAGAAGAAGAAGATCAAATTATAGCCCAAGCAAATGCTAAATTAAATGATGATGGTAACTTCGTAAATGATAGGGTTATTGCAAGAGAAGATGGAGATTTTCCAGTAGTAGAACCTAATCGTGTTAATTTGATGGATGTTGCTCCCAATCAAATTGCTTCGATTTCAGCTTCTTTGATTCCATTTTTGGAACATGATGATGCTAACCGTGCGTTGATGGGGTCGAACATGATGCGTCAAGCTGTTCCTTTGTTGAAACCCCAGTCTCCTATTGTGGGTACAGGACTAGAAGGTTCTGTAGCGAAGGACTCTAGAATTTTGATGAATGCTGAGGGAAATGGCGTAGTAAAGTATGTCGATGCACAAAAAATTACGATTGACTATGAAAGATCTGAAGAAGAAGAAGCCGTAAGCTTTGATTCTTCAGAAAAAACATATGAGTTAATTAAATTTAGAAAAACAAACCAAGGTACTTGTATTAACTTAAAACCTATTGTGAAAGTAGGGGATAAGGTAGTAAAAGGACAAGTTTTATGTGAAGGCTATGCGACAGAAGAAGGTGAATTAGCTTTAGGAAGAAACTTATTGGTTTCCTTCATGCCTTGGAAAGGATATAACTTTGAGGATGCGATTGTAATCTCAGAAAAAGTTGTAAGAGAAGACTGGTTTACTTCTATTCATATCGATGAATATTCAATGGATGTTCGTGATACTAAATTAGGTATGGAGGAATTAACTAACGATATTCCAAATGTTTCTGAAGATGCAACCAAAGATTTAGATGAGAACGGTTTAATCAGAATCGGTGCAGAGGTAAAGCCTGGAGATATTCTTATCGGTAAAATTACTCCTAAAGGAGAATCAGACCCAACGCCAGAAGAAAAATTATTGAGAGCAATTTTCGGAGATAAGGCAGGCGATGTGAAAGATGCTTCACTCAAGGCTAATCCGTCATTGAGAGGGGTGGTAATTGATAAAAAATTATTTTCAAGAAGTATAAAAGATAAAAATAAACGCGCAAAAGATAAAGTTACCATTGAGAAATTAGATAAGAGTTTCCAGAAAAATTTTGATGAATTAAGAGATGTTTTACTCGAAAAATTATATAAACTTTTAAATGGGAAAACTTCACAAGGAATATTTAATGACTTAAATGAAGAAGTGATTCCTAAGGGAGCTAAATTCACACAAAAATTATTATCAAGCGTTGATGACTATTTGAATTTAACAGGAGGAACTTGGACGACAGATGAAGATTTAAATGAACTTGTAAAGCAATTATTGCACAATTATAAAATTAAAAATAATGATTTGCAAGGTGTATTAAATCGAGAGAGATTTACCATTTCTGTAGGAGATGAATTACCAGCTGGTATTATAAAGCTTGCAAAAATTTACATTGCTAAAAAACGTAAATTAAAAGTGGGTGATAAAATGGCAGGACGCCATGGTAACAAAGGTATCGTTGCTCGAATCGTAAGAGATGAAGATATGCCATTCTTAGAAGATGGAACGCCAGTAGATATAGTATTAAATCCATTGGGGGTACCTTCTCGTATGAATATTGGGCAGATTTTTGAGACCGTACTAGGATGGGCTGGTAAAAAATTGGGAGAAAAATATGCAACACCTATTTTTGATGGAGCTCACATTGATGAAATTAATGAACTCACAGACAAAGCAGGTATTCCACGATACGGAACAACTTATTTGTATGACGGTGGAACGGGAGAACGATTTGCCCAAAAAGCTACCGTAGGAGTTATTTATATGTTGAAATTAGGACATATGGTTGACGATAAAATGCACGCAAGATCTATCGGACCATATTCATTGATTACACAGCAACCATTAGGTGGTAAAGCACAGTTTGGTGGCCAAAGATTTGGTGAAATGGAGGTTTGGGCTTTAGAAGCTTATGGAGCATCCAATATTCTTCGAGAAATTTTGACTGTTAAATCAGATGATGTTATTGGTCGTGCAAAAACTTACGAATCGATCGTGAAGGGGGATGCGATGCCAGAACCAGGTATTCCAGAATCTTTCAATGTATTATTGCATGAGCTGCAAGGTCTTGGATTGGATATTGATTTACTTCAATCTGAAAATCAATAAAATAACATCATATAATTATTAATTTATATATAGAAAATTCTATGTCAACTAATAAAACGCTTTCGAGCAAATTTGATAAAATTCGTATAGGTTTAGCCTCTCCAGAATCTATTTTACAAGAGTCTTATGGTGAGGTTTTAAAACCAGAAACAATCAATTACCGTACGCATAAACCAGAAAGAGATGGCCTTTTCTGTGAGAGAATATTTGGCCCAGTAAAAGATTACGAATGTGCTTGTGGTAAGTATAAAAGAATTCGATACAAAGGTATTGTATGTGATCGCTGTGGAGTTGAAGTTACAGAAAAAAAGGTACGTAGAGATCGTATAGGGCATATCAATCTTGTTGTTCCTGTAGCGCATATTTGGTATTTTAGATCTTTGCCTAATAAGTTAGGTTATATTCTAGGAGTTCCATCCAAGAAATTAGACATGATTGTTTATTATGAACGATATGTAGTCATTCAACCAGGTATAGCAAAAGGGCTAGAAGGAGAAGAACTTCAAGTAATGGACTTCTTGACAGAGGAAGAATACTTGGATATCATGGAAACGCTTCCTATTGAGAATCAATATTTAGATGATTCTGATCCTAATAAGTTTATCGCTAAAATGGGAGCTGAATGCTTGGAAGAATTACTGAAAAGAATTGATTTAGATGAGCTTTCTTATGACCTTCGTCATAAAGCTCACAATGAAACTTCAAAGCAAAGAAGAACAGAGGCCTTGAAACGCTTACAAGTGATTGAATCTTTGCGTGAATCAAATGAAGGAAATAAAATTAATCGCCCAGAGTGGATGATTCTTAAAGTTATTCCTGTTATTCCACCAGAGTTAAGACCTTTAGTTCCTTTAGATGGTGGACGATTCGCTACTTCTGATTTAAATGATTTGTACCGACGAGTTATTATCAGAAACAATCGTTTAAAAAGGCTTATGGAAATTAAAGCTCCAGAAGTCATTCTTAGAAATGAGAAAAGAATGTTGCAAGAGTCAGTAGACTCTCTATTAGATAATACTCGAAAATCTTCTGCTGTAAAGGCGGATGGGAATAGACCATTGAAGTCACTTTCAGACTCATTGAAAGGAAAGCAAGGGCGATTCCGTCAAAATTTATTGGGTAAACGTGTTGACTATTCAGCTCGTTCTGTTATCGTAGTAGGACCAGACTTAGAATTACACGAATGCGGTTTGCCAAAGGATATGGCGGCTGAACTTTATAAACCTTTCATTGTTAGGAAATTAATTGAAAGAGGGGTTGTGAAGACAGTTAAATCAGCGAAAAAAATCATTGATAGAAAAGAGCCTGTTGTTTGGGATATTTTAGAAAACGTACTAAAAGGACATCCCGTCTTGCTTAACCGTGCTCCAACTTTGCACCGTTTGGGAATTCAAGCATTTCAACCTAAATTAATAGAAGGTAAGGCTATACGTTTACATCCATTAGCATGTACAGCATTCAACGCAGACTTCGATGGAGATCAGATGGCAGTGCATTTACCTTTAGGGCCAGAAGCAATTTTAGAAGCACAGCTTTTAATGTTAGGTTCGCAAAACATTTTGAATCCAGCCAATGGTTCGCCAATAGCTGTCCCTTCTCAAGATATGGTTCTTGGTTTATACTATATGACCAAGATTCGCAAAAGTGATGAGAATTATAAAGTAAAAGGAGAAGGCTTGATATTTTATGATGAAGATGAAGTAAGAATCGCTTACAATGAGAAAGCTGTTGACTTAAATGCAAGTATTAAAGTTAGAGCTTCTGTGAAAGAAGGAGGGGAATTAGTTACTAAATTAATTGAAACTAGTGTAGGGCGAGTCTTATTTAATCGAATTGTCCCAGAAAATATTGGTTTTATCAATGAAGTTTTAACTAAAAAATCTTTAAGAAATGTTATTGGTAAAATTTTAAAAGAAACAGATTTCCCAACCACAGCAGCATTCTTAGACCGAATGAAAACATTAGGTTATACCAATGCCTTTGAAGGTGGACTTTCATTTAGCTTAGGAGACATTTTGATTCCAGACCAAAAAACGGAAATGATTCAAGATGCAATTACCCAAGTGGATGCTATTCGAGGAAATTATAACATGGGATTAATTACCAATAATGAGCGTTACAACCAAGTCATTGATGTTTGGACTAATACCAATGCAAGTTTAACGGAATTGGTGATGAAGAGAATGCGGGAAGACCAGCAAGGATTTAATTCAGTTTATATGATGCTTGATTCAGGTGCTCGTGGTTCTAAAGAACAAATTAGACAGCTTTCAGGAATGCGTGGATTGATGGCTAAGCCACAAAAAGCAGGTTCTTCGGGAGGTGATATTATTGAAAACCCGATTATTTCTAATTTCCGAGAAGGACTTTCTATCTTAGAATACTTCATTTCCACACACGGAGCTCGTAAAGGTCTTGCAGATACGGCTCTGAAAACAGCTGATGCAGGATATTTAACACGTCGTTTGGTTGATGTCTCTCAGGATATTATCATCAATGAGGATGATTGTGGTGCGTTGAGAGGTTTAGAAATCACTGCATTGAAGAAAAATGATGAAATTGTAGAACCTTTAAGAGATAGGATTTTAGGTAGAACTTCATTGAACAATGTTTACCATCCAGAAACAGATGAAGTTTTAGTAGAAGCAGATCAAATCATAACAGAAGATATTGCCGAAGCTATTCAAGCAGCTGATTTAGATATGATAGAGGTTCGCTCACCATTAACGTGTGATTCTAAATCTGGAATTTGTGCTAAATGCTACGGGCGAAACTTAGCCACTAATCAAGCAGCTCAGTTAGGCGAAACCGTAGGTGTTGTAGCAGCTCAATCTATTGGAGAGCCAGGTACACAGTTGACTCTGCGCACCTTCCATGTAGGGGGTACAGCGGGTAACGTTTCAGAAGAATCTACTTTGAAAGCTAAACAAAGTGGTAGAGTAGAATTTGATGAATTAAAAACAGTAAGAAGTGAGAATGAAGTTGGAGAAGCAGTGGATATTGTCATTTCTAGAACAACTGAACTTAAGCTATTGAATAAGAGAGGTGAAGTTGTGATGACCAATAATATCGCTTATGGTTCTGTGTTACACGTAGCGAACGGTCAAGAAGTGAAAAAAGATCAAAAAATTACTACTTGGGATCCTTATAATGCTATTATCATTGCAGAAACAGCAGGTAAAATTGAGTTTGAAAACATCGAGCAAGGTTCTACCTTCCAATTAGAAGTTGATGAACAAACCGGGTTTACTGAGAAAGTAATTTCAGAAAGTAGAAACAAGAAATTGATTCCTACGCTTAAAGTTATTTCTAAAGATGGAGAAGAGAAATCTTATAACCTGCCAGTAGGAGCTCATTTGATTGTAGAAGATGGAGAAGAAATTAAAGCAGGTAAAACTTTAGTTAAAATTCCTAGAAAATCAGCTAAAGCAGGAGATATTACTGGTGGTTTGCCACGTGTTACAGAGTTGTTTGAGGCTCGTAACCCATCAAACCCTGCAGTAGTTTCAGAAATTGATGGTTTAGTTTCTTTTGGTAAAATTAAAAGAGGTAACCGTGAAATTATTGTCGAATCAAGAAGTGGAGAAATAAAAAAATACTTGATAAAATTATCTAATCAGATTCTTGTTCAAGAAAATGATTATATTAAAGCAGGAATGCCACTTTCGGAAGGAGCAATTACACCAACGGATATTTTGAGCATCAAAGGCCCAACAGCCGTTCAGGAATATTTGGTGAATGAAATACAAGAAGTTTATCGTTTGCAAGGAGTGAAAATTGATGACAAACACTTTGAAATCATTGTAAGGCAAATGATGAGAAAAGTTAGAATCATCGATGCTGGAGACACGAGATTCTTGGATTCTAGTTTAGAGCATAAAATTGACTTCATTGAAGAAAATGATAGGATTTTTGGAATGAAAGTCGTAGAAGATGCTGGAGATAGTGAGGTGTTGAAACCAGGACAAATTCTAACGGTACGCGAATTAAGAGATGAAAATTCTAAATTGCGTAGAGATGATAAGAATTTGGTGGTAGCAAGAGATGCCATGCCAGCTACAGCAGAACCTATTTTGCAAGGGATAACACGTGCTGCATTACAAACGAAATCATTCATCTCAGCCGCTTCTTTCCAAGAAACGACAAAAGTGCTCAATGAAGCTGCCGTAGCTGGAAAAGTAGATGATTTGAATGGACTGAAAGAAAACGTAATTGTAGGGCATTTAATTCCTGCCGGAACAGGTCTTAAAGAATATCAAAACATCATCGTAGGTAGTAAAAAAGAATACCAAGAGATGACCGGAGAAGAAAGTGAAAAAAATACAGTAACTCAATAAATAAATTATGGAAAATAATAATCAAAATCAGCAAGTAAAAAATTTCGATATTGAAATCAATCCTGAAACAGCTTCAGGAATCTATTCAAATTTAGCTCTTATCAATCATTCAAATACAGAGTTTGTTGTTGATTTCATTCAAATGATGCCAGGAATGCCTAAAGCACAAGTGAAATCTAGAATTGTATTGACTCCACAGCATGCTAAGCGATTAGCACAAGCGTTGGTAGATAATATCAATAAATTTGAAAATCAATTTGGTGAAATTAAAGAGCCAGAGCAAGGTCAGGTTCCGCTGAATTTCGGTCCGAAAGGAGAGGCTTAAAAATTTTTTAAGGCTTAAAAAAAAGCGATGAATTTTATAGATTCATCGCTTTTTTTAATTTTTATTTGTTAAAGTAGTAAGCCAGCATTTTGTAATACAATTTTGCAGCTAAGAAATCTGTTGATTTTTCATCTTCTCTCGCAGCTAATTCTACAATATCAAAGCCGATGACTTCATATTTTTTAAAGACTTTTTTGAGTAGTTTTAAAACTTCATAAAATCCTAATCCACCAGGTTCTGGCGTTCCTGTAGAAGGTGCAATGGACGGGTCAAATCCGTCTAAATCTATCGTAATGTAAACTGGTAATTTTTTAAAGCGCTTCAAAACCTCTTTTTGCCAATTTTTTTGTTCATAAATTTCATGTGCAAAAAATACATTTTTAGGGTTCATATGTTCTACCTCAGAAGCATCCATCGAACGAATTCCAACTTGTATCAAGTTATTTTTTTGACTCGCTTCATAGACTGCACAAGCATGATTGCATTGACTGCCTAAATATTCTGGGCGTAAATCGGTGTGAGCATCAATTTGTAAAATATTCAACTTACCATGATGTTCATGCATAGCACGCATGGCACCGATACTGATGGAATGTTCTCCTCCAAATAAAGTGACGAGCTTACCCTTCCCCAAATTATTTTTTACGGTTTTATAAACTGCCTCTGTCATTTTTTCAGGGCTATCATTCTCATCTACACTATCGTGAAGATAAACACCGTTTAAATAAGGCTCACTAGCAGTTTCGATGTCATAAAGTTCCATGTTTTCTGCGGCATTCAAAAAAGCTTCAGGGCCTTTATCAGCTCCCTTCCCCCAAGTGCTAGTCCCATCGTATGGGACGGGGATTAAAATGACTTTAGCATTTTCTTCTAAACCATATTTTTCTTCAACTCCTGCAAAGGTTCTTTTCATTGTTTGTTTCTTAATAAATTAAACAAAAGGTGTTTTTACAATTTTTGCACCCACATTTTTATTTCTAATTTTCAGCCAAATTGTAGTTCCAGGGGCTGTAAATTCTTTTTTTACATAGCCTAAGCCAATGCCTTCATTTAAAATAGGAGACTGCGTTCCAGAAGTTACTTCACCGATTTTTTCTTCTTTTTCATTAAATATTTCATAGCCTTTCCTAGGGATTCCTCGCTCAGTCATTTTAAAGCCAATTAATTTCCTAGTAACCCCTTTATTTTTCTGTAGTTCAATGACTTCCTTCCCAGTGAAATTTGTATGGAGTTTTGTAACCCAGCCCAGTCCAGCCTCTAGGGGAGTAGTCTCTTCATTGATGTCATTACCATATAGGCAATAGGCTTTCTCCAAACGTAAAGTATCTCTGGCAGCCAATCCACAAGGTAAAATATTGAAAGCTTCAGCCGAATCAAAAATTGCTTGCCAAACTTTTTCCGCATGTTCTGCTGGCAGATACAATTCAAAACCGCCCGAGCCCGTATAGCCCGTGGCAGAAATGATGACATCATCAATCCCAGCAAAGTTTCCTTGCTTAAATTGGTAATACGGAATTTTATTTAATTCAACAGGCGTTAAATTTTGTAAAGCCTTTGTAGAATTCGGTCCTTGCACAGCAATCAGTGCCGTTTGCTCGCTGATGTTTTCTAACTGACAATCATCAAAGTTATTGTGTTTTGAAATCCAATCCCAATCCACATCTATTCGGCTGGCATTAACCACTAGCATAAAATCATTTTGAGCTAGTTTATAGACGATTAAATCATCTATGATTCCACCCTTTTCATTTGTCAAGCAAGAATACTGTGCTTGCCCGACTTTTAATTTAGAAACATCATTAGAAATTAAATTTTGAATTAAGGCTTGGGAATCACTACCAGTAACTTTAAATTGCCCCATGTGGCTAACATCAAAAACGCCTACATTTTCGCGTACAGCCATATGCTCTTCCTTTACGCCAAAATATTGAACAGGCATTTGGTAGCCAGCGAACTCCACCATTTTAGCACCCAAATTTTCATGAATTTGATTAAGCGGTGTTTTTTTCATAATAAATTATTTTTGTACTCGGTTAAAATTATTTTGAACCATTCGGTATAAATTTCAGGATTTTTTTTAAGGCTTAAAAAAAGTTTATCCAAAGAAATCCATTGAATCTCAGAAACTTCTTTTGGGTTTAAATTAAAATCACCATCATATTTGCCTACAAAAACATGATCCAATTCATGCTCCCATAAATTTTGCCCCACATCAGCTTTGTAGATAAAGTGAAAGCTTTCTTCTAAATCATTTAATTCAATGCCTAATTCCTCCTGTAGTCGCCGTAAGGCACCCGCCTTATAACTCTCATTATCAAATGGATGGCTGCATACCGCATTAGTCCATAGCTGAGGGCTGTGATACTTTGTCTTTGCTCTTTTTTGCAGCAATGTTTCTCCTTTTTCGTTAAACAAAAAAACGGAAAAAGCTCGGTGGAGCACAGCTTTTTCATGAGCTTCTAATTTTTCCATAAGCCCCAAACGCTCGTCTTTTTCGTTTACCAATACCACTTGATTCTTCATGATTCAAATTTAATAATTTAATACATTAGAGAAATTTCTTTGATGTCAAAACTTTCAATTACCTCAGACTTTTCTCTCTTTACTAGCAAGCGACCATGCTGATCAATTCCATATATAATCCCAGAAAAGCACACCCCATTTTGCTCAAATGTATTGATTTTCTGAAAACCTAATAGCTGTTGATTATAAGATTGATATAAATTATTTTTGTTTTCTAGCTTAAGTTTTTTACGGTTTTCAAATAAAAAGTTTATCAAATTCATCTCAAAATTTTTTAAGCCTTTAGAAAATTCAGGGAATTCATTTTGAATACTTGTTGCTTTTTTTAAGCCTTGAAAATTTTTTTGATAAACGTTTAGCCCAATTCCCACAACTGCAAATTGAATTTTTTGCCCTTGAATTTGATTTTCAATTAAAATTCCGCCCGCTTTTTTTTGATGAATTATAATATCGTTGGGCCATTTGATTTTTGACTCAATATGACAATCTGACAGGAATTTTTGTAAATAAATCGATACCCAAATGGAAATTAAATGCGCCTCGTGGCTGGGGAAATCATCAAAACGAAGAAGGAAACTGAACGTTAAATTTTCATTCGCAGATGATTCCCAAGTACTGCCGCGCTGCCCTTTGCCGCTGGTCTGATGCTCGGTAGATACAACGGTGAATTCTGGGAAATTGTTCTTTGCCAGTTGGTACAACTTTTGATTTGTAGACCCCAAAGTTTTATATCTGAGATAAGTAAAATTTTTCATATTGAAACTCTAAGGTATACATATTTTATAATATATGATATAATTACTACTTTTGTAGTTTAAACTAAATTTTTTGAATGACAGAAAAAGAAAATCCACTACTTCATCAAATTATTGACAGTATTCAAGATGTGAAAGGAGAGGACATCACCATTCTAGATTTGAGAGAGATAGACAATGCGATTTGTCAATATTTTGTGATTTGCAGCGGGAATTCAAATACGCAAGTTTCTGCTATTGCCAGCATGGTAGAGAAAAAAGTGAGAAATGAACTAAAAGAGCGACCTTTGCAGGTTGAGGGGAAGGATAATGCGCAGTGGGTTTTACTCGATTATGCTTCTATCGTCGTGCACGTTTTTCAAAAGCATATCAGAGAATATTATGATATCGAAAGTATGTGGGGTGATGCTAAAAAAATTAACATTGAACTGAATTAATGGACAAAAAAGAAGATAATAACAATAGAAAAAAAGTTAGTTTTAATTTAAATTGGCTTTACACCCTCTTGGCTCTATTTTTAGTGGGATGGTTTTTTTTCATGAGCGGAGGATTGAATAATGGAGCAAAACAAATCAAGGAAGCTCAGTTTTTTGAATACGCTCGCGATGGGTATATACAAAAATTTACATTAAACAAAGATGAAGAAAAAGTCTTGGTTTATTTAACTTCAGAGGCATTAGAAAAACCTGAATTTAAGGGATTAAAGCAAACACCAGGTTTTCTAGGTGAGTCACCCAATATGCACTTTACCGTGGGAGATAGAACTTTATTTTTACAAAAATTTGATCAACTCCCCGAGGAAACTAAAGCAGAAGTTTCAATGAGTATAGAGGAGAATAATCCTTGGGTCAATGTGATTGTACAAATATTGATTTGGATACTTTTGATAGGACTTCTATGGACATTTATTTTCAGAAGAATGGGCGCTGGGGGAGGAGGTCCTGGTGGGCAAATATTTAATATCGGTAAATCAAAAGCAAAACTCTATGACCAGAATGAGAAGGTAAAAGTTTCCTTCAAAGATGTAGCTGGTTTAGAAGGAGCAAAAGAAGAGGTAGAGGAAATTGTTGAGTTTCTGAAAAATCCAGAAAAATTTACTCGCCTAGGAGGTAAAATCCCAAAAGGTGCATTGCTGATTGGTTCTCCAGGAACAGGTAAAACTCTGTTGGCTAAAGCTGTAGCAGGTGAAGCTGAAGTTCCGTTTTTCTCGCTATCGGGGTCAGATTTTGTAGAAATGTTTGTAGGTGTAGGAGCTTCACGCGTACGTGATTTGTTCAAAAAAGCAAAAGAAAAATCACCTTCCATTATTTTTATTGATGAGATTGATGCCATCGGTAGAGCTCGAGGTAAAAATGCAATGATGAATAGTAACGATGAACGTGAAAACACACTGAATCAGTTGCTTACAGAAATGGATGGTTTTGGAACAAACACCAATGTCATTGTATTGGCTGCAACCAATCGTGCTGATATTCTAGACAAAGCTTTGATGAGAGCTGGGCGATTTGACCGAAGGATTTATGTCGATTTACCAGAATTACATGAGCGAAAACAAATCTTTAAAGTTCATACAAAAGATTTGAAAATCAAAGAAGAATTAGATTTAGAATTTTTAGCAAAACAAACGCCAGGCTTTAGTGGAGCAGATATTGCTAATATTTGTAATGAAGCAGCTTTGATTGCCGCAAGAAAAAATAAAGAATATATTGACCGTCAAGATTTCTTAGATGCTGTAGACCGCATCATCGGTGGTTTAGAAAAAAGAGGGAAAATCATAAAATCGAGTGAGAAGAAAAGAATCGCCTACCACGAGGCTGGTCATGCCACTGTCAGCTGGTTGCTAGAGCATGCCTCTCCGCTTGTAAAGGTAACGATTGTTCCACGCGGTAGAAGCTTGGGGGCTGCTTGGTATTTGCCAGAGGAAAGGCAAATTACGACAGAAGAACAATTACTCGACGAGATGAGTGCTCTTCTGGGCGGTAGAGCAGCAGAGGAAGTTATGTTTGGAAATTACTCTACTGGAGCTCAAAATGATTTAGAGCGAGCCTTTAAGCAAAGTATGGCAATGGTAACGATTTATGGATTGAGTGATAAAATTGGTCACGTTTCTTATTATGATAGTTCGGGGCAATCAGATTATTCATTCAACAAGCCTTACTCTGAGCAGACCGCAGAAAAAATTGATGATGAGATTAAGCGAATTATTGATGAGCAGTACCAGCGTTGTATTAAACTTCTAAGTGATAACAAAGATAAATTAACGCAATTAGCCGAAATTTTATTGGAAAAAGAAGTCATATTCAGAGATGATTTAGAGAAAATTTTCGGGAAGAGAGAATTCTCTAATGCACAAGACCCATTTGAAGAAACGAAAAGCGAAAAAGTCATCTATGAAGAAGTAGCTCAAGAAAAAAAAGAGGAGGAGTAAATGTTAATCATCTTTCGTTTTGTTCAAAAATGACAGAATTAATAATTTTAAAAATATCTTAATAATTGATGATGAAAAACCAAGATTTCATCATCAATTATTATAAGAATTCACAGGAATAATCATAAAAATAAAAACTATGATTTCCCATTCCTTTAAATTCTTCAGCCCATTAATTTTTTGTAGATTTTTTATTTCTCTTTTTGCAAGAGCTCTCATTCAATTATGTTTCTGAAATTCTAGATGAATAAACTTTAGAAAATTTACTTCAGAATTTTTTTAAGCCTTGAAATTTCTGTGGTAGAAATTTGGCTGTTTTCTACAATTGCTGAAGAATGAAACCAATTACAACCTGATTCGCTCACGATTTTAGCCAAATTGCTACTTCTAATTCCTCCACCAGGCATAATGTTGATTTGCTTGCCATATTTTTCTTGAGCCAATTGAATATTTTTTAATCCTTTCTCGGCGGCACTCGCTCCACCAGAAGTCAGCACTGTACGGAATCCCAATTCAATGATTTTTTCTAAGCCTTCAAAAAAAATTGGAGTCTGATCAATCGCACGATGGAAAGAGCAGGGGAGATTACTAGCCATGTCTAGTAGTATTTTACAATTTTCTTCATCAATATGGCCATTGGTATCAAGCAAACCAAATACAAAGCCATCTGCTCCAGCATTTCTAAATTGCTCAATGCTGTTTCTCATTCTTAGAACTTCCGCTTTAGAATAAACAAAGTTCCCGCCCCGCGGCCGAATCATCACAAAAATGGGTATCGACGCATTTTTTTTCAAGCCTTTAAAAATTTCTAAATTTGGAGTCGTTCCGCCTAAGGACAAATCATCACAAAACTCAATGCGATCGGCTTCAGATTTCAGTGCAATTTGCGCAGCGATTTCAGTAAAACAAGCAATTTCTAAGTGTTTCATGGTGTATTAAATTAAGCTAAGCATAAATTTACTAACGAATATGGCGATTTTTATTATCATAACCAAAATGTTGATAAACTCATTGCTAGTTTTATTGCTTATCATTTCCTGTCTAAAAAAATAAGTTTAAGTATTCAAACTTGCTATAATGAAAATAAATAAAGCTTCTTACCGCTGCGTAAGCACGTTAACCAATTACAAAAAAAAAGCAAGGCTTTCAAAAATTTTTGAAAGCCTTGCTTTTTTTGACTAAGATTTCTAGTTAGGAGTTTCTTCTATTGAGAACAAACCAAAAACTTGGATTATCAACACTAATGAGCTTCACTTGTGTTGGGTTTTTAGCATCGTTTAGCTCAAGTTTATAAGGAGTATTTTTTGTGAAAATATCCTTCAGTGGGTTTAAATGACGATAGAATCTCCAGTTAGTACTTTCTCCTGCTTCTTTTATCTCTAAGTATTCTTTACCTAAACTACTTCCGCTAAAGTTTAATGAAAATGCAGCAAGATAAAATTTAGTTCCTTTTCCAGTTATAAATTGAATGCCGACTTCTTTTCCTCGTTTTCCAAAGAAGATTTTAGATAGAAGTGTTTCGTCTTCCTTTTTCAGATTTTCTTCAAAAACACTTTGAAACGTCTGCTGGATGATATCTGCTCGCTGCTCTGGGATTGAAATGTCTAATTCCCATCCCGTTGAGCTTAAATCAATTGCTGGAACGAAGATTTTGAGTACAAGATCTCCATTATCGGGAAGCATTTGTGTTTTTTCCTCGTTGAAGTTAAAATTTTGATATTTTTTTCCAAAAATTTCAACGGGTTCATAGAGTGAGATTCCTTTATCGGTATAAATGAATGCTTCTGCTATCAATTTATTTTCACCATTTTCTTGGAATGAAAAGTGAATTCTGCGTTCATTGATGTTTACAGATATATTGTTGCCTCCAAGTTCACCTATAATTTTTGCTATGGGGAGGAGATTTCGGTTAGCAGTTACTTTGTTGTTATAATCTGCCCAAGATTCTTTTAATTTGATAAAGCGCATTTTATTGCGTGTTTTTCTACCCATGATGTTAATGGTATCATTTGTAGAAGAGTCTAGTAAATTATACTCAAATTCTCCCCCAAATGCTTGATATCTATCAGCTGTAGGGGTTGCGAAAAAGTGTGCATAGTTATTGTAAGTGTCTAAGGATAAATAAACTCCACTAGATTGCTTGATGGCGTAAGTTGACGTTAGGATATTTGTTGTAACGTCTAGAAACTCATAAGAGGTCTTTAGTGTATTATTATCTTCAAAATTGAAATAGAAATTATGCCCACCATGCTGTTGATCGCTAGAAGGGAAGCTCTGAAGAACCCAACCGTGCTCAGAATTTTTTAAGATCTCATTAAATCTATTTTTTTGTTCTAAGAACCTTTCTGTAGGATTCTTATCAAAAGTAGGTGTAAAATCTTCGGTACAGGAACTTGACAGGAAGCCAACAATTGCTATAAGTAAGTATTTTATATTTTTCATCTTTTTAGGCATTAGTTTTATTAAGATCTATTTCGTTTAATTTAGCAGCTCTTCTCAGTACTTCATCTCTTAATTTATTAATATCAATAGACCATTTTTCTTCCATATAGGTGGAAATGATATTCATTTTTTGATTGATTTTGGTAGCTCCTTCTTTTCCGGCTGCATTTAATTTTTCTTCCCATTTTTCTGGTGAAGTAGTAATGTAATGAGCTATTAATTCTACAAAATCTTCATTTCTTTCTTTGGATGAATAATCGCTAATGAATCCTTTTTTCAGAGATTCTCCGTCTTCCCATGCTTTGTTCCACTCTCCACCTACATAGTCAGTTTCACTAATTTGTTGAAAAGCAGGTGTGTAATCTACTGTTTGGTGTAAAATGTGTGAAAATTCGTGAAAAATAGTTCTAAAATAGAACTCAAATAACCTTTGAATGATTGGTTGCAGCTCTTCTTCTGTTTTACCTTGAATGTCATTTAATTGATTAACATCATATAAGGTGATTTTAACGCCACCTTCTGCTGTACCGAGTACCATTGTTCCGTTGTTTCTGTAAGCAGCAGAACCGACGAGCATGATGGTTTTTGGGAAATATTTTTTCAGAAAATCATCAGGGGCTACAGATTCGTAAGCATCTAAAGCTAAGTATTTTACAATATTAGCCATTTGCACTGATTTAGAGAGACGAGCCGGTACAAGGGCGTAGTTTGTGTCTGATTCTTTATCATCCCATTTGTAGATAAACTTAATATTATATTTATCTGTAAAAATGGTTTTAAGATATTCATCAAATTCGGTTTGTTGTCTACTGTCAATAGTGATGACATCAACGTTTTTATCTACATTATCTTCTTGGCAGCCACCTAATAAAAGGAAAGCACCCAAAAGCATACTTGTAATTTTTATATTTTTCATGATTTATATTTTTTTTATAGTTATGATAATTATCTAGGATTTGCTTCTAAACCTGCAGAAATTACATCAGCGGGTAATTGTAATGCTCTTCTTGGGTCATTGGGCTTTAGTGATTCTGCTATGCGAGGTATACTTGATGCATCATACTGAATTCTAAAAACTTCTATCCCATAGCGTTTTAAATCAAACCATCTTAGACCTTCATGAATGGTTAAAATTCTTCTACAGTGTAGCAAGTAATGGATTAGATTTTCCTGAGTTCCTGCACTTACTGTAAACGCTGGGTTTAGTTTATTCTTCACGCTTAGTGTTTCACTGCTAGCATAAGGAATATTGTCATAGAACTGGTTATTTTCTTCGATGCTCACTTGCGTATTTACTTTATAGAAATTAGATGTCCATAAATGAATGTCTTTTAGTCCTTCATCAAACTTTCCTTGCAGAATTCTAGCTTCGGCTCTCACCAAAAGTGTTTCCTCTGCATGCAAAGGAGTTAAAACACTTCGATTATATCCAGTTCCAGTGACAGGATCTGTATATTCAAATAGATAAGGCATTTTATGTAATAAAACTTTATCTAAGTTAGTGGCAGGGTAAACGCTTGGGCGAACGTGAAAACTTGAACTTTCAACACCATTTGGTGCCCAAGGCATAGGTGCATTGAAGGTAAGTTTATCATTCACAAACTGGGTGTGGCTAAATCTCCCCCCAGTGTAGTAAGCTCCAAAGATTAAGCCAATGTTTGAAGTAGAAGTTTGAAGCAAATAGTTTGAATTGTCCTCAAAGTAAGCTTTAGAAAGAACCTTAGCACTTTTAGAGAGTGTGCTCATTTTTTCCCAGTTTCTTAGCTTTGGGGTGTTGCCTAATGCTAGGTCAGCATATTTTTCTGCTTTGTCCCATTTTTCATAGAAAAGATAAAACCTTGCAGCAAATGCGTAAGCGGCACTTTTTGTAAAGTGGAATTTACTTACTTTGTAAATTTCATCATTAATTAAAGGAAGTCCGGCTTCTAAATCTCGTTCAATTTTTTCATAGATAGAAGCAACACTTTCTCTTTTATAGGTAGGGTTAAGTGTTTTCTCAGGCTTTTCCATATAAACCACGCCTAGGTCGCTACCACTATTTGCTGGGTTATAATTTTTTGAAAAAACATTGACCAAGAGAAAATGTAAGTAAGCTCTTGCGACCAAAGCTTCTCCTTTCTCTGCAGACAAATCTTCCTTGCCATGGTATTCTTCTATCGAATGAAGAGCTTGGTTGGCATTTGCAATGGATAAATAACATTCTTCCCAAAAATTCTTTAGGTCATCGTTATTGATTTCTGTAATGTCTTTCCAATAAGAGATTTGCTCAAGAATCCGCTGAGTATTGGGGTTTGAAATTCCATAATCAGCAATGTTGTCAGATGAAATTTCAGTTACTAGAGCGTAGCTGTTCTTGGATAAATAAGCAGAGTTTAGTAACTTCTGAATCTTAACTTTAGAATCAATTTGAGTTCTATTGTCGGGGAGCTCATCTAAATAATCATTACACGAGGCAAAAGTTAATAAAGATAAAGCAGCTATGATTTTTGTTTTAAATATATATTTTTTCATTTTTCTAAATTTTTATAATCCTGCTCTTAGGGTTAATGTAAATTGCTTTGGCACAGGGAGTGCAACACCACCGGAGTTAATGAATTCCGGATCTTGCCCCTTTAGCTTCTTATCAGCATAGAGTAAGAATAAGTTTGTAGCTTGTAATTTTAATGATAAATTTCTAAAGCCTATATTTTTTATTAGATTATGAGAAAAGTCATAAGATAATGATACTTCTTTTAGTCTAATGAAATCACCGCTGGCAATTCTACTGGTAGAGTAGTTATAGGCGTTGTAAGCAATGGCTAAGTCATTACTACCATAAGCGTTAATCATCCTTTTATCAGCCAATACTGGAATATTGGTGCGTTTTTCATCTCCAGAGACAGTCCATCTGTTTTCGAAGTCTCTTGGCAATGCAGCTAAGTCTGAGTAAGAATTACTAAATACAGGATTTAATCTTACTACGTTACCAAAGGAATAAGTAGTGAAAATATTTAACTTAAAGCCTTTGTACTGGAAGGTGTTGCCAAAACTACCTACATCTGTAGGGTCGGCATTACCTGAGTAGACTAAATAGTCTAATTTTTCTCTCTCTTGGAAGTAAATGTCAGTTACGGTAGTTTCTCCATTTTGATTTAAAAATGTAGGTAGACCTTCTTCGTTCAAGCCTTGGAAAGGGATGGAGAAAATAGACCTCACAGGCAGGCCTTCTTTAGCAAAACCATTGCTAGTAACTAAATCAATCGTACGAGCACGTGTTTTCAGATTGGTTACTTTATTCTTAATTTTTGAATAAATAAAGCTTGTATCCCAGCGGAAATCATCTGTTTTGATGTTTGTTGTCTGTAGAGATAACTCAAGTCCGCTAGACTTCATATCAGCGATGTTACCAAACTTTTGAATTTGCCCACCCAAGCCTTGTGTTGTTACAACGCCAATCAAATCATAATTGTTTCTTTTATACCAATCTGCATTGAACATAATTCTATTGTCTAAAAAGCCCGTTTGTAATCCTAAGTTCAACTCATGTTTTTTCTCATAAGTCAGTTCGCTATTCTCTAATTGATTGATGTATAGCGAGCCTTCTCTATACTCAGATAATGGTTTCCAGTAATTTGAACTCCTGATATCAACCAAAGAGTTAGTCACGCTCGCAGGGCCTCTATCTGCAGTTAAACTATATGAAGCTTTAACGATTAAATCTGAAACAGTTGGGTACAAATCATCAAAGAAATTTTCACGAGAGACATCCCAAGCACCAGAGATATTCCATGTAGGTAACCACCTAGCAGATCTGGATTTCCCTAGTTTATTTGTCCCTTCATAACGTAGTGTGGCGTTTAGCGTATATTTCTTTTTCCAAGAATAAGTTGCATTAGAGAAGAAAGCTAAGTTTCTATATTTGGAATTGTAAAGCCCATAATACAAATTGTTTTCTTCAACCCCTTTTTTAAATAATTCATAGATATAAAAAGGATTTTCGCCCAAAGAGTATTGCATTCCCCACCCAGTGAAGTTATTTCTCTTTCTATCGGCAGCATTCATCTCTGCACCTAAATAGAAATTAACGGTATGAATATTATTGAATTCATTTTTATAAGAAGCCGTAGCACGCATATCATAACCATACATAGTATGATCAGTTTTTGAGTAGATACCACCTGCCGGCAAAACACTAATCGGAAGAGCATAAGGATTGTCAGGATTGGTGTATAAATACGGGTTATTATCTCTCACCGTTGTATTAGGCATTGCACGATAAGCTTTTGCTTGGTTAGAGAATTCAGTAACGTGATGCTCTTGTGAAGTGCTTTGATATTTGATTGCTCCTAGAAGTGATGTTTCAACAGACTTTATAGGTTTCCACTTTAATTCTGTTTGGAATTTTAAATCAGCAACATTGATGTCAATATAATTCTCATTTAATTCATGTTTAATATTAAAAGGAGCATAATTTCTAGTATAGAATTTATCAGGATCTAATGTTCTGGAAGAATTCAAAGCAAAAGAATATGGATTTATATCAAAATCTCTTTTTACCTTACCAGAAACTATATCAACATCTTGAGCTAAAGTTCCAGGGGCTTTTTGCTTACGGTAAGAACCGCTGCTCAATACCATTAAATTTAAATTATCTCTGATTTTAAAATTAGAATTAAAATTCGCTGTATATCGATTAACATTACTAGACAACGTCCATCCCGGGTCTACCAAGGCACTCAGAGAGGCATAATATGTTGATTTTTCTGTACCAGAAGACAAACTAACAGAGTGGCTCTGTGAAATATTCGAATTAAAAAGTTGCTTAAACCAATCTGTATTTCGGTACTGTGCTTCTCTCAAGAAAGCCGCTTTGCTCTCTGGTGTGTTTGCCAAAAGGAAATTTCCATTTGAATCCAATTTATTTAGTAACTCATACATTTTACCATAAATACCACTTTCTCTAGCATTTACCAAGTCGCTGTAGTTTAGCCATCCTGCATTTCTCATTTCCTCATATACAGATATTTGCTGTTGGGAATTCATGATATTAAAATTAGAATAACTTGGTATTTGGCGGTAAGTAAATTCGCCTGTATAGCTAATATTGCTCAGGCCAGCAGAACCTCTTTTGGTCGTAACCACAATCACACCAGCCATAGCTCTTGCCCCATAAATTGATGTAGCCGAGCCATCTTTTAGAATCTCAAAACTCTGGATATCATCTGGGTTTAGCCCAGCAATTGCGGAGCTAATCAAAGTCAAAGCATCACCAGAAGCCAAATCATCAGCATTCATTTCTACAACGTCTTCCATAATGACGCCATCCACCACCCATAGCGGCTTAGAGCTACCATAAATAGAGGTGGCACCACGCACACGGATTTTTGGTGCAGAACCAAAAGACCCCGAAACATTCTGAACAGTCACCCCGGCCGAGCGCCCCTCAAGACCACGGCTCACATCTGGTAAACCATCAATTTTTACCGAAGAGGCATCCAATCGATCAGAAGCTCCAGTAAACAAACGCTTATCTGTAGATGTGATTCCTGTAGTTACAACCTCACTAAGCTCCTGAATATTGCTATTCACTAAAGTGACATTCATTGCCTTAGTTGATTTACCAACCTTTTCTGTTTTCTTAGCAAAACCGATGTAATCAAAAACAATCACATCACCTTCTTTTGCCTGAATGCTATAATTCCCATTCTCATCACTCAAAACTGAATTTTCAGTTCCTTGAACTGAAATAAAAACTTCCTGCAGTGGGAAACCATTACTGTCAACCACCTGTCCTTTAATTGTTCTTTCCTGTGCGAATACAAAACTTAAACTGCACAAGAGAAGAAATAAATTAAATAAAAATCTACGCTTCATACTAAATTAAATTTATTTTTAAAAATTTTAGTTAATTATTTACCTTCTCATCAAAATTATTTAATAAATCACATGCTTAAATTCAAACTTAAATTCAAAAAAATGATAAATCCTTTAGGCTTTGAAAAATTATGATGAATGCCAAAAGTAAAAATATTTTTAACTAAACCAAAAAGAATTAAGATTTTTTTTGAGTATCTATATTTTTAAAACCACTGATTTTTGAATAAACGATAATATTATAATTTTTATTTGAAAAATCATCAAAAAACACTCAAATATCACAGGGTTATTTAAAAGATATTTAACAAAAAAAAAATAAAAAATTTCTAAAGCCTTTAAAAATTAGAGATTAGACTCTTGGGCTCAAGGGGGTATTTGCCCGTAGCGTATTTGGAAAATAAAATAAAAAACTTACTCATGGAATTACAATAATTAGCGTATTCATTTTTTTATTGAGAACGCTATTGTAAGAATATCAATTTATCATCGGTTTAATAAGGAAAGAATAAGATTTAAGAAGATGGAGAAAATAATTGTATTCTTTTTCGTAGGAGTTGTATTAACGATTGCACATAATAATGATTTTTTTGAATGAATCAAACAAAAATTATTTAGTGTATGTTGTTATTAATCTTAATGATAATTGTTATCTACTACAATATGAAAAAGGCTAATGGTAAATAAAAAAGTAGCCGCCCCAATTTTTTCTATTGAGACGGCACTTTTTTATTTAGTCTTTTTATTTTTCATTTCATTTTGAATGCGCTGTTGCTCTTGAGCCTGTCGCATTGCTTCGTCCAATTTCTGAGCCCATTTGCTTTTTTTCTTCTTACGAGGATTTTTCTTGTTTGCTTGGATTTTCGCATGTATTTTTTCATCATCGATGAACACATTTTTTATCAAGAAAACCAAGCCAATATTAATTGCATTTGAAACAAAATAATAAAGTGAAAGGCCTGATGCATAGCTGTTTAAAAAGAAAATGAAGAAAATCGGCATTATCATCATCAGCTTACGCATATCGGGCATACCCTCCTGCTGAGGAGCGGAAATCATATTGCCCGAGATACGGAAATACAAAATCATCGTTACTACATACAGTAAGGCAAATAAACTCACATGGTCTCCATAGAATGGAATATTGAAAGGTAAATCTAGAATAGAATCATAAGCCGTTAAATCTGTTGCCCACAAAAAGCTTTTTCCTCTTAAATCAATCACATTCGGGAAAAAATTAAATAAGGCGTAAAAAATTGGAATTTGCAAAAGAGCTGGCAAACAACCTGCCATTGGGTTTACGCCTGCAGTGCGGTAAAGCTTCATGGTTTCTTGCTGGCGTTTCATTGTGTTTTCTTGCCCTTTGTATTTTTGGTTGATTTCTTCCATATCAGGCTTTAGCACCTTCATCATTGCACTTTGCCGGTACTGGCGGTACATAATGGGCGAGGTGATGAGTTTGATGAAAACAGTAAGCAATGCAATCACCCATCCGTATTTTAACCCCCAGGTAGCCATGAATTTAAAACTTGGTAGAATAATCCATTCATTAATCCAGCCAAAAAATCCCCAGCCAAAAGGAATGATTTCCTGAAAATCTTTTTTGTAATCTTTCAGTAAATAATAATCTAAGGGTAAGAAATGCCATTGCATTTGTTCATTTAGCTCTCCATTGACGCTAATGGGAGCAAAAAGAGTAAAGGTTTTAGAATAAATGGAATCTTCTGCTTCTTCAACGGCAATTTTCACATTTTTAAAGCCTTGTTCTTTTTCTAAAATTGTGCTGAAAAATTGTTGCTTAAAGGCGATCCAATCTACACTTTCTTTGGCCTTGGCTTCAAAGCTGCTAGAAGTGTAATCAACATCATTATAATTATTTAAGCTATAATAAAATTCCGTGTATCTTTCTTCCCAAGATTTCCCCTTTTCTTGGCTCAAAGCATGTAGCGTGAAGTTTAAATCGACTGTTTTATCAGGGGAAATTTTATTAAAACCTTGCGAACGTAAGTTGAAATCTAAATCAAAATCATTTTTTAGCGTATATTCATATTGAATTTCTCCACCATTTTCTTGGGTGCTAAAAATAATGGTATTGCCATTTTTTAAGGCTTTAAAATTTCTCTTGCTCAAGTCTACTTTTCTTCCTTGAGTATCGGTAAAATGAAACCCGAAAGTTGAATTCTGATTGTCGATTAATAGCAATGGTTTTTGATGATTTTCAGAGACTTCATCATAAGCATTATAATTTTTTAATTCTGCGTGAACTAGTTGAGCTCCTTTAGATGAAAATTTTAATAAAATTTTATCGTTCTCTAGTGTGAAATTTTCAGTGGGTGTTGTGTCGAAATCTGTGCTTTCGCCAGAGGAGTCTGCTGCAGCAGAATTTGCTGTATTTTTTTGTGATACTTCTTTTTGTTTCTGCTCTTGGATGAGCAGTTCTTGCTTTTGAGCTTCAATTTCTTCTGGTGTTGGTCTGGTTAAAAAATAATAACCTAGAAAAATTACAAACATCAAGGCAAAACCAATGATTTGGTTTTTATCAATTTTCTTTTCCTGCATTTAAATCAATTTTTTTTGTATTCTAAGGCTGCTTTGATAAATTCTATGAATAAAGGGTGTGGCTGAGCCACAGTACTTTTGTACTCTGGGTGAAATTGTACCCCGATGTAAAACGGGTGATTATCGTATTCCACCGTTTCTACCAAACCTGTATCAGGATTTGTTCCCGTCAATCGGAAGGCAGCGCGGTCAAAATCATCGTAATACTCATTATTGAACTCATAGCGGTGGCGGTGCCTTTCTTTAATTTCTTTAGTCCCGTAGATTTCTGCAATTTTAGACCCTTCTTTTAGTCTACAATCCCAGTTTCCTAGGCGCATAGTTCCGCCTTTATTAGTCACATTTTTTTGTTCATCCATCAAGCTGATGACTGGATGTGGTGTGGTAGGATTAGTTTCTGCACTTTCCGCTTCTTCTAATCCTAAAATGTTTCGGGCAAATTCTAGAACCATCATTTGCATTCCTAGGCAAATTCCAAAGAGTGGAATACCATTTTCTCGAGCGTAGCGGCAAGCCAAAATTTTACCGTTTAGTCCACGGTCTCCAAAACCAGGAGCAATCAGGATTCCGTCTACATTTTTTAATTTATTTTGAATATTTTCTTCATCCAAATCTCCTGAGTAAATCCACTCTACTTCCACGCGAGTATCTAGCGCTGAACCTGCATGGGTAAAGGCTTCTGTAATAGACTTGTAGGAATCTTGTAACGAAACATACTTTCCTACCAAAGCAATTTTCACATTATTTTCAGGATTCTTATGCTTATGGAGGAAGTTTTTCCAATTAGTTAAATCCGCTTCTTCTTTGATTTCCATGTGGAGTCCTTCCAATACAATTTTATCAAAATTCTGCTCTTGTAGCATCAACGGGACATCATAAATGGTTTTAGCATCCAAACATTGAATTACACTGCCTTGCTTCACATTACAAAATTGAGCTAATTTAGAAAGCAAAGATTTGGGCAACTCATGCTCGGTACGGCAAACCAAGACATCGGCTTGTATCCCGCTTTCCATCAGGTAGCGTACACTATGCTGAGTTGGCTTTGTCTTTAACTCTCCACTGGCAGCCAAGTAAGGAACCAAGGTTAGATGGATAAACAAGCAATTTTCTTCACCAATATCCCATCGCAATTGGCGAATAGCTTCTATATAAGGTAACGACTCTATGTCGCCCACCGTTCCACCAATTTCTGTGATGATAATATCATAATCACCTTTTCGGCTCAACATTTTGATGCGCCGTTTGATTTCATTGGTAATGTGTGGAATAATCTGTACCGTTTTACCTAAATAATCTCCTCGGCGTTCTTTTTCTATTACAGATTGATAAATCTTACCTGTGGTAACGTTATTAGCCTGAGAAGTTGCTTGATTGAGGAAACGCTCATAATGTCCCAAATCCAAATCGGTTTCAGCACCATCTTCGGTAACATAACATTCCCCGTGTTCATAAGGATTTAAAGTTCCTGGGTCGACGTTGATATAAGGGTCTAGCTTTTGTATAGTGACTTTGTAACCTCTTGATTTTAAAAGCAAGCCAAGCGAAGCTGCTACAATTCCTTTCCCTAAAGAAGAAGTAACTCCACCAGTTACAAAAATGTATTTCGTTTGTTTATTTTCCATGAGCCATGAGTGAAAATCAAATGCAAAAATAGGTTTATTTAAGCTGAATCACAAAAGCAGTACCTGAAAAAGTATTAGAACTTATTTGAATTAGGATGAAATATTTTTTATAGAACTTAAGCTTAATAGCTTATGCTAAAGTTTTTAGAAGATTTTTAAATAAATAAAATTTAAATAGCCTAAAAAGAAAAAAGGCAAGCTACCTACATCACACCGCTGCGACCACCTACCCTTGCTACGTTCCCGCCCTGGGGGATTCAGCAGGAGCTGGTTGTGTAGGACTTGCCTTAGAAGCGCAAATATACAAAGTTTATTTTTCTCTGAAAAACTATTGAGCCTTTATTTTTAATTATTCCAAGGCTAAAAAATTTTTTGAAGCCTTTAAAATTTTAGGGAAAAACTCGTTAAACTCTTGATTAAAAGCTTCTTCTTGCACATACAAATCCTTCACTGCCATGTGCATATTGTTGGTAAATTTGGTTCGTTTGCTCAGATGTTGAAGCGTGATTTCTAAACCCTCTAGAGTTCCATATTTCTCAAACCAATCATATTTTACCATAGCTTGGGTGGTTTTGAGCAATCTAGATGGGTAAATATCTTTGTGTTCTAAGAGTCTTTGGTAAACATTTTTTTTAAAGCTTAAAAAATTTTCATCAGAATACTTTTCCCAATTTTTAATCAATAAATAATCATAAAAAATATCAATGATAATGGGCGAGTACTTTCGGTATTTTTGGTGCAGCCGTGCTGTGCTACGTTTTACGGTTTCATCTGTATCAGTGAAATTATCAATAAAGCGATGCAACAGAATTCCGGTAACGATCTCTGGTGAATAGTCTTCAAAATTTCTCCCCTTTACAACTTCACCCAAATGGTTGCCAACTTGCCATTTAGGCTGATTGAAGGATAATAATTGATGTGCAACAAGATTCATTAGCCAAAAAAATAAATGAAATTCATTTTATGATTTTTTATGAAAAAGATTAATCCTAAACACCAAATTTCAATAAATTTTTATGTTACTGCAATAAATCTGAATTCTTTAGAATAGGATATTTTTGAATCATTTCATCAAATAAGCGAGAATTTTTCTCTTTAGCTAATTTTAAATTTTCTTTACCTCGCTTTTGGTCTCGTAGCAGAAAATAGCAGTTGCTCAATTGGTAATAGCTCTCTGCACGATTAAATTTCTGGATGGAATTTTCTAGCTCAAGAATAGCTTTTTCATAATGCCCCAATAGAATCAAAAGCTCGGTAAAAACGTAGGAATTCAGGAATTTTCCAGATTCCATTGCCAAAATAATTTCATACTCTTCTAATGCTTCCTCTAAAAAACCTAGCTGAACGTTGAGAGAAGCTAACTTTTTACGGTAATTTAAATTCGGAGAATCTAGCTCCAATGCTCGAGAAGTGTAATGACGTGCTTCTTCTAAATTTCCTAATTTTTCATAAATTGCAGCAGCGCCAATCCATGCCAAGTCCAGCTGAGGATCCTCATGAATGGATTGTAAATAAAATTTTAAAGCCTTAAAAAAATCTTCCATTTTCTCGTACATACGGGCAATCCTCAGATGTGTGTAAGCGGCAGAATCATCAAATTCTAAGGCTTCAATGTAGGTTTCTATCGCTTTTTCAGGATTGTTTAGCTTTTCATAGCAAGTCCCCATTTGCATCAGCCCAGTAATGCTTTTGGGGTTGATTGCAAGAGAAAATTCCAAGGCATTTAGAGCCTCTTTATAATTCTTTATTTTCATGTACTGCATCCCCAGTTCAAACCAAGCAACATCATGGTAAGGGTCATAATCAATGATTTGCTTCAAGAATTCAATGCATTCTTTGTGCAAATGAATTTCATTAAAACACTCGATGCAAGAATAAAAAGCAATCTCATCATCCATACTGATTTCTAATGCCGCTTTGAAATAAAACAAGGCTTGGCCAATTTCACCTATCGCTAAGTATTCATTGCCTAGGCAGTGGTAAATGTAATCCTCTTCTTCGCCAGCATCTAGTGCCATTTTGTAAAAGCGAATCGACATTTTATGCTGATTTTTTAGTGACCAAAACTTCGCCTGTGCAATCACAAAATCCAAATTCTGGTCTGGGTACTGCTTCAATTCTTCAATTAATTCAGCACTTTCTTTCAGCAAATGAAGTTCAATCAAAAGTTCTAATTCTTTGATTTTGAAAACATAAAGATTAGGATGCAATGAATTAGCATAATTCAATGCCTTCTCTGCAAAAGGTAAATTACCGATGTCAAGATAATAGCCAATGATGTCTTCCATCTCATTGGTATCAAAATAATAGTTTTCATTTGATTCTATCATTTCCTCAAACCGAAGAATTAATTCATCTTCCCAAAATTCCTCTTCTCCCATACTGATAAAAGTAAAAACTTATTTGATTTCTACATCAAATCTCAAGTTTTGTTTATAAACAATTCGTAAACAATTTTTTTAAGCCTTCATAAATTCCTTCAAAATCCCGCTATTGTCTTGATTATAAGTATTTACAGCTAAGATTTTTGGTTTATTCCCCTGCCATAAGCTATTCAGCTGCTGTTGTAATTCATCTAAATTATTCGCTTCCAGGTATTTAAAATGATAAAGATTTGCTAAATGAAGAGGATTCAACTGATGAGGTGTGAAGAAAAATTCATTCAAGACTCCCGTTTCACTCGGTCCTGGGATGATTTTGAAAATATCACCACCTCCATTGTTGATGAGAATAATTCTAAAATTACTTGGTATGTACTTGTTCCACAATGCATTACTATCATAGAAAAAACTCAAATCCCCTGTCACTAGCGTCGTCTGGCGCTTACTTAGCATCGCATGCCCTATTGCGGTAGAAGTAGAGCCGTCTATACCGCTAGTGCCACGATTACAAAAAACTTGGATGGAAGCTTCATGCTCAAAGAGTTGCGCATACCGAATCACTGACGAATTAGAATAATGGAGCTGAATGTTTTGTGGTAAATTTTGAATGATTTTTTCAAAAACCTTCAAATCAGAAAACGATGTGTTTTCTAAAAAAGCAGCTTGCCTGTTATTTTTTTCTTCTTTCAAATTCAGCCAAATAGAACGGTAATTGGACTTTTCCTCAAGCTTTAAATTTTTAAAGCCTTGTAAAAATTCCACAGATTTTGCTTGAATTTTTTTGCTCAAAACATAAAACGTATCTGGATGCCAATACGGGTCAACATGCCAGTGCGTTTTGGGTGGATTTTCTCGTAAGAAATTTTTAATTTTTTTAGAAATGATATTTTGCCCTAAAGTAATCAATAAATCCGGAGCAAAATCTTTTTTCCTTTCCCTTGGCATGGTAAAAAGCGCATTATCAATCTGGCTGATGATTGCTTTGGTATGCAAATTAGAGGTGTTTTCCGTCAAAAAAATCACATTCGGCAGAGCAGAGATTTCCTCCACAAGGCTATTGAATTCGGCATCAAAATCGTGCATCCCGACTAGGAACATGATTTTTTGACTTTCAGTGACTATTTTTTCAAAATCTTTAAAACGGATTTTAGGCTTTTCGGTGCGAGGTAAAGTTAGTTTTTCAAAATGAATTTTTAAATCAGAAACTTTTTCATACAAAGGCTCGGCCAAAGGGAAATTGATGTGCACAGGGCCGCTTTTTTCAATGCATTTGGTGACTGATTTTTTAAGGCTTAAAAAATTTCCTGTCAAAGTCTCATCGTCATCACCTTCCAGTAGATTTTCATTATGATATGTGTGCTTTTCAAATAAATTTTCTTGCCGAATCGTTTGCCCATTAAACTGGTCTATAAATTTCCTTGGTCGGTCGGTAGTCAAAACAATTAAAGGAATATTTTGATAAAAAGCCTCGGTCACTGCGGGGTAATAATTAGCGGCTGCAGAACCTGATGTGCAACAAATCACGACTGGTTTTTTCAATTTCTGAGCCATGCCCAAGGCAGTGTAAGCAGCACTACGCTCATCTACCAATACATAGGTTTTAAAGCTGTTCAAGGCATTAAAATGCATCATCAGTGCGCCGTTTCTACTCCCTGGCGAGAAAACAATATGTTCTACCCCCATGGCTTCTAGGCTGGCCGCCAAAAGTTGAACGTTCAGATTTGCTGAGAAATGAGGTGATAAATTCATGCAGAGTGCAAAATTATAAAATATTCACGATTTTTTATTCAGACTTTGGGGTAGAAAATAATCTGATTTTTTTTAAGCATTTTTTTTAATTACACTTTGATATAATTTCTCATACTGTGGCAAAATTTGATTTAAGTCAAATTTCAAAGCATTTTGTCTGGCATTTTTCTTAAACTGCTCAAGTTTTTCATCGTCAGATAAAAGCTTGATGGAGGCTTGCGACATGGCTTCTACATCGCCAATATCTCGCAGAAAACCAGTGGAGTTTTCAATGTTTACTTCAGGTATTCCACCTGCATTAGAGCTTACAACGGGTACGCCAGCAGCCATGGCTTCCAAGGCGGCTAAGCCAAAACTTTCTTTGCTACTTGGTAGTAGAAACAAGTCAGAAATACATAGAATTTTATTTAAATCTTTTACTTTACCCAAAATTCTAACTTTATCTTGCAAATGGAATTCATTGATTAAATTATTCATTGCTTCGAGTTCAGGTCCTTCGCCTACGATGATTAATTTACATTCGACTTTTTTTTGAATTTCATTAAAAATTTTGATGACATCGGTCACACGCTTTACCTTTCTTAAATTACTGACGTGAATAACGATTTTTTCTTGTTTCTGAGCCAAATTTTCTCTCAAATCTTTACAATCAAATTTGTAGAGAGAATTATCTATGAAATTAGGAATTACTTGAATGTCTTTCTGAATGTTAAAGACCTCGTAAGTGTCTTGTTTTAGACTCTGAGAAACAGTCGTGACTACATCACTTCTATTAATGCTAAACTCTACAGCTGATTGATAAGACGGGTGCTTACCCACAAGTGTAATGTCGGTGCCGTGGAGCGTAGTAATAATGGGAAGTTCGATATTTTTTTCTTTCAAAATTTGTTTAGCGATGTAAGCGGCATATGCATGCGGAATCGCGTAGTGAACGTGAATTAAGTCTAAGCCATTATTTTCAGCAATTTCTACCATCAACGTGCTGAGTGCCAAAGAGTAGGGCTGGTAGTGGAAAAGTTCATACTCTTCAATATGGACTTGGTGGAAAAAAATATTTGGAATCGTAACGTCCAGTCTGGCGGGTAAACTATAGCTGATAAAATGGACGTTGTGTCCCTTTTTAGACATTTCCATTCCTAGTTCAGTCGCTACAATACCGCTTCCCCCATAAGTGGGGTAGCAAACAATTCCTATATTCATGGGTTTTGCTCCTGCAAAAATAATACCTTTAAATGTAAACTTTAATGGGAAATCAATAAGTTTAGCATAAATTCGGTAGATTCAAGCGTTAAGATTATTTTTAAATTTTGAATGAGTTAGAAAAAAGGAGAAAAGTACTCCCCTCTTTCTGAGAGAGGGGAGGCAAAAGGGCTGTGCATTTATCTTAAAAGTTTAAAAGTGAAGCAAATATGAGCAACCCAGCATTAAGCCCAAATATCGCCCGTCGTGTAGGGAGCATCGCCGTTGATAAGTTCAGTGCCGTCCACAAATCTGAAATTAGTATTAAGCTGGTTGATTTCTTTCATTTGAGCATCACTCAGTTCAAAATTCAAAGAGTCTAAATTTTCTTTTTGATTTTTAGCATTATCTGATTTAGGAATCACAATAATTCCTCGCTGAATTTGCCAAGTCAACAGCACTTGAGCTGGTTGCATTTGGTTAGTTTGGGCGATTTCTTGAATCACAGGATGCAGAAAAAGCCCAGGTAAATGCTGGTTTCTCATTGCATCAGTTTGCTTTCCGCCGTTGCCTACAGGTTTATAGCCTGTTAAGAAGTAGCCTCTGCTGTCTGCATGTTCTTTCAGATCAGCTTGGGAAAGGTAAGGATGTAGCTCCACTTGGTTCACTTCTGGCATTTCACCCGTCTCGTTAAAAATTTCTTCAATTTTACCTGAGCTGAAATTAGAAACACCGATGTGCTTCACCATTCCTTGCTTCTTTAACTCTATCATCGCTGCCCAAGTTTCACCTAGACTCACTTCATCTAAACTATAAAACGCCTCGCCCTTTTCATCTTTGTAAGCAATTGGCCAGTGGATGAGGTACAAATCCAAATAATCTGTTTGTAGATTTTTTAGCGTCTTTTCCAATGCAGGTTTGGCATCCTCATAGCGATGCGCATTATTCCAAAGCTTTGAGGTAATCCATAAATCTTCTCTTTTCAAATTATTTTTAAAGGCTTTAGAAAAATGCTCACCAATTTCTTTTTCGTTTTTGTAAATATGAGCGCAATCAAAATGACGATAACCTAAATCCAACGCTGACTGAATGGCTTCTGCAATCTTCCCCTTTTCTGTCCTCCAAGTTCCTAGCCCAAGGATTGGAATTTTATCACCGTTTTTAAATTTTAAATATTTCATCTTTTCCATACGAATTCAACTGAAAATTTTGTGCCAATAAAGCATAATTATAAATTCATTTATCAAATTTTTTTAAGCCTTAAAAAAAACTACGGAGAAAATCCGTAGTTAATAAATTATGAATAATAAGGGAAATGACTAAACGCCTTGTTCAATTTTATTTCTTTTGATTTCAAAATTTTCGATAGCGTTAGTAATAATATCTAAGGAATCAGCTGAGCTTTGGTGAACTTTTTCCAATTCTTTATCCAACTCTTCTGACTGAATTTCAAATAAATCAACTTGCACTTGGCCTAGTTTTTCAATCAAACTTTGTTGTGTGTTTTTAATGTCCTCCATTTTGTTCAAGACACTATTCATTGTTTCAATTTTACTTACCATAATTTCTAAATTTTGCTAATTTATGTGCAAACCCTGTTCCATAAAAAATTTTGCTTAGACTTCTTCCAAGCAATTTAGCAAAATCTCACAACCTTCTCTGATTTCTTCTAAACTGATGGTGAGCGGTGGAGTGATACGCAAAATATGTGTTTCATAGAGCAACCAAAAGAGAATTAAACCCTTTTCCATCGCTTTTGCAGCTACTTTCTGCACGAGCACTTCGCTTTCTAATTCCAAACCAATCATCAAGCCTCTGCCACGGAAGGATTTAATTTTAGGATGGATCAATAATTCTCGAAATAAACTCTCTTTTTCAGAGATTTCGCTCATTAAATTCAATTCTTCTACCTGTTCTAAGGTCGCCAATGCTGCCGCTGCAATCACTGGGTTTCCTCCGAATGTAGTAATGTGCCCCAATTTAGGATTTTTTTCTAAAGTTTTCATATGCGCAGTACTCGCTGTGAAGGCACCAATGGGTAAGCCACTCGCCATGCCTTTGCCCATGCACAGGATATCGGGAACAATTTCTTCGTGCATAAAGGCAAACCATTTTCCCGTTCGGCCAAAGCCAGGTTGAATTTCGTCTAAAATCAATAAAGTACCAGTTTCATCGCATTTCTCTCTCACCTTTTTTAGCCATTGATTTTGAGAAGAAATGAAGCCCGCAGCTCCTTGTATGCTCTCTAAAATCACTGCGGCTGTGTGTTTATCAATTTTTTCTAAGCCTTCAAAATTATTGAATTCAATGAAATGAACATCGGGTAAAAGTGGGCGGAAAGCTTGCTTAAACGATTCATTTCCAGACACACTCAGCGCGCCGTGCGTATTGCCGTGATAGCTGTTTTTTGCCGAAACGATTTTAGATCTTCCTGTTACACGTTTTGCTAGTTTTAGGGCGCCATCAATCGCTTCAGCTCCGCTGTTGACCAAGTAAGTTACTTCCAACGGAGCGGGCAAAATTTCAGCCAGTTTTTTACAAACTTTTACGGGCATTTCTTGTGCATACTCGCCGTATACCATTACGTGCATGTGCTTTTGAAGTTGTTCTGTTATTTTTTCTATCACCGCAGGGTGGCTGTGCCCTAGAGTGTTAGCTGAAACGCCAGCAACGAAATCTAAATACTTTTTGCCATTTTTGCCATAAATGTAAGAGCCTTTAGCATAATCAACTTCAAAGCCTGAAGAAAAAGGCGTAGTTTGAGCTTGGTATTTATAAAAATCTTTTTTTAACATCTTTTTTTTTATTTTATAAGGAAATAAATCAAAACACCAATAGCCCCATAAGTAGCAAAAGTCAAAGCATCTGAGCGGCTTCGGGAAAATACAGAATGCTTGACAGCTGTGATTTGATTTTCAGCCAGTTTTACCGTATCTCGTTTATTCCTGAGGACGAGCAAAGAATCCTTTTGCCATTCCAGCATTTGAATTTTGAAGTTTTCGTTGGCCGTAGAAATTTCATATTTTTGATTTGGCTTCAGTTGTTGGCGAAAACTCGGCATTTGCTCACTCGGCAGAGGTTCATACGGGCGGTAAATATAACATGACTGAAGTGCTAAAGTTAAAATACATAAAAAAATAAAATTTTTCATAAACTTTTTTCAATTAGATATTGAATTCTCTGAGCTGCAGAAGCTCGTGTAAAATTATTTTTAAAAGGTTTAAAAGGAATCGTTGAATTTAAGTATTTTTCTAAAAAACATTTCACTCCCATTGCATCACCAAAATTAATCATTTCTCCCGATTGTGTTTGCTTCAAAATTAAATCTAAATCGGTTTGTTGCTTCCCAATCGCTAAAATCGGCCGCTCTGCCGCTAAATACTCAAAAAACTTCCCAGGCACAATGCCTTGAATGTTGGGCGTATCGTTCATCAGAAGCAATAAAATAGTAGCTCGGTGTAGATGCTCAATCACTTGCTCATGAGGCATGTAGTCTAAGAAAACAGTTTTTTCCTTTAATTTTTTAAGGCTTAAAATCTTTTGTTTGGTTTCCTCAGCAATATTACCAATGAATTTAAGTTTAAAGACTTGGGCGGGATTTTTGGCTAAAAAATCATCTAAACTTTCCCACAGGAAATTCGGGTTTCTATCGTTGTTGAGCGAACCCACGTAAGTGATTTCTGGTAAAGAATTTTTTAAAGGCTTAGGAAATTTTATAGAAAAATCTTCTTCATCAAAGCCATTGTAAACCACTTCTACTTTTTCTGCACCTAAATTTTCTAAACCTTTAGCCCAGCTTGGTGAAACGCTCGTTACGATGTCGGCTTTTTTTAAGACTTCATTTTCTAATTTCTGATGTTTTTTGATAGATTTTGAAGTGAAAGGTAATTGCTCAAAATAGTCAATCTGCGTCCAAGGGTCTCTAAAGTCAGCGAGCCAGACTAAATTAGGATAAGTTTTCTTTAAAGCCAAGGCAATCAAGTGTGTGGAATGCGGTGGCCCTGTGGAAATTACGGCATCAAACGTGTTTTTTTCTAAATATTTTTTTAAAAATTTTACTGAACTTGGAATCCAAAACATTCGCGCATCTGGAATGAAGTAATTGGCTCGAATCCATAGCAAAAAATTAGCTGTGAGTGATTTTTTTTCCTTTGATTTTAGATTTCCTTTTTTGAAATTTTGACTCTTTGGGCTCAGTTTTTCTGCCCAAGCGTAGGGCTCCCAAATTTTATTCTGAAGATTTAGGGTGTTTTCAGGAATTTCCTGATTTAGACTTTCATCAGTAATTGGGTAGTCTGCATTTTCTGGGGAAAAGACGCTTATCTCAAAGTGTTTCGCTAAATATCGACTCATTTTGAGCCAACGTTGTACGCCAGCGCCACCAGCTGGGGGCCAGTAATAGGTGATGAGCAACAGTTTTGGCTTGTTTACCATTCGATGGGTTTTAATCCTTTTTGAACCAAATAATAATTGGCTTTAGAGAAATGGTGAGCGCCAAAAAAGCCTCGATGTGCTGAGAACGGACTGGGGTGAGCAGACTTTAGAATATAATGTCTATTTTCATCAATTAAGTCAGCTTTGCTTTGTGCGAAATTCCCCCAAAGCATAAAAACAATGTGATTTTGTGTTTGAGCAATTTTCTTTATTACAGCATCAGTAAATTGTTCCCAGCCTTGATTTTGGTGAGAACCCGGTGATTTTTCGCGTACCGTTAAAGTCGCATTTAGTAAGAAAACACCTTGTGTTGCCCAGCGTGTTAAGTCGCCATCCTCAGGTGGTAATGTGCCAATGTCGTCTTGAATTTCTTTGAAGATATTTTGCAAACTCGGCGGTTGCCGAACACCAGGATTGACCGAAAAAGATAAGCCATTTGCTTGGCCTTTGCCATGGTAGGGGTCTTGCCCTAGAATCACGACTCTGATGTCTTGTGGAGCTACAGCATCAAAGGCTGCAAAAATCTTGCTCCCCGGGGGGTAAACTTGATGCTCAGCATATTCATTCTTAACAAATTGAATGAGTTTTTTAAAATAAATTTTGTCAAACTCAGTTTGTAGAAAAGATTGCCATTTTGGGTGAATTTTAACTTCTGTCATGAATATTTTTAAGCCTTTAAAAATTTTTTAAATAAAGTTTGAATAGCGTTTAAATTCTATTTTAAATCAATAAGTTGATAAAGTCCATCTTTAGGGGAGTCGGTACCCAATTCCCAATACATGATTCCGCCCAAATTTTGGTCTTTGACGTATTGCACCTTTCGTTTGATTGATTTTTCGGTATCACCAGTTACAAAAATTTGATTTTCAGAATTATAAGAAAATCCAGCGGCATTTTTCTCATCCCAATAGTGTTGAAAGCCCTTTTCTGTTGAGAATAATTCCCGAGCTTCGGCATAGGGTACATAGGCTTTGAATTTCCCAGGCTGGTAAATGCCAAAATTTTTGTTGGGAACGTTCTCAAAAGCTCTAGAATACAAGGCAGCACCAATGATGACTTTTCTCAGAGGGAAATTAATTTTTTTAAAAAATTGGATGGCATTGTCAGCAGATTGCTCGCCATCATAAGAAGAAAAAAGCGGAGTGTGGTGTCCCGTCTTGGTCGAATACCCGTTGACTAAATCGTAAGACATTAAATTCACAAAATCAACATAAGGTTCAATCCCTTGCCAATCAATAGAATGGTCTAGATATTTTTGGAATCCTCCTGCTGCAAATGAAATAAATTTATCTTCTAATTTCTCGTCTAGCAAACGAACCAATCGTGTGAAATTATCTTTATCTGCGGGCGTGTACAGATGCCCAGGGAAACCTTCAATAGCTGGGTATTCCCAGTCTAAGTCGATGCCGTCTAAGTCATAGTAATTTAAAAAATTCTTGACTGATTGTACGAATGCTTTGGTTAATTTCTCATCATTAAAAGTTTGAGAACAAAACTCACAGCCAATCCAGCCACCAAGTGCTATTGCTGTTTTTAGTCCAGGGTTTTCTTTTTTGATGATTTTCATGGCTTCTAAAACGCGTAAATCTTTATCTGAATTAGGCCCAAATACGCCATCTACCACATCTCCAAAGCCATAGATGAGGTGAGTCATTCCTTTGAAATCATATTTATGGAGTTGTGCGCTATCGGCTGAATAATAGGCGATTACTTTATAATCATTCTGTGCCTGTAGAAAATTTAAACTAAAAATGAAACACCCAAAGACTAAAAAATTTTTCATCGAATTTGTAATTTTTTATAACTTGTAAAAGTTAAAGGTAATAAAATTTAAAATTTTTTAAGCCTTAAAAAAAATCATGAAAAGGAATTTTCAGTTGAATCTCTTTTTTAGCATGAATATTCAATTGTGAAACCGAAACACCCAACAATCGAATGGATTTTTCTAAGGGTTCATTTCTTAATAATTCAGATGCGGTAGAAAAGATTTCTTCCACATCGTCAGTAAAATGCTGTTGTGTGATGCTTCTGGTGATAATATTAAAGTCTTCAAACTTGATTTTCAGGGTAATCGTTTTGCCTTTCACGTTTTTTTTCTGCAATCGCTGAGCCACTTTTTCCACAATCGGCAGCAAGGCATTTTGCAAATCATTTTCTTCGGATAAATCAGATTCAAACGTATTTTCTGCACCCACAGATTTCGCCAAGCGATTGGGGTTTACCTCGCTCAAATGAATGCCACGAGCGATGTTGTAATAATATTTGCCACGATTACCAAAATTTAAATTCAAAAATTCTAAAGATTGATTTCGTAAATCTGCTCCTGTGAAGATCCCTAAACTTCTCATTTTCTCAGTCGTAACTTTACCAATTCCGTGGAATTTTTGAATCTTCAAAGGCAAAAGGAAATCATCAATATCTGCTTCGGTCACAGTCTTTTGTCCATTTGGTTTATTAAAATCGCTGGCAATTTTTGCCAAAAATTTATTGATAGAAATGCCAGCCGATGCCGTTAAACCTGTTTTTTCTAAAATCTTTGCCCGAATTTCTTTTGCCAAAAGTGTTGCCGAAGGCATATTTTTTTTGTTTTGCGTAACGTCTAGATAAGCCTCATCCAGTGAAAGCGGTTCTACCATATCAGTGTATTCCAAGAAGATTTCACGAATCTGCTGAGAAACAGCTCGGTAACGGTCAAATCTTGGTTTTATAAAAATTAAATCAGGACACATTTTGGCTGCCAAAACACTACTCATAGCACTTTTTACCCCAAATTTACGAGCCTCATAACTCGCCGCTGCCACCACGCCACGCTCACTGCTTCCGCCCACAGCAATCGGTTTCCTTTTCAATGCAGGATTATCCAACTGCTCCACCGACGCATAAAACGCATCCATATCAATATGAATTATTTTCCTGTTGGGCATTGTGAGCGTATTGGGGAGCAAAGATATGGAGATACGTTATTTATTTGGCTTAAAATTTAAATGAAGTAATACCGTACATTATAAAGCGAGATTTATTCTTGGGTTATTAATAGTTATTAATATTTCTGTTGAACACAATTGAGATACCACTATAAAGTTTCAAATTATTAAAAATGCACAACGGGTAGGGTAATTGTAAAATTCACAACTCTAAGATGCGATTTCTTGCAGCATTGTTATATAACTTTTTTAACTATTTATTTTTGTTGATTACCAAGGATTTGTTTATCTTTAGCAATAGACTATCCAATGAATTTATAAAAAAATTTTTTTCCTAATAAATTTAACGTTATTTTTGCGAAAAATTATATTTATGAATAACAAATCTTTTTTACAAAATGAACCTATGGAAAGCACCGAAGTGCACACCACAGTAAATGCATCATCAAAGAAAACATTCTCTTGGTCATCTGTATTTGCTGGTACTGTGACTGTATTGGCAATCCTTTTGGTTTTAAATCTTATCGGAGTTTCTATCGGCCTTTTTAGCTTTGACCCAGCCAGCGAAAATAACCCAGCTAGCGGGTTAGGAATAGGCTCTTCCATTTGGTGGATTATCACAAACATTATCGCTCTATTTTTGGGTGGTTTTGTAGCAGGGAGGCTTAGTCCTTCACTAGCAAAAGACACAGCTATAATTCATGGTTTTATCACTTGGGCACTTTATGCACTTGTAAGTGTATGGCTGATCACAAGTACGATAGGCTCTATTTTCTCTGGTCTTGGGAATCTTGTAGGTGGCATCACCAAAAGTGCGACAGGAATAGCTACTAACGCTATTGCAGGAACTGATTTTTCTACCGATGGGAAAAGCTTTGACCTTGACTTTAACAAAGCCAAAAATGAACTACAAGCTCTCCTTAGAGATACTGAAAAAAAAGAACTTCAGTCAGAGAATCTTGAAAACAAAGTAGAAAATCTTGCTAATGATGCTGAAAACAAAGCAGAGAATGCAGCTAAAAATCCAGAACAAGCAGACACTGAAATTGATTCATTTTTTGATAGATTGAAAAATGAAGGACGTGATGTAATAGATGTTGCAGATAAAGATGCCCTTGTGAATATCGTGAAAAACAGAACAGATATGAGCGAAGAAGAGGCAAGAAATGCTGTAGACCAATACGAAGCTAAGTTTGAAGAGCTAAAAGCTGCTGCTAAGCAAGAGTGGGAAAAAATTAAAGCAAACACAGCAGAAACTGCAGAGCAGGTAACTGACACAGCAGGTAGCTTGGCAATTTGGGCTGCAATAGCACTTATCATTGGAGCCATTGCTGCAATCTTTGGTGGGCTATATGGTTCAAAAATGAAGACCAAAACTCTTTGTGTAAGAAAATAGTAAGGCAGAACCTAATTAGTTATTCAAAAATCCTTGCTAGAGCATATTTAGCAAGGATTTTTTTTGACTAAGCTGTGGCAGATTCATCATGTATTCCTTTTTTTTAATCAACTTTCTCATCAACGGAGAATTTCTTAGTTTTGTTTATTACTACTTAGGGGGTATTTTTAGATTTTTTTAATGATTGCTTTGACTTTTTTTCTCATTGATTTTTAGCTAAAAAAACGCTGAATTTTTTAAGGCTTAAAAAAAACACTTTTATTATGCTTATCAAAATTTTAATTATATGAAAGCTTATCTCAATTTGGTCAATCAAATTTTAAACGAAGGTATAACTAAAACCGACCGTACTGGCACTGGCACCAAAAGTGTTTTTGGACACCAAATGAGATTTGACTTAAGTGAAGGCTTCCCACTACTTACGACTAAAAAATTGCATTTAAAATCAATTATTTATGAACTTCTTTGGTTTTTGAAAGGAGATACCAATATTCAATATTTAAACGAAAATGCTGTGAAAATCTGGGATGAATGGGCCGATGAAAAAGGAGATTTAGGCCCAGTATACGGGCACCAATGGCGTAGCTGGGCAGCACCCAACGGCAATAGCATAGACCAAATTCAAGAAGCGGTAGAAACCATCAAAAACAAGCCCGACTCACGTAGAATTATTGTCTCCGCTTGGAATGTGGGAGAACTAGAGCAAATGGCACTGATGCCGTGCCACGCACTTTTTCAGTTTTATGTTGCTAACGGGAAATTATCACTACAACTTTACCAGCGTAGTGCCGATGTTTTCTTAGGAGTGCCTTTTAATATAGCATCTTATGCTTTGTTGTTGAAAATGATGGCTCAAGTAACTGGTTTAGAAGCTGGAGAATTTATTCACACTTTTGGCGATGCACATATTTATCTTAATCACTTGCCACAAATGCAGAAGCAGCTTGGGAGAGAGCCTAAACCTTTGCCACAGATGGAATTAAACCCTGAGGTGAAATCTATTTTTGATTTTCAATTTGAAGATTTCAAACTTAATGATTACAATCCACATCCGCATATCAAAGGGAAGGTTTCTGTTTAGATTTTTTTAAGGCTTAGAAAAATTTCTTTTAACCATGACACATTATTGAAGGAGATTTATAATTAAATAGCCAATCCTTGAAAATAAATAAAGCTAAAGAGCTATGATATCCAATGAAGTGAATGCTTGTAAGTTGTGATATTCTATTCAATTATATTTTATTAAATCAATGAATTTCGCCTGTTTTTCAATGAAAACCAAGAGGGAAATTAAGAATTACAACACTTTATTTTTTTACTTTGAATATAATTTAAAGCAAATTTAAAGATGATTTAAAGAAAATTTGATTAAAATGTTTCTGAGGCTGAATTATTAAAAAAAAATCAGGCTTTCACCTGATTTTTTAGTATTCACAAACCTTCATTTACTATTTAAAACAAACCTTCGATACTTAAATATCTTTCGCCTGTATCATAATTAAAACCTAAAACCGTTTTACCTTTAATTTCAGGTAATTTCTGGGCAATTGCTGCTAAAGTCGCTGCTGATGAAATTCCCCCCAAGATGCCTTCTTCTTTGGCAGATTTTCGGAAGAAATCAAAGGCTTCTTCTTTCGTTACTTGAATGCTTCCGTCTAATAAATCGGTGTCTAAATTTTTAGGAATAAATCCAGCTCCAATTCCTTGTATGGCGTGTCCTCCTGGTGCTTTGCCACTGATGACGGGCGAATCTGTTGGCTCTACTGCATAAACTTTTAGCTGTGGGAATCTTTCTTTCAGCAATTTAGCTACGCCAGTAATGTGCCCGCCAGTACCTACGCCAGTAATCAAATAATCGATACCCCCGGGGAAGTCTTCTAAAATTTCTTTTGCAGTATTTTCATAATGTGCTTTGATATTTGATGGATTCTCAAACTGAGAGGGCATCCACATATTTTCATTTTGATTTGCCATTTCGGTAGCTTTCTCTATAGCAGCTTTCATACCGCCTTCTTTTGGAGTCAAAATAAATTCAGCACCGTAAGCTGACATTAGTTTCCGCCTTTCTATAGACATTGATTCTGGCATTATCAAAATCACTTTGTAGCCTTTAACCGCACCTACCATAGAGAGTCCCACGCCAGTATTTCCACTGGTTGGTTCAATAATGGTCGTTTTTTCGGGAGAAATCTTTCCTTCTTTTTCAGCATCTTCTATCATTTGCAGAGCAATTCTGTCTTTGATGCTTCCGCCTGGGTTTGCTTTCTCTAATTTGATGTAAACTTTCGCCTCATCACCAAACAATCGATTGATTTTTACGATGGGCGTCTTGCCAATCGTTCCCAAAATGTTTTCAAATATCATATCATAAAATTTATAGGGTTATTTTCTGTTTTTATATTTTTTACTTTCACATCAGACTTTGTGTAAACGATGGAATAGGGGTCAACACTTTTTGTCAAAAACACATTCCCACCAATGATGGAGTGATTCCCGATGATGGTACTCCCGCCCAAAATCGTCGCATTCGCATAAATTACTACGTGATCTTCTATCGTGGGGTGTCTTTTTATATTTTGCATACTCTTTTCTACCTGCATAGCACCTAGAGTCACACCTTGGTAAATGTTTACATATTTTCCGATTTTACAAGTCTCGCCAATTACTACACCTGTTCCGTGGTCAATCAAAAACGGAACGCCAATTTCTGCGGCTGGGTGAATATCAATGCCAGTTTTGCTGTGAGTATATTCTGTGAGCATTCTCGGCCAATACGTTAATTGTAATTTTTGATGAATTAAATGTGCTAAACGATAAATTGCAATTGCATAAAACCCAGGGTAGGTATGTAACACTTCGCCCAAACACTGTGCGGCGGGATCTTTTTTGAGGAACTCTTTGGCGTCTTGCAACAAATCTTGATGAACTTGTATCAAGTTTTCATACATCACAGCCGTATATTGTTTAGCATTTTCTTCAGTAATACCCACATTCAAAACCAAATGCTGAAATAATTTTTTGCTCGACTGTATTCTAGAATTAATTTCCTGTTCAGATGTTTTTTGATAAGGAAAAAGAATTTGAATTAAATCATTTAGCCAATCAAATAATTTATTCTTTTCAGGCACTTTTTCGTATTCCTCCTCGTAATTTTTGATTATATTTTGAGAAAGTTCGGAACTCATAATTAATAATGTTTAAGAGAAATAGGTTCTCAAACTCAATACCAATAATAGAGAATTTTTAAATAAAAAAAGCAAAAAAATGTGCTAAATTATCTAAATTTTTTTTAAGCCTTTAAAAAAAATCTAAAAATTATCTGCTAAAGGTTTATAAAACTACCCCGCCTCGCTATATTTGCAAAATGATTTGGAGAAAATTATTGGCACCACTGGCAGCGATGTATTGGGTAGGGAGCGGATTAAGAAACATATTTTATTCTATTGGAATGTTTCCTTCCAAGAAATTTAACAAAGCTGTGATTGTCGTTGGTAATTTAAATACGGGCGGAACAGGGAAGTCCCCACATACGCTTTATTTACTTAATTTTCTCAGACAAGAATTTAAAGTCGGTATGCTTAGCCGAGGATATGGCAGGAAGACCAAAGGATTCCAAATAGCTAATTACGAATCTAATGCGAGAACGATAGGCGATGAACCGATGCAGGTTTTTAACCGATTCAAAAATAGAGTAGTGGTGGCCGTGGGCGAAGACCGTATATCGGCGTTGAAAGAGATTTTCCGCCTCTTCAGGCTAGATGTCGTCGTTTTAGATGATGCTTACCAACACCGCAGGTTAAAAACTGATTTCAATCTTTTACTCACCACTTTTGATGACCCCTACCACAAAGACTGGCCACTACCCATGGGGAATTTGAGAGAGCCCATTGCTGGCGCTTCAAGGGCGAGTGCCGTGATTGTGACCAAATGCCAGCCTGACTTGAGCATGGAAGACAAAATTAAATTTAGAAAAGATTTAAGGCTGAAAAATCATCAACATATATTCTTTTCTTCGATTATTTATAATGATGAGGTCATCTCTTTGCACCAAAATCTATCTGTGGCAGATTTAAAAGATTATAACGTCATTTTAGTTACAGGAATTGCTAATGATAAAGATTTTCTAAGCTTTGCAAAAAATCATTGCGCCAGCGTACAGCCCATGCATTACCCAGATCATTATAACTTTTCGCCAGAAGATATTAAGCAAATAGACGAAGCTTATGCAAATTTACCTGAGCCAAGCCTTATCTTGACGACAGAAAAAGATTACATGCGATTACGCTCAGAGCATCGAATTGTCCAAAAATTGTATTATCTTCCCATTCAAATCGAAATAGATAACCCAATTCAGTTTCAAAAATTAGTCAAAGATTATGTACAAAAATATTGAAGAAGCAGCTCAATACATTCAATCTCAAATTTCTCATCAACCCGATATTGCCATCATCCTAGGCTCAGGGCTGGGCGGACTGAAAAACGAAGTAGATATTGATTTAAAAATTTCATACCAAGATATACCACATTTTTTAAAATCCACAGTTGCAGGGCATTCAGGTGAATTAATCTTCGGCTATTTTCAAGGGAAAAAAATCTTGATGATGTCGGGCAGATTTCATTACTATGAGGGCTATGATATGAAGCAAATTACATTCCCGATACGTGTTTTTAAAAAATTAGGAATAGATAAACTTATTGTCAGCAATGCCTCGGGGGGAGTTAATAAAGCCTTTGCCCCTGGAGATGTGATGTTGATACGAGACCATATTAACTTTTTCCCTGAAAACCCATTGAGAGGAAAGAATTTAGACGAATTCGGGCCTCGTTTTCCTGATATGAGTGAACCCTATGATTTAAAATTCCTGCAAGGCTTAAAATTAGTAGCAGCAGAAAGGAATATCCCTGTTTTTGAAGGCGTTTATTTAGGTTTGCAAGGGCCGACATTTGAAACCCCAGCCGAATATGGAATGGTGCAGCGATTGGGCGCCGACGCCGTGGGAATGAGTACCGTGCCAGAAGTCATTGTAGCCAAACACCAAGGCATGCGAGTAGCGGCAATTTCTGTGATTACCGATGTAGGCGGGCCAGACTTGAAAGTTCCAGTTTCTCACGAAGAGGTTTTAAACGCTGCCAATGTAGCCATGCCCAAAGTTATTTCATTAGTCAGTGGATTTTTGAAAAATTTAGATCAGTTTTAACAGAAAAGCTGATAGAAAATAGAGCTTTTAAAGCTCAAGAATTGAAAAAAATAGAAACTGCTACTGAGAAATATAAAGATTTAATCATTGAAAACTGGAAAGAATTTCACGGAGAATAAATGAAAAAATTTCTAAAGCCTTTAAAAAAAATCCTCTGCCTCAAAAAAAACAAATTTGCATAATTCAAAAACGTAAAATACATTTGTGGGCAGGTTGAGAAAAGTGAGAAAATCTCAACAGAAATTTTTAACAAAAAAATAACGAAATTTTAACAAATGAAATTTGTGAGTTTCAAAAAAAAGTGCAAACACACACACACACACACACAAGTAATAAGCTAAACAACTCATTATCAGTAACTTATAATAATTTTTTGCTTCCCCTCGGGAGCGAACCGCAAAGCCGTGCAAGAAAATCTTGTGCGGTTTTTCTATTTTCACCTGTGTGAAGGTAGTAATTTCTTCAAAAAGAAGAGCCTCACGGGTTGGGGCTCTTTCTAAAAGAAGAAGCAAAAAAACAACAAAAATTTAATGAAGAAAAAGAATAAATCAATCAAATATTAACCAAAAAAATTAAAATAAATGAAGAAATTATTACTTTCTTTTGTTGTATTGACAGGAGCTTTAGCCACTGCCCAAGTAGGCATTAACACAGAAGAGCCAAAAGCCATGCTAGACATCAGCGCAAAAGACGACCAAAAAGGTGACTTGCGCATACAAGATGTTGATAGATTATACGGAGTTGATTGGATTCTGACTTGGGATGAAAAAGACAAAAAGGTAAGAAAAATGTCGATTAAAGACATAGAGTGGGATATAAAAAATAAAGAGATAATTGATTACATTAAGGGTGCGGTAAAAAATCCAAATGAGGTCATAGAAAAGATAAGAAAATGCCCTGAAGATAGATTAGTATATGATAAATTATTTAGGAAAGATAATGGCAAGCATGATTTTGTGTATTGCGCTACAACTGCAACTGGTGTAACTGGTGTAACTGGTACTAGTTACATATGGCTCAACCTCAACCTTGGAGCAGAATACGCCAACATCCATAGTCCTCATTTTGAACCTACCGTTAGTAAAACAGGCACAGATGCCCATGAAGATGCTAAAACCTACGGTTCATTATACCAATGGCAGCGAGCGAGTGATGGGCATGAGTTTAGGGGTTCACAAGTTACCGATAAAAAAGCCACAGATTGGAGAGACACAGGCGATTCAGCAGGGAAGTTTATTATGTCTCAAGACGGTAACTGGGTAGAGAATGGTGAAAAAGCAACAGGTTCAGAATTACAGTTGTGGCAAGCAGGCGGAGTTAATAACCCTTGCCCGTCAGGTTACCGTGTTCCGACTGATCAGGAGTGGAAGGACTTTCATCAGGCTGTAACGGGTAGCCGTTCTGATGTTAATAATAATCGAATGTGGAGTCAAAATAAGTTGCCAAACCTTGCAGCTGCTGGCCACCATAGCAATTACACTGATTTGCTGAACTACGAGGGTTCTCGCGGGTACTACTGGAGTAGCTCTGCTAGCGACAGTAACTACGCTCACACCATGTACGTCAGCAGTGACCACAGCGGTCCGTACGACTACGACAGCCGAGCTAGCGGGAGCAGCGTGCGTTGCATCAATAGTAGTGAGGTGGGAGATTAATGGCTTGAGACATGGGATGGTTTAATCTTAAAAAAAACATAAGCATGAAAGTAAATCGTGCTTATGTTTTTTCATTTTATAGTGTTTTTTAAAAAGTTTAGAAGAAATAATTTCTTAAAACAAATGAAAATTTTTTAAGGCTTTAAAAAAAATATTTGTTACGAAATGGTTTTTCTAAAAATTTTACAACTGTTCCAAAACCTCATCATCCACCAAGTTAGGAATCGTAACTTTCAGTTCTGGTGAGCGTTGCATTTCTCTTTGGATGGCAAAAAGAGCTTCATCATTTCTTGCCCAAGCTCTGCGGGCGATGCCGTTATTTACATCATAGAAGAGCATGGACTTCAAGCGTTTGCTGGCTTCGGGTGTTCCGTCCAAAAGCATTCCAAATCCACCGTTGATGACTTCTCCCCAGCCAACGCCTCCACCATTGTGAATGCTCACCCAAGTGGCTCCGCGGAAGCTGTCGCCAATCACATTGTGAATCGCCATATCTGCCGTGAATCGTGAGCCGTCATAGATGTTGCTGGTTTCTCTGTAGGGCGAATCTGTTCCGCTGACGTCGTGGTGGTCTCTCCCCAAAACCACTGGTGCAGAAATTTCTCCATTGGCAATGGCTTCATTGAATGCTTGAGCGATTTTGGCTCTTCCTTCGGCATCGGCATACAAAATTCTGGCTTGCGAACCTACCACCAGTTTATTTTCCAAGGCGTGTGCTATCCACTGAATATTATCGGCCATTTGTTGCTGAATTTCTACTGGAGCTTTAGCTTTGATTTCTTGCATTACTCGCAATGCAATTTCATCAGTTTTGGCTAAATCTTCTGCTTTGCCCGAGGCGCAAACCCAACGGAACGGGCCAAATCCGTAATCAAAACACATCGGGCCAAGGATGTCTTGTACATAGCTTGGGTATTTAAATTCTTTCCCGTTTTCTCCTTTAATATCTGCTCCTGCTCGTGATGCTTCTAACAAAAAAGCATTTCCGTAATCAAAGAAATACGTTCCTCTTTTGGCGTGGGCGTTGATGGCGTTGGCTTGTCTTCGTAAAGATTCTTCCACCAAAGCTTTGAATTTTTCTGGCTGATGAGCAATTAGCTCGTTGGCTTCTTCAAACGAAACTCCAACAGGATAATAGCCGCCAGACCATGGGTTGTGCAGCGAAGTTTGGTCTGAACCTACGTGCACGTAGATATTTTCATCTAAAAACTTTTCCCAAACGTCCACCACATTTCCGTTAAAAGCGATAGAAACTACTTCCTCATTGGTTTGAGCCAATTTCACTCGTTGCACTAATTCATCCAAATCATCTATTAATTCATCCACCCAGCCTTGATCGTGGCGTTTTCTGCTCGCTGCAGGATTCACTTCAGCGCATACGGTAATACAACCTGCGATATTTCCCGCTTTGGGTTGAGCTCCAGACATTCCGCCCAAGCCAGCCGTCAAGAATAATTTTCCTTTTGGTGTTTCGTTTTGGTTTAGGATTTTTCTGAAAGCATTCATTACTGTGATTGTAGTTCCGTGCACGATTCCTTGCGGGCCGATGTACATGTAACTTCCCGCCGTCATTTGCCCGTATTGTGTAACGCCCAATGCATTGAATCTCTCCCAATCATCTGGTTGAGAGTAATTTGGGGTCATCATTCCGTTGGTTACCACAACGCGTGGCGCATCTTTGTGCGAAGGGAAAACTCCCATCGGGTGACCAGAATACATGTGCAAAGTTTGCTCATCAGTGATCTCTGAAAGATATTGCATCGTTAGCAGATATTGAGCCCAATTCTGGAACACAGCACCGTTCCCGCCATAGGTAATCAATTCATGTGGATGCTGAGCTACTGCTGGGTCTAAATTATTCTGAATCATCAGCATAATTGCCTTAGCTTGTTCTGATTTTCCAGGATATTCAGCAATATTTCTGGCTTTCATTTCATAATCTGGACGAAAACGGTACATATAAATTCTGCCATAAGTATCTAATTCATCAGCAAATTCTTGAGCCAATTCTTTATGCCAATCTTTGGGGAAATATCGCAAAGCATTTTTAATGGCTAATTTTCTTTCCTCTTGGTTCAATATTTTTTTACGGACGGGGGCATGGGAAACGCTTTCGTCTCTATTTTGTTTCGGGGGTAATTCTTTTGGGATTCCCTCTTTGATTTTATCTTGAAAAGTTGTCATATTTTTTAAGCCTTAAAAAATATTTATGATTATTTTCTTTGATTATAAACTTGTCCGCTTTTCAATGTTTTCCCAGAGAAAAGCTGATCTATTGTAACTAAATGATAACCCTTAGCCTTAAGATTTTTAATCACGGTTGGCATCGCATCCACGGTAGATTTATGAATATCGTGAGCCAATAAAATTCCGTTGGGCTTCCCTTTGCTCATGCGTTCAGCCACCGTTTTGGAATTTCTGTCTTTCCAATCCAATGGGTCTAAATCCCATAGAATAATAGGTAATTTAGCTGTAGACTTCACTAAATCATTGTATGAACCATACGGCGGGCGTAGAATAGTGGGTTCCACACCTGTGATGTCTTTAATTACTTTATTGGTGTCAAAAATTTGATGCTCAATTCCTGAGCGGCTTAATTTCTTTAAATCTTTGTGGTCCCAGCTGTGGTTCCCGATTTGGTGACCTTCTGCATGGATGCGCTGAATCGTATTTTGCTGAATTTTAGCCGATTTCCCTAAAACAAAAAAAGTAGCTTTAGCTTCGTTTTCCTTCAAAATATCCAGCAACTGAGGGGTGTAATTTGATGGCCCATCATCAAAGGTCAAGGCAACGCACGGCACCTCTCCACAATCTATATCATCCGTGGGTAAGACTTGTGTAATTGTGGTTTGTTCTGTTTCAGATTCCTCTTTTTTTGGCTGAATGTGCAATAGAGATTGATAGTTTGGATTTAATAAATCGCTGTATTCATCAGGACTTAAAGTTACCTCAAGCGCTCCTAAATCGCCTGAAGAGATTTGATATTTATTGAAATAAATTTTTAAATTCCCAGATTCATCCCAAGAAAAAGCATTATAATTTTCATCATTAGCTACAGTACCTTGCTGAAAAGTTTCAATATTATTTTCCCACATCATTTTTTTATCTTTTTCAGTTAGATTTTGGCTGATTTGTTCTTTGATGTTTTTTTCAGCTTTAGCTTGAATTGTATTGACTATTTTTTTGAAATTTTCTCTCGGGAATAAATCAGAAAAAACAATCAATTTTTCATTTTCCATATCATAAACGTGCGTGAAATACTGGTGGTTATAATTATTGCCCAAAGACGTATTTCTTTCAATCAAAAAAGAAAGAAAACGAGCGTTTTTATCAATAATTTCAAAATGTTGAACGAAATCAATGCCAGACGGAGCGCTTGCATTAATGTCTTTAGTAGCTTCTTTAAATTCATTTAAATATGATTGAACAAAATTTTCTTCATTTTCGTTAACGAACGAATAAAAAGTTTTAGCAAAAGAAGCATGAAAAAGATTTTTTTCCTTTGAGCCTTCAGAGCCTACTTGCAATTTTTTGATTTGAATACTATCGGTTAATTGTTGTAAATCAACATGTTCTGTTAATGTAATTTCATCAGAAGCATTGTTTTCAACTGTGTTTTTGCAGCCAAAAGTGATGGCTAAAAATGAAAAGATTAATAATGTGTTTCTCATAGAATTTATTGATAATTTTGAATTGTTTTAAAAATTTTAATTCACAAAAACTTTTTCGCCATTGATGTAAACCATTTCTGGCAATAAACGTCCTTGTTGATAGGTGATTTCTTGATAGTTATCCGCGTCAAAAATAGTAAAATTGGCTTGATTTCCTTCTATCAAACTCCCAAATTTTTCAGTCCGCAAAGCGTAAGCAGCTCTGGCAGTAACCCCAGCCAAAACCTCGGCATTGCTCAATTTTTGGAAACTTGCTAAAATCGCAGCTTGTGCAATTATATTTCCCTGTGGAGCGGAACCTGGATTCCAGTCGGAGGCAATCGCCAAACAAGCTCCAGCATCCAACAATGCACGAGCTGGCGTAAACGGACACCCCAAGCCCAGTGAAGCCCCTGGCAAAGCGGTAGCTACTGTATCTGAATTGGCTAAAAGCTCAATTTCCTTGGCTGTGCTTACCTCCAAGTGGTCGGCACTCACGGCACCAACTCGCACAGCAATTTCGCTCCCTCCCGTTGAAAATTGGTCGGCATGCACCGTAATATCAAAACCTAAATCTTTAGCTTTTTCAAAATACGGAATCGTAGCTTTGGCATCAAACGCTTCTTCTTCTATAAAAGCGTCTATCCTTTTCGTTAAATTTTCTTCAACTAAAATCGGAAACAATTCATTTTCAATTGATTCCAAGTATTGTTGATGCGTTCCGTCAAAATCTTTAGGCAGAGTATGAGCAGCCAAACAAGTGGAAATCAAATTTTGCTTCGTGTACTGATTGGCTTCTTTGATGGCACGTAACATTTTCAGTTCAGATTCTACCGAAAGTCCATAGCCACTTTTCACCTCAACGGTGGTGATGCCTTGTTTTAATAAATAATCTGCTCTTTTGATGATGATTTGAGTTAATTCCTCTTGGCTGGCTTTTCGGGTATTTAGCACGGTGCTCCAGATTCCGCCGCCTTCTTTGGCGATGTCTAAATAGGATTTCCCTGCATTTCTCATCGCAAAATCTTTAGCGCGTGTTCCACCCCAGCAAATGTGCGTATGGCTATCTACAAAACCGGGCAAAGCTACTTTTTCACCTGTGATTTTCACGATTTCAGCCGCTGGATTTTGAGATTTTAATACATCAAAATCATCAATGACTTGAATTTTTTCTTTATCGATTAAAATTCCTGCATTGGTTTTAATTTCAAGTTGTTCGTCTTTCAATGCTCCTTTCAAAGGTAAATCAGACATCGTTAAAACTTGTGCAAACGGACCTATAAGTTTCATTTTTTTATTTTTTTAAATTTCCTTTTTGAATCAATTTAATTCCCTTTTCTATATATTCACCAAAAAATTCGTCTTTTTCAAAAAACGGAATAATTTCTCTCACTTTTGAATGAATTTCTTCTAAAATTGGTGAAGTTTTCAACGGACGGTTAAAATCTAAAGCTTGACAAGCTGTGAGCAGTTCTATTGCTTGAATTTTTTCTACATTATCTAAAATCATATGCAATTTTCTGCCCGAAATGCTTCCCATACTCACATGGTCTTCTTGCCCCATAGAGGTTGGCACAGAATCTCCGCTGGCGGGGAAAAGCAAGGATTTGTTTTCGGTAACCAACGCTGCCGTGGTGTATTGCCAAATCATAAAACCAGAATTCAAACCCGTTTCTTTCAGCAATAATTTGGGCTGACCAACTTTTTCGCCTTCTAAACTTAAATAAACTCTTCTGTCAGCGATGTTTCCTAATTCTGCGGTAGCTAAAGCTGCGTAATCCAAAACTATTGCCAAGGGTTGCCCATGGAAATTTCCGCCAGAAATTGCTTCTCCGTTAAGGGTAATAATGGGGTTATCCGTTACGGCATTTAATTCAATTTCAGTCAGTTCCTTCAAGTGTTTCCAAGCATTTCTACTCGCTCCGTGAACTTGCGGCATACAACGCAAAGAGTAGGGGTCTTGTACTCTATCGCAATTTTTGTGCGAAGCTGGAATCTCTGAATCGGCTAAGTAATTTCTTAAATTTTCTGCCACTTGTTGGGTGCCCTCGTACGGACGAATTTCATGCAATTCTTTTTTGAAAGGCGAAGTGGAACCTTTTAATGCATCTAGCATCAACGCACCGATTAAATCAGCGTTTTCTAAAGTGTTTCCCATTCGGTGAACACCCCAAACGGCGTGAGCTAAAATAAATTGCGTTCCGTTAATCAAAGCCAAACCTTCTTTTGCTCCTAAATCAATCGGTTTTAAATTCAATTCTTGATACACTTTTTCTGTAGCAACAATTTCATTTTTGAATTTCACTTTTCCAAGACCAATCAATGGCAAAAATAAATGTGAAAGCGGAGCTAAATCACCCGATGCACCAACAGAGCCTTGCGCTGGGACTTGTGGCAAAATATCATTTTCAAACAAAAATTGGATTCTCTCTACGGTTTGCAATTGAATGCCAGAAAAGCCTTTGGAGAGTGCGTGTAATTTGGTTAAAAGCATTAATCTCACCAAGTTATCTTCCAATGGATTTCCTACGCCAACAGCATGTGATTTCAAAATATTTTCTTGCAGTTTACGCGTTTCTTCTTTAGTGATTTTCACTGTGCAAAGCGGGCCAAAACCAGTGTTTATGCCGTAAACCGTTTGGTCTGAATTGACAATATTTTCAACACGTTGTGCAGATTCATTGATGATTTGTTTGGATTTTTCTGTCAAAAGAATTCCTTTCTCTTTACGAATAATTTGAATGCAAGTTTCAACATTTAAATTTTCTTCGCCTAGCTTAAATGGTTGATTCATTATTTTCTTTTTTTGAGCCTAAAGTTAAAAATACAATTGTTCAATGAAAATTTTGAGCCAAAAAATGCGACGTTTGGGCAACTTTAGTTTAAACTAAAAATTTTAGTTTTAAATTTCAAAGAATTGATTGAGCTTAAGATGAAAAAAATGTTAGCAAAAAAATAAAGCTTTATAAAAATTTCTATGGGCTAAAAATGCTTGAAAATTTTTTAAGCCTTAAAAAAAAAGCTAATAATTTATAAATAACTTTCTAAATGCTCTAGAATTAATAAATTAATCACTAAAAAACCTAAATCTTCTCAAAACGGAAGTTTTCGCCCAAATAAACCCGACGAACATCAGGGTCGTTTGCTAATTCTTCTGGGCTTCCTTCTTTTAGTATTCGCCCTTCAAACATGATGTAAGTTTTATCTGTAATAGCTAAAGTTTGCTGAACGTTATGGTCTGTAATTAAGATGCCTATATTCTTTTTCACCAGTGAACGCACAATTTTTTGAATATCTTCTACCGCAATTGGGTCAACCCCGGCAAAAGGCTCGTCTAATAAAATGAACTTAGGATCAACGGCCAATGCACGTGCTATTTCAGTTCTTCTGCGTTCGCCTCCCGAGAGTAAATCGCCACGATTATGGCGTACGTGTTCTAAGCCAAATTCTGCAATCAACTCATCGCGGCGGGTAATTCTTTCTTTTTTAGAAAGTTTCATCATCTCTAGCACGCTCATGATGTTATCTTCTACCGATAGTTTTCTGAAGACAGAAGCTTCTTGTGCCAAGTAGCCGATTCCCTTTTGGGCTCGGCGATACATGGCGTTTCTAGTAATGTTATCATCATTTAAGAAAACCTTACCCTCGGTTGGTTTTATCAAGCCTACAATCATGTAAAAAGTCGTTGTTTTACCAGCACCGTTTGGCCCTAGTAAACCGATAATCTGCCCTTGCTCCACACTGAGCGAGACATCTTTTACAACTCTTTTTTTACCGTAGTTTTTAATTAAGTTTTCTCCTTTTAGTATCATTTCAATCCCAAAAATATTTAATTAAAATTAATTCTTCTCAATATTTTGAATGAATAATTCTTAAAAATACTATATTTGTTAATATGCATTGTTACGTAAAAATATTTTTTTCTCTGTGTTTTTAGCTTTTTCTGAATATACAAGCGAATATACAAGCGAATATATAAGCGTAAAAAAAAATCAATTAGCAGCTGAAATGATGATTTCTGTGACGACAAGAAATATGGAAGAGTTAAATTGGGTTTTAGAAAATGAAATTCCGTTAAATGAAATGATTGCTTTTACAGGAACGAAACTTTCTTCCTTAGAGTTTTCCCTAACGCTTGAAAACACACCCAACAACGTAGGAACTTTGGGCAACTTTTCTCGCCCTTTAGAAGTTTATAAAACCTTTTACCCATAATGCAAACATACCCATTGCAAAATACTGGAGTCTCGAGATTAATCCAAGATTTTCTAAACGAATCCCCTGGCTTGAAAAACTTTTACACTCAAAAAGTAAGCCGTGAGAGTTTGATGCAGCAGGCCAAAGTTAAAACTAAAGGTTATAAAAACCGAGCAGTTCTTACGCAGGTTTTATCTGCTCAAAACCAAATTCTTACAGCTAAGCAGCAAAAAAATTTAAAGGCTTTAGAAAATCCAAATGCCGTTACGGTGACAACTGGGCATCAATTAAATTTAGCAACTGGGCCGCTTTATTTTATTTATAAAATTTTGCACACGGTGAAAATGTGTGAGGAAATGAACCGAAGCCAAGAGCAATTCACGTTTGTTCCGATTTTTTGGATGGCGACGGAAGATCATGATTTTGAGGAAATAAATCATTTTAGTACCTACCAATCGACCTACCGCTGGCAGCGAGAAAGCGGTGGCTTTGTAGGGGAAATGGGAACCGACGGGGTTTTAGCTGTTTTTACCGAATTTTTTAAAGGCTTAGAAAAAAATCAAGCGGCTAAGAATTTAGAAAAAATGATAACCAAGGCTTATCAAAAAAAAGATTTAGCCGCATCAACAAGGTTTCTAGTGCAGGAATTACTGGGCGAATGGGGTGTTTTAATTTTAGATGCCAACCACCCTGAATTGAAAAGATTAGCAATTCCTTATTTTGAGAAAGAGTTGAGAAATCAATTGGCGCAAGAAGCCGTGCAAGCGACCAATCACCAACTGAATAAATATAAGGAACAGGCTTTTGCCCGAGAAATCAATTTGTTTTATTCAGAAAATGGGAAAAGAGAAAGAATTGACTTTGAAGATGGCGTTTACTTTTTGGTTGATAGTTTAAAGAAATTTGAGGGTGATGAAATTTTTAAAGCCTTAGAAAATTCTCCCGAAAAATTTAGCCCCAATGTGATCCTGCGTCCGCTGTACCAAGAGATTATTTTGCCCAATGTTTGCTACATAGGTGGTGGCGGAGAAATAGCTTATTGGCTACAGCTTAAGCGAATGTTTGCACAATTTGAGATTGAATTCCCGCTCATTATGCTCCGAAATTCTTTTCTGATTTTAACTAAAAATCAGTGTGAGAAAGCTACAAAATTTGGGATTTTACCTCAGCACCTTTTTAGTCCTATATCAGAATTGAAGAGCGAATGGGTAAAGCAACAAACAGATTTGTTTGAAGTTTTAGAAAAATTAAAAGAAAACATCGAGCAAAAATTTTTTAAGGCTTCAGAAATTGCGGAGAAAACTGATGATACGTTTCGGCAAATGCTTTTGGCTCAGCAGCAAAAACAGCTCAATGGCTATGAGAAAATGAAAAAAAGACTGCAAAAAGCGGAAGAAAAAAGATTGAGGAGTAAGATTCGTAGACTGGAGAATTTGTATGAAATTATGTTTCCTAGTGGGACTTGGCAGGAACGGAAAATTAATTTTTCTGTTTTTTATCAAAAATATGGTGAAAATTTCTTTGAAGCGGTGTATGAAAGTTTAGATGCTTTTGAATCAAAATTTGTTGTAAAATGTTTTGATTATTAGTATCTGAATGAGTTTTAATGGATTGAAATTTAAAGCAAGGGAAAGAAGTAGTTGTTTTTTTTTGGAAAAGCGCTAAAATTTAAACTGAGCTTAAAGATAAAATAAATTGTATTTTTGCATAAAATATACTTTTGAATGAAAAAGATAGTTTTGCCTTTGTTTTTTTTGATTTCAGTTTTGATGTTGGGGCAGACAAGAACGCACAATGTCCAAGCAAAAGAGACGATATATGGCTTAAGTAAACGATATAAAATTACGCAAGAAGCGCTGAAAAAAGCAAATCCTTTTTTGTATAAACGCCAATTGCAAAAAGGTGATGTGCTCACAATCCCTGGGAATAGCGATAATGCTGCTGCAGAAGTAGATACACCACAGCAAATACAGAAGGAGAGTACGCCAAAATTTAAGAATTATCAAGATGATGAGTTCTATTATCGTGTGATAGAGCCTAAAGAAAATTTGTACTCGCTGGCAAAGGAATATCAGACCTCGCAAGAAACAATAAAGAGTTTGAATCCATTTGTAGCAGAGCGAGGTTTGCAGGTAGGAGATGTTTTGAGAATTCCGAAGGAAAAAGTTTTAACAAATCAAGAAAATCCAAAAGGCTTGCATAAAGTGAACCCTGGAGAGACAGTATATACGATTGCCAAAAAAAATGATCTGGAGCCAGCCGATGTCTATGCAGCTAATCGTGATTTGCAAAAAGAAGGTTTAAAGGTGGAAGAGTATATCAAAATCCCAGAGAAAAAACGAGTTACCTTTGAGAATAGTCAATTTAAGCATAAAGTTCAGCCCAAGGAAACTATTTTTTCGATTTTAAGAAAATACGAAATTACATTAACGGAACTTTTGGAGAGCAATCCAGCTCTTAGCAATGGGCTAAAAAGTGGAATGACGCTAGAAATTCCTACAGTAAAAGGAGCAAATTTGGCAGACCTAAATCTAGAGCAAATGGAGCTAAAAGATTATGATGCCTCTAAAGATGAGCAAATAAATGTAGCTCTGATTCTTCCGTTTTATTTAAATCAGCCAAATTCTTACAAAGGAGAACGCCAAGTTGCGAAAGAATTTTATATGGGAGCGCAAGTAGCGCTTGATGAGTTGATAAAAAGAGGGAAAAAGATTAATGTGAAAATTGTGGATAGCGAAAATAGCAATACGACTGTAGATCGATTTATTAAATCCAATGAGATTTATAAATATGATGCACTCATAGGGCCGTTTTTTCAAGATGGGTTATTACATACGGCACAGACTTTAGAGAAGTTGAATATTCCAATTTTCTCTCCAGTAGTCAATACAGAGATTTTGGAGCAGTTTGAAAATATTTATTTACCGACGCCGAGAGATCAATATTCGGCAGATATAATTGCTGAAGAAATAGCGAAAAGATATCAAGGGGAACCAATTCAATTATTGACTACTAGCGGAGAAAAGAATGTAGCAGAATATTTGAAGTCAAAATTAATTAAAGTATTGAAAACCAATAGGGTAGAGGTTATTACCAACGCTGATTATATAACTTTAGATAAAGAGATGGTTTCAGGTAAAGATGAGAACGGTAACGAAACAAAAGTTGAGATAACGAAACCTGCCATTGCAGTTTTGGTGTCTGAAGATAATGTGTTGGGTAGAAGTTATATTGATAATTTGCTAAATCAAGATTTAGATAAAATCAAGGGATATAGCGTGTTCTTTGTGCCAGCGATAGACGTTTTTGATGCCTCAAATGCTGCCACAATTAATAAACTGAAGAAAATTAATTTTGTATATACAGCAAGCCGAATGATTAACAGCTTCGGGCAATCAGAGAAAGAAGTTCTAAATGCTTTTGATGAGAAATTCTGTCAATTACCAACCAAATATATGGCGATGGGATACGATATTATGTTTGATGTTGTTGACCGAATGAATAGGAATGGTTTTATATCTGATTTTGATGCTAAACGAGTAGAAACACGCTTGTCAGGTAAGTTTAGTTACGAACAAAGTGAAAAAGGAAAGGCGAAATTAAATAAGGCGATCAGGATTATTCGTTTAAATTAAAATTTTTAAAACTCCAAAAAAACCGTTCTTTTTTAATTTTAAAAGGGATGAATTTTATTATTTTAGTCAGCCCAACAATCGTGTTTAAATGAGTGAAAAAACATCAAAAGCGACGCCTTTAATGAAGCAGTACAATGGGATAAAATCTAAATATCCTGATGCTATTTTGTTGTTTAGGGTAGGAGATTTTTATGAAACCTTTGGTGAAGATGCTATAAAAACATCAAAAATTTTAGATATTGTCTTGACGAAACGAGCCAATGGTTCCTCTCACACAGAACTTGCTGGCTTCCCATATCATTCGTTAGACAGTTACTTGCCAAAATTAGTACGTGCCGGCTACCGTGTTGCCGTGTGTGACCAGCTAGAAGACGCTTCACAAGCAAAAAAAATCGTAAAAAGAGGCGTTACAGAACTGGTAACCCCTGGTGTGGCACTCAATGACCAAGTGATAGGATCTTCTCGTAATAATTTTTTAATGGCGATTCATGCACAAAAGAATCAATTTGGTGTCGCTTTATTAGATATTTCTACGGGGGAATTTTTCTTGCAAGAGGGAAATCAAGAGGAAGTTTTAAAATTAATTCAAAATTTTTCTCCAAATGAAATAATCTACCAAAAACACCAAAAAATAGACTTTATTCCCCCACACATCAGCCTCTTTGGCTTAGATGATTGGGCCTTTCAATATAGTTTTGGCTATGAAAAATTAACACAACATTTCAAGACTAAATCACTCAAAGGTTTTGGAGTAGAGGATATGAATGAGAGCATTGTAGCTGCTGGGGCTGTTATGGCTTATTTGGATGAGACGCATCATTTTGAATTGCAGCACATCAATGTATTACAGCGTATTATTAATCAAAAATACGTTTGGTTAGATGCCTTTACCGTACGGAATTTAGAACTATTCAATTCACCTCACCCAGATTCTGTTTCTTTGTTGGATGTTCTAAATCATACACTTACGCCCATGGGGTCACGTTTAGTCCGACGTTGGATTGCCTTGCCACTCAACGACCAGAAAATGATAGAAGCAAGGCTCAACACGGTAGATTATTTATTAGAAAACAGCGATGTAAGCCTAAGTCTAGCGGAATCTTTGAAAAATATTGCAGATCTAGAAAGATTGTGCTCCAAGATTGCTACGGGGAAAATAACACCGAAACAATTAACGCAGTTAACCGATTCACTATTCGCTGTTCAAGAAATTTCAGATAATATCCCATCAGATTATTTACAAAAAAAGAATCTTATCCCAATTAAACCCAATACGCTGTCTCAGCTTCGGGAAGCCTTGGTAGAAAGCTTGTCTGATGACCCACCTCATTTCATCAACAAAGGAAATGTAATACGAAAAGGCGTTTCACAAGAGCTAGATGAGCTGCGAAAAATTTTGGAAGGCGCAGAAAATTTTATGGAAGAAATGCGCTTACGCGAAATAGAAAATACAAGGATTTCAAATTTGAAAATAAACTTTAATAATGTCTATGGATATTATATAGAAGTAAGAAATACACATAAAAGTAAAGTGCCCAAAAACTGGATACGAAAGCAAACCTTGGTGAACGCAGAACGCTACATCACTCCTGAATTAAAAGATTATGAGGATAAAATTTTAGGAGCGGAAGAGAAAATCCTTCAATTAGAAACACAACTTTTTCAGGATTTGATTCAGCAAGTTATGCCTAAAATACCTGAAATTCAGAAAATTGCAAAAACGGTAGCTGAACTTGATTGCCTATTGAATTTTGCCAATTTGGCACAGAAAAATCATTACGTTAAACCCAAAATAAGCTCCAATCCTGCACTGCAAATCATCGATGGGCGCCACCCCGTGATAGAACAACAGCTACCAACGGAGTCGCCATACATTGCCAACAGTATTTATTTAGACGACAAAGAACAGCAAATAGTGATGATTACAGGCCCCAATATGTCGGGTAAAAGTGCCTTGCTTCGGCAAACAGCTCTCATAGTACTCATGGCACAGATGGGCTGTTATGTACCTGCTAAATCTGCAGAAATCAGTTTGGTCGATAAAATCTTCACACGTGTGGGTGCTTCAGACAATATTTCGCAAGGGGAAAGTACCTTTATGGTAGAAATGAATGAAACAGCACAAATCCTAAATTCTGTTACAGGAAAAAGTTTAATTGTTTTAGACGAAATTGGGCGTGGAACAAGCACTTACGATGGGATTTCTATCGCTTGGGCTATTACAGAGTACCTGCATCAGCATTCGGGAAAACCCAAGACGCTATTTGCAACACATTATCATGAGCTGAATGAAATGGCAAAGAGTTTTGAACGAATTAAAAATTATAATGTCAGCATCAAAGAAACCAAAAACAAGATTTTGTTTCTCAGGAAATTACAGCCTGGGGGTAGCGAGCATAGTTTTGGAATTCATGTGGCAGAAATGGCAGGAATGCCACGCTCAGTGGTGAAGAGAGCAAATGAGATTCTAAAAGTTTTAGAAAATTCGCACGGCGGAGACCAGCTAAATAAAAAAACGAAAAAATTAACACAGGAGAATATGCAATTGAGTTTTTTTCAGCTAGACGACCCAATTTTAGAAAGCATTAGAGATGAGATACGTGATACCGATATCGATACACTGACACCCGTGGAGGCTCTAATGAAATTAAATGAAATTAAGAAAAAATTAGGTTTCTGAGAATGAAATCTTGCCCTCCTTTTTCATTAAAATTTTTTAAGGCTTAAAAAAAATTAAAAATATGAAATCTAAAAATTGAGGCTAAGTTTATCTAAATCAATATTTAAGCCACTTCATCCATTCTTTGATCGAAGGTTTTTTGCCATACATTAAAATCCCTACTCGATAAATTTTAGAAGCAAACCAAACCATCGCGATTACAGATAAAATCAGTATTGCAATGGAAGCAATTAATTGCCAATAGGGTACGCCATAGGTGATTCTAGCCATCATCGTTACTGGTGAAGTGAATGGAATCATCGAAAACCAAAATCCAACAGGACCATCAGGGTTCTCAAAGATACTTAATGAACCATAAACACCTAGAAGTAAAGGCATAATGCCAACCCACATAAATTGTTGTGTCTCGCTATCATTTTCTACCGAGGCTCCAATTGCTGCAAAAAACGAGCTGTAAAAAATATAACCCAAAAAGAAATAAATAAAAAAGACACTGATAATTAATGGAATATTTAAAGTAAAAATAGACTGAATAACGTCATTAACTTGCTCTGGAAAGCTTTCTACTTGAGCTGCTGCTGGGTTTATGGCAGAAACCTCTGATATAGATTCGCTCAAAAATAAAGGCAAAATTGACATCAAAAAGAGAATCAGTGCAATCCAAATAGCAAATTGAGTGATGGCAACCAAGGTTGTGCCTAAGATTTTCCCCATCATCAGATTAAAGGGTTTGACTGATGAAATGATGATTTCAACAACACGATTATTTTTTTCTTCTAAAACGCTTCGCATTACTCGGACACCGTACATCATGATAAAAGTAAAAGTGGCATACATCAATATTCCAGAGAAAACAGATTTGATGGCTTCTAGCGTTTCATTAGTTTTTTGCGTTTCACCAGAAGCCGTCTGTTGAGTCACGTTTAATTTAACATTGACTTTAGCTTTTTCTAGTATTTCCTCAGAAATCCCCTTTTTCTTTAAATTTAGAAACTCCAGTCGTTCGCTAAGTTTACTTTGAATTTTACTGATTTGAGAAATCCCTAAACTCTTATTCGCAGCAAAATCAATATCTGATTTCAAGTTTTGAAAACTGCTGTCTGTTTTAGGAATATGCAAAATACCTTGTAAAAAATCACTAGTCTGTAGCGTGTCCATCATCCCCTGTAAATCCTCTACAGGACGGTACTCATAGCGTTCCTTTTCGGTAGAATGAAATGTCGAGGCAAAATAGCCACTCTCATCTACCACCGCAATGTTCATCGTTTCTTGATTAGCTTGCCCCAAGAAAACAACGATTGCAACAAAAGCCACCATCAAAAAAGGAACGGCTAGCGTCATCAAGATAAATGACTTTTTTCTAATTTCATTAAAATACTCCCGTTGAGTAACCAAAAAGATTTGATTCATTTCTATTGATTTACAGCGGTTAAAAATACTTGATTCATAGACGGGATTTCTTCTCTAAATGTAATGATTTCGCCCAAACCATTCAGTTCAGTAATTAATTCTCTAGATGTAAGGTTTTCTTGGAAGATTTTAAACTTTTTTAAACCATTCCGTTCATCAATGTTTTCTAAATGATGAGAATTTTTAAAGGCTTCAAAAAAATCAGATTTTACATTTTTTAATTCCACCCAATAAGCCTCTTGTTTAAATTTTTCTTTGATAGAGTGAATTGGTCCGTCCAAAATTTTCTCTGAACGATGAATCAATGCGACATGGTCGCACAAATCTTCTACAGATTCCATGCGATGTGTAGAGAAAATAATCGTAGCACCTTTCTTTTGAAGTTCTAGAATTTCATCGCGAATGATGTTGGCGTTCACTGGGTCAAAACCGCTAAATGGCTCATCAAAAATCAATAATTTAGGCTCGTGTAATACCGTCACGATAAATTGAATTTTTTGGCTCATTCCTTTTGAAAGCTCTCTCAATTTCCTGCCCCACCAATCAGAAATATTTAATTTCTCAAACCAAAAATTTAATCTTTTTTTAGCTTCTTTTTTACTCAAGCCTTTCAGTTGAGCCAAATAAATGCATTGGTCTCCAACTTTCATATTTTTATAGAGACCTCTCTCTTCAGGCATATAGCCGATTTGTGAAATATGTTTGGCAGAAAGTCTTTCCCCGTCTAAAATCATTTCACCAAAGTCGGGCATCGTGATCTGGTTAATAATCCTTATAAACGTGGTTTTCCCAGCTCCATTGGGGCCCAGCAGACCATAGATGGAAGCCTTTGGAATTTGTATGCTAAAATCTTTTAACGCAACTTTATTACCATAAGCTTTGGTCACATTTTTTGCAACGAGCAAGTTATTTCCCATCGAGTTCAAGTTATTAAAAATTTTTTAAGCCTTAAAAAAAATTATTTTTTCTCTCCCGAAAAATATAGCTGATTTTTCCTTAGCTTTTGATGAGCCAAAAGCTTTTTTAAACTAACGACACGAGTGCCGTTTTCTCTATAATTCTGCAGAGCCTTCGCTAGAGCTTCCACCGTAGTAGCATTGATGTCATGAACCAAGATAATTCCATTTTTTGGCGGATGAGAGAGCGTATTTACCAAGCTATCTACATTTTTATTCTTCCAATCTTTAGAATCTAAAGTATAAGAAATAACTGGTTTTTCAATTATCTTTAAAACTTCAGGCGTATAAGCACCATAGGGAAACCTGAAAAATTCGGGGCGGTAACCAGTAATTTCCTCTATAAGATCATCAGAAGCATTCAGTTCTGATTTTATTTCTTTGGCTGAAATACGTGTGAAATCTTTGTGGTTAAATGATTGATTACCAATTAAATGGTCTTCATTAATAATACGGCGAAGCAAATCTGGCTGATGTTCAGCATTTTGACCGATGACAAAGAATGTCGCCTGCGCGTTGTAACTTTTGAGCGTATCGAGTAATTGCTCGGTAAATTGAGTAGGGCCATTATCAAAAGTCAAAGCAACACAATTCTCTTTAGAGCAATCAATAGAATCGTTGGCTTTCGGCGCTTCAAATTTCAAACTTTTTAGGCGAATGGGTAGCGGCGTTTGTGTAATTTTCTCTACCAATGAGGGTTTTAAATACGCTTGAATTTCTTCTTTTTTAAATTGAAGTTCTAAACGCCCTAAAAGTCCAGGAGCAATTTGGTTTGGGTCAAAAATAACATGCCATTGATTGTCTGGTGTAAAGTAGAGAGAGTTATAATTTTTCTCAAGAGCTTTTGTGCCTTCAGTAACTTGAGATTCGATATCCTTCAGCAGTTGATTTTTCTCTTCAGGGTGTAGATTTTTTTGATTTTCCAGCCGTTGAGTCAAAGAATCTTTTGCAATTTGCTGAACTTTGATGGCAAATTTTTTAAAGCTTTCAAAATCTTTAAAGATATTTTCTATTGTTAATTTTTTCTTCTCATTCAAATCATAAATTGTTGCGCTCTGCGCGGTATTGTAGTCACCACCAGTAGAAGCGAAACGCGTGTACAGAAAGGTGATGAAATTCTCACTCTGAAAAGGAATTTTAAAATTTTGGATAAAGTCTATTCCAGTGATGAATTCTGGATTTTTATTTGACGCCGTTCCAAATTCTGACTTAAATTGATTTATAAAATCCAAGGCGAATCTCTCCTCATTAGCATTAATGAAATTATACGCTGTGATGGGATAAGAAGCGAGCAAGCGATTTTCCTCCTTATGATTTCCAATTTTTAAAGTTCCTACACGCAAGTTTTCCTTTGCTGCGACTTTTTCAGCAATATTTTCTATTTTTTCCGGTTTTACCGAGATGTCATTTTTTTCTTTGAGCTTGCATTGTGTTAAAAAAATAAGAATAAAAAAAATAATAAGAAATCGCCAATTCATAAAGCATATTTTATAGTAAAAATCTTTCAAACCTAATGCCAAGTAAAGCTTTTTGAGCAGTATTTCCAATTTTTTTTCAAAATCCAAACATATTTTAGATTTAATTGGATTTAAACAGAGGCTAAAAGTTTTAGAAATTTTGTTTTACGGTATATTTGTCATAGAAAGCCTTGATGTGCCCCACAGCTTCTTCACTCGTATCAACTACACGAAACAACTTTAAATCTTTTTCGCTAATTTTTCTTTCTTGTAGTAAAGTGTCTTTAAACCAGTCAATTAACCCTCCCCAATATTTTCTACCAACGAGTACAATGGGGAATCGCCCAATTTTATCAGTCTGAATCAACGTTATGGCTTCAAAAAGCTCATCCAGAGTTCCAAATCCGCCAGGTAAAACGACAAAACCTTGTGCATACTTGACTAGTAAAACTTTACGTACAAAGAAATAATCAAACGAATGACTTAAATCTTTGTCAATGAATTCATTATTGCCACTCTCGAAGGGCAATTCAATCCCGAGCCCGATAGATTGCCCACCGCCACGGCGAGCTCCTTTGTTAGCAGCTTCCATGATGCCGGGCCCGCCACCGGTGATGATGCCAAAGCCAATCTGAGTAATGCCGTAGGCAATTTCCTCTGCCAAAGCGTAGTAGCGGTGATCTACCTGCGTACGTGCAGAGCCAAACATACTCACACACGGCCCGAGGCGAGACATTCCTTCAAACCCCCGCACAAATTCTCCCATGATTTTAAAAATCATCCAAGAGTCATTGATTTTAATTTCGTTCCAATTTTTTTGTCTGAATTTATCTGAAATTCTTTGATCTTTTTCTGTCATTTTCTTTTGGTAATTTAATGTTTTCGCCTGGTTTGAAACTTATTTTTTGTTTGAAATGATGAAAATTTAGCCAACTGCGTACCAATGCTGGCGTTATTTCTTGTGATGTCACAGGGACTAAGATCGCATGCCGAACGGAGGTCTCCTCCAATTGATTGTAAAATTTAAAGAATCCGAAACCTAGAATTTCATTTTTTTCAATCTCGATGAAGGATTTCTCTTCCGCAGTTCGGCCTTTGTCGATGAGGATAAAATGATTTTCATTAGAAGTGAGATTTTTTAAGCCTTGAGAAATTTCTTCATTATTTCCCAAATTTTCTTCCATCGTCTCGCATGAGTCTAAAGCTTTATAAGCCTTGTTTTTTGTTGGGAAAATCAGAAAAGGGATGCCCTCGGTGGTATTTAATTTTTCTATTCTTGTTGGGTTTAAAAATAATCCAAATTTGAAATAATTTTGCTTGTTTTTGATTAAATTTTGATGATTGATTTCTTCTTCCATTTGCATAAGAAGAGCGATAAAAAAACTTCCAGTAATTTCAAAATGAACCTCCTTCACGCGTGTTTGGATGTGTAAGCTCTTTTTGCTTGCGTTTGTAAAATCATGGTTTACAGACATTTGAATATTTCTTGCAGCTTGCAGGTAAAAAATTTCGCCATCGGCATCTAGGTAATAGTAGATGCCACTCTGCGTTGGCAGGTTTCTCTGTAATTGGAGCAATTTAGAAATCTGCTGTTTGCTCTTCGGGTCATTTTGCCCAAAGGCTTTGATGATATTTTTGGTTTTATCTTTTTTGAGTAAAATTTTAAATAATTCTAGAGTTGCTCGCGTATCCCCAGCAGCACGATGCCTATCTGCCAAGGGGATGCCCAGGTTTTTGCATAGTTTACCCAAGGAATAAGTTTCGAGATTGGGCAAAAATTGATGACTGAGTGTTAGCGTATCTAAAGTTTTATGCTCAAAATTATAACCCAAAGATTGAAATTCTTGCCGCAGCATTCGGTAGTCGAAATCTACGCCGTGGCCTACAATCACACAATCTTTTGTGATTTCCACAATTCTTTTGGCAAGTTCATGAAATTTGGGAGCTTGGCGTACCATTTTTTGCGTAATACCCGTCAAGTTCTGAACAAATTTATCAATCTCACGCTCGGGATTTACCATACTGGCAAACTGGTCGGTAACCTTTTCACCATCAAATTGGTAGATGGCAATATCAATGATTTTTTCAGTCCCCTTTTTCCCGCCAGTGGCTTCGATGTCTAGAATGGCAAAATTCATCTTTTTCTGTAAGTTTTTTCAATTCCCACTTAGGATTTTTTTTCAAAGATAATTTGTAGTGTTTTAGTCCTTCCCGTTCCAGTAGCACCAGCAATTAAGCTATGGCGATTTAGGGTTTTGAGCGGAATGTTAACGCTAGCTTTTGGTTCGATTTCATTTTGAAATTTCCCTTTGCCCAGCGTGAAAATTTTCCCCTTGAGCATATAGCCTTTTGAGATTTCTTGAATAAAATCTTGAGAATTCATAGACTTAAAAGTATTAATTCCTCAAAGATAAAAATATGTTGCAATTATAAGCTTTTATTTAGAGTTTGATTTCTGCAAGAATTGGGAAATGGTCAGAATAATCTACCCTTTTGACTTCAAATGATGCCGTCTGAAAGCGTGGGTCGAGAAAGATATAATCTATTTTGATAGGAAACTTATAATTATGAAAAGTCGTTCCTAGCCCTGAACCTCCTGCTACAAAAGTATCTTTTAAGCCTTTTTTTATTTTGAAATATTCATAAGAATTCGGTACAGCATTGAAGTCTCCACCTACAATCACTGGGTGTGGGCTTTGCTCAATAAATTTCTGAATTAAATTGATTTCCCGTTGATGAATTTTAAAAGCCTTGTTTAAATTTTGATAAATTGTAGCAGCATTGGGTTTAAAGCTTTTCTTTTCCATCAAGCCTTTCACCAATTTTTTTTCGATATGGAAAGATTCTAAATAAACATTAATGGCTCTGATGGTATCTCCATGCACTTTTATATCAGCATAAAAACATTCGATTTTCTCTTTTTTATCAAAAGCACGATTGATTTCAATGATTGGGTATTTGCTGGCGATGCCCCACCAGGTGAAATTGCTGGTGTAATACTTTTCGTCTGGAGGTAAAACGGACTCGGCATCTGCACCGATTTCTTGAAGGAAAATTAAATCAGGACTTTCTTCTTTTAACATTTCTTTGATTCCCGCTTGGTTATCAAAAAAATAATGAACGTTGTAGCTTAAAACTTTAAAGTTAGGCTTTACTACCTTTTCTTTACCGTAAAAATGATAAATTCGATTCAATGGAATGACTAATAGCGATGATGCGACTAAAAAAAATAAGGCGTATTTAGCTTTGATGAAAATCCAAAGAAAAATCAGTAAGGTATTGATGAAAATGAGAATCGGAAATCCTAAAGCTAAAAACTGAAATAAAGTCGTAGCATTAGGCCCCACAAACTGATTGAGTAGGCAAGCATAGCAAAGCGCTAAGAGAAATAGGTGTATCGGTAGCAGTAGCTGGCGCATTATTCTTCAAACAGCAAAACTAAAAAATTTTTTAAGCCTTAAAAAAAAATAATAATTTTTGACTTGAAAAAACTATGTTTATAAAAGGTTAAAAAAGAGCTTTAATTCCAGATTACAATAACAATTAGTAACTTTGTGATAAGTTTAAAATTATGAAAATCTTATTAGTTACCATCGCTTTACTTTTATTAGCAGTGGCTGGAATTGCCATTAAAATTTGGGCGAAAAAAGACGGAAAGTTTGCGGGGACTTGTGCTAGCCAAAATCCGCATCTTAACAAAGAAGGAGAGGCATGTGGCTATTGTGGTAAAATGCCTGAAAATTGTGAAAACCAGGCATCTGTTTCTTGAGCAATATAGAACTTTATCAGATTATACAAGAAAGCAAAAGAGGAATTCAGCGTTCTCAGAATACGTTGATGAATCTTTTTTGGGATAAGATTTATTATTTTATTCTTAGTAAAACTCATAATAAAGCTGAAGCAGAAGACATCACGATTCGTACGTTTACTAAAGTGTTCAAGAAATTAAAGTTGTACAATGATGATTTTGATTTTTATACTTGGGTAAAGGCGATTGCCTACAATACGATGATTGACCAGTTACGCAAAAAAAAACATAATAATATATCGCTAGATGATGAGCTGAATCCCATAGATATAGAGGCTGCAATGCCCAGCCCAGAGCAATACCTTATTTCTAAACAAAACGCAAAAAAGCTAAATGCAGAAATAGAAAACTTGCCCCCAATCTATAGAGAAGTGATTGAGTTGAGGTATTTGGAAGATAAAACGTATAAAGAAATTGCAGAAGCTTTAGATTTAACACTTTCTAACGTGAAAGTGAGGTTGCTACGCGCAAAAAAATTATTAGAAGACTCTATTTCTATGTAAATTTCATTCTTTTGATGGGATTTTTGTAAATTTGAATTAGAAAGATTGATATGGCAGAACAGGTACAAGAGAGAACACATGCTACCAAACCGAAGTGGCTAAGGGTAAAGTTGCCAACAGGCAAAAAATTTAAAGAATTACGAGAAACGGTAGACAACTATAAATTAAATACAATTTGCCAAAGTGGGAGTTGTCCCAACATGGGGGAGTGCTGGGGGGAAGGAACAGCTACCTTTATGATTTTAGGAAACGTCTGTACACGTTCGTGTGGATTTTGTGGAGTAAAAACGGGTAGACCTCTTCCTGTAGACTGGGCTGAACCAGAGAAAGTGGCTCGCTCCATCAAACTGATGGATATAAAACATGCAGTTTTGACCTCGGTAGACCGAGATGACCTAAAAGATATGGGCTCCATCATTTGGGCAGAAACGGTAGATGCCGTTCGGCGAATTAGCCCTGGAACAACAATGGAAACATTGATTCCCGATTTCCAAGGGATAGAAAGACACATCGACCGCCTGATTGCCGTACAACCTGAGGTGATTTCTCATAATATGGAAACCGTTCGCCGATTGACAAGAGAAGTTAGAATTCAAGCAAAATACGATAGAAGTCTCGGCGTATTAAAATACTTAAAAGACAAAGGGCAACGACGTACCAAGACGGGGATTATGCTCGGGCTGGGAGAGGATATGGATGAAGTTTACCAAACGATACAAGACGTTCACGATGCTGGTGTAGATGTGATTACCATTGGACAATATTTACAACCGTCTAAAAAACATTTACCAGTAAAACGATTTGTAACGCCAGAGGAATTCAATGATTTAAAAGTTTTTGCTGAATCATTAAAAGGTTTTCGTCATATAGAGAGCAGCCCCTTGGTACGTTCTTCTTATCATGCAGAGAAACATATTCTTTAAATTAGAGTAATTAGAAGAATGATTTTTTAAGCTTTTTAAAAAAACACTTGAAATTTCTGATAAGTCTCAATAAAACTAGAAAGTAAACTAAGAGAAATCAGAATTTTCCTCCAAAGAAATGAGAAAACTTTGGCAGTTGCAAAAAGTTTCACTTCAGGTGCTTTAGCTATGGCAGAAAATGTAAAAAAACTAATGGGAGCAGATTATGGCATTAGTACTACGGGCGTTGCTGGCCCAAGTGAAGATGAATTTGGCAGTGCCGTTCAGCATGGGTTGGAATCTCATTTAAAAAATAGACTAAAGCTTATTTTTTTATTTAGAAAATCAATCTCGTACTGAGTTTACACAAAAAAAAATTTCTAAAGCCTTAGAAAAATTTTATACCTTCTTACAAGAAGATGTCTAGTAAACCTTCTGGAACTTGAAATTGAATGTATTGCTTTTCGCGATTGAATGCAATGATAAATTCGTCAATCAAAGGAATCAAAATCTCTTTATCTTCATCATTTTTGATGACACACAAAGCCTGAGTTTGACTGTCTATCACATCAGAAACTTTGCCAATACGATTTTGATTTTCATCGATGGCAGGTAAACCAATAATTTCATGAAAATAAAAGCGTTGCCCAGAGAGTGGGGGTAAAGTAGAAAGCGGTAAAAACACATCTCGATGGATGAAACGTTCAGGCTCATCAACATCTTTCAGATGAATTTTCAAATGGGTATTACGGTGTAATTCTGCTTTCGTTAAAAAAAAAGGAACCAATAACCCATCTCTCTCAATGAGTATTGATTCCAAATTAATGTAATTTTCAGGTTCATCAGTATCTAAAAATAGATTTAAATCACCTTGGTAACCTATTTTTTTTGTAATTGTACCTAAGTAGTAACAATCTTTTTTGTTCATCTATTCTTCTTCGCTAGCAGATTGCTCTGGAGCTTCTTCTGTTACTTCTTCCGCTACTACCACACGGGCTTCAGCAATTCTCTTTTCAGCGTCTAGGCGTTTTTGTTTTTCCTCTTCTTTCGCTTTAGATAAACCTTCACGTTTTTGGTTGATTGTGTTTTCTTTTTCTTCTAACCAAGCATTGAAGCGCTTCTCCATTTCTTCTTCATTAAAGGCGCCTTTAGCAACACCACCTAGAAGATGTTTTTTTAATAAAACACCTTGATGAGATAAAATAGATTTTGCTGTGTTGGTGGGTTGAGCTCCTTTCTGTAGCCATGCCACTGATTTATCAATATCTAATTCGATGGTGGCAGGGTTGGTAATGGGATTGTAAGAGCCCAATCTTTCGATGATTTTACCATCTCTCTTTACGCGAGAATCTGCTACAACAATGTGATAAAAAGGTCTACCTTTTCTACCGTGTCTCTGTAATCTGATTTTTACAGCCATAATCTTTTAATTTTGAGGATCTCTGTCCCCGATTAATAAAAATGTTAAATTCAAAACGCGAATATATAAAAAATATTTTGAATAGAGGAAATTTAATATAAAAACTTTAGTGATTAATTATTAGTTCTCGGCAAAGATCAAGTAGAGTGGAAGAATAACAATATTTAAAACTAAGGCATAAGACAACTTTTAAATGTGAATTGAAAAAGCTCATCTTCAAAAAAAGGCAGCTAAACTTTACTCACTACAATATGTAAGGGAGATATTTACTCTTCACTGCCACCAACTATACTCACAAAATTTTCTAAGGCTTATAAAATTAAATAGTCTCGGAATCAAACTTTCATTTCCATTCTAACGTTTCCATCAAATGTTGAATATTTTTTAGCATATAATCTTTTGCTGGAGCTAGAGAATCAGGATTGGGGTAAGCGTTGAAATACAAAGCACCACGCAGAAAATGCTGTGTGCTATCGGTCAGGTGAAATTGGTAATTTAAGGCCGCATTCCCGCCAAGTTCATACAATGTGCCATAAACCTTTTCGTTGGGGCGAATGATGAGTTGAGGTTTGATGTAGGAAGCGCGAGAAGTGTGTGGTTCGTACACTGATTTTTCGGCGTCGTCTATCAAAGCATTTAAGTTTTGATTTATAGGTTCATAAGTGAGATAAATTGTAGCCTTGAGTCGAGGGTAATAAATATCAAAACTACAATTTCTCTCTTTGTTTTTGATTTGAGAAAAATCAGCTACTTGGAATTTAAAAGCGCAAGGTTTTTCGAAATTAGAAAAACGCGGTTCGGCGTAAGCTAGGCGCAAATGCCCAAAAGGTTTAGGTAGTTCTTTGCCTCTTGAACATGAAAAAAAAATAAGGCTTAAAAAAAAACAAATAAAATTAATCGTTACTTTCATTATGAGTTGTAGGCATTCGGCTGACTTTTATTCTTTTAATCCTTTTTTTGTCGATAGATTCGATGGTGAAACTGAAGTTGTGGAAATTAATTTTCTGCCGTCGATTAGGCGTTTCCCCATTGATTTCGAGTACAAAACCAGCTAGGCTTTCTGCTTCTCCTTTGTGTTCTTCAAACAAATCTTCTTCTTCTACCTCCATGATTCGGAAAAAGTCTTTCAGACCTGTTTTCCCTTCAAGAATAAAATTATCATTATCTAATTTAGAGAAATAAATATCTTCATCATCAAATTCATCAGAAATATCTCCTACGATTTCCTCCATCACATCTTCCAAGGTCACTAAACCAGAAGTCCCACCGTATTCATCTACCACGATGGCCATGTGAATTTTCCTTTCTTGAAAATCCGCTAGTAAATCATCTAGTTTTTTATTTTCAGGAACAAAAAAAGCTTTTCGCAAGAGCGAATTCCAATTTAAATCTTCCTCATTGAGGTACGGTAACAAATCTTTTGCATATAGAACGCCACTAATTTCATCAATACTTTTGTCGTAGACGGGCACACGAGAAAAGCCTTTTGATGAAATTTTCTTGAGCACCTCAGGGTAGGTGTCGTCCAGCGAAAGGCTAAAAACGTCCACACGAGGCGTCATAATTTCACGAGTTTCGGTATTGCCAAAATTCACAATACCCTCTAAAATTTTTTGCTCTTCGTTGGTAGTCATTTCATCCTCTTGTGTGATTTCTAAGGCTTGGGAGAGCTGGTCTACCGAAATTGTGCTTCCTGGTTTGATTTTACCTTCAAGTAAATTGCTAAACCAAAGAAGCGGAGCACCAATTGGCCGAGTGAGCATGCCTACAAACTGGAGTAGGGGAGCGGTGAGTTGTGCAAAGCTTAACTGATTTAGCCCAGCATAAATTTTGGGGATAATCTCTCCAAATAACAAAAGTAAAAATGTAATAACGACAATGTCGAACAATAGAACTAAATTCCAACCTAAGATAGAAAATTCTTCTAAATATGGATGAATAAATGTGGTTGAAATATAGGTGGATAATAAAACGATGCAAATGTTGACAAAGTTGTTGCCTATCAATATTGTGGAAAGCAACTTTTGCTTGTTGCGGAGTAATTTCTCGATGGATTCTATGCGATGAGTTTTCTTATCGCGAGCTTTTATTATATCCTTCTTCTTCAATGAGAAATAAGCAACTTCTGAACCAGATAACAATGCAGAGAGGGCTAAAAGTATCAATAGTAAGAAGATGCTAGCAAAATCAATAAAGCTAAAGCTTAGCGGGGATAAAAATAAACTCGAGAGTTCTGTTTCCAAAATATCGAAATTAGTTCAATATCAATTTAGAAAGGCAAATCATCAGTATCGTCCTCTTGGTCAAAATCACTTGTTTTCTCGCTCGCCACAGAAACAGAAGATTGAGAAGCCGTAAAATTACCCTCCTTACCCGCAACGTTATTTCCGCTAGAATTTTTAGTACTCAGAAACTGAATGCTAGAAGCGTGAATTTCTGTCGAATAGCGAGTGTTCCCATTGTCATCCCATTTACGGGTTTTTAATTTCCCTTCCACATACACCGTGTCTCCTTTAGAGAGATACTTGCCGCAAAGCTCAGCTAACTTGTTGCGAGTCACGATATTGTGCCATTCAGTTTGGGTCACTCTTTCGCCAGTTTCACGTGTGGTATAGAATTCGTTGGTAGCTATGGGGAAACGACCGAGGCAATTGCTCTCATCAAAATGATGCATTTTTACATCGTCTCCCAAATTTCCTACTAATATAACTTTATTAACTGAACCACTCATAATTCTTATAACTTATAATTGCAAATATAAAAAATAATTGTGATTGTGAATTTAGTAAAATTTTTCTAAGCCTTAAAAAAAAATACCTTTTTTTCTTCTTTCTTTCCAACGTAAAAAATCAGTAATTTTGCATAGAATCACTAACCCAACCTATGCCAAAATCAGCGGAAACATTTAATTCAAAGAAACACATCCAAATCGAGGGAGCGAAACTGCACAACCTGAAAAACATTCATTTAACTCTACCCAAAAACAAACTTATTGTCATCACGGGGCTTTCAGGGTCGGGGAAATCCTCTTTGGCTTTCGATACGCTCTATGCCGAGGGGCAGCGTCGCTATGTGGAGAGCCTTTCCTCTTATGCGCGTCAATTTTTGGGGCGGCTAGATAAACCTCAAGTAGACCAAATTCGTGGTATTGCACCCGCCATTGCCATTCAGCAAAAAGTTAATTCAGTGAATCCTCGTTCTACCGTTGGCACAAGCACAGAAATTTATGATTATCTGAAATTATTATTTGCACGTATTGGCGAAACTTATTCTCCCGTGAGTGGCAAAAAAGTGACCAAAGATACCGTGACAGATGTTGTTAATTACATTCAATCACTGCCAGAAAATACAAATGTGAATATAATTTCACCACTTTTGATTCCAGAAGAGCGTGATTTTCAGCAGCAATTAGATGTTTTGCAAAAGCAAGGTTTTGCACGTGTAGATATAGATGGCAATACGCAAAAAATTCAAGATTTAATTGATTTTAGCTTTCAGCCACAGGAAAACATGAAATTAAATCTCGTGATAGACCGTGTGGTAACAAAAAATGACGAAGATTTTTATCATCGTTTGGCAGATAGCATTCAAACAGCCTTTTATGAAGGGCATGGCGAGATGATGGTTCACTTGCCTGATGGGAATAAAGAGCAAGTCTTTTCCAATAAATTTGAACTCGATGGCATTAGCTTCATTGAGCCGAGTTTACATTTCTTTAGTTTTAACAATCCGCTCGGGGCATGCCCTACCTGCGAAGGCTATGGGAAAATCTTGGGAATTGATGAAAATCTAGTAGTTCCCAACAAAAATTTAAGCATTTATGAAGACGCCGTAGCCGCTTGGAAAGGCGATAAAATGAGCGAATGGAAAAAGGAATTAATTCGAGCAGCAGAGAAATTAGATTTCCCGATTCATAAGGCTTATTATCAGCTCTCACCAGCACAGAAAAAAACTCTATGGGACGGGCAAGGCACGTGGCAAGGCATTAATGGATTTTTTCAAATGCTAGAGGAAAATACCTACAAAATTCAATATCGAGTAATGCTTGCTCGGTATAGAGGAAAAACCACTTGCCCAAGTTGCCAAGGCAAACGCCTGAAAAAAGAAACCGATTACGTGAAAATCAGCCAAAAAAACATTTCAGATTTAGTAGATTTACCGCTGAATGAATTACAAGAATTTTTTAAGGCTTTAGAAATTTCAGAACATCAAAAGAAAGTAGCCAAAAGAATTTTGTTGGAAATTGAATCTCGTATTCAATTTTTACTAGATGTAGGCTTGAATTATCTAACGCTCAACCGAACCAGCAATACTCTTTCAGGCGGGGAATCACAGCGAATTAACTTAGCGACTTCCCTAGGAAGTTCTTTGGTAGGGAGCATGTATATTCTAGACGAACCTTCCATTGGGCTACATTCCAGAGATACCGCAAATCTCATCAAAGTTTTATTAAAATTAAGAGATTTAGGCAATACTGTGATTGTCGTAGAACATGATGAGGACGTAATGAAAGCCGCAGACTTCATTGTAGACATTGGGCCAGAAGCTGGTTCAAACGGGGGAGAAGTCGTCTTTGCAGGGACTTATGATGAATTGCTGAAAACAGAGACCTTAACGGCACAATACCTCAACGGGAAAAGAGAAATCCCCGTGCCAAGAGAAAGAGCAACTTTGCATGACTTTGTAGAAGTGACAGGAGCACGAGAGCATAACCTCAAAAACATCACGGCTCGCCTGCCGCTGCACGCTATGGCCGTCATCACGGGAGTGAGCGGCTCGGGGAAAAGCACGCTGATTCAAGATATTTTTGCCCCAGCAATAGAGCGAGAACTAGAAATTTACAGTCAAAATATCGGTGATTTTGAAAAAATTCAAGGTGCAGTAAAGCAAATCAAAGCCTTGGAATATATAGACCAAAACCCGATTGGTAAATCCTCTCGATCCAATCCTGTAACCTATATCAAAGTTTATGACGACATTAGAAAACTCTTTGCTGAGCAAAAACTGAGCAAAATGCGTGGCTATAAAACCAAGCATTTTTCATTCAACGTAGAGGGAGGACGTTGTGAAGTTTGCCAAGGCGAAGGAAGCATCACAATAGAGATGCAGTTCATGGCAGACGTGACGATAGAATGCGACCAGTGCCACGGGACACGCTTCAAAGATGAAATACTTGATGTTAAATTTGCAGGTAAAAATATTTCTGATGTGCTTCACCTAACGGTAGACGATGCAATTGAATTTTTTAAAGAAAATCAACAATCTAAAATTGCCGAGAAGCTCCAGAGCCTGCAAGACGTTGGCTTGGGCTATGTGCAGTTAGGGCAATCGAGCAGCACATTATCTGGCGGCGAGGCACAGCGCATCAAGTTAGCATCATTTCTCACCAAAGGCAATAATGCGAAGAAAACACTTTTTATTTTTGATGAACCATCTACAGGATTGCATTTTCATGACGTTCAAAAGTTGCTGATTTCATTACGTGCCTTGATTGAAAACGGGCACAGTGTGTGGGTGATAGAACACCATCCTGACATCATCAAATCAGCAGATTATTTGCTAGATTTGGGCCCAGAAGGCGGGAAACAAGGCGGGGAAATAGTAGCCAGCGGAACTCCTGAAGAAATTATAAAAGTGAAAAAAAGCCATACCAGCAAATATTTAGCCGAGAAATTGAAGATTTAGGCTCAGGGTTATTTTGAATTTTAAATGTTGAATTTTGAAATAAATTATGTTCGTTCAATCGGGCAAAATGGGCAAGTAAAAAAATTAAGGCTTAAAAAAATATATTCAATTATATTCTCAAAAATTTCTAAAGCCTTAAAAAATTTTTTCTCACCTCCCCAGCTTCAAAAAAACAAATTTGCGTAATTCAAAAACGTGAAATACATTTGCGGGCAGGTTGAGAAAAGAGAAAAATCTCAACGAAAAATTTTAACAAAAAAAATAACGAAATTTTAACAAATGAAATTTGTGAGTTTCAAAATAAAGTGTAAACACACACACACACACACACACACACAAGTAATGAGCTAAACAACTCATTATCAATAACTTATAATAATTTATTGCTTCCCCGCGGGAGCGAACCGCAAAGCCGTGCAAGAAAATCTTGTGCGGTTTTTCTATTTTCACCTGTGTGAAGGTAGTAATTTCTTCAAAAAGAAGAGCCTCACGGGTTGGGGCTCTTTCTAAATGAAGAAGCTAAAAAAGTTGAATAAAAAACAGCAAAAATTTAATTAAGAAAAGAATAAATCAATAAAATATTAATCAAAAAATTAAATTAAATGAAGAAATTATTACTTTCTTTCGTTGTATTGCCAGGAGCCTTAGCCACCGCTCAGGTGGGCATTAACACAGAAAACCCAAAGGCAACATTAGAAATCAAAGCCAATACTCAAGACCCTGTAAGTGGGCTTTTAATTCCTAAAGTAAATACGACAGAGCGTAACGCTTTTGTGAAACCAGAGCAGGGATTGATGATTTACAATACTGATTTAAAGTGTCATGAATTAAACGTTGGGACGCCCATCGCACCAGCATGGGAATGTGTAGCTACAGCTAAAAACGTACAAACAGTTTCCATTGAGCCTGTTGGTTTTATCGGGAATTTTAAATTAAGAGATAGAAACGATCCGAATACTCATAAAGTTGTTTTTAGAGTAACTAACAATACAAGCAGTCAATTAACAGGAATAGATTTAAGTTTTGTAAAAGTAGATGGAGTAGCTCAATACGTTGATTATGGGCAAAATGATAATATATCGATACCCGCCAATAGCAGTGTTGATTTAGAATATGGAATTTCTGGTACAAACTGGAGAGATGCTGTATTTACTTTAACATATGATCAATATAGCTCTGCAAGTTTTACTTTAAATATAGATAAGTCAATACCAGAAGGAGACCTTTCAGACAGAGGTAGAGGAGATGGTGGTACCGCTGATTTTGGTAAAATGGAACAAGAGTACTTTTTAGTAAAAGACGATAAGTTAGCAAGCTCTATCGATATTAGCAAGATTATTTCTAGCAATTCACCTCTAATTGTAGAAATTCCATTCACGAACGGGAAGGGAAATTACTTAGCCTATACCTCAGAGGAAGTTACACTGACTGATATTACAGGGACAGAGCGAAAAATAAAATTATCTTATGAAGAAGGGAATTTAGATATAGGGAAGGGCGTCATCAAGGCAAAAATTACAAGTGTAGACGGCAATGATTTAAAATTGCCTCAAGTTGCTTTAGGTGAGAGAAAATTAATTGCTCAAATTCCTATCAAATTAAATAATACTGAGAAGGGAACCTATGATTTGTATGCTTTTGGGGGGATTCCTGATAAAAAATTTAATGAGAGTACTAAGCATAAATTTGTGTATATGCCAATAGTTTCCCCAACAGGAAGAACATGGTTAAACAACAATTTGGGTGCGGAATATAATAGAACAGATTCTGATGTATTTAACCCAAATCAGCAAGCCAAAACGCTGGATGATAAATATGCTTTAGGGAGTCGTTTTCAATACCATAGAGATTCAGATGGGCATGAACTTACATCAATACAAAATGGTGAATATAAACTTAATTCAGAAGTAATTTATGATTTAGCTCAAAATTTTTCTCCAAATCATTCAAAATTAATTCATAATCAATTGTCAAATGAAGAGTCGGTTCTAAAAAGAAAATATAATTGGGTTGAGGAGGATTATTTAAATAATAACAGAGCAGAATGGGAAAAACTTTGGGAAGTGGATGGAGCGAACAACCCTTGCCCTCAAGGTTATAGACCTCCAAAAACAAATGAAATACAAAAAGAATTAGAGTATCTAAATAGATTAAATAGAAAAGGAATATTTGATTCTAAATTAAAATTAGTTTCAGCTACGAATAATATATTAATTTGGTCGCTAGAAGGAAATAATAGACTTATGGCTAATCCAAGTAATGTATATATGTCAGGTCTTGCTGACCAGTATAGAGTCCATATTCGTTGCATCAAACATGAATAAAAAGACACTACCCAACACAAACTGTGTAAGTTAAAAAATTAAAGGCTTGGATTTATAATCTGAGCCTTTTGTCAAAAAAAAGCATAAATTGGCTAAGAACAATACCCCAATTTTGGGCAGGCATCGTCCACTTTTTAAGGCTTGTAAAATTCCTTGTTGTTTAATAATTCTTCTTTGTTAATCATAACTATGTAGGTTTAAAAATAATAAAAAGTTATTATCGAAAAATTTTTTGAACTAGAAAAGATTCAAAAATTTTCAGAATAACTTTTTATTGTGGGGTACTACCCTTGAAATTCTAAATGAGAGCTATTAAGCCGTATCTCTAGGTAAATTATGTTCTCTTTTAGCTGTTTCTTTTGGGTTAATTTTTTCGCCCTCCGTTGCTGTTTTATTAATGGCAGACTCTTTTTTTGATTGATTTGTTTCCCTATTTTCAGGTTTTACGATTTCGTCTTTTGATTTCTCGTTGTTCTTATTCATAATACTCAATTTTCATTGAAATATAAAACAAATAATGTGCCGTTATTCAGCAATTACACCACTTCCCAGCAATTCATCATCCATATACCAAGCGGCAAATTGACCAGCAGTAATGGAGCTTTGAGACTCTTCAAATACCAAAAAAAGCTGCTGGTGAAAGAGGTAAAGCTTGGCTTTTTGTAGTGGTTGACGATAGCGAATCCGTGCAGAAACCTCCATGCAGTCGCCATTATTTTGTAGCGCCAAATCTTCACGAACCCAGTGTACATCTTCGGCTGCCACCCGAAGCACTTTCCGCCACAGCCCTGGGTGGTTTTTCCCTTCCCCTACGTAGATGATATTTTTTTCTACATCGGTTGCCAGCACAAACACGGGCTCCACTTTTCCGCCCACGCCTAAGCCTCGGCGTTGCCCGTTGGTGAAGTAATGAGCTCCTTGGTGCTCACCTACTTTTTGCCCGTCAGTAGGCTGGTAAACAAAATTTTTAGAAAATTTTTCAAGGCTTAAAAAATTTATTTCATCCAAGTTTTGAGATTTTTGGTAAGCCTCAAAATCCGAAGAAATTTCAATAATGTCGCCTTTTTTTGGTTGCAGCTGTTGCTGTAAAAAGTCGGGTAAACTCACTTTGCCAATAAAGCAAAGCCCTTGGCTATCTTTTTTATCTGCCGTTGCCAAATCATGCGCCCGAGCCAATGCGCGAACTTCGCTTTTTTGTAGCTCACCAATTGGGAATAGAGCTTTTGATAGCTGAAATTGATTGAGCTGGCACAAGAAATAACTTTGGTCTTTATTCTGGTCTTTGCCTGCTAAGAGACGATAAACTTTTTCACCATCTTTTTCCCATTCTGCTTTGCGGCAATAGTGTCCCGTAGCTACAAAATCAGCGCCGAGATTGAGTGCTGTTTCTAAGAAAACATCAAACTTTATCTCACGATTGCAGAGCACATCAGGGTTGGGCGTACGCCCTGCTTCATACTCGGCAAACATGTAGTCTACGATGCGTTCTTTGTAAATATCGCTCATATCAATCACCTGGAAGGGGATCCCTAATTTCTCTGCGACCAGCAGCGCGTCGGCACTATCTTCCACCCAAGGGCAATCGTCCTCGAGTGTTACACTGGCATCGTTCCAATTGCGCATAAAAAGTCCGATCACTTCATAGCCTTGCTGCTGAAGCAACAACGCCGCTACACTACTATCTACCCCGCCTGAAAGCCCAATGACCACCTTTTTGCTCATGATAAAATTTTTTTTTGCAAAGATACGTTTATTTTCAGGGAATGAATTTTTTTAAAGCTTAGCGAAAAATCTTAAAATTTGTTTAACTTTCCTTAAAATATAAGTTGAAATTATTTGGATTTTTAGAGGGAAATTAGGGGATTAAATCTCTTTACCTCTGATTCTACTCAAGGTTTCTTGCGATATGCCGAGATAAGAAGCTACCATGCCTAGTGGTGCGCGAAGTATAATGTCGGGATTTTCGCTGAGGAGTTGTGCGTATCTTTCTCTGGCAGTCGTGTGTTGCAACGAAGCCAGTCGGGTAATGAGCTGAGTCATCAAATTACCGAGCAAGTAGCGGCTAAAGTTGGCTGCAGGCAGTGAAACCTCGCACAATTGATTTAGCTTCTCATAATTACAAAAAGTAATGGTGCTTTCCTCTAAGGTTTCGATGTTGTATTGGGTGGGTTTTTGCGTGAAGATGGTATCGATGTTCCCGAAGACTCTGCCTTCTGGGTAAAAGTTGGTCGTAATATCTTTGCCGTTTTCGTAATAGAATACCCGAGCCAAACCTTTTTCCATGAAGAAAACCTTTTGGCTGTAAGAATTTTGATGCGTTAAGATTTCTCCTTTAGAATAGGTTTTGGTTTCGGTTTCTTCTCGGAAGAAGTGCTCGATATGCTCATCAATCTTCAAATGTTGAGAAATAAGTTCTAATAAGTGCACCCGTTTAATTTTCGGCAAAAGTAGCAAAAAAGACTTTTTCTCAAAAAAAACTAGCTATTCCTCAGAAATCTGATCTGACTTTTTCTCAAAAATTTTCTAAGCCTTTAAAAATTTTAAAATTTATTCTAATTTTTTAGAGCTCTCACCAATCTAAAGATTTTAATTTTTAAAGCCAACCAGCCGATAAGAAAATAAATCCAACCGAGAATCAGCAGATGGATAATGTACGGGTGTGTCAACACGCTCTCACCATTTTGAATGAAAAGGATTTTCATCGCTTCTAGATAAGGTGTGAGTGGTATAATGTCTGTAATGGCTTGTACAAAGACGGGCATAGCACTACGAGGCCAAGTGTAGCCGCTGATGAGAAAAGCTGGCGAGGCAATTACCATTAGAATTTGAGTGATTTTGAGCGCATCGGGCAACAAAATACTTACCATGACGCCGAGATTCCCACACGCTACGATAAATAAAACGGTGGTAATGGCAAAGTATAAAAGATTTTGTGGCATAGGAATCATAAAAAACTTCCCGATACCGTAAAAAACTAAAAGATTGACCAATGAAAAAGTCCAAATCGGTAAGTTCTTTATGACCATGACCAATGCGGTGTATTGGTATTTCCCCGTGAAATCTTGAATGAAGGAATCTCGTTTGAACTCCTCTGAAAAACTAATTGCCATTGCCAAAAGAATGACTTGTTGCAATACTACAGCCATCATGGCTGGCCACATGAAAATCAGGTAATTACTACTGGTATTGAATAAAGTAATGTAATTGGTCTTGAAGGGTTCGTAGTTCATTTTTGCTATTTCAGCATTCATGCCTTTTCGTTGGATGCTTTTTATCTCTGCTCCAGCAGAGAATGTGGCCAAGACCAGTTGTATGGCTTTACTGGCAAAATTTGCTGTTAAAATATTGGATGTATTTACGTAGACATTAATTTCTGGGTACTTTTTTTGTAGCATATGAGCTTCAAATCTCTCGGGTATCACAACGACGGCTGCTGCCTCAGTTTTGATGACTTCATTTTTGATGCTGGCAGGTTCTAGCTGATATTCTAGTACTTCGATGTTTTTATTGTCTTGTAGCATTTCCACCACCTGAAAGGAAAGAGGAGAGAGATCATGATTGATGACAATCACAGGTAGATTTTCTGTTTTCCCTTGCTGATAAGTGAAGCCAATAATGAGCGCGTATGCCAGTGGAGCTAAAAGAAAAACATTTCTCAGCGTTTCATTTTTTAGGAATAATTTAAATTCTCGTTTGATAAGGTATAAGAACTGTTTCATTTTTCTTTTAAAATCACTTGAGCGTTAGCCAAAATATCTTGTGTTTCCTGTTGTTTTTGAGGTGAAATTTTAATTTCATACACAGCCTCTTCCATTTGGTAGTCAGGGAAAGCAGTTGTAATATCAGCATATCTTGTCAATTGCTTGATGTTTATGATTTTACCTTTTATTTGCTGTTGATTGTATACCACTTCTAGGGTAACCTCAGAACCTTTGGGGTAAGCAGCAATTTTACTTTCAGGAATCGTAAATCTGAAATAAGTGGTGGAGGGAATGTAGCCGTTAAACAAAGGGTAACCAGCCGTAGCCAATTCACCTGGGTGCAGCGTAATGGTTTCCAACTCCATAGCGTTGGTAGCTATAACAAAGCGTTCAGAATAAGCGATGTTAGCTTCTTGCAACGCACCTTTTGCCTGATTGGCTTGGCCTTGCGTCATTTCAATTTTTTCATAGCGAGTTCCGTTCAGCACATCATTCAGTTCAGCATTTACTGCATCTAGCTGAGCTTTAGCACCTTGGTATTTAGCGAAAATCTCATCATGAGCTTGTGGAGACATTAAGCTGTCTCTGAACATGTTATCAGCTCTATTTAGTGATTTCTTAGCATAATCATATTGCTCTTGTAGCCCTTTTTGTTTAGCCCTCAGTTGCCGAATTTGATTTTTTGTAGCTCCGTTTTTAGCCATTTGCATTTGGGCATTAGCAGCCTCTATAGCACCTTTAGCTTGAGCTATTTTGGCAGAAACTTCAGGCACGTCTAGTATAGCTAGGGTGTCGCCTTTCTGTACCAAGTCACCTTCATTCACCCGAATTTCTAAAACTCTTCCTGTCACTTTGGGTGAAAAGGAAATGCTTTCTTTTTTAGCTTTACCTTCTATTGGTTTTTCTCTTTTTTCTGGGCTGCAAGCGGAGAAGCATAAAAAGACGCCCAAAATTCCAAAAATCACTCCTTTATTTTTCATGGTGGTGTATTTATTCATATAAATTTTTAACATTCAAATCTTGTACTGATTTCATTAATTCAATAGCAGCTCTTCTTTGATTGAAAATTGCGGTTTGATATTCCAATTCTGCTTTTTCTAAATCATCTTCGGCCTCCACCAAATCCACAGATTTCTTTAAGCCATACCGAAATTCTTTTTCCACTTGTTTCAAAGCGTTTTCTGCAATTTCTTTAGCTTTAGCTTTCAGTTGAATTTGGGCTTTGGCTATATTGTAATTTGTCTGGTTATTTTGCAGATTTAAATTTAATTTTTTCATCGCATCAGCTTTTTTACTTTCCAAGATTGCCTTATCGATTTCAGCTTTTTTGGTAGCAGTTTTGCCTTCTTTTCCATCAAAAATATCCCATTTAAACCCGATCCCTACTTGAAATGCAGGAAATAAATTTATATTTTCAGGCTGTAAATCTAATTTTTTAGGAATCAAAGTAGCAATGTTTTCAGAAGAAGAAATGCGATTCCCATACAAACCCCAATGGGCCAAGGAAGCCACTGCCTGAACCTTGGGTTGCCACCACTGTTTTTCGGCTTTTATTTTGTATTCTGCCGCTTTGATGCCATGTTGCAAAGCCTGAATTTCTGCTCTATTTTCTATAGAATTGCTCCAAATTTGGTAATTAATGGGTTGCAAATCAGGCTGAATGGAAGTAATACGCTCCCGCTCAATCCCAGTGAGTATTTGCATTTGTGAAATCACTAATTCCTTTTTCCCTTCATACTCCACCATTTTAGAATCCAACGTAGCTTGAGCCAATTCTATTTTCTTGTGGTCATAGGCGGTGATTAGCCCATAACTCAATGCCTTATCTGCCGTTTTCTTGTTTTCTTCTAGTCGTTTTTTAGACTCGTCTAAAACTTTTTTATTCGCTTGCACTAGAGCGAATAAATCATAAACTTCTGTAATTTTTGTCACGACTTCATCCTCACTTTTATTCAGCAAAGCTTGGTGAGAAAGTTCTTTTTCGCCTAAAGCTTGAGCAAGAAACTTAACTTTTCCGCCAGAATAAATCAAAACACTTGCTTCAGCTTTAGTGTTTAGCAAGAAGCCAGAAATATGAATTGCATTATTTTTCTCTGAAATTTTGGCGCCGGGGAAAACAGGAGGAATAGCTGGAAGGTTAAAGCCTGGAATGGTGATATGCGCAGAGTTGTAAGTGTATCCGTACTTGCCTGAAAGTTCAAATTTCGGCAAAAATAGGTCTTTCAATTTTTCCTGTTCCAGTTCAATTTCTTCTATACTCAGCTTCTGTTGTTCTATTGTAGCATCTTGTTTCAGCGCAGCATCAATTAGTTCTTGCAGTGTAGGGGCAATCTGAGCTTTCAGAAAGACTGGGAATACAAGAAACAAACAAGTAATGTTTTTAAATACCTTCATTCTGATTTAATTTGAGTGGCAAATTTATCTATTCTTAAGCGTAAAATATTTGATAAATATCAAAAAAATATCTCGTGGTTTAAATGAAGAGCAAAAAAGGATTTAAGACCGTCTTCTAATATGGTGAAATTACTAGCTAATAATCTTTATGGAGTGAAATTTAAACAGGCTTTTAGATGTAATTTCTTGCAACAATCCAGAATATTTTCATCAATGGATTTAGTTTGAAAGTCATTGTTTTAAAATTTAAATATGCACAAGATAAGATAGAATTTTGCGGTGGAAGAAAATTTTATTGGCATTTCAGTAGACTTGGAGCAGCTTGCGGGTAGTAGATGTTGATTTTGTTTTTATTCAGAAATGACTAATAATTTTTCGCAAATAGCGAGACTCAAAACTTCCATTTTTCTATCTTTATATGATACGGTGAAACTGAGATCATAAGGCTCTATTTCGTCAATAAAAATCTTTGTGTTGAGTTGAATGTCTTTTTTATTAAGATAATTTAGGAAGTCACTTGAACTATTTTTTAAGCCTTTTAAAATTACCGTAGATTTTTCTGGAAATTCAGACAATTTTTTATAATTCCTTTTCAGGATGTTCCCGTCTTTATCTGGAATAGGAGACCCATGCGGGTCTGTAGAAGGGAAGCCCAATAATTTATCCATTTGATCAAAAAAAATTTCAGATGAGATATGTTCTATTTCTTCCGCAATACCATGTACTTCTTCCCAACCAAACTGCATGAATTTTGATAAAAACATTTCAGAAAGTCTATGTTTTCTGATGATGGAAGCGGCTGCTTTTTTGCCCTTGTTAGTTAGTCTGATGGGTTTATACTTCTCTGATGCCACAAAACCGTCTTTTTCTAGTTTTTTTATCATTTCACTAGCACTTGGTTTGGCGACTTGTAGCGCGTTACTCAGTTCTGTAAGTGCAATGTTGGGGCTCTTTTGGTTCAGATAAAAGAGCATTTTCAGGTAATTTTCTTTAGATTCAGATGGCATAAAATTATTTTCCCAAAGATAAACATTTTCATGAAAAATATTTGTTAGGTATAGCTAATTATTATAATTTTGCTTACCTTAACTTTTGTATAAAATAAATACTATACTTATGAAATTTAAAAAAGTACTCTTTGTAGCTGGAGCATTGACTATCAGTCAAAGTGCTATGTCGCAGGTAGATAGTTTGGGCTATAGACAGACCTTAGATGAGATTGTAGTGAGTGGAACGATGAAACCCGTTACCAAATCTGAAAGTTCAGTGCCTGTAGAGGTGTATTCAACATCGTTTTTCAAAGCAAATCCAGTATCTAATATTTTTGAAGCAGTAGCCAACATTAATGGTGTGAGGCCGCAAGTGAATTGCAATGTGTGCAACACAGGAGATATTCATATTAATGGATTAGAAGGGCCGTATACCATGGTGTTAATCGACGGAATGCCGATAGTGAGTGGGCTTTCTACGGTTTACGGTTTGAGCGGGATTCCACAAAGCTTGATAGAAAAAGTGGAAGTAGTGAAAGGCCCAGCATCTACACTTTATGGCTCTGAAGCTGTGGGGGGATTAATCAATGTAATTACAAAAAATGCCTACACAGCACCTCGCTTTTCGGTAGATGCGATGGGCACGACTTGGCAGGAATATAATGTGGATTTAGGGACAAAATTAAACTTGAAAGAGGGCGTTTCTACGCTTTTGGGCGTAAACTATTTCAATTACCAAAAACCGATAGATAAAAATAAAGACAACTTTACAGATGTTACATTGCAGCATAAAATCTCTGTATTCAATAAATGGGATTTCGCTATGCCGAATAATAAAATGTTCTCTATCGCAGGAAGATATTTGTATGAAGATAGATGGGGAGGGGAAATGGATTGGACACCAAAATACAGAGGAGGAGACCAAAAATACGCGGAGAGCATATACACCAATAGAGGTGAGCTTTTTGGTAAATATGAACTACCTACTACAGAGAACTTGACTTTGCAATTCAGTGCTAGTTGGCACGACCAAAATAGCTATTACGGCAATGAACCTTTTATAGCCCAGCAGAATATTTATTTTGGACAATTGCTTTGGGATAAAAAAATAGCTAATCATGATTTATTATTAGGCTTGGCTAACCGCTATACTTATTATAATGATAATACCCCAGCCACGTCTCATAATAATAGTAAACAAAAGCACAGTTATTTGCCAGGGATTTTCATTCAAGATGAGGTTAAATTCAACTTGCAGAATGCACTATTGGTAGGACTTAGGTATGACCATCATTCTGTGCATGGCAGCATTTTCACGCCCAGAGTTAACTACAAGTGGAATACAGAGGATAAAAGAACCGTGTTGAGATTCAGTATAGGAAATGGATATAGAGTAGCTAATATTTTTACAGAAGACCATGCCGCTTTAACGGGAGCAAGAGATGTAATATTCACAGAAAAATTAAAGCCAGAGACATCTTGGAATGCAAACATCAATGGAGTTCAAAGCTTCTATTTAGATAACGGAACTTATATCAATCTAGATGCGATGGCATTTTATACCCATTTTGGTAATAAAATTATACCAGATTATGAAACAGATCCCAATAAAATCATTTATGCCAATTTACACGGACATGCTGTTTCTAAAGGCGTTTCGCTAAACACACAATTTGTTTTCCCCTCTGGGCTAAAGATTTTGGCAGGCGGAACATTATTGGACGTTTACAGTGTAGAAAATAACGTGAAGTCAAGACAGCTTTTTACCGAACGATTCACAGGAACATGGACAGTCGGGTACGAATTCAGAACAATAGGATTAAACATAGACTACACAGGAAATTTATACAGCCCCATGCGATTGCCTTTGCTAAGCAAAAAAGACCCAAGACCAGAATATTCCCCTTGGTGGAGTATTCAGAACATTCAAGTTACAAAAAATATAGGCAAAGGATTTGAAATCTATGGTGGAGTAAAAAACTTACTGAACTGGACTCCAGCGAAAAACATTCCATTCTTAATCGCTAGAACAGAAGACCCCTTTGATAAAAATCTTGACGTAAACAACCCGTATGATTTAACATTTGACCCTACTTATGTCTACGCACCCAATCAAGGGATTAGAGGTTTTTTAGGAGTAAGATTAAATTTAAAGTAATTCCATCCTTTAAAAAACGAAATTGGAATCTATTTTTTGAGGATAGAAAATGAAATGAAAATTCCTGACCGATAGAGTATGTAAATTAAAAAGTCACAGGCTCAGGTTATAAACCCGAGCCTGCGCCTTTACAAGATAAACATAAAACGGAAGATAAGCTAAAAGAGTTCGCCAATCGAAATCACAACACTTTCAGCAATTCAAAATCTTATAATTTGCATTTGATAGAAATCGTAATGGCTTAGAAATGCACTGCGGCTAAGTGCAAAAAAAAATAAGCCTTAAAAAAAAGACACAATAATTTCAAAAATTAATTCCACCAAAATGTTTTTTGCAAAAAACTCCAAAAGTTGCGGGATATTCTTTATTTTTGTAGAAGAACATAAAAAAAATATTGATTCATGAATCTTCACGAATATCAAGGCAAGGAAGTTTTAAACAAATATGGTGTAAAAATACAGCGTGGAAACGTAGCAGAAACACCAGAGGAAGCAGTGAAAATGGCACAACGGCTGACTGACTCTACAGGAACGCAATGGTATGTCATCAAGGCACAGGTGCATGCTGGTGGCCGAGGAAAAGGTGGTGGCGTGAAACTAGCCAAGTCACTGGATGAGGTAAAAGAAATTTCAAGCAAAATACTGGGAATGAAATTAGTCACACCTCAGACTTCAGCAGAAGGCAAAACGGTACATCAGGTTTTGATAGCGGAAGATGTTTACTACCCAGGTGAAAGCGAACCGCAGGAATATTACATGTCGGTATTACTAGACCGAGCCAAAGGACAAAACATGATTATGTATTCACCCGAAGGAGGTATGGATATAGAAGAAGTGGCAGAGAAAATGCCTGATAAAATCTTTACCGAAATCATAGATCCCGCAGTAGGTTTACGCCCGTTCCAAGCTAATCGCATTGCGTTTAATCTTGGAGTGGATGGAGACGCCTTTAAAGATATGGTAAGGTTTGTCTTCTCGCTTTACAAAGCTTATGTGGAATCTGATGCTTCAATGTTTGAAATCAACCCCGTGCTGAAAACCAGCGACAACCAAATCATGGCAGTGGATTGTAAAGTTTCTTTGGACGATAATGCTTTGTTCCGTCACAAAGATTTAGCCGAATTAAGAGATAAACGAGAAGAAGACCCCACCGAAGTGGAAGCGGGAGAAGCTGGGCTAAATTTTGTGAAATTGGATGGGAATGTGGGCTGTATGGTCAACGGAGCAGGTTTGGCGATGGCAACGATGGATATTATCAAACTTTCTGGCGGAAGCCCAGCGAATTTCTTAGACGTTGGCGGTACAGCTGATGCAGAACGTGTAGAGAAAGCCTTCAGAATTATCTTGAGAGATGAGAATGTAAATGCAATTTTAGTTAACATCTTTGGCGGGATAGTTCGTTGCGACCGCGTAGCACAAGGAATCATCGATGCTTACAAAAATATGGGCGATGCGATTCAAGTTCCCATCATCGTTCGTTTGCAAGGAACCAATGCCGAGGAAGCTAAAAAAATGATAGATGAAAGTGGATTGCAAGTTCACTCAGCGATTACCCTACAAGAAGCAGCAGATAAAGTCAAAGAAGTTGTAGGGTAAAAAAATCAAGAAAACAATAGAAACCGCTTCATCGAGAGGCGGTTTTTTTAAGGCTTAAAAAAAAAGAAAAAGTTAAATATTTTTTAAGCCTTAAAAAAAATTAATACATTTTAAGCCGATAGAAAATTAAATATGAAAAAAAATATTATTGCTATAGCAGGTTTATTTATTTTAAGCAGCTGTGCAACACAACAAGTCAAACGAAAATCACAAACTTCAGCATTGAACTACCCTAAAACAAAGAAAGAGAACGTCAATTACACACATTTTGGCACAACGGTTCAAGACCCATACCGTTGGCTAGAAGATGATTTGTCTACTGAAACCAAGACTTGGGTCAAAGAACAAAATCAATTGACATTCAATTACCTAGATAAGATTCCATTCCGTGGTGAAATCAAAAAACAAATGACAGAACTATGGAATTACGAAAAAATTTCTGCGCCATTCAAACGAGGCGAATGGATTTATTTTTACAAAAATGACGGTTTGCAACAACATTCCGTTTTGTATCGTAAAAAATCAGAAAATGCTACACCCGAAGTCTTTTTAGACCCCAATCAATTCTCCAAAGACGGCACCACATCACTTTCAAGCATTAGCTTCTCAAAGAGTGGAAACCTAGCCGCTTATCAGATTTCAGAAGGTGGCTCCGATTGGCGAAAAGTCATCATTGTAGACACCAAAACAAAAAGACAAGTAGAAGACACTTTGCGTGATGTGAAATTCAGCGGAATCTCTTGGCGCGGAGAGGAAGGCTTTTACTATTCATCTTATGACAAGCCTAAAGGAAGTGAGCTTTCGGCAAAAACCAATCAGCATAAACTTTATTTTCACCGTCTGGGTAGTCCACAAAGCCAAGATGAATTAATCTTTGGTGGAGAGAAAACACCACGCCGTTATGTTGGTGGGCACGTCACAGAAGATCAACGATTTTTGATCATCTCAGCAGCTCAATCCACCAGTGGAGGCGAACTTTACATCCAAGATTTAAAAGAAAAGAATAGTGAAATTATCCCAATTCTCACTAATTTTGATACCAATACTAGTGTGGTAGATACGCAAGGAGATACGCTTTACCTATTGACTGATTATCAAGCGCCGAACAATCGCTTGGTAAAAGTCGATTTCCAAAATCCTAAATCTGAGAATTGGCTTAATATCATTCCTGAGAAAAAAGAAGTGCTTAGTGTTTCTACAGCTGGTGGATTTCTTTTTGCTCAGTACCTAAAAGACGCTGTGTCTAAAGTAGAGCAGTACAACCACCAAGGGAAGAAAATTAGAGAAATTGAGCTTCCTGGCTTGGGCAGTGCTGGTGGATTCGGAGGTAAAAAAGAAGAAAAAGAAGTTTACTACAGTTTTACCAATTACATTACGCCTAGTTCCATTTATAAATTTGATGTTATCAGTGGCAAAACACAACTTTATCAACAACCCAAAACCAACTTTAATCCTGATGATTACGTAAGCGAACAGGTATTCTACACCTCTAGTGACGGCACCAAAGTTCCCATGACCATCAGTTACAAAAAAGGACTAAAACGCAACGGTAAAAATCCTACAATTCTTTATGGTTATGGTGGTTTCAACGTTAGTCTCACACCCGCATTTAGTGTCAGCAGAGCTGTTTGGTTACAAAACGGAGGAATTTATGCCGTAGCTAATTTGCGTGGAGGCGGAGAATACGGGAAAGAATGGCACAAAGCTGGAACTCAAATGCAAAAGAAAAACGTATTCAATGATTTTATCGCCGCAGCTGAATATCTGCAAGCCAACGCTTATACTTCGCCTCAATACACAGCTATAGATGGGCGTTCCAATGGAGGACTACTCGTGGCAGCAACAGAATTGATTCGTCCCGATTTATTTCAAGTCGCTTTGCCAGGCGTAGGCGTTTTAGATATGTTGAGGTATCATACCTTCACAGCAGGAGCAGGCTGGGCTTATGATTATGGAACAGCAGAAGACAGCGTAGAAATGTTTGAATACCTGAAATCTTATTCGCCTGTGCATAATGTAAAAAAGGATGTTTGCTATCCCGCAACTTTAGTACTCACTGGCGACCATGATGACCGCGTGGTGCCTGCTCATAGCTATAAATTTGTGAGTGAATTGCAAGATAAACAAAAATGTGAAAATCCGACGCTTATTCGTGTCGAGACCAAAGCTGGCCATGGTGCGGGGAAACCCACAGAACTCATCATAGAAGAGTATACTGACGCAATGTCTTTCGCTCTCGACCAAATGGGAATTGAAGATTTACAAAAGTAGTGGAGCGGCAAACGGACTTTCCTACAAAAAGAAATTCTGTTTAATCTCTACTAAAAAACTACTAAAAAAACTAATAAATATTAATTTTTTTTAAGCCTTGAGAAATTTTTCCCAAGGCTTAAAAAGTAAAAAGAAAAAAGTGAAATTACAAACCGATTTACCACTCAATTATTTAGCACGTTGTGCCAAAGAAGATACTCAAACCCCGAAGTTATTGCTATTACTCCACGGCTATGGTAGCAACGAACAAGATTTATTTTCCTTTGCCGACGAACTTCCACAAGATTTCTTTGTAATTTCTGTACAAGCTCCTTTAGCCCTTCCATTTGGGGGGTATGCTTGGTATGAAATTAACTTTACTGAAGCGAAAAAGTTTAACGATGTTTTGCAAGCCAAAGAAGCCGTTGAGAAAATAAAAAACTTCATTGCTGCAGCAGTGAAGAAGTTTGAACTAAACTCAGAAAAAATATGGCTTTGTGGCTTTAGTCAAGGAGCTATTCTTAGTAATGCTTTGGCGTTAACTTCCCCAGAAAATATCGAAAAAGTCATTATGCTAAGCGGTTATACAGCCCAAGAGATCATTGGTGAAGTAGCTAAAAAAGATTTCAGCAGGTTAGACTATTTTATTTCACACGGCACAGAAGATACCGTAATCCCCATCGATTGGGCAAGAAAAACGCCTCAACTGCTCAGGAACCTAAATATTGAGCATCGCTATGAAGAGTACCCAAGCGGACACGGACTGGTGCCACAAAATTTCTATGATTTATTAGCATGGATTCAAGAAAGGAAATAAAAATTTCTAAAGCCTTTAAAAAAAATCCTCTGCCCCCAAAAAAAACAAATTTGCATAATTCAAAAACGTAAAATACATTTGCGGGCAGGTTGAGAGAAGAGAAAAATCTCAACGAAAATTTTAACAAAAAAATAACGAAATTTTAACAAATGAAATTTGTGAGTTTCAAAATAAAGTGTAAACACACACACACACACACACACACACAAGCAATGAGCTAAACAACTCATTATCAGCTACTTATAATAATTT
>NZ_UNSD01000005.1 GCF_900538215.1 Candidatus Ornithobacterium hominis
TCAGCGAAATTCACCATTGAATGTAAAAGTAGGGCAGACTTCCCTGATTCAAGGTTGGATGGAAGCACTAACGATGTTTGAGAAAGGCTCAAAAGTTTTTCTCATCGTTCCGTCAACATTGGGCTATGGGACACAGGGTGCTGGGCCAATTCCAGCGAATTCTACGCTTTACTTTGAATACGAGCCATTGAAATAGATGATAAAAAATCCCGAAAATTTTCGGGATTTTTTTTAGCCTTTAAAAAAAATCCTCTGCCTCAAAAAAAACAAATTTGCATAATTCAAAAACGTAAAATACATTTGCGGGCAGATTGAGAGAAGAGGAAAATCTCAACGAAAATTTTTAACAAAAAAATAACAAAATTTTAACAAATGAAATTTGTGAGTTTCAAAATAAAGTGTAAACACACACACACACACACACAAATAATGATCTAAACAACTCATTATCAGTAACTTATAATAATTTTTTGCTTCCCCGCGGGAGCGAACCGCAAAACCGTGCAAGAAAATCTTGTGCGGTTTTTCTATTTTCACCTGTGTGGAAGTAGTAATTTCTTCAAAAAAAGAAGAGCCTCACGGGTTGGGGCTCTTTCTAAAAGAAGAAGCAAAAACAAAGTTGAAAAAACAGCAAAAATTTAATTAAGAAAAGTATTAAATCAATAAAATATTAACCAAAAAAATTAAAACAAATGAAGAAATTATTACTTTCTTTCGTTGTATTGCCAGGGGCTTTAGCCACTGCCCAAGTAGGCATTAACACAGATGCTCCAAGTGCTACCCTTAATGTAAAAACGAAGGATGATGCCCAATCTCCTAAAAACTTGGAATTAGAGAACCAAGCAGGAACCAAGTTAGTCACAGTGTTGAATAATGGAAATGTAGGGATAGGCATTACTACACCTGTAACTCCCTTAGTTGTTAAAGGTGAAATATGGGGTTATTCTAACAATTTTGCTAATTTCACAGCATCAGGAAGAGAAGGGACTTCCTTTCCTGGTACAGCTTATGGTGGTGACATAGAACATTTTTTGGAACAATGGTCAAAAGGAATTAATGACCATAGCAAATTAGATTATATTAAAAAAGACCAATATATAGTAGGTTATATGGGGTATGACTACAAGGGCACAAGAGATCATTTACTTCCAGGAGAGTGGTCTGCTCCTCTTGGCGGAACAGGAATGCGTATCTGTGCAGATGGAGACCACTCCCTAAATAGCAAGCCTGGGCGTATAGAGCTTCTGACCACGCCTACGGATGGTATTTATACCCAGACCAGAATGATTATTAATAACGCAGGTAATGTAGGGGTGGGTACAGCAGAGCCTTCCCATAGAGTTCATATCAAAGCAGATGCAGACCCACTTAAATTAGAAGGCTTACAAGCTGGTACAGGAGAGACTTTGGTAGTAGATGCTAATGGTGTTATTAAGAAAGGAGTAGCAGCATCTACAGAAGCAAGTAAAGTAGCTTCTACTACCGCTATGGAATGTAACGCAGACAACAGAGGTAAGATGAACTTTATCCAAGGAGCGGATGGTAAGAGTGATGTCTTCGGTATTTGTATGAAGAATGCAAATGGTAGCTACTATTGGGGCTATATGGTAGGCGGCAATACCCCTACTAACGGAACTGGAGCTTTCGGTAGCGGATTATAATCAATTATCCTTGTCAAAGTGAGAGCTTTGGCAAGGATTTTAATTTTTTAATTATTCAACCCGTAGTGCATTATAAAAAAGGTTGCCCATGAGCCTCAAAAAAAACAAATTTGCATAATTCAAAAACGTAAAATACATTTGCGGGCAGGTTGAGAAGAGAAAAATCTCAACGAAAATTTTTAATAAAAAAAAAATAACGAAATTTTAACAAATGAAATTTGTGAGTTTCAAAATAAAGTGTAAACACACACACACACACACACACACACAAACAATGAGCTAAACAACTCATTATCAGTAACTTATAATAATTTATCGCTTCCCCGCGGGAGCGAACCGCAAAGCCGTGCAAGAAGATCTTGTGCGGTTTTTCTATTTTCACCTGTGTGAGAGTAGTAATTTCTTCAAAAAGAAGAGCCTCACGGGTTGGGGCTCTTTCTAAATGAAGAAGCAAAAAAAGTTGAATAAAAAACAGCAAAAATTTAATTAAGAAAAGAATAAATCAATAAAATATTAACCAAAAAAATGAAATAAATGAAGAAATTATTACTTTCTTTAGCCGTATTATCAGCGGTTGCGGTCACCGCTCAGGTGGGCATTAACACAGATGAGCCAAAAGCCATGCTAGACATCAGCGCAAAAGACGACCAAAAAGGTGACTTGCGCATACAAGATGTTGATAGATTATACGGAGTTGATTGGATTCTGACTTGGGATGAAAAAGACAAAAAGGTAAGAAAAATGTCGATTAAAGACATAGAGTGGGATATAAAAAATAAAGAGATAATTGATTACATTAAGGGTGCGGTAAAAAATCCAAATGAGGTCATAGAAAAGATAAGAAAATGCCCTGAAGATAGATTAGTATATGATAAATTATTTAGGAAAGATAATGGCAAGCATGATTTTGTGTATTGCGCTACAACTGCAACTGGTGTAACTGGTGTAACTGGTACTAGTTACATATGGCTCAACCTCAACCTTGGAGCAGAATACGCCAACATCCATAGTCCTCATTTTGAACCTACCGTTAGTAAAACAGGCACAGATGCCCATGAAGATGCTAAAACCTACGGTTCATTATACCAATGGCAGCGAGCGAGTGATGGGCATGAGTTTAGGGGTTCAGAAACTACCATAGATAAAGCCGATACTTGGACAGACACAGGCAAAGCAGCAGAGAAGTTTATTCTTTCTGACGATGGTCATTGGGTAAGTAATCCTTCACCAGACCTTAACTTGTGGCAAGGAGGAGCAGACAGAGTTAATAACCCTTGCCCGTCAGGTTACCATGTTCCGACTATAGAGGAGTGGCAGGAATTTCATCAGGCTGTAACGGGTAACTCTGATGATTCTAGTGGTCAAATGTGGAGTCAGACTAAGTTATCAAACCTTGCAGCTGCTGGCTACCATCCCTATGGCTATGATTCACTGATAGAAGTGGATTCTTACGGGGGCTACTGGACTAGCTCTGCTAAAGACGACCACGCTTATGGCTACTACTTCAACAGTGGCAACAACGGTACGTTCGCCGGAGTCCCATCTGACGGGTACAGCGTGCGTTGCCTCAAGGGTAGTAAAGTGGGAGATTAATGGCTTGAGACATGGGATGGTTTAATCTTAAAAAAAAACATAAGCATGAAAGTAAATCGTGCTTATGTTTTTTCATTTTATAGTGTTTTTTTTATTTCTTTCGCTTCGGAGTAAAAGTAAGAAGATTAACATTTAAAACTTGCCCCAGTAAGACTTTATTTGTATTTTTATAAGGCTAGAACGAAGCCATATTTTGAAGAAATTAGTTGATTTTTCTATATAAGCAATTGCTTAGGTAATTTCATTGACTGAAGATTCAGGGAGTTGTGAAAATAACTATATTGCCAATTCAAAAATTAGCCTTATGAAGATTAAATTTCATCTAAAATATTCAACGCATTTGGGCGAAAATATATTTGTCGTAGGAGATATACCAGAGCTTGGTAATGGTGATAAAAGTAAGGCTTTGCCCATGCAATTCTTTAACGAATCGGAATGGTATGTGGAGTTTGAAACGAAAAAGAAAAAATTTGAATACACTTATTTTGTCAGGAATTTAAAAGATTCAAGCATAAGAGAAGAATGGGCGCCGCATCATTTTGAGCGTCATATTCTGAGTAAAAACCTGATTGTGCGTGATTTTTGGAATATCCCCGTTTTGCCACAGTATAATTTAGGCACTACACTTTTTGATGAAATTTCATCACAATTTAAATCTCAGAATCTTAGAGCTTTAAAAAAGAATACGCATCGGTTTAAAATTCACTTCCCTGTTTTTAACCCACATCAAGTTTTATTGCTTACGGGCAATACACCAAAATTAGGTGAATGGAATCCCGAAAGAGGCATTGAAATGAAACCCGCAGGCAAAAATTTTTGGTATATTGATGTAGCAATGCCTGCGCTTCTTTGTGATTTTGAGTACAAATATGCTCTTTATGACAAAAGGGAGAAGAGCGTGAAATTTTTTGAGACGGGCGCCAATCGAATTGGGCACCCTGTGGGGGCGGAGGATGTGCAAATTTATAATGATGTTTGTTTTCGAGTCCCGGAATTAGACCGATGGCGACTCAGCGGGTTAGCAATACCAGTTTTTTCTATCCGAACGAAAGAAAGCTGTGGTGTAGGAGAGTTTTCTGACTTAAAAGCTTTAGGAAAATGGGCGAAAAATGCAGGTTTCTCATTAATTCAAATTTTACCAATCAATGACACCACGGCGCATTATTCTTGGCTAGATTGCTATCCGTATGCAGCGATTTCTGTTTTCGCATTGCATCCTATGTATTTGAGTTTAAAGGAATTACCTTATTCGCTCAACAAAAAAGAAATTTTAAGCCTTGAGAAAAAATCTAAAATTCTAAATCAATCTTCTGGAGTTGAATATGAAGCGGTCAATCAGTATAAACGAGATTTCACACAAAAATATTTCAAAAGAAATTGGCGAAAAATAGCACGTGATAAAGATTTTTTAAGCTTTAAAAAAAATAATAAAAACTGGTTGATACCTTACGCTGTTTTTTCTTCTCTGAGAGATGAATACGGAACGACTAATTTTGAGCAATGGCCAGCGTACCAGCAACCGAGCGAGGAGCTAATGAATTGCATCAATGATGAGCAACATTTGCTGCATGCAGCGGTGAATTATTACTGTTTTATTCAATGGATTTTGGATATGCAGTTGAGAGATGCGGTAGACTTTTTGCACCGAGAAGGTGTCGGGCTGAAAGGAGATTTGCCCATCGGGATTAGTCGCCATAGTGTTGATGCGTGGGAGCATCGGGAACTATTTCATATGAATCAACAGGCTGGCGCTCCGCCTGATGACTTTGCAGTTTTGGGGCAAAATTGGGAATTCCCAACCTATAACTGGGAGAAAATGAAAGATGATGACTACACGTGGTGGAAGAGCCGATTTCAGTTCATGGCAAGGTATTTTGATGCTTTCAGGATAGACCACATTCTTGGATTTTTTAGAATTTGGCAAATCCCGATGCATGCCACACAAGGGATTTTAGGTTATTTTGAGCCAGCTCTAGCATTCAGTGATGAAGAGTTGAGAGAAAGAGGAGTTAGCCTCAGTATCAAGCGTTTGACTCAACCTTTCGTCACTAAAGAAATTTTGAAACAAATTTTTGATAAAGAATTTGAAACAGCTGAAAATAAATATTTTAAAACTCTTGAAGATGAAATTTCTTTGAAAGAAGAATTCTCTACCCAAAGAAAAATTCAGCAAAATCTGGATTCCAATCATCCTCATTTTGAAATTTTAATGAATTTGGTAGCGAATGTTTTGTTCATAGAAGATGAAAATCGGGCAGAGCATTTCCACCCAAGATTTAATTTGATAGAAACTCTATCGTATCAAGATTTAGACGAGCATCACAAGCACGTTTTATATCTTTTGTACACCGATTATTTTTATCACCGCAATGAGAACTTCTGGAAAATAAAAGGTTTGGAGAAATTACCGATGCTGAAAAAAGCAACAAATATGCTCACGTGTGGCGAAGATTTAGGCATGATACCAAAAGTTGTTCCCGAGGTGATGCAAGAATTAGCCGTTTTAAATCTTGAAATTCAGCGGATGCCTGGGCGTGTTGATAAACTTTTTACACACCCAGCAGATTCGCCTTATCTTTGCGTGGTGTCTCCTTCTTCGCACGATACCAGTACGTTACGGCAATGGTGGAAAGAAAATCGAGCGGGGATAAAGTTTTTTTATAACCAATGGATGGGGCATGAAGGCGAGCCACCACAGGAGCTTAGCGAGCCGCTGCAAGAGGAGATTCTGCACCAGCATTTATTTTCACCAGCGATGCTAAGCATTATTCCGATACAGGAATTTTTAGGAATTGACTCAAGTACTAGAAATCTAAAAGAAGATGATGAGCGGATAAACATCCCGTCAGTTTTTCCGCATAAATGGGATTACCGAATGCACATCAGCGTAGAAGATTTAATTGAAAATAAAAAATTTACACAAAAACTAAATGCACTGAATCAGAAATGTGGTAGAATAAAAGGAGATATAATACAGTTTTGAAAATGATATTTTTTTTAAGGCTTAAAAAATATTTAAAAAAAAAGCCGTTTCTTGGTAGATGAGACGGCTTTTCTATTTCATTAAACTCAAAGGAAATTAAGTATGCATACCTCCGTCCACGCTTAGCACTTGGCCAGTGACGTAAGATGAAAGGTCAGAGGCTAAAAACAAACAAGCATTAGCGATGTCTTGTGGTTCCCCTCCTCGTTTCAGAGGGATATTTTGCACCCATTCCTCCACTATTTTTTCATCTAACTTTTCAGTCATTTCTGTTTTTATAAACCCAGGAGCAATGGCATTGCAGCGGATATTTCTAGAGCCTAATTCCAAAGCAACCGATTTTGTAAACCCAATCAGTCCCGCTTTGGACGCTGCATAATTAGCCTGCCCAGCATTTCCTTGAACGCCAACCACAGAACTTATGTTGATGATAGAACCACTCTTTTGTTTCAGCATTGGGCGAATTAAAGCTTTCGTTAAATTAAAAGCGCTGTCTAAATTCACCTGAATTACTTTTTGCCAATCCTCAAAACTCATGCGCATCAATAAATTATCTTTAGTAATTCCAGCATTGTTAATTAAAATATCGACTTGCCCGAAAACTCCTAAAACTTCCTCAATCAACTTTTGTGCAGCATCAAAATCCGATGCATCTGATTGGAAACCTTTGACTTTGTCGCCATATTTTTCTTCAATTTCGTCTGCCGCTTTTTTAGATGAAGCATACGTAAAAGCTACGCGGCAGCCATTTTCTACAAAAACTTCTAAAATTCCCTTCCCGATTCCGCGGGTAGCACCAGTAATGACGGCTGTTTTTCCTTCCAATAATTTCATTTTCTTGTTTTTATTTTTAAATTTTAAAATAGATGAATAAAGTTAAAAATTAAAAGTATAAATTTTTCACTTTTTTTAAAGCTTCAAAAATATTAATTTTACACTTATGCTAAATCACGAATGTATAAAAAATGCTTTGCACTGGCGTTACGCTGCAAAACAATTTGATTCGGAGCAAAAGATTGCTGAAGAAAAAATTTATCAATTGATGGAAATGGCTAATCTCACGGCCACATCTATGGGCTTGCAGCCGTTTCGTGTATTATGGATTAAAAATCCAAGAAATTTAAAAGATTTGGGAAATGCTACGTTTTATCAAAAGCAAATTTCAACCTGTAGTGATTTGATTGTTTTAGCTGCTAGGACTGATTTGGATGAAGATTTTGTGAAAGAAATGATTCAATTGATGGAGGAGGAGCGAGGTTTGCAAAAAGGTGATTTGCAGGATTATGAGCAGACGTGTATAAAATTTTTTAAAGGCTTAAAAAATTCAAATGAATTGCAACATTGGGTTGATAAGCAAATTTATATCGTTTTGGGGACTTTGCTTACAGCATGTGCTTTGATGCAAATTGATTCGTGCCCGATGGAGGGTTTTAAAAAACATGATTTAGATGAAATTTTAAATTTAGAAAAGAAAAATTTACGCTCTGTATTGTTGCTTCCTGTGGGAATTCGGACAGAAAAGGATTTTCTTTTGCATGAGAAAAAAGTACGAATCCCTTTAGATGAAATGTTAATTGAATTAAATTAAATGAGAAAATTAGAATTGCACTGGCAGATATTGCTGGGAATGGCATCGGGAGTCGTTTTTGGCTATTTAGTAACTTCATGGTCTGGGGGCAAAGATTTTGTGTCTGACTGGGTAGCCCCTGTAGGGACTATTTTCATTAATTTACTAAAATTGATTGCTATTCCGCTGATTTTGGCAAGTTTAGTCAAAGGAATTTCTGATTTAAAAGACATTTCGAAGTTCAAAAACATTGGGTTCCGTACGATTGGCATGTATATTTTTACAACAATCATAGCCATATCCGTTGGTTTAGGATTGGTCAACTTGATTGAGCCAGGTAAAGGTTTACCGCAAGAAACCATAAATCAGATGGTTTCTACGTATACCGATAATAGTGAGATTTCAGGGAAGATTTCAGAAGCACATCATCAGAAAGAGTCAGGCCCGTTGGACTTTGTTGTAGATATAGTGCCTGATAATATTTTTGCTGCGATGAGTGATAATGGCTCGATGTTGCAAGTCATTTTTTTCGCAATTTTATTGGGAATTTGTCTACTTTTAATTTCAGAAGAAAAAGCCAAGCCGCTCAAGATTTTTTTTGATTCTTTGAATGAAGTGATTCTAAAGATGGTAGATGTTATTATGTTGACAGCACCTTTTGCTGTTTTTGCACTTTTGGCGAACGTAGTTGCTTCTGCAGATAATCCTGAAATTTTAGAGAAATTACTTTTTTATACGCTTACAGTCATTTTAGGCTTAATTTTGATGATAGCTGTTTATCTTTTAATTTTATACATCGTTACCAAAAGGAGTCCATTTAGTTTTATACCCAAAATTGCACCAGCACAGCTATTAGCTTTTTCCACCAGTTCTAGTGCAGCAACTTTACCCGTCACCATGGAACGTGTCAGTGAACACGTGGGCGTAGATGAAGAGGTAAGTAGTTTCGTACTACCAGTAGGAGCAACCATAAATATGGACGGGACAAGTCTTTACCAAGCAGTTGCCGCCGTTTTTATAGCACAAGCATTGAAGTTTCCATTAGATTTTACGCAGCAATTGACCATCGTTTTCACAGCACTTTTAGCGTCCATCGGTTCAGCAGCAGTGCCAGGAGCGGGAATGGTGATGCTAGTGATTGTTTTAGAATCTATAGGATTCCCCTCAGATAGGCTAGCAGTTGGCTTAGCATTGATTTTTGCCGTTGATCGCCCGTTAGATATGTGCCGCACCGTTGTGAATGTAACTGGAGATGCTGTTGTGGCGACAGTCGTAGGGAAATCAGTTGGTTTGTTGCATCCGCCGATAGAGAAAAGATTAAAAAAAACTTATCGGTAGAAAAAATCTCTCGAATTCAAAATGAAAAAAATCATTATAATCCCTTAAAATTCCATCAAGTTTTTGAAATAAGCAAAAATCATATTTTTACATTCTGATTTAAATGCAGAATCAATTTTTTATTAACTAATTTTGTCCTAAATTTTTTAAGCCTTAAAAAATTTTTAAATAACGAATACCGAGAATCGATGCAAAGCAAAATTGGAAATCAAAAAAAGCACGTAATTCATTGAATTTCAAATATTTAATTATTTTCAAGAAAGGCGATTTAGAGCTAAACGATAGATTTTTGCTAAAAAATTAAAAAAGTGTAAATTTGCCTTCACTTTCTCACGGGATGTAGCTCAGTTCGGTTAGAGTGCGCGTCTGGGGGGCGCGAGGTCGCTGGTTCGAATCCAGTCATCCCGACTTTTTGATAAATAACGAACTATTATTTAAGTTAAAAATTAGTGAAAAACACAGAATTAAACCACCTATAAAAACTCAGCAATCAAGATTCAGCAGTTATTCACAATTTATCGCTTACCAAATTAATTGGATTTCAATAAAAATTTGTAAATTGTAGTGGTTAAATACAATTTCATGAATCGTAAAAATTTCATCGAAACCAATTTGCTCAGCAAGAACAATGCTCAGGTTTTTTCAAGATCTTGGTTTGCTTGTGCATATACACTTTTTGGCGAATTAATTTATAAATTATCACAAGAGCGTTTTTCATTTATTAAATTAGATTAAATAATAAAAAGATATAAACATGAATAAGCAAAATTACATCATACTTTTTATACTTCTTTTCGGAATTTCACAAGCTCAAAACTCAAGCAGTCAAGAACTCATTTTTAAATCACCAGCAGAAAAGTTCACGCAAGCTTTACCCTTGGGTAATGGCCGAATTGGAGCCTTGGTTTTCGGTGGAACACAGCAAGATAGAATTGCCTTGAACGAAATTTCACTGTGGTCGGGATGTCCCAAAGATGCAGATTTACCAGGCGCTTCTCAGTATTTAAAACCCATTCAAAAACTGCTGTTGGAGGGCAAAAATAAAGAAGCACAGAAGCTTCTTAATAAGCATTTTGTTTCCAAAAGATCTAAATTACCCGATGGGAGAGTGGAGTTCGATGCCTACGGAAACTATCAAACCTTTGGAGACCTGAAGATTAGTTATAAAGATTCATCGGATGTAAAAAATTATCACCGCCGATTGAATTTAGATTCAGCTTTAGCCGAAACAAAATTTTCTAAAGGCTTAAATAAAATTCAACAAAAAGTTTTTACAGACTTTCAAAACGATGTCGTTTGGGTAGAGCTGCTCGGAACCCAGCCCATGAGTTTCTCTTTAGCTTTATCTCGGGAAGAGAATGCATCTTTCAGCGTGCCAAATACTACAGAGATTCAAATGACAGGCCAGCTCAGCTGTGCAGAAGAAAAATACATGAAGTTTGCGGCTGTAGCACAAATTATGGAAAACGACGGAACGGCTAAAGTGAATCAAAATCAGCTAGAAATAGAAAATGCAACACAAGTTATCTTAGCCATCGCAATGCGTACCAATTATGATTATAAAAATGGTGGAGTAGTAGCAAATTACAGCCCTTTAGCTAACGCTAAAACAGATATTTATAAGCTAAAAAACACTAAATTTTCTCAAGCCTTAAAAAATTCTGCACAGCAATTCCAGCAACTTTATCATCGGGTACAATGGAAAACAAAATCAGAAAGTAAATTGCTTGAGAAATTAAGCACACAAGAACGCCTAGAGCGGTATGCAGCTGGAGAGAACGACCCAACATTAGCGATGCTCTATTTCAACTTTGGGCGTTATCTGTTGATTAGCAGTAGTCGTCCTGGCCTATTGCCAGCAAATTTACAAGGACTTTGGGCCGTGGAATATCTTACTCCATGGAATGGCGATTATCACACCAATATCAATCTGCAAATGAATTATTGGCCAGCAGCGGTGACTAATCTAGCTGAATTGGAGCAGCCACTTTTTCAGTTGACTGAAAATTTGGTAGAAAATGGTAAAAAAACAGCTCAAAATTATTACAATGCTCGTGGTTGGGTCAATCATATGAAGACCAATCCGTGGTTTGTAACGGCACCAGGCGAGTTTGCCTCTTGGGGCAGTTCTTTGACGGGTGGCGCTTGGCTTACAACGCATATTTGGGAGAACTACCGCTTCACCCGAAACAAAGAACTTTTGGAGCAGTATTATCCCGTAATCAAAGGTGCAGCGCAGTTTTTGCAAGATATTTTGATTGAAGAACCTCAAAACCAATGGCTGGTCACAGCACCCTCTAATTCCCCAGAAAATACTTACATTCAGCCTAATGGCTACCGAGGAGAAACGGTAATGGGGCCGACGATGGATATGCAAATTGCAAGAAATGTTTTTCAAGCAGTTATAGAATCTTCTAAAATTTTGGGTAAAGATCAGGCTTACGCTGATTCTTTAACAATAGTGAGTCAGAGATTAGCTCCCAACCAAATTAGCCCAAGCGATGGAGGTGTTCAAGAATGGCTAGAAGATTGGCCCGCCGCAGACCCGCACCACAGGCACGTGAGTCATCTGTTTGGTTTACACCCGTTTGATGAAATCAATCGCCAAACGCCAGCGCTTTATAAAGCAGCAAGAAAAACCCTCGAGATGCGTGGAGATGAGGCTACGGGCTGGTCTAAAGCATGGAAGATTAACTTTTGGGCACGCATGGGCGATGGTGACCACGCCTTAGTGCTTCTAAAGAATTTACTGCACCCGATTGAATATCCTAAAAATGGAAATAAACACAGCAGTGGCAGTGGTTCTTATGCCAATTTATTTGATGCACATCCGCCATTTCAGATTGATGGGAATTTTGGTGCAACAGCAGGTATTGCAGAAATGCTATTGCAAAGCCATGGCCCGATGGAGTGTATTCGGTTTTTACCAGCTTTGCCACATTCGCCCGATTGGGAAAATGGTGAAATCATGGGTTTGAGAGCCCGTGGAAATGCTGAAACCTCTTTTGCTTGGGAGGATTTTAAATTAAAATCAGCCACTATCACAACAGGTGAAAATCAAAAATATTTTGTTGAAATTCCTGAAGGTTTGAATCTATATTTAAATGATAAAAAAGTAAAGGTTGAAAAAGTAAATGTAGATTTTGAAAGTCACCCCATTATTAGCTTTTGGGCAGAAAAAGGGAAAACATATACGATTAAGTAAAACAAATTTGCATAATTCAAAAACGTAAAATACATTTGCGGGCAGGTTGAGAAAAGAGAAAAATCTCAACGGAAAAATTTTAACAAAAAAATAACGAAATTTTAACAAATGAAATTTGTGAGTTTCAAAATAAAGTGTAAACACACACACACACACACAAGTAATGAGCTAAACAACTCATTATCAATAACTTATAATAAATTTTTGCTTCCCCGCGGGAGCGAACCGCAAAGCCGTGCAAGAAAATCTTGTGCGGTTTTTCTATTTTCACCTGTGTGAAAGTAGTAATTTCTTCAAAAAGAAGAGCCTCACGGGTTGGGGCTCTTTCTAAATGAAGAAGCAAAAAAAGTTGAAAAAAAACAGCGAAAATTTAATTAAGAAAAGAATAAATCAATAAAATATTAACCAAAAAAATTAAAACAAATGAAGAAATTATTACTTTCTTTAACCGTATTATCAGCGGTTGCGGTCACTGCTCAGGTGGGTGTTAACACAGACCAGCCAAGTGGCACTCTTGATGCTGCTTATATAAATCCTCAGGAAGCCCCTGCGGGTACAAAATGGGCAAACCCAGCAACTCCTCAGGGACTTCATTTACCAAATGTTAGCACAGCTCAGCGCTCACAATTTGAAGATGTGAGAGAAGGAATGATGATTTATAATACCGATAAGCAGTGCCTTGAGGTGTACCTTGGGGTAAGAAGCGGTGCCCACCAGTGGGAATGCATCCCCAATGTAGGGAACAAATCATCACAAGGCGTATCAGTATCGCCAGCAGGTTTCAGGGGGAAATTTATGAGAGGCGAGAAATTATCAGGCGCCAGCGTAAGTTTTACCATTACCAACAATGGATTCTCTCCCATTACCGATATTGACTTCTCTGATGCCGTTGGGGTAGAACATGAAGGGATAATAATAGAAGCAGATGGCTCAGCCAACAGCAACGTTAGCCTAAAAGGACACGAAAGCAAAACTTTGACGTATACGCTTAGCGGGACGCCGCGGGCAGGTCAGCTTACGGCTATCTTCAACAAATTTGGATTAAGTGCAGAGCAGCAATTAACGGTAGGCAAAGGAAATGCAAACCTGCAAAACCAAGAGCAGTATATCGTGTCGTTTGCCCATGATGGCAAGACCATACAAGGTAATATAGACAATGCAAGTAATCAAATTAGCCTCAAAATTCCTTACACCAATGGAAAAGGAAGTTATGAAGCTGTAAACATTGAGAAAACCACCGCCCCAGGGCAAGGAGGAGATTCCAAGAAAATCACGCTTAGAATCCCCGCAGGGAACTTTGCAGTGCAAGGCGAGTTGACTGCGACGCTAGAGGTAGAAAAAAATGAGAGTTACCAAGTTAAGCAGATGGCACCAGAGAAAAGTTACGACATTGTGACTTATGATATTGATATAAACGGGAGCAAATCCAAAGTTATCATCAAAGGAACAGGTGGTATCCCAGACAAGAATTTTGGCAAAGAAACCAACGGAGCGTTGCGCCACCAGTTTGTTTACGTGCCCGTTACCGTTACAGGAGCGAATGGTTATAATAAGACATGGCTCAACCTCAACCTTGGAGCGGCGTATGCAGACATAAATAATCCTAATTTTAACCCGAACGTTAAAAAAACAGGCGAAGCTATCCACAGCGACGAAAATCTCTACGGTTCATTATATCAATGGCAGAGAGCGAATGATGGGCATGAGTTTAGGAATAAACTCACTGCCCCTAAAAGAGCCCCAGATTGGAAAGACGCGGGCAGTTCAGCAGGGAAGTTTATTGCTGGAGGCCATAATTGGGTAGCGAATGGTGAAAATGCATCAGGTTCAGATTTAGAGTTGTGGAGAGCAGGAAGAGATAATAACCCTTGCCCGTCTGGTTACCATGTTCCGACTGTGGAGGAGTGGCAGGAATTTCATCAGGCTGTAACGGGTAGCCGTTCTGGTGTTAAAACTAATCAAATGTGGACACAGGATAAGTTGCCAAACCTTGCAGCTGCTGCCTACCGTTTCTTTTACCTTGGTCAGCTGAACGGCACCAAGGATTCTAGCGGGTTCTACTGGAGTAGCTCTTCTAGCTACGGGCGCAGCGCTCACCGCATGAGCTTCAAAAGTAACCTCAGCGGTGTGCGCAGCAGCAGCGCCCGAGCTAACGGGTTCAGCGTGCGTTGTATTAAAGATTAATCCTGCGCTAAACTAGCAAGGGTATTCAATAGAGAGAGAAGTATGATATCGCAAATTAAAACCAAATTTAGCCGTAGTTTGGGCAATAGATTATGGAGTCATCTACCTAAAAATAGATTGGTAAAAATGATTTACATTCCATCATCATCTCTGTTCAGCTATGCTTAGGCTTGTCCTATTTTAGCAACTGAATTTTAAACCAAAAAACACCTCAACTTGGGGTGTTTTTTTCTTTATGAATAAAAATTATCGGCATGAAATTTAATTTTTAATCACCCATAGTGCATTTACTAGGCGAGGTATTTTTTTCACACTTTCACGCAATGCCAGCATAAATTTGTAACTTGCACAAAATTTTGATGAATGAAGAAGATCGTTTTAATCTGTACCGTTATAATGGCGGTAGTAGCGTGCAAAAAAGAAAAATTTGAAGGAAAAATAGTTGGCAAAAATGAAAATGGAGAGGAACTCACCGTAAATGCCCAGGGAGATACCATTACATTGAAGGAGGCGGAAGCGCTGCAAAAAACTGATACAACAGAAGAAACAATGACTACTGCCGAAACAGAAAAAGTCGAGAAAAAGACGGCTTTTCAGAAGAATGAAGACGGGACTTATTCTTTCCAATTTAATTTAGAAAAAGGGCAAACCTACCCATTCAAAGTTTCGACTAACACCACGAGTACACAATCAGACGGTAAAAACAGTCAACAAATCTCCCAGATTTCTACCAACGAACTCTCGTATGAAGTAATAGAGGAGAAGTTGCAAAGTTATGTACTGAAAGTAACTTTCAAAAGATTTCAGGAAAAATCAAGTATGCAAGGAGAGTCCATCGGGTTTGATACCAATGCAGGGAAACCAACGAATGAAATGGCTGCGCAGCAATACGAATTCTTCAAAACAATCGTAGGGAATTCTTACACGATGGAGATTTCAAAAAACGGTAAAGTACTGGACATTGATGGTTTGGCTCCGATTCGAGAAAAAGTGAAATCGAAATTAGCAAAAGGCTTAAGCGAAGAAGAGAAAAAAGGCCTAGACCAAATGTTGCAAGTTTCTCTCAGCAAGCAAGCGATGGAAGCCATGTTCTTAGAATCCATTGGTTACTACCCTACTAAATCAGTGAAAATCGGGGAAAGTTGGGAGATGAATAATTCAACAGATAATGCTAAAGCTCAAATGAAATATACGCTTAAAAATGTAGCTGATGATCAGGTTGATATACAAATTTCTGGCTCGAGTAGCGGTAGAGATTCCAATACTTTGGAGCAAGGGGTGAAAATCTCCAGAAGCATTGAAGGGAATGTTACTGGAACAGCAAAAATTGATGCCCGATCTGGTTGGCTTAACCAAGCGACTATTGAGAAAAAAGAGGTTTTGAAAATCACTCAAGAATACCAAGGGCAAAAACAAAATATGTCTTCCACTACTAAATCTACCACTAAGGTTAATTAAAGATGGGCTCATTTTTTAAAATATTAATCCTATTTTTAGTCCTGTATTTGATTTATTCTTGGATTTTAAAAATTTTTAAGCCTTTAAAAAAAGAGAAAAAATCTGGTAAAGAGGTGCGAATTTTTAAAACCAAAAATGTAGAAGATTCTAAATATGAAGTCGAGGCGGAAACCGTAGAATATGAAGAAATTATTACAGAAAAACCAAAAGAATAATTTAATTTATGCTGCAATCATGCTCATCGTTTTTGCAGTATTTTCTTTGGCATACAATGCGCCAGTCATCACGGGGGGTATGGCTTTGTCTCAGCCAGATATTATCAATTACAAAGGTAGCGCAGAAGAAATGCTCCAATATCAGAAACAAACAGGTGAAAACATTTACTGGTCTGATGCCATGTTTGGCGGAATGCCCACCTACCAAACGGGCGCTAGCTATGATGGCTACTGGGTAAAAAAAGTAGACGAAATTTTTCGCTTTTTGCCACGCCCTGCAGATTATCTTTTTATTCTCTTAGGTGGATTTTTCTTTCTAGGTTTCGTACTTTTCAGAAACTGGAAGTATGCTGCATTGAGTGCTTTTTTATTCGCTTTAGGGACTTATTTTTTCATCGTTATTGAAGCTGGGCACAATGCTAAAGTCCATGCCATCGCCTACTTTGCACCGTTTATGGCTGCGTTGATACTCATTTTTAGAAAAAAATACATTATAGGATTTCTTCTTGCCACGCTATTCATGGCGCTAGAGCTCTTGGCAAGTCATCCGCAGATGACCTACTATTTTGGTTTTGTAGTACTTTTTTATTTCATTGCTGAATTTTTTGAAGCCTTAAAAAATCATTCCATCAGAGATTATTTTATCAAAAGTTTATTAGCCATTTCAGCAGTGGTGCTAGCATTTGGAATGAACAGTAGCCCGTTGATGGCAACGCAAGAATACACGCAATTTTCTACCCGAGGAGAAAATGACGTTACTTTGTTTGAAGATTCCAACCCGAGTGGTCTAGATAAATCTTACATCACCCATTGGAGCTACGGGAAACTAGAAACCTTAAATTTATGGATTCCAAACCTCATGGGTGGCGGCTCAGTGGCTGATGAGGAAAGTAAACCGAATTTGAAGAAAGCTCTAGAAAATAATGTTCGTTCGCCAGAAGAATATGATTATTACCAGCAATATTTATATTATCTGCCAACCTATTGGGGCGACCAACCCTTCACGAGTGGCCCAGCGTACCAAGGAGCTATCGTCGTTTTTCTTTTTTTGTTAGGCTGCATCATTGTGCCAGGCAAATGGAAGTGGTGGCTACTAAGCTCAACGCTTTTCTCGATTTTTCTATCGTGGGGGAAAAACATGATGTGGCTCACTGATATATTCATCGACTACGTACCTTTGTATGATAAATTTAGAGCCGTTTCTTCGATATTAGTCATTGCTGAATTTACGATGCCACTCTTGGCCGCCTTTGCAATTTATTATATATTCAAAAAAGAATTTTTAAAGCCTTTAGAAATTTATAAAAAAACACTATATGTATCTTTAGGAACTTTAGGAATTTTATTAATTCTCTATTTCGTTGGGCCAAATTTATTCAGTTTTGCAACACCAGTAGAAGCGCAATTACCCACATTTGTAGCCAATGGAATCAGAGCTGACCGCGTAGCTTTATTTCAAGCCGATACGCTGAGGACTTTCATTTTCGTAGCCTTAGCTGCGGGATTGATTTTAGCATATTTTAAAAAACATATCAAATCCAAAGAAATCGTCATCGCAGGAATCGCTGTTTTGACGATTATAGACCTGTGGGGAGTGAATAAAAGATACCTAAATAATGAAGATTTTATACCTAAGCAATGGGTTGAAAATCCATTTCCTACAGAAGTTTCTCAGCGACTCCTGAATGAAGCGCAAAAAGGCTCACCAGCACTGATGCAAATTGCGCATAAGATTCCAGTCAATCATTTACTTAATGAGTTGAAAAAGCAAAATCCTGGGCATTACAGGGTTTTTAATACGATTTCTAGTACATTCAACGAAACTCAAACTTCCTATTTTCTGCCTTCGTTGGGCGGATACCACGGAGCGAAACTCCAGAATTACCAAAATGTGATTGATCTATATTTCTCTAACGACAGCATACAAATGAAAAAACTTGGGATTTTGAGCGGGAGAGAAAACATTTTAAACCTATTGAACACCAAATTTGTAGTGGTAGGAGGAGCTCAAAAACCTCAGTTGATTCAAAATCCAGCCGTGGCTGGGAATGCGTGGTTTGTTTCTCAAGTTTTGCCACAAGAATCAGCAGATTCAGCCTTGGTGAAAATTGGTAAAATTGATATAAAAAACGTAGCTGTAGCTGGAGCAAAAGCGCTGAAATTCTCCAATGAAAATGCTGAAATTAACTTAAAATCTTACCACCCGATGAAGTTGAGCTATGAAAGTAAAAACGAACAATCGGGCTATGCCGTTTTTTCAGAAATTTATTACCCCAAAGGATGGAAAGCATATATTAATGGAGAAGAAGTTGAAATTTTACAGACAAATTATTTTCTGAGAGGATTAGAAATCCCAGCAGGAACGAATCAGATTGATTTTGTATTTGAACCACAAGTGATTCAACGAGGCAAAACAATGATGCTAGCTTCCAATATCATTTTTATTCTTTTGGTTTTGGGCGGAATTTTTTATCATTGGAAAAAAAATCGCTCTAAAAAAGAAGATGAGATTGAAATTTCTAAAAATTAATTATCTTTAAACCCACTAAAATTTTAATTATGGATTATTTGCCATTTGAGGAGCCGATAAAAAGCCTATATGAGAGTTATGAATCTTGCAGACTAGAAGGTGAGCAGAAGGGCGTGGATACCAGAGCGAAATGTATAGCAATAGAGGATAAAATTTTAGCTAAAAAAAAGCAGATTTACAGTAAATTAACGCCATGGCAACGGGTGCAGTTGTCTCGTCACCCCAATCGACCATATGCCTTGGATTTCATCTATGGATTGACCAAAAATACCTTTATAGAACTACATGGTGACCGAAATTTTGCCGATGATAAAGCTATGGTGGGAGGTTTTGGTAAAATTGATGAGCAGACATTTATGTTCATCGGCCAGCAGAAAGGGAAAAACACCAAACAACGCCAGTATCGTCGCTTTGGGATGTCAAACCCCGAGGGTTACCGCAAAGCAATGCGTCTGATGAAATTGGCTGAAAAATTTGGAAAGCCCATAGTCACTTTTATTGATACACCAGGTGCGTATCCAGGCTTAGAGGCAGAGGAAAGAGGGCAAGGACAAGCCATCGCTCAGAGCATTTATGAGATGATGAAACTAAGTGTTCCCGTGATTTGTATCGTAATTGGTGAAGGTGCATCAGGAGGAGCCTTAGGCATCGGTATAGGGAATCGAGTCTATATGCTAGAAAACACTTGGTATTCTGTCATATCACCAGAGAGCTGTTCCTCTATTCTGTGGCGAAGCTGGGATTATAAAGAAACAGCTGCAGAAGTACTGAAGTTGACACCGCAAGACATGAAAAAACAAGGAATCATTGACGGAATAATTCCTGAACCATTGGGCGGAGCGCATTATGATTACTATGAAACCTTTGATAATGTAAAAAAGGTCATTAAAAAAGAATTTCTAGACCTTCAAAAATTAAGTCCAGAAAAATTGGCAGAAGAAAGGCAGAGTAAATTTCTTGATTTCGGAATTTTTAAAGGCTAAATAGAATTTAAAAAAAATCTATTGCGGATAAAATGAATGTTTAGAAAGTGGGTTTAGTAATCCACTTTTTTTTAATTTTGCTCTCCCATGAACGAAACACAAAGTAAAACTCAGGCATCTTTTTCCATTCCCAAAAAAACTTCATCTTCAGCAGAACGAGGCAAAATGCCACCGCAAGCCATTGATTTAGAAGAAGCAGTTTTGGGCGCTATGATGATTGACAAAAAAGGTTTGAATGAAACCATCGAAATCTTACAAGAAGATTTTTTCTACCGTCCTCAGCATCAGAAAATCTTTAAAGCGATAGCGACTTTATTCAATGAATCTGAACCGATTGACCTTTTGACGGTTTCTAATCAGTTGAGAAAAAACGGAGATTATGATAGCATAGGAGGAAATTACTATTTGGTTGGCTTGACCCAAAAGGTAGCTTCCTCTGCCCATATTGAGTTTCACGCACGGGTGATTCAAGAAAAATATGTACTACGGAAATTGATTGAAATTTCATCAAGCATCATTGATAAAGCTTATGATGAAACGACAGATATTTTTGAACTTTTGGATGAATCAGAATCAGAAATCTTTAAAATTACAGATGGAAGTTTAAAGTCAGAGTACAAAGATTCAAAATCTTTGGTATACCAAGCAATTGAGCAGATTAAAGCCATGTCTGAGAAAGAGGGCCTAAGTGGTGTGCCATCTGGGTTTAGAGATGTTGATAAAATTACGAGTGGTTTTCATCCATCAGATTTGGTGATTTTAGCAGCTCGCCCAGGTATGGGTAAAACGGCATTTGTACTTTCGATGGCAAAAAATATTACCGTTGATTATAAAATACCAGTGGCAGTGTTTTCATTAGAAATGTCAAGTATTCAGTTGATTACGAGGCTTATTGTTGGCGAAACAGGTATTGATAACGAAAAAATAAAAAAAGGAAATTTAACGGATGCCGAGTGGAAGCAACTCTATACCAAGGTAAAAAAATTAGAAAACGCACCGCTTTTCATTGATGATACACCAGCGCTGAATGTTTTTGATTTACGAGCAAAATGCCGAAGATTGGTTTCGCAACACGGCGTGAAAATGATAATTATTGATTACCTCCAGTTGATGACAACCAAAGATAAATCTAGTGGAAATCGAGAGCAGGAGATTTCGACAATTTCTCGAAGTTTGAAAGCGATTGCTAAAGAATTGGAAGTTCCAGTGATTGCACTTTCTCAGTTATCTCGAGCAGTAGAAACACGAGGAGGAAGCAAACGCCCTTTATTATCTGATTTGAGGGAATCTGGAGCGATAGAGCAAGATGCAGATATTGTGTCGTTTATTTACAGACCTGAGTATTACAAAATCCCAACTTGGGACGATGAAGAACAGAGCCCAACGGAAGGTCAAGCGGAATTGATTATCGCAAAACACAGAAATGGAGCTTTAGAAAACATCCGTTTACGATTCATCGCAGAGCAAGCAAAATTCATGGACTTAGCGGAGTCTACCAGCTTCAGCAGTGGCCCCATGGAATTACAGAGCAGTATGAATAATGATGATTTTGAATTACCAAACATTAATCCGTTAGATTCCTTTGGGATAGATGATTACTCTAATGATGATGATAACGAAGTTCCTTTTTAAAATTTTTTAAGGCTTGAGAAAATTTAAACAAAAAATTAAAAAACCGTATCCCAAAGAATTTTTAAATCTTTCATGAAATTTTGATTTCTCACATAAGCCTTGTTGATTTCCACTTTATCACGCCACAAAACTTCATCATTGAATTTTTTAGGATCGCTTTGCTTATTGAGAATTTCACGCTCATTTCTATACTTTAGTTGTGTAGGGCCTGTGATGCCAGGCTTCACAGAGAGAATTATTCTGTCTTCGCCCTCCAATTCATCAGCATAACCAGCAACATCAGGTCTAGGGCCTACAAAACTCATCGTTCCGTTCAAAATGTTTAGAAGCTGGGGCAATTCATCCAATTTATAGCGCGTAAAGAAACGACCTGATTTCGTCAGTTGATGTGTTTTTTCGGTAGTGATAGGATCCGTGTAATGTCCTTTTAAAGTCCTTATTTTAAACATTTTAAAAGGCTTAGCGTTTTTCCCGATTCGAGTGTGAATAAAAAAGCCATTTTGCCCCGTGTCCCAGCTCGCAATCAGCCACATCAGGAGCATCGGGAAAGCAAAGACGGCCAACAGGATGGAAGCCAATGTGTAATCAAAAATCGGTTTTAGTCCCATATCTTAAGACAAAGATAAAAACACATATTTTCTAAGGCTTAAAAAATTTAAAATAAATTTTCTTAAATATTTTTTTTAATTCATCATAAAGTTAACAAAGAATTGGGCTCGCCATTCACCCATTACTTGTTCAAAAAAACTTATCTTTGCCATCCTTGAATTTGAGGTATGTCTAAATTATTACAAAAAGAAATTCAGAAAAGAAAAACCTTCGGGATAGTCTCTCACCCTGATGCTGGCAAGACTACACTTACCGAGAAACTTCTGCTTTTTGGTGGAGCGATACAAGAAGCAGGAGCAGTGAAATCCAACAAAATCAAAAAATCAGCAACTTCTGATTTTATGGAAATCGAGCGACAGCGTGGGATATCGGTAGCGACTTCTGTTTTAGCATTTGAATATAAGGGTAAGAAAATCAATATTTTAGACACACCTGGGCACAAAGATTTTGCTGAGGATACTTACCGAACTTTGACGGCGGTAGATAGTGTGATTGTTGTGATTGATGTTGCCAAAGGAGTTGAAGAACAGACGGAAAAATTGGTAGAAGTTTGCCGAATGCGTAACATTCCCATGCTTGTTTTCATCAATAAATTAGACCGTGAAGGGAAAGATGCCTTTGATTTGCTTGATGAAGTAGAGCAGAAGCTCAACCTGACTGTTACGCCGCTTTCTTGGCCCATTGGCATGGGCGATCGCTTCAAAGGTATTTATAATATCTGGGAAAAAAACATTCAACTTTTTTCTTCCCAAAACAAGCAAAAAATAAGTGAAGGGATTGAGTTTGAAGATCTTGCTACCCCAGAACTGAATCAAATCTTAGGCGATGAGGCGGCAGAAACTTTACGCGAAGAAGTTGACTTAGTTACAGGAGTCTACCCTAATTTCAGCAAAGAAGAATACCTCAAAGGGCAACTGCAACCCGTATTTTTTGGCTCAGCACTCAATAATTTTGGGGTGCGTGAGTTGCTCAATGCCTTTATAGATATAGCACCAAATCCGCTGCCCAAAGAGAGTGATGTGCGAATCGTGGAACCGACTGAAGAGAACTTCACAGGTTTTGTCTTTAAAATTCATGCAAATATGGACCCCAAACACCGAGACCGATTAGCCTTTGTGAAAGTGGTTTCGGGAAAATTTGAAAGAAACACACCATATTTACACGTTCGCAACGGTAAAAACCTGAAATTTAGTAGCCCAAATGCTTTTTTTGCCGATAAAAAAGAAATTATAGATGAGAGCTTCCCAGGCGATATTGTAGGTTTGCATGACACGGGCAACTTCCGCATTGGGGATACGCTAACGCAAGGTGAGGAATTGCAATTCAAGGGAATACCAAGTTTCTCTCCTGAGCACTTCCGCTACGTGAATAATGCTGACCCGATGAAAGCCAAGCAATTTGAGAAAGGAGTAGACCAGCTGATGGATGAAGGCGTTGCCCAGCTTTTTACGCTAGAATACAACAACAGAAAAATCATCGGGACCGTTGGGGCACTGCAGTTTGAAGTTATAGAATATCGGCTAGAGCACGAGTATAATGCCAAAGTGAGCTACGAAAATATCAATATACACAAAGCATGTTGGGTAGAGCCACAAGATGAGAATTCAGAAGAGTTTAAAGAGTTCTTGCGTGTGAAACAAAAATACCTAGCTCGAGATAAATACAATCAGCTAGTCTTTTTGGCTGATTCAGCATTCACGATTCAAATGACAGAACAAAAGTACCCAAGCGTGAAATTACACACCGTCAGTGAGTTTTAAGAGAAAAAAATTTTAAGCCTTAAAAAATTTTAAGAAAAACAGAACTTTATTTTTTAAGGCTTAAAAAAAATATTGTTTTTCCTGTACCAATCTACAAATTTTTGAATTCCAGTAGAGAAATCTGTAGTTGGCGCATAGCCGATTAGTTTTTTAGCTTTTCTGATGTCAGCATTGGTCAAATTCACATCGCCAGGTTGCATTGGCAGATGATTCAGCAGCGCTTTTTTGCCCAAAGTTGCTTCAATGCTAGCTAGCATTTCGCTTAATTTCACCACTTGGTTTTCACCTAAATTCAGCGTTTCGTACACGTTTTCGTTTTTCTCTATATAATCCAAGGCTTTTAAAATTCCTTGAATAATGTCATCAATATACGTGTAATCTCTAGCCGTAGAACCATCACCATAGAATGGAATTTGCTCGCCATTTTCAATCAAATTAGTAAATTTATGAATTGCTAAATCTGGGCGTTGGCGGGGTCCGTAGACGGTGAAAAAGCGCAATAATAGCATGTCTATTTCATGTAAATGATGATATACATGGGCTAGAATTTCTCCTGACTTCTTGGTCGCAGCATAGGGCGAAATAGAAAAATCTACTGGGTCGCTTTCTGCAAAGGGAGTTTTAGCATTATTGCCATAAACTGAGGAGGAAGAAGCAAATAATAATTTTTTAACCTTAAAATTTTTTAAGGCTTCAAAAATATTTAGACTTCCCTTTACATTAACTTCTTCGTAGCGCAAAGGCTGCTGAATTGATGGCCGAACGCCAGCTAAAGCGGCTAAATGAATTACCGCATCTATGTGATGATTTTCAAAAATTTTAAAAATAGAATCTCTGTCAACGATATTGGCCGTGTAGAGTTTAAAGTTTGGAATATCTTTCTGAGCAAAGCATTCAATATCCTCCCATTTATCTCCTTTGATTTCAGCTGAAACTCCCGTTGCGGCCTGTAAATTTTTTAATTTAATGGAATAATCATAAAAATCATCAAAATTATCTACCACAATAACTTGATGTTTTTGAATTAAATTCTCGACCAAATGTGAGCCAATAAATCCAGCTCCGCCAGTGACTAAATAAATTTTCATTTTAATTTTGAATAAAAGATTTAGGAACAATCATTTTGATGAATTTATCATTGAATAAAACCTTGATAGTTTTTGTTTTACCTTGGTATTCGCCATCTACTTGTAGGTGCACAGGTTTTTTCGTTTTTACAATCAGATTACGGCAAGGCATAATGCGAACGATTTCGGGGCTGGGCTTATCTTTACCGAGATATAGGCGCAGGGCTTCCATCAGAGAAAATTTCTCGACTTGCACCAATTCAAATTGATTGTCATCCAATTTTCCGTTGGGGTTGATAGCAAGACCAGTGCCATAGCCCGTTGCGTTGCAAAATACCAACATATAAAATTTCATTTGGTACTCTTCATTATCTATGTAAATTACTGCTTTAGAGGCTGTTTGATTGAATGATACACTCACGAAAGCTTTTAAGTAACCTAAGAAACCACGGCGTTTTTGTTTCTCAAATCGCCGCACAATTGAGGCATTCAAGCCAATATCTGCCAAATGTATGCAGAAGGCACCATTGACTGTCAAAGAAGAAACACGGTGTGTTTGGTTTTCCTTTATCGTCTCCAAAGCGTGGAAAATACCTTTATCTAATTCTAAATTTTTAGCCAAGCCATTTGCTGAACCCGTAGGCAAAATACCCATGTGTGTAGAGCTGCCATACAAAATTTCTGCAACGAAACGCACCGTACCATCTCCGCCAGAAGCTACTACGGTATCGTAGTGATTTTGCTTGATTTCTTTTTGGAGTTCTATTGAAGCGTTGGCAGACCAGTTGGGCGTGTGGTAAGCGACAGAAATTTCTGGAAATTGTGAAAAATAAGCTTCAATTTCCTCTTTATAATCTTTATCTTTAGGGCCGGAAGCCGGATTCAGTACAAATAAAATTTTTCGACTGTCCATAACAGAAATTAGATTTCTCCAAATGTAATTAAGTAATCAATATTTATCAAAATAAATGTTTATTAAAGTTTATCACAGCTTTTGCGGCGAAGAAAAATTAATCATCAATGGGCATGTCTTCCAGCATGAGCCGATTCATTTTGATGTGAAAGATTCTTGGTTGGGGTCAAATATCAAATCTCTTTTGACTTTATTTCGAGTAAAGCCATTGACAGAAGTGAAATTAAAAATTCATTTTTTTAATCAAATTATAGATTCTAAAAGTGATGAAAACGGTTACTTCATGTTTGAATGTAAACCTGCAAATTTGATTCCCCATGGTTGGCATTCGTGTCAAGTAAAGGCTATAGACAACGACGGAAATGAAATTACCCACAGCGAGGGGAAATTTTTTAAGCCTTATAAAACTTCTCATGGAATTATTTCTGATATTGATGATACGGTATTAAAGTCTTATAGTGCAAGCATTTTTCGTCGGTTGTATGAAATGATAAGTAAAAATCCTGAGGAGCGAAAGCTTTTTGACCACACGGTAGAATGGTACAGGAAATTGGCAGAAACAGAAGTTCCTGGCGAGGAAAGCAATCCCTTTTTCTATGTGAGCAGCAGCGAATGGAATTTGTATGATTACTTGAATACTATTTTCAAAAAACATCAGTTGCCTGAAGGTATTTTTTTGCTGAATGATTTAAAAAAGCTCAAAAATTTCTTCCAAACAGGGAAGACAGGACACCAAGGCAAATATGACCGCATAAAATCACTGCTGGAAGCTTTTCCGAACCAAAATTATATTCTAATTGGGGACAATACACAGCAAGACCCGTATATTTACAAAAAAATTTCTTTGGATTTTCCAGGGAGAATTATTGCTGTTTTTTTACGAAATAAATCGAAAAATAATGCCGTAAAAACACAAAAATTACTAAGCGAAATGTGTGTAGAAGAACAAAGAGTCCTTCTGTTTGATACGACTTTGCAAGCCTTAAAGAAATCTAAAGAATGGGGGTTAATCGATTATAAAATAGATGAGTACATTTTTTAAACCAAAAAAAACATGAGCAATATACATTTAATTTCAGAGCAAAATTCGCTAGTAACAGAGTGGATGAATGAAATCAGTAATGTTCATTCACAAAATCATCGCATGACTTTTCGGCGAAATCTAGAACGAATTGGTGAAATTGCAGCCTATGAAATCAGCAAAAAATTAGAATATAAAACGATTCAAATTCACACGCCTTTAGCACAGAAAGATTCTTCTGCGCTAAAAACGCAACCCATTGTTATGACAATTTTGAGGGCTGGAGTACCTTTATTCAACGGAGTGATGAATTATTTTGACAAAGCTGACGCTGGATTCATAGCCGCTTACCGTAAAGAGAATGGAGAAGAGATCAGCGTTCAGCAAGATTATGTAACTTGTCCTGATATCAATGGCCGCCCGTTGATTTTGGCAGACCCCATGCTGGCAACTGGCTCTTCGCTGGTAAAAGCACTAGAGGAGATTTTAGCCTACGGCCAGCCGAGCGTGTTGCATGTTGTTTGCGCTATAGCTTCAGAGCAAGGGGTTGCAAAGTTTTCTAAGCATTTCCCGAATGCTCACCTGTGGTGTGGCAGCATCGACCCGCGACTTAATGATAGGAATTACATCGTTCCTGGGCTGGGAGACGCTGGAGATTTATCTTACGGTAGTAAATTGCAGAATTGATGATTTTTTTTCTAAGCCTTTAAAAATTTTGCAATAAATAAAGACTTTTTTGAATCATTTCTTTCACTTTGGGTTGATAGTTCTCTAGGAATTTACCAGTCGTTCGGTTGGCTATGATGCAGTTGATAGAGAGTGCCTGATGCCCCAAGAGTTTTGAAAGAGCATAAATGGCAGAGGTTTCCATTTCAAAATTATCAATGCCAACTTTATTTAAATCTGCTAAGAAATCACCCTCAATGCGTTTCAACCGCACTTGTCGACCTTGTGGGCCATAGAATCCTGATAGAGAACCTGTTACTCCGACTCTCCCCACAGATTTAAAATGCTGTAATAAAGCATCATCTGCATCGGCAGCATACATTAAATTCCGAATGACTGGATTTTCTAAGCCTTTAGAAATTTTTTCTTTTATAGCTGAGTCTTGATGTTGTGGGTAAAAATTCATCATCCCGTCAAAACCGATTCCACTTTGGCTTAATATAAAATCACCAACCTTTATTTCTGGATTTAGTGAGCCAGAAGTACCTAAGCGTATCAACTTTAGTGATTTGGTTTCTTTTTTTATACTTCTTTCTTTTAAATCGATATTCACCAGGGCATCCAATTCATTGAGGACTATATCAATATTATCGGTACCGATACCCGTACTTAAAACGCTAACTTTCTTGTTTTGCAGCCAACCAGTATGGGTTATAAATTCCCGTTTTTGTTTGGTAACTAAAATTTCATCAAAAAATTGGCTCACGAGCGGTACTCGCCCTGGGTCACCGACCAAAAAAATGGTTTCGCCGATGTCTTGTGGCAGTAAGTTTAGATGATAAACGCTGCCATCGGCATTCAATGGTAATTCTGAACTTTGTATTTTCATCCGCCTACTCTTTTTACTTTCATTCCTTGTTTTTTCAAATAATCCATGATTTTTTTTCGCAAATCACCTTGAATGATAATTTCTTCATTTTTAAAAGAGCCACCAACGCCCAGCATTTTTTTGATTTCTTTTGCCAATTGCTTGAAATCATCTTGATGCCCAGTATAGCCTTTGATGATGGTGTGTGGTTTGCCATTTCTTTTTTCGTAATGGCATTCGACTACCTCATCAGGTATCCACAAGCCATCATTTTCTGAATCATCTGCTTCATTGGCTTCAAATTCATGCTCAGGAAAAGCTTTTTTCAGTTGTTCTTTCAAATCCATGTTTAAAATTTAATATAGAAGTTAGCATTAAAAAATCTACCCGTTAATCGATGAGGAACGCCATAAATATTCCTAGATTGTACATCTCTTAGCCACTGGTTGGATATTACATTTTGAATATTAAAAATATTAAAAATATCGACCCCAACTTCCATTTGTTTTACTAATTTATGATTCTTTTTTCTATTTTGAATAATAATTTTCTTTAACCCCACATCTACGCGTTTATAGTCGGGCAGGCGACGCTGAAAATCATAAGGATTTGTGAGAGGCGGAGCACCATTGGGTAATCCTGTGGCATAGATTAAATTCATATTTACCTTAAAACTAGGGAATAAAGGCATCGAGTCTTGGAAGAATAGGGAAATTTTAAACCTAGGGTCGGTGGGGCGGTCAATCCAAGTTTGTTGATTCCATTTTTCTCGGGTTCGGCCATAAGACAAGCTGAGCCACGAATCTGCTCCGGGAATCAACTCGCCGTAAAGACGGGTATCGACACCATAGGCGAAGCCCTTGCTTTCGTTCTCACCAGTGTACCTGATGCGCACGTTGTCTAGATAATAAGGGACTAAGTCTTGTAATTTCTTGTAATACAAATCAGTAGAGAGTTTAAAAGGGCGGTCCCCTATAAAGAATTCAAAATCATGCCCGGCCAAGAAATGATAAGATTTTTGAGCTTTAATTTTTGAATTTAAACTTCCATCTAATTTTCTCATTTCTTTGTAGAATGCTGGCTGCACATATTTGCCTACCGCTAGGCGGAAAAGCTGACTCGTTACCCAATCGGGTTTGATGGCCATTTGAAACCTTGGGCTGATATTTATTTCTTGATTGAAGTCCCAATATCCAGTCCTCACACCAGCATTAAGAAGGACTTTAGCATTATGCCAGAAGAATTTAGTATTGTATTGCAAAAAACTTGTGTAGCGTATTGATTGAATTTGATTTGTCCCCTGCATAGCGTAATTTACTTCTAAATGAGGATTTTGGGCTTGAATTTGAAAAGAGCTATAATCTCCAAAGCCTTTTAGGCTATAGCCTGCGGAGTCTATCATTTGCCATTCATTGAGGCGATCTTTTAAATCCTCTTTTTGAATTTTAAACCCCCAAGTTAATTTTTGATTTTTATTGATTTCAAAATTACCCTTGTGTTGAACCCCAAAGATGAAAGCATCTAAATCATTACGCCCGTAGTCAATTTGTCCGCCAATATCGCGCGTAGCCGTTGCGTTACTCTCTTCATCCGTTGTGCGAATGTAATAGGCAGACAACACATCATAATATTCTTTTTCTTGGGTATGAGTCATAGTCAAGCCTAAATTTAGATTCCAACGGGGAGTGAGCTGAAAGTTTAAATTTAAATGACTGAATCTGCTTTTGAATTGCTCTTGCTCTCGCCCTCGGTAGTAGGTATAGACATTGATTGGGTGCTGCAAAGTCCCAAATTGGGTTTGGCGAGATTTTGGAATGGATTGAAATTCATTAAAATTATAATTTCCCAACCAAAAAATTTTAAGCCTTTTAGAAATTTTATAATTTAATAAGGCTTGAAAATCATAGGCTAAAGGATTAAAATCAGTATTCTCATCCAAAGTGTTTAGAATTAAATTCCTGTTCAAGTAGCGTCCGCTTACCAAAAGCGAACCTCCCTTGAATGGCAGCCCTGCCGTTATGTCGCCGCCCAAAAGTCCACCTGAAATTTCTGCAAATTTTTGATTAGGATTTTTATAAATTACATCTAAAACGCTACTCAATTTATCTCCCCACTGTGCTTCCCAGCCGCCAGGCATGAAGTTAATCAGTGCTACCATTTTTGGATGAATCAAACTTAAGCCTTCCTGTTGCCCAGAACGTACTAATTGGGGTTTAAAGATTTCAACGCCATTGATGTAAATCAAATTTTCATCATAATTCCCGCCGCGTACCATGTACTGCGAGCTGAGCTCAGTATTCACACTTACGTAAGGCAAAGTTTTCAAGACATCGGTAATGCTCCCCGTTAGCGTAGGTGCTTGGCGAGCTACTCTGGCGTTGATTTCTTCCTGATAGATTTTTTCTTCTTCTGTGGCCTGAAAAATAACTTCATTTAAATCTATTTCTTCTTGAGAAAAAGTGCTGATACTGATAAGAAAGAAAAAACAAAAAATGAATTTTTGCATTTTATTTTAAATTAATGCTATAATTTTTTTTAGCTAAATTACCTCCCAAATCTTGAATTTGAATGCTCAACTCTGCTTTTCCAGTGAAGGGAATATCTTCTCGGTCTATCCACATAAGGTGATTCTTTTTATCATAACGTAAAATCACCCATTCATTATTAGCGAAAGCATTGTAGGATTTTATACCTGACGAAGAATCTTTTACCTTGAATTTTAATTTACTACCTTTAATAAAAGAAGTATTGGGAGAGACATTGATGGGGGAAATTATGGGTTTTTCTCTATCAAATTCAATGGTAAATTGCCCAAAATCTCTTACCTGTGCAATGAGTTTCCCATCTTGGTAAGTTGTTTCAAAATAATCTTTTACTTTTTTGTTACCATAGTTATAAGTTACCGCAATCACAGCATTTTGTAGCTGAGCTGGCGATAAATTTTTAGGTTTTATAGCTAAAGTATAGAATTTATGAAGAGGAACTCGGTCGTTTTGGATGAAATAATTTTCACCAATTTTATCCACTTTTAGATACAAATCTTGGTAAAAACTTTTAGCAGGAAAATACAAAGAAACATTCTCATCATCGTAATGATTTTCTTCGTTCCATTTGAGGAATTTCCCATTTTTATTTAGAATTTGCGGTTGGCTGTTTTCTTTGCCTCGCACGGTAAAGCTCCCTTTCGTTTGATTGCCAGCAAAATCTTTTAGCACGACTTTGATTTGGTAATCTTGATTGGGAATTAAATCAATATAGCCATTATTTTCAGCTTTTTTGACCATTGTAAGCGAATTACCTTCTTCTAGGAAAAGTTTATAGATAAAACTTTTGTTGTTCATATACTGCTCATAGTCAGTTTGGCAATTAATCATTCGGGTTTGCGAAAAGCTAAATCGGTCAACTTCGTAAGTAAAATATTTCTGATTATTTACCCACATTTCAATACTATAAATCCCATCTAAATTCTCTGCAAAATCCATCTTGTCATAAGCTTTGACGCCAACCCCAATGGTGCCAGAGGCCAGTACAGGGGATTTAAAATCTTTTGCGCCAGTAAGGTCATATCTTTTTTTGCCTTCCACATCACCAGTAATGGCGTAAATATACATTCCGTTCAGCAAAGGATTTTTGTGATCTGGTGTCGTCAACCCAAACAAAAAAGGATTGATGGTTTCTTCCGTTTCGGTATCTCGAATTTCAAAATGCAAATGTGGCCCGCCAGAACTCCCAGAATTTCCTGTGAGTGCAATGAATTCGCCTTTATTTACTGGTAACGCCTCTGCTGGAGGGAAAATATTGATTTCAAAGGATTTCTGCTGATTTTGCTGAGCCGTTACATATTTTCCGATTTCATTTTGGAATTTTTGTAAATGCGCATATACCGATGTATAGCCGTTGGGGTGTGTGATGTACAAAGCATTTCCGTAGCCCGATGGTGAAACGCTGATTCTAGAAATATAGCCTTCTGCCACCGCAAAAACTTTTTGCCCTTCTCGCTGCTGTGTTTTGATGTCTATACCCGAATGGAAATGAAATCCACGTAATTCTGCAAAACTTCCTGCTAAAATTTGGTCTATTTCTAGTGGATAGCGAAAGTAATTTTGTGGATAATTTTGTGCAAAAGCAATGGGAAGTATTAAAAATTTTATAAGGCTTAAAAAATTTTTTTTCATTTCTTTAATGAAGGATTTTAAATAGAAGTTCGTTGTACAAATCTTTTTCAGTCGTGTTTGAGCCTACGCCTAAGCCTTTGGACTTCATGTCAGTATCGCGTAAAAGTGAAATAATAGCCGTGACCTTTTTGAGCGGGTAATTTTGTGCGGCTATTTCATATTCTTTCACAAAGAAAGGTGAAACACCCAGAATTTTGGCTACGCTTGTCCGTGACTTATCGGGCAAGGCGTGGTAAAGCATCAGTTTGTGAAAAAAAGAAAAAATTAAGCCTAAATAAAATACAAAATTATGGTCTTTGGGGTTTTGAGTAAAATGATGTGCAATGAGGTATGCCTTCTTTTTGTTTTTGACACCGATGGCCTTTGTCAGCTCAAAAATATTGTAATCTTTGCTGATGCCGATGTGTTTCTCTACCAATTCAAGCGTTAATTCTTCGCCAGGATTCAAAACCATAGCTAATTTCTTTACCTCATTAGAAATGCGAGATAAATCATCACCGATGGATTCTGCCAGAAGTTGTATGACATTGGGCTGAGCTTTTAATTTTCTTTTTTTCAGTAAGTTATAAATCCATTCAGGGATTTGATTCTCATACAATTTATTAGATTCCAGCAAGAGCCCGTTGGCTTTTACCGCCTTGGCATAAGCGGTGCGGCCGTCAGGTTTTTTGTATTTGTAATTAATGACCAAAATGGTGGACGGCACTGGATTTTTGAAATAAGCTTCAAAGGCGTTCAATTGCTTGTCGTAGGCTTGAGCTTCTTTCACGATGATGAGCTGGCGTTCTGCCATCATCGGGTATTGGCGAGCTTGTAGTATAACGTCCTCAGCATCTATTTCATTGGCGTAAAAGATATGTTGATTGAAGGCTTTTTCTTCTTCAGTCAAGACGTTTTCTTGCAGTGCTGCAGTGATTTCATCAATGAAAAAGGTCTCGTCCCCATATAGAAAATAGATAGGTGCGAACTCTTTGTTTTTGATTTGGCTGATGTATTTGGTAAAATCTTTCACGGCTTAGATGTTTTACAAATATAGTTTTTTTCTAAAAGTTTTTTTGAATTTTATAAGTCTACTTTTGAGAAGAATCATAATTTTTGATAAAAAAAAGCAGCTGTCTCACAACTGAAACGGCTACCTTTTCTATTCTATTTACGTAAAAATTTTTTAAGGCTTAAAAAAAATCGCCATCCTAAAAAAAGAAAGGCGATTTTCTAAAATTAACTGGGAAGTTAAAATTTATAGAATTACATCCAGTATTTTCCGCTTTCAAAATCAGCGTCGTATAATAATTTATAATCAGCTATTGCTTCTTCTACAGTAATATTAAACTCATTGGCAGCATCTTCAAAGAATTTATCACTATAATCCTCAGGGCGCTCAGCATAAACACGAATAGGTATTTTTACATTCAAATCCTGTGAAGATAAAAAGATTAAATTAGGTTCGTTATAAGGATATGGATTCCCATTTCTATCTAATTTAGTTCCTTTGCCGATGTGCACTAAAATAACGTTTAAATTAAATTTAGCATACTTCTCACTTACTTTGAAATATCCTTTCAAACCAATTGGATCTTTTTTTCCACGTAATTTCACAGTTTCATCATATCTAGTATACATTTTATTTTCTGGGTCTGTATCGCGGTAAGTATATCCAGTAATGATATTACCTGCATTTTCAAAAGGTTTATCTGAATTTAAATCCTTAGCATCTTTAGTCAAAAAGAAATGTTGATGAATAGGAGCCATTTCAGGTGTAGTGAAGGTGCTGTTCATTCTTTCTCCTTTTTTATTATAATAAGTGATTTCCAATGCATAATATTCATCTTTTATTAATCTTACAGGATCAGTTGGAGTTTGTAAATTTCCTTTACTATCATATTCAAAAGTTACTTCTTGCAGATTTCTGAAATATTTAGCGTTCTCGTTGATAGGGTTTCCATGAAAATTGCTCCCGTGCAAATGCCCCAAACGGAATGTAAATGTAACTTTGGCCCAATCTTCATGCCCTTTGTCCTCGGTTTCATTTGTTGGTTTCACAGGGTCATCATCATTACAAGAAGTGATGCCCACAAAAATCAAAGCCATTATGGCAAACATTAAGGTTCTTAATAAATTGTTTGTTTTCATAATAAAAAAATATTTAGTTATTAAATTTTTTAAAAATTAAATTTTAAGTTGATAAAAATGTTTCTCCCGCTATCATGCACAAAATAGCGGTGAAGATTCAAGTAATCTTTATAAAGCAGGTTGAATATATTCTCTGCCCCAAAAGTTATATCTGCATTGAATTTTTCGTTAATCTTGTAATTGGTGTGCAAAGCAAAATCAAACAAATGATAAGCATCAGGAGTTTGATTAGACAGCTCATAGTCAGGGTTATAGTTAGTTTTTTTTGCCTTCCATAAATGACTGATTTGAATCGTATTCATATTAAATTTACCCCAATCTTTGGCTTGAAATCTGATTTGATTTTGAACCTTCAGCGGAGAAATATTTGGTAAATAATTTTTGGAATGAATTTCTTTCCCTTCAATCCAAGAAATTTGATTTTTGATTTGAAAATTTTCTGTAACATTCCAATCTTGAATCAAATCCAAACCATAAATCAAAGCCGCTTGTTGCTTGAACTGAAAAATTGCCGCTGGACCAGCAAATAATTGCTTATACTGATGCGTCGGCACACCGTAAATATAATCCTCAAACCAATGCACAAAACCAGAAATTTGCGTATCAAACCATGAATTGTGATAATGAACATGATTCACCCATTTGGTAGCTTTTTCGGGCTTCAAATCCTTATCACCTACATAGAAAATAGGAATTCCATGTTCCTTCCCATTGGCGAATAATTCATACGATTCAGGAATCCGCCAACCATAACTTACTGATGAATTAAAATGCCATTCATCCACATCTAAATCTACAGCCAACTGAGATGAAAAAGCAGAATAATCCTTTTTATCACCATAGTTATTCCCCAAGAAATCAATGCCTAGAGCATTCATTTTTGCCTTATCATACCTTAGCCCAACATTGAATTTAAAGGGGCTAAGTTTAATGTCATGATAAGTGAAAACAGAAGCTTCCTTGAAGATATAATTAGGCAACGCAGGAGTAACACCCGTCCCAGGCTGATTGAAATTCTCTTTATCTCTGATTTGGAAACCCAATGTGGAATTAAATCTATAATGATTGAATTGAAGACTTGAGTTCCAGTTTTGAGTCGTTAAAATCATATCTTGCACAGGAACAGAATTGCTGTTCGCTCGTCTTAAATCATATTCTCTTCTGTGATTTTGCTGATAATTATAGCCCAAATTCCATTTCCATCGGCGATTAAACTTCCATTGAATTTTACCCGAAGCAATTTGATGTCTTGTCTCCTGCAAAGGATAATTGATAGCAAATTCATACGGGAAAACAGCCAAAGGTCTTCCGTTTTTTATTCGTTCCTCAAATTCCTCAATATTCCCCGTCAAAGCACCAAAATAGTTACCCTGCTTGGCAGAATAATCATTGTAAAAAACTTCGGCATTCAATTTTTTTCCTTCATACAAAAGCTCTCCATACAAACTGTTAAGTCTTGTTCCTGAGTTAGTTACGTTATATTCAGCCGTTTGGTAATCACCGTTTTGAATCACGTTGGTAGCCAATTTCCATTTCAAGTTAGGAATAGCTTTTAGCTTCTGCTGGAGCTTGATAAATCCGCCCCAACCTCGGGTATTAGATTTATAATTCATTCCCGCTTTTCCGTTGAGAAGCGTGTCATTCGGGATTTTTTCTTGCTCCGCAAACACAACGCCACCCAAAGCATTTGCACCATATTTCACCGTTTCAGCACCACGTATTATTGATAAATTCCCCGCCAAATCAGCATCAATTTCGGGGGAATGAGCATCAGCCCAATCTTGATTTTCAAGCCGAACACCATTCATCATATAAATCAATCGGCTACTGGAAAGCCCATCTATCACAGGTTTTGTGATATTGGTTCCCGATTTTCTCACGTTCACGCCTGGTAAAATTTCGATTTGCTTTGCCAAATCATTTCCAGCACTGATTTCACGCTGTAGCACATCAATTTTCTCTTTTTTGTAAACAGATTCTTGAGCAGAAACTCCTTTGATTTCAATCTTTTCTAATTGGATTGAAGTGCTATCTTCTTGTGCATTTACGGCAAAAACCGCCCATAAACAAACAAATGATAGCATACTTTTTCTATGCATATATTTCTCTTAAATTCAAATAGTAAAAACAAGTTTGCAGGAAATTGCAAACATTCGCCATCAAAAAGCTAAAAAAATTAAACTAAAAAGGGCGGAGGACGAGAAGTGAATAAATGTTTATAGCTACTGCTATATTGCTTCACGAGTGAAAAAATCATTTCAGAATAAGGGGTTTCTAAAAAAATAGAAGCCTTAAAAAATATTTTCTGAACAGAAACTTGCGGCATGAAATTAAAAAAATGCCCGTGACATGTTTTTTCTGCTTTTTTAGTAAAATGAGCACAATCTTTTACGCAGTCGCTATGGTCTATACAGGTTTCAGCGTGCCCATGCTCATGCGAATAATAGTGACCGAACGTAGCACCAGCCTCCACGAGATAAATCAAAGCAATGATTCCCGTGAGTAAAAAAGAAATAAAAGGCTGATACTTGCTCCGCAAACGATTAAATTTTCACAAACTTAAATAATTTTTTTTAAGCCTTAAAAAAATCTTTTAAAATTAATTTTTTTAACGCTCGTTAACTTCATCAATCTCATCAAACTTGAATCACGCCCAAATTGAATTTTTCTGTAATAGGAGCGTTATTGGCAGCCTCAATCCCCATAGAAATCCATTTTCTGGTATCTGTCGGGTCGATGATTTCATCTACCCAAAGTCTTGCAGCAGCGTATTCAGGCGTTGTAGCATTATCGTATTTGGTTTTGATGCGATTAAGTAATTCTTCTTTTTGTTCTTGAGATAATTCCTCTTTGGCAGAAGATTCTTCAATTTGTAATAAAACTTTTGCAGCTTGCTCGCCACCCATTACGGCAATTTTAGCCGAAGGCCAAGCAAAAATCAACCGAGGGTCATAGGCTTTTCCGCACATGGCATAATTTCCTGCACCATAGGAATTTCCCACAATTACAGAAAATTTTGGCACGACTGAATTTGCCACAGCATTCACCATTTTTGCTCCGTCTTTGATGATTCCTCCGTGTTCTGATTTAGAACCCACCATGAATCCCGTAACATCTGTCAAGAAAACCAATGGAATTTTCTTTTGATTGCAATTCGCAATAAATCTTGTGGCTTTATCTGCTGAATCTGAATAAATAACACCTCCAAACTGCATCTCGCCTTGAGCTGATTTCACGATTTTTCGCTGGTTGGCAACGATGCCAACTGCCCAGCCTTCAATACGGGCATACCCGCAAATGATGGTTTTTCCGTAATCTTTTTTGTATTCATCAAAGGAGTTTCTATCAATCAAAGTATCAATCAATTCATGCATATCATATTGTTCGGCACGGCTTTCGGGCAAAATCCCGTAAATGTCTTCTGGATTACGCGTAGGATTTTGAGCCTGAATTCTATTGAACCCAGCTTTTTTATTTTCGCCAATTTTGCTCACAATGGATTTAATTTTATCCAAAGCATCTTGGTCGTTTTCGGCTTTGTAATCTGTGACGCCAGAAATATCAGATTGCGTAGTGGCTCCACCAAGTGTTTGGGCATCAATATTTTCGCCAATAGCAGCTTTTACCAAATACGGTCCTGCTAGGAAAATCGTACCGGTTTCTTTCACAATGAGAGCTTCATCGCTCATAATTGGTAAGTAAGCACCACCAGCAACACAGCTTCCCATGATGGCAGCTATTTGCGTAATGCCTTTAGCACTCATTTGGGCATTATTTCTGAAAATTCGCCCGAAATGTTCTTTGTCAGGGAAAATTTCATCTTGTAGTGGAAGATAAACACCTGCTGAATCTACTAAGTAGATTATTGGCAAGTGGTTTTCCATAGCTATTTCTTGTGCTCTCAAATTTTTCTTTCCTGTAATCGGAAACCAAGCTCCAGCTTTTACAGTGGCATCATTGGCTACTACAATGCATTGTTTGCCAGATATATACCCAATTTTCACAACTACGCCACCAGCTGGGCAACCACCGTGTTCTTTGTACATTTCATATCCGGCAAAAGAGCCGATTTCTATGCTTTGGCTCTCTTTATCTAATAGATAATCAATTCTCTCACGAGCAGTCATTTTCCCTTTTGCTTTATGCTTGGCTATTCTCTTTTCACCGCCACCTTTTTTGATTTCTTTGATTTTTTTGAAAATGGCACTATACGCCAATTTATTTGAATCCTCTCTTTTGTTGAATTGAATGTCCATAAATTATTCTTTAAACTGAACTGTTTTAGGTAAATCTTTTTTGTTATGAAATAAGCTTTGTTTAGGGTAATATTCCTCTTTGTAAATCTTTAGTAATAGCAGGAAAAGACTGACTAAAAGTGGCCCAAAGACCAATCCTAAAAATCCAAACATGGGAATTCCGATGATAACACCAAATAAAGTGATGAGCGGGTGGATTTCAGCTAATTTTTTCTGAACAATAATCCTGAAAACATTATCGGTAGAGCCTACAATAGCCATTCCATAAATCGCAAGTGCTATTGCGTCAAACGTTTGCCCCTGTGTGTACATAATCAGTATCAAAGGAATCATGCCAACGGCAGTTCCTACAAAAGGAATCATGGACCCAATTGTTGTCAGGGCAAACCAAAATAACGGATTGGGAGCATCAAATATAAAATAACCGATGAGTGCAACCAAACCCTGCAAAAGGGCAACTAAAGGAATTGCAATAGCATTGGATTTTACGATATCATAAGTATCAACGCTGATGCGATTAAAATTTTCATCCGAAATAGGGATGTATTCGTTGATTTTACTATTTAAAATATCATAATTGATGAGTAAATAGTACAAAACAAAATATAAAATACCAAGGCTGATGAAAACATCTAAAGTCCCCTCGGTCCAAGATTGAATAGAAGAGGTGAGAAGCTCCCTTGGGTTTCCAATTTCGGTCGTTAAATCAATTTCCAAATAATCTTCTAGCGAAGCAATATTAGATTCAATTAAAAAAATGTATTTCTCTGAATTGTTGATAAAATCTTGAACACGCGTCCCCAGCATAAATGCTAAACCAGCTAAAGGTAAAATAATAATGAAAATAGAAAATAGAATCAATAAAGTTGCCGATATCCAGCGTTTCCAGCCATTGTTGGTTAATATCCTCATCCAATCTTTTGTGATGACAAACATGATGATTGCTCCAAAAATACCTGAGAGATAAGGTGTAAAATATTTGAAAATAAAATACCCCAAAAAGAGAATGGCGCCTAAAATAAAAGCTTGGCGAATAAAACTATGTGGTATAGGATGTCTTTTTTGCATTTAAAATGAACTTAATGGCGTAAAATTAAAGTTAAATAAGACAAAATGTCAGCAATTTATAAAAAAATACATGAAATAAAATAAATTTTTGCGATGGTATATTGTTTGTCTTAGTAAGAGCAAATTAAAAACAAATTTTAGAATAATAAAAAAATAGAAATTATGAGTAAAATAATAGGCATTGATTTAGGTACGACTAATTCTTGTGTAGCTGTGATGGAAGGAAATGACCCAAGCGTGATACCAAATGCTGAAGGGAAGAGAACTACACCATCTGTTGTGGCTTTTGTAGAAAATGGTGAACGAAAAGTAGGTGACCCAGCTAAAAGACAGGCGGTTACCAACCCAGAGAAAACAATCTTCTCCATCAAAAGATTTATAGGCGATAAGTATGATGAAAAAGAAGCATCAAAAGTTCCATATAAGCTAATTAAAGGAGCTAATGATTCGCCTCGAGTTAAAATTGATGACAGAGATTACACACCACAAGAAATTTCAGCCATGATTCTTCAGAAAATGAAGAAAACGGCAGAAGATTACTTGGGGCAAGAGGTAAGCCGTGCGGTGATTACAGTACCTGCCTACTTTAATGATGAACAACGCCAAGCGACCAAAGATGCTGGTGAAATTGCTGGGCTAAAGGTGGAAAGGATTATCAATGAGCCAACGGCTGCGGCTCTAGCTTATGGTCTAGATAAAAAAGAGAGTGATGAGAAGGTGGCCGTTTACGACCTTGGTGGAGGTACGTTTGATATTTCTATCTTAGAATTAGGTGATGGCGTTTTTGAGGTGCTGTCTACCAATGGAGACACTCATTTAGGAGGAGATGATTTTGATGATGCCATTATTGATTGGTTAATCACAGAATTTAAATCAGCAGAAGATGTAGACTTGAGTAAAGATCCAATTGCACTTCAGCGCCTGAAAGAAGCTGCGGAGAAAGCAAAAATTGAATTATCTTCATCTAATCAAACGGAGATAAACTTACCGTACATTACAGCGACTAACACTGGGCCAAAACACTTGGTGCAGACTTTATCTCGTGCGAAATTTGAGTCGATGACTGAAGATTTAGTAAGACGCTCGATGGAACCTTGTAAAAAAGCATTGAGTGATGCAGGTTTATCAGCCTCAGACATTGATGAAGTGATTCTAGTAGGAGGGTCAACTCGTATTCCAAAAATTCAAGAAGAAGTAGAAAAATTCTTTGGGAAAAAACCATCTAAAGGTGTGAATCCAGATGAAGTTGTAGCCATAGGAGCTGCAATTCAAGGTGGTGTTTTAACAGGAGATGTGAAAGACGTTTTATTATTAGATGTAACGCCACTTTCTTTAGGGATTGAAACCATGGGGGGCGTGTTTACAAAACTAATTGAAGCTAATACAACAATTCCGACCAAAAAATCTGAAACATTCTCTACAGCAGCAGACAATCAACCCGCTGTGACGATTCGGGTAGGGCAAGGAGAAAGATCTTTGTTTGCTGATAATAAAGAAATTGGAAGATTTGACTTAGTAGATATTCCACCAGCACCAAGAGGCGTTCCGCAAATTGAAGTAACTTTTGATATTGATGCAAACGGAATCATGCAAGTTTCAGCCAAAGATAAAGGAACGGGGAAAGAACAGTCAATTAAAATCGAATCTTCATCTGGATTGACCGAAGCTGAAATTGAAAAAATGAAGAAAGAGGCAGAAGAAAATGCGACCAAAGATAAAGAAGCTAAAGAAAAAATTGACAAATTGAATGCTGCAGATAGTACTATTTTTCAAACTGAAAAGCAGTTGAAAGAATACGGTGATAAAATCAGTGAGGATAAGAAAAAGAGCATCGAAGATACTTTAGAAGAACTTAAAAAAGCACATGAAGAAAAAGATGTAGCAAAAATTGATGAAGCTTTAGGAAAACATACTGAAGCTTGGACTGCTGCTTCTCAAGAGCTTTATGCAGCGATGAATGAAGCAGGAGCTCAGCCAAGTACTGAAGCTACGGCTCAACCAAACGCTGATTCAAATGATTCATCAGATGATGTAGAAGATGTGGATTTCGAAGAAGTGAAATGATTCACAATTCCATAAGCCAACAAAATCCCTGCTGGAAAGTAGGGATTTTTTTAAGGCTTAAAAAATTTACTCACTTTCAAATTTGCGTTATTTTAATCGTTTTTTTGTTATATATCTGACCATATATTGTGCCGGAACTTAAAGGGGGATGAAATGGCTCTTATGGATACTTATGATACCTTAATTGATAAATATGGGGGATAAAACGAATAAATAAACAATGTCTCGTGTATGGCGAACAATTTGTACCCAAAAGAATAGCTTCTGTTTAATTCAAAAAATCGAAACTTATTGCAAAGAAAAATCAGGGCGAAAGTTGCAGAAAAATGCGATGCCTGTTCGTGAGGCTGTAGTGGTAATCAAAGAAAATACCACGATGCAAGATTTGCACAATCTTTCAAAACAACTGGAAGAAGAATTGAAAATAAGAGTTTTTCAGATTGCCATTCACAAAGACGAAGGGCATTATGATAAAGATACCAACGAATGGAAACCAAACTATCACGCTCATTTAGTAGCAGATTGGCAGGATTTGGAAACGGGAAAAACATTAAAACATCAATCTTTTCATTATTCCAAAATGCAGGATATAACGGCGGAATGTTTGGGAATGGAAAGAGGAATTTCGGGTTCAAAAGCAAGATTAGAAACCATACAATTCAAAATCAAGAAAGAGGAAGAATATCTGAAAATTCTGGAAGAACACAAGAAGGAAATAAAAAAGGAATTAAGTTCGAATAAATTTGAGGAATTGATTATTAAAGAGCCGGACTTTTTAGGATTTCAAAGAATGAAAACCGAGAAAACACTGATGAATATGGAGAAAATATTTAAAGTTCAGAAAGCTCAACTATTAAAAAACAAAACCGATTCAGAAACCAAAACGAAACAGATTGCTGAAATATTGACAAAAAAGGAAAGTTAAAAAAAAGAAGTACAGTTTTACAAAAGCAAAAACACCACTCTGCTTACTAATGAAAGTGTTTTTGCTGTTGAAAAGAAAAAATATCTGGATTCGGTAATGAATACTTTGGAGAAAGCAATCAAATTTGAAAGACTAAAACAACCTTATTTAAAGGTAGATGACAAAAAGCAATTGATAGATAGCTTAAGTAAAATAAGTGAAAAAGTATCAAAAGACAACAATATTCCTTTCTCTGCATTCGACGAAATCTTTAAAGATCCCAATAATGTAGCTCAGCTTTTTACATTATTACGTTTTGGTAACAAACAAAACAGAAATTCGTTAATAAAAGATACTTCGTTAAAAACGGATAATCAAACGGAACAGAACGAGCCTGAGAAAAGAAGAGGATTGAGGAGGTGATTTTAGAAATATAGTTTAGAGCAAAAGTTCATTATAAGTAAGAATCAGTTTTTTCTTTTCCCAAGCTTTATTTTACTTTGTTGTCACAACGACTTAATATGTCGCTATGAAGTCTTTTCTTTGAAAACAAGAGTTACGTAATAAACGAAATTAAATAACGGTATTTACGGGTTTCCTCATCGCTTTTTCATTTATTTTCGTTTCTTTTACATTTTAACATTTCATATATTTACATCAAACATAATTGTAACTATGGCCAAAAAAGTACAAATCAAAAGTACAGAAGAAATCCTATGGGATGCAGCAAATAAACTACGTGGTTCGATCGAACCGTCAGAATATAAACACGTGGTATTGAGTTTAATCTTCTTGAAATTTGCAAGTGATAAATTCATCAAACGTAGAGAAGAATTGATTGCAGAAGGTAAAGAAGCCTTCTTGGAAATACCAGAATTTTATCAGGCGGAAAATGTATTCTATTTACCAGAGGAATCGCGTTGGGATTACATTATTGAAAACGCTAAACAAGAAGATATTACCTTAAAAGTAGATACTGCGCTTAAAACCATAGAACGTACCAATAAATCATTAGAAGGTGCGTTACCTGATAATTATTTCTCTCGATTGGGATTAGATCAATCTAAGTTTTCAGCTTTATTGGATACCATCAACAACATCGATACGCTTCGTGATGAAGCACAAGATATTGTAGGACGTGTGTACGAATATTTCTTGAGCAAATTTGCTATTGCCGAAGGAAAAGGGAAAGGAGAATTCTATACGCCGAAGTCGATTGTAAACTTGATTGCCGAAATGATTGAACCCTACAAAGGAAAAATCTATGACCCTTCTTGTGGATCGGGTGGTATGTTTGTACAGTCGTTGAAGTTTATTGAGAAACACCAAGGAAACAAAAAAGACATTTCCATTTACGGACAAGAGTTAACAAATACCACGTTTAAACTGGCTAAAATGAACTTAGCCATTCGTGGGATTTCTGCCAATTTAGGAAACAAAGCCGCCGATACGTTTGGTGACGATCAGCACGCAGCATTGAAAGCGGATTACATCATGGCGAATCCTCCTTTTAACTTAAAAGATTGGAGAGCTGAAAACGAATTAACAGACGATCCACGTTGGACAGGTTACGAGGATCCTCCAAAGTCCAATGCCAATTATGCGTGGATTTTGAACATGATTTCTAAACTTTCGCAAAACGGTGTCGCTGGTTTTATCTTAGCCAATGGAGCGCTTTCGGGTGGTGGTGAAGAATACAAAATCCGTAAACAAATTATAGAAAACGATTTGGTGGAAGCGATTGTTATTTTACCAAGAGCGATGTTCTATTCTACAGATATTTCGGTAACACTTTGGATTTTGAACCGTAATAAAAAAGAACGTTCCGTTGAAGTAAACGATGGGGTAAAAAACTATCGCAACCGCGAAGGTGAAATATTGTTTATGGACTTACGACAAAAAGGTGAACCGTTTGAAAAGAAATTCATTCAGTTTGCTGAACAAGATATTGAGCAGATTGCTGCGACGTATCACAACTGGCAACAAAAAGATTTTGCAACGACATATACGAATGAACCCGAATATTGTTACGCTGCCACTTTAGAAGAAATATGTAAAAAAGATTATTCGTTGGTACCAAGTAAATACATTGAATTTGTCAATCGTGACGAAAACATCGACTACGATGCCCAAATGCAAGCATTGCAAACCGAATTGAAAGAGTTATTTCAGCAAGAAGAAGCTTTGAAACAAGAAGTAACAAACGTGTTTAAATCGTTGGGATATGAGTTATAAAAAGTTGGGTAATTATATTCAACAAGTAAATAATCGTAATAGAGATTTACAAGTTGATACATTGCTTGGTGTAAGTATTACAAAAAAACTGATTCCATCCATTGCAAATACGGTTGGAACGGATATGTCTACATATAAAATTATTGAAAAGGGACAATTCGCATACGGAACCATTACATCAAGAAATGGAGATAAAATATCTATTGCATTAGCTGATGAATATGATAAAGCTTTGGTTTCTCAAATCTATATTGTTTTTGAAGTTATTGATACAAACGAATTGCTACCTGAATATTTGATGATGTGGTTTTCTCGACCAGAATTTGATCGTTATGCTCGTTATCATTCGCATGGAAGCACAAGAGAATCTTTTGATTGGGAAGATATGTGCAATGTTGAATTACCTGTTCCATCCATCGAAAAACAACGCGAAATTGTAGCCCAATACCAAGCAGTAGAAAACAAAATAAAAGTCAACGAACAAATCTGCGAGAAGTTAGAAGCTACTGCTCAAACCTTGTACAAGCAATGGTTTAATAAAGATTTGGGTGAATGTATCTTAGTAGAAAGTTTATTTATTCCTAGAAAAGGTAAAAATATAACACGCGAAAATGCAATATTAGGTGAATTTCCAGTAGTTGCTGGAGGGCTAGAACCTTCTTGTTATCATAATGAATATAATACTAATACACCCGTTATTACCATTAGTGCTTCAGGGGCCAACGCTGGATTTACAAGATTATATCAAAGTAAAGTTTGGGCTGCAGATTGCTCATTCATAGATCTTTCAATATATGAATATGTATATTTCGCTTATGTAGCATTAAAAGTTAATCAAGATTTATTAATGAGTAAACAAGAAGGTACGGGACAGCCTCATATATATCCTGAACATATTGTTTCTATTCCAATTTTTAATTATAGTGAGGAAATGGCATCAAAATATAATTCAATTTTTGAAAAAGATTTTAATTTAATACGTGTTTTGAATTCTCAAAACCAAAAACTCACTCAACTTCAATCGTTGTTGCTAAGCCGCTTGGCAACGTTGGAGGGGTAACTAAAAAACTACTAGAAAACTTAGAATGAATGAAGAATTACAAAATATAAATAAATTAAGCGATAGTCAGCTTGTTGAATATTTTCAAGATGGTGTAATTGCTCGTGCTACGGGAAGTGATTTTAATAATCAATTGTATATTGAAGTAAGAAAAAAACTACTTGAAAACAAAAACATTGATGAGCTATTGCCAGAATGGATAAAAACGAAAAGAACCATCGATCAATTCTGGACTTTCATAAAAGGAGGATACAGTACTTACCAAGAGCGCAGAGATTTTTTGTGGAATGAATTCGCACCGTTATTAAATTATCTAGAAACAAAAACGACATCACCTTTAGATGAAAGTATTGTATTTGATGAAGTGCATATTCATAATCAATGGCAAAAAGCTCTTGATCGAAAACAAACTGAACCTGAAGGAGCAATTACGTTAGCACGAACATTAATTGAAAGTATTCTAAAACATATTTTGGATGAACAAAATATTGAATACAATGATGCAGCGGATCTTCCTGAATTATATAAAGAAGTAGCAAAGTCTTTAAACTTAGCACCTGAAAATCATCAAGAACAAATATTTAAACAGATTTTGGGTGGTTCAAGCAGTATCGTCAGCGGATTAGGAGCTTTAAGAAATAAATTGGGAGACGCTCATGGAAAGAGTAAAAAGAGTATTAAACCATCAGAAAGACATAGTGAATTAGCTGTCAATTTAGCCGGTACAATGGCAATTTTTTTATTTAAAACTTTTAAAGAAGCCGCTAAAAATAATTAACCAAAGAAACTACTATATACTTATGGAAGATGAAAAAGAGAAAATATTTACTATCATACAAAATTATTTAAAGAATCCACCTGTCGTTATTTGGGGATCTGGAGCAACTGTACCATTTGGATTACCAAGTATGTGGTCACTAAATGAAAGTATCAAAAAGGAAATACCTGAATTTGATCAAACTAATGAGAACTTAGAAATTGAGCTTGGAAAAGACGAGTATAGAGAGTTAATGCCACAGATTAGAAAAATAATTTGGAAGGAGGTATCCAAAGCCGATAAAAAAGTTTTAAAAGATTTTTTAGTTTCTGAAAACAATATTTTTGATGGTGTAAGGAAATTAGTGGAAAAAATTAGTGATACACATCCTAAAGTTATAAATATTATTACAACAAATTATGATAGGATAATTGAGTACGCTCTTTCATTTCACAATATTCCATTTACTGATGGTTTTTTAGGAAAAGACCTTTCAGTTTTTGATGAGAATTTATTTTCATCAAAAAACATCGTTAATCTAGTTAAGGTACATGGTTCCCTTAACTGGTTTGATTTAGCAGGTGAATCACGTTATTTAAATAATAATTTTGAAGGTTCTTTACCTCAAATTATATGTCCAGGAAAGAATAAATATCAAGAGACATATAAAAGTCCATATAGAGAGCTAATTCAAAAGTCAGATTCATACATTAATTCAGCAGATAGTTTTTTAGTTGTTGGTTTTGGTTTTAACGATGAACATCTCACACCAAAAATTAAAGTCAAAGTCAAAAAAGGAATTCCAATTGTAGTAATCACTAAAGTGATTTCTGAAACTTGTTTGCAAGAAATTCAAGAAGCTGAGAAATATGTCCTTATTGAAGAATCTAGTGAGGATAAAACTAAATTTACATTTAAAGAAAAAGGATTAGAAAAACAAGAAATTATTCTTGATGGTAATTATTGGTCTTTAAATACTTTTATTGATATAATATAAACTAAAATTATGCAATTAGGAAAAGTTCAAAGTGTTGATACGGGAAACATAACTGTTAAGGTAGATAGCGAAGATTTATTAAATAGTGTACAGGTAAACCAGATTATTCAAATACGCTCTACAAAAATAGGAGAAAAGATTATAGGTTTAATTTCTAAAATTCTTAGAAAAGCTTTGTCAGATAAAATAGAAGATGATGAAGATGCTGATTTTGTTATTGAAAATGTAATTAAGGTAAATTTAGTTGGAACATTTATAGAGAAAGATGGTACAATGAAAAATGTTTTTAAAAGAACATTAAATACTGTTCCAAGTATCAATGCTGATTGTTTTCTCCTCACTGGATCCGAATTAACAGAATTCATGAAAACTATTTCTTCAAGTAGCGAAAATCCGTTAAAAGTAGGGAAATATACTATTGCAGAAGAATCAGAGGTGAATCTTGATGGGAATAAGTTTTTTCAAAGGCATGCTGTGATTGTTGGAGGAACAGGATCTGGTAAGTCTTGGACGGTTGCTAATGTTCTAGAAAGTGCATCTAAGCTACAATCTGTGAATAGCATTGTACTTGATTTACACGGAGAGTATATCCCTTTAAGTGAATTAGCTAATGTTTCTCTTTTAAAAATTGCGGGACCTTCAGATGACTGTTCAAATCCTGATAATATTTTCCTTCCTTATTGGCTTTTATCATATGAAGAAATAGAGTCTTTGTTGCTAGATCGAAGTGATAGTAATGCTCCAAATCAGTCAAGAGCACTTTTTGATTTGATTATCAAACTGAAAAAAGAAAAATTAGAAGCCGAAAGCAAGCATGATGTTTTGAATAATTTTACAGTTGAAAGCCCTATTCCTTTTTCAATTTCTACATTACTCCGAGAATTAGATGATGAAGATCAAAAAATGGTTGAAGGAGCTAGGTCAGGAACAGAAAAGCAAGGTCCATTATTTGGTAAATTGACAAGATTTGTTCAACGATTATCAAGTAAAAAAGAAGACAAAAGATTAAACTTTTTATTTAACGAAGATCCAAGTTTATTGGAATATGATTGGTTTAGCATTTTAATTAAAAAACTATTAGATTTTGGTAAAGGGAGTGGTATCAAGATTATTGATTTTTCAGAAGTTCCATCTGATATTTTGCCTTTAATAACAGGTCTATTAGCAAGATTGATTTTTTCTATTCAACAATGGACTGATGAAAGTAATAGACATCCAATCTCTATTTTTTGTGATGAAGCACATTTATACTTACCCGCTAATACTAAAGGTTCAATTGAGGAAAAGGGCTTACAAAGTTTTGAAAGAATTAGTAAGGAAGGACGAAAATATGGTGTTTCATTAGTTGTTATAAGTCAACGACCATCTGATGTAAGTAAAACTATTTTGAGTCAATGTGGCAATTTTATAGCAATGCGCCTTACAAACCCTGATGATCAAAATGTAATTAAACGATTGTTTCCAGATAATTTAGGAGATTTTGCTAATTTATTACCTATCTTAGATATTGGAGAAGCGTTAATCGTTGGAGATGCATCATTATTACCTAGTAGAGTTCAAATAGATAAACCTACTGTAAAACCAAAAAGTGCAACAATTGATTTTTGGGATGAATGGTCGAAACAAAAAGATAATGTAAATCTAGATTTTGCTGTTGAAGCTTTAAGAAAGCAATCTAAAGTATAATCACCATTAACATGAAATCCACCAAAACTAAATTAGAACAAGCATTTATAAGCCTTTTGGAAACAGAAGCTTAACGTTTTTTTAATACTGAATTTAAAACCATCAACAAAATGAAAGATACAAACAATAAAAAGTCCTTAGTTCGCTCTTCATCGGCAGAGTACTTAACTTTTATTGCAGCAACAGGCGACGGTGGAGTGGATGCGATTTATGCAGATGAAAATATTTGGTTGTCGCAAAAAATGATGGCTACACTTTACAATGTAGATGTAAGAACCATAAATGAACACCTAAAAAATATCTTTAAAGACAACGAATTAGAAGAAAGTTCAGTTATCCGGAAATACCGGATAACTGCCACCGATGGCAAAAATTATAACACACAACACTACAATCTTTCAGCAATTATTGCGGTTGGTTACAAGGTAAATTCCGAACGCGCGGTACAATTTCGTAAATGGGCAACGCAAATTGTACAAGAATTTACGATTAAAGGTTTCGCTATGGATGATGAACGTCTTAAAAATGATGGAACGATTCTCGGAAAAAAATACTTTGAAGAGCAATTGCAACGCATCCGTGAAATCCGATTAAGTGAACGAAAATTCTATCAAAAAATAACAGATATTTATGCAACTGCTATTGATTATGATGTAAACGCACAAGCAACGAAACGCTTTTTTGCTACGATTCAAAACAAATTGCATTGGGCAATTCACGGACAAACGGCAGCAGAAGTCATTGTAAACCGAGCCGATCATCAAAAGAAAAATATGGGATTAACCACTTGGCAAGATGCCCCAAAAGGTAAAATTCAAAAATTTGATGTTAATGTAGCTAAAAATTATTTGTCGGATAATGAAATGCAACAATTACAACGGTTGGTTTCGGCTTATTTAGATATTGCAGAAGACATGGCGCTGAGACAAATTCCGATGACAATGGAAGATTGGGAAAGTCGTTTGAACAGATTTATAGAGGCTACAGACAGAGAAGTGTTACAAAACGCAGGCAAAGTAACTGCGGAAATAGCCAAAGCACATGCAGAAACTGAGTTTGAGAAATATAGAATTATACAAGACCAATTGTTTGAAAGCGATTTTGATCGAATCGTTAAATTAACTCCACCTGAAAAAGATGTGGAGTAAAGCAACTATTGAATATGAAATACACCGAATCACAATTAGAACAAGCTTTTATTAGCCTTTTGGAAACAGAAGGCTATATCTATATTGATGGAAAACAGTTGCAAAGAAGTTCAAATCAAGAAGTATTGATTAAAGAGGATTTGCGTGCGTTTTTGCAAGATCGTTATGAAGATTTAGAAGAAATAGAATTGGAAAGCATTACCAATGAGTTGGCTTTTCAATCGACCTCTAATTTGTACGAGTCTAATAAATACATTTGCAAATTATTGGCGGATGGATTTATTTTTAAACGTAACAATCCACACAAAAAGGATTTACATATACGATATATCGATTGTGATTCGGTAGCCAATAACACGTTTAAAATTGTCAATCAACTCGAGATACAAGGAAGCGAATTGCGCATTCCTGATTTGATCTTGTACATCAATGGAATTCCTGTCGTGGTTTTTGAATTTAAAACAGCCATTGAAGAAGAAATTACCATTCATGATGCGTACAAGCAATTAACGACACGTTACAAAAGAGGGATTCCCGAATTACTAAAATACAATGTGTTTTGTGTGATTAGTGATGGGGTGAATAACAAAGCCGGAACAGTATTTTCTCCTTACGAATTTTACTACGGTTGGAATAAAATTACTGGAGCAGAAAAGAAAGCCTTAACAGGAATTGAAACTACAACTTCTTTGGTGCAAGGAATGTTGAATGAAACACGATTGGTTGATATTATTCATCATTTTGTATTGTTTCCGGACAATTCTAAAAGAGAAGATAAAATTCTGTGTCGCTATCCTCAATATTATGCGGCCAATAAGTTGTATCAAAACATCAAAGCTCACCGTAAACCTAAAGGTGACGGTAAAGGTGGAACATACTTTGGAGCTACTGGTTGTGGTAAAAGTTTTACGATGCTGTATCTAACGCGTTTGTTGATGCGTTCCACCGATTTTGCAAGTCCAACGATTATTATCATTTCCGACCGTACCGATTTAGACGATCAATTATCGAAGGATTTTACGAATGCCAAGAAATTCATTGGAGATGAAAATATCATCAATATCGAATCGAGAGCCGATTTACGATCTCGATTAAGAGGAATTGAAAGTGGTGGTGTGTATCTGACTACTGTTCAGAAATTTGCTGAAGATGCTAAAATTTTATCCGATCGTACCAATATCATTTGTATATCGGATGAGGCCCACCGCTCACAAGTGAATCTTGATTTAAAAGTGAAAATTGACGAAGAAAAAGGAGTGACAAAATCGTATGGTTTTGCCAAATATTTACACGATTCTTTATCTAATGCAACTTATGTTGGATTTACAGGAACACCTATCGACAAAACCTTAGAAGTGTTTGGAGATGTAGTGGATCAATACACGATGTTTGAATCGGTAAATGATGAAATTACCGTTCGTTTGGTCTATGAAGGTAGAGCTGCTAAAGTCAATCTAGATTACAATAAAGTTCAAGAAATTGAAAATTATTACGAAAATGCAGTTGCAGAAGGAGCATCTGAATATCATGTAGAAGCCAGTCAAAAAGCAATCGCTAAAATGGAAGTTGTTTTAGGAGATACCGACCGAATCAAAGCTATTGCACAAGATTTTATTAATCATTACGAAAAACGTATCGCAGAAAAAGCTACCGTAGCAGGAAAAGTGATGTTTGTTTGTGCTTCTCGTACCATTGCTTATAAATTGTACCAAGAAATTTTGGCGTTACGTCCGGAATGGGGTGAATTGCAATTGGCAGAAGATTTATCAGATAAAGAACGTAAGGAAATCAAACCTATTGAACGTGTGAAAATGGTGATGACACGTAATAAGGATGATGAAGAAAAGTTATGGAATTTATTAGGCAATAAAGATGATCGAAAAGAATTGGATAGACAATTCAAGCAAATCAAATCCAACTTTAAAATTGCGATTGTAGTGGATATGTGGTTAACAGGATTTGATGTTCCCTTCTTAGATACCATTTATATTGATAAACCTTTACAAACGCATAATTTAATACAAACTATTTCTCGTGTCAATCGTAAATACGAAGGTAAAGATCGCGGTTTAGTTGTTGATTATATAGGAATCAAAAAGAATCTAAATAAGGCATTAGGAATGTTCAATAACCAAACTGCCGATGATGATTTTGAAGACTTAAATCAAGCTGAAATCATCGTTAGAGATCAAATGGATTTGTTACGTCAGTTTTTCCATCAGTTTGATAACGCTTTGTATTATCAAGGTAATCCTGTAGAACGTTTGCAATGTTTGAATAAAGCATCAGAATTGGTTTTAAAAACAGAAGAATCAGAAAAGTTTTTTGTGAATGTTACCAAAAAATTGAAATCGTCTTACAACTTGGTGAGTGGTTCGGAATTGTTTACTCCGAAAGAAGTCGATGAAATTCATTTTTATTTTGCCGTGAAATCAATTGTAGTAAAATTGACCAAGGGTGAAGCTCCAGATACCGAACAAATGAACGCTAAAGTAGCCAAAATGGTAGAAGAAGCGATTGTTTCTGAAGGTGTGGAAGAGATCTTTAAGTTAGACGATAATAAAGCGAATGCGATTGATTTGTTTAATGATAAGTTTATAGAGAAAATCTCCAATTTAGAATTACCCAATACCAAGATTAAGATATTAGAACGCTTGTTAAAACAGACGATAAACGATTTTAAAAAGATTAATAAAGTTAAAGGTCAAGACTTCTCAGAGCTTTTGCAAGGCATTGTCAATAGATACAACGAAAGAAGTGAGAATGATTTGTTGGATTATGAAGGGATTCAGTCTGATACAGCCGAACAAATGTTAGATTTGATTATCAAACTTCGTACGGAAATGGCTTCATTTGAAGATTTAGGTATTGATTATGAAGAAAAAGCCTTCTACGATATTTTAGATGTAATCTGCAAACAATACGGTTTTGAGTTTGATAAAGACAAGCTTTTAGAGTTGGCAAAGGAAATCAAAAAGATTGTTGATAATACAGCGAAATATCCGGACTGGAGCGATCGCGATGATATTAAAGCTCAATTGAAAATGGATATTATTGTAAAATTGCATCAATATGGTTATCCTCCAATTACTCAAGATGATGTGTACAAGAATGTATTGGAACAGGCAGAGAATTTTAAGAAGAATAGGTAATGAATAATTTACAAGATTTTAAAACCTTTTATTTAGATATTGCATTGCCAAATTTGCCAAGTTTTACTTCTTGGTTTAGTGAAAGTAATTTTTAAAATTAATATCTTCTCTCGTCTTAATTGGAAACTTTTTCGGGGGAGCTTACAAATCATTAACTCAAGCATAGAAGTTGTCGCAAACTGAAAAATGTATGCTGAAATGTATCAAGTTGATGAGAAAAAAACACATGCAATCGATCGATTATTATTAAAGGAATTGAAATGATTGAAATTCATACTATTATCGGCAAAAAACGATTATTTAAAACTTAAAATCTATCAAATATTTGCCGATAACGGCATATTTGTTATCAAGTTATAATCTTAATTTTGTACCTTATTTGTACCATAAAGTTATAAATAACTGATAATCAGATGTGGATTTCGAAGAAGTGAAATAATTCACAATTCCATAAGCCAACAAAATCCCTGCTGGAAAGTAGGGATTTTTTTAAGGCTTAAAAAATTTACTCACTTTCAAAGTCGTTTAAAGAGGATTTTAGTAGCAGTAATTCCTCTTTAATTTTCTCTAAACGAAACACCAATTGAACTTCATTTTTAAGATTTTTATTTTCGTCTAAAGCTGTTCGAGCCCCTTCCAAGGTATAACCTCTTTCTTTGACCAAGTGATAAATCAGTTTAAAATTCTGAATGTCTTGTGGTGTAAAAAAGCGATTTCCTTTTTTATTTTTCTTTGGTTGAATTTGTGGGAATTCCTTTTCCCAAAAGCGGATGAGTGAGGCGTTGACATCAAAAGCTTTAGCCACCTCACCGATGGAATAATAGAGTTTCTCAGGTAATTCAATCTTCATCAATCCAAAGATACTGTCATTTTTTGAGAATCCTCATAGAGTTTTCTAAACTCATCAGGACTTACATCTTGATGGAAAAAATTGATGGGATTTACTTTTTCACCATTTTTATGAACTTCGTAATGCAAATGAGCTCCCGTCGATAATCCGCTAGAACCCACATAGCCAATAACATCACCTCTCTTCACCTTTTGCCCACGTTGAGTTTTGATTTTATTCAAGTGAGCATACAAGGTTTTGTAGCCATAGCCGTGGTTCAAAACCACCACATTTCCAAAACCGCCCATATTTTCTGCCTGTGCTACGGTGGCGTCTCCTGTGGCATACACGGGCGTTCCCGTAGGTGCAGAAAAATCAATGCCAGCGTGTAGTTTCCCGATTTTCAAGATTGGATGTAATCGCATGCCGAAGCCTGAGGCTATTTTTTTCAAATCTTTATTGGCGATGGGTTGAATGGCTGGGAGGTGACGAAACATTTCGTCTTTTTTCTTTGCTGATTCTATGATTTCATCCAAAGATTTTGATTGAATAATGAGCCGTTTGCTTAGAATATCTAAACTTTTTGACGTTTCTTTGATGAGTTCAGCATTTTGCAGACGTGAAAACTTTTCGTAGCGGTCAATCCCGCCAAATCCTGCTTTTCTAGCATCTTTAGAAATCGGTTCTAATTCAAAAAATGAACGGTAGATAAATTCATCTCTTTCTTCTAAATTATCTAAAACTTCTTGCGTTTTTTTGAATTTTTTGTTCAAAACCGCATATTGAAGTTCCATTTCCTCCAATTCATGCTCTAGCTGTACTTGAGAAATATTTTTAGGCTTAATAAAATAATGGTAGCCTAAAAGAGTGCCCAAGGCAGAAAAAAATAGGCTTAAAAAGATAATATAAAAAATAAGTTGCGTATTATTTTGAGGTGTCCCGAAAGATTTTTTTTGAATTTTTCGGAAATATTGAGTTCCTTTCTTCATCATAAGCGAATCATTTCAATTACACTTTTATTATATTTGCTCTTTATTGCATTGCAAATTAAAAAGATTTATAAAGCTTTGTGCGTTAATAAACTCTTAAATCCATTCTAAAGAAAATTAAAGAAGCATGAATTCCAATACTATACGTCAGAAATTTTTATCTTTTTTTGAAGAAAAACAGCACGAAATTGTTTCAAGTGCACCCATCGTTTTGAAGGATGACCCGACACTAATGTTTACCAATAGTGGAATGAATCAATTCAAAGATTATTTCTTGGGCTATACCGAGCCTAAATTTAAGCGAGCCGCAGACACACAGAAATGCTTGCGTGTATCGGGTAAACACAATGATTTAGACGATGTGGGTAAAGATACCTACCATCATACCATGTTTGAAATGTTGGGGAATTGGTCTTTTGGAGATTACTTCAAAAAAGAAGCCATTGCTTGGGCGTGGGAGCTTCTGACAGAGGTTTTTAAGATTTCTAAAGAAAATTTATACGTCACTATTTTTGAGGGAAATGAAGAGGAAAATTTGCCAGAGGATACAGAAGCGGCCACTTTTTGGAAAGAACATATTGCTGAAAATCGAATTTTAAAAGGCGATAAAAAAGATAATTTTTGGGAAATGGGAGCGAGTGGCCCCTGCGGGCCTTGTTCAGAAATTCATGTGGATTTACGCTCGGAAGAAGAAAAAAAGAAAAAATCAGGCGCAGAATTAGTAAATAAAGATCACCCACAAGTGGTAGAAATTTGGAATTTGGTCTTTATGCAATTTAACCGAAAGGCTGATGGGAGCTTAGAGAATTTACCGCATTACCACATAGATACAGGGATGGGCTTTGAGCGGCTATGCATGGTTTTGCAAAATAAAACATCTAATTATGATACCGATGTTTTTTCTAGTTTGATTCAAAAAGTGGAAGAGTTAACTCAGCATCAATACAATAAAAACACAGCTACAGATGTTGCTATACGCGTGGTTGTGGACCATTTGCGTGCGGTTTCTTTTGCTATTGCAGATGGGCAATTACCATCAAATACTGGCGCAGGCTATGTCATCAGGCGGATTTTACGAAGAGCCATCAGTTATGCTTACCGATTTTTAAATCAGAAGGATACGTTCATTTATCGGTTGGTCGATGGATTTGTTCATCAATACGGTGACGCCTTCCCTGAACTGAAACGAAATCAAGATTTGATAACCAAAGTCATAGAGCAAGAAGAAGAAAGCTTCTTGAAAACCATTCACCAAGGTTTGAATCTTTTGAATGATTTAATAGAAAAGACAGATGGTAGAGTCTTGGAAGGGAAAGCAGTTTTTGAGCTTTATGATACTTATGGTTTCCCGCTAGATTTATCTCAACTCATTGCTGCCGAGAAGGGTTTTTCCATCGATGAAAAAGCTTATGAAGCAGAGATGGAAAAACAAAAACAGCGCTCAAAAGCAGCTGCAACTTCTAGCAAAGGAGATTGGGAAATTTTACTCGAAGGGGCAGAAGAAAACTTCATAGGCTATGATGCTTGCCAAGCCAATGTTGAAATTTCAAGATATCGAGCAGTGGAAGATAAAAAAGGTCAATTTTATCAATTGGTATTCAACCAAACACCCTTTTATGCAGAAGGCGGCGGGCAAGTGGGCGACAAAGGCTATTTGCTGACAGAAGAAGGAGATAAAATTGAAATACTAGATACCAAAAAGGAAAATAATTTAATTTATCATTTAGCTCAAAAATTACCACAAAATTTCAAAAATTTAAAAGCAGTGGTGAATGAGTCTCGACGGAAAAATATCATGAGAAATCATACGGCTACACATTTGTTGCATCAAGCTTTGAGAACGATTCTCGGGACTCACGTTGAGCAAAAAGGTAGCTACGTGAGTGAGGATTATTTGCGGTTTGATTTTTCGCATTTTGAGAAATTAACCGAGGAACAGCTGAATTTAATTCAACAATTTGTTAATAACCGCATTAAAGAAGAAATTCCCCTAGAAGAAAATCGTGAAATTTCGCTTGCCAAAGCTTTGGAGAAAGGCGCTATGGCACTTTTTGGCGAGAAATATGGAGATAAAGTACGAATGATTCAGTTTGGAGATTCCAAAGAACTTTGTGGTGGAACTCACGCGGGGAATACGGCTGATTTGTTCACATTTAAAATTATTGCAGAAACATCATCGGCGGCGGGCATTCGCCGAATTGAAGCGGTAACAGGGCAAGGCGCTTTAGAATTCTATCAATCTTATCAAGCTAAATATGAGCAAATCGAAGAACTCATGGGGAATCCAGCGCATTTGAATGCCGCGATTGAAAAACTGATAGCCGAGAATCAAAAAAATCAAGAAAAAATTAAAGGCTTAGAAAAAATAGCCGTAGGCTTAGAGAAAGAAAAATGGCTAAAGGAAGAAAAAAACATCAAAGGAATTTCGAGCATTTTAGTCCAAACTGAAATGGATAATAGTGGCATCAAAGATTTGATTTTCAATTTGAAATCTGAAAATCCTGAACGCTTTATTCTAGTGATGAATACTCAGAATGATAAACCAACCCTTTCGGTGGGAGTGGGTAATGATTTAGTCAAAAAAAGAGGATTAAACGCAGGGCAATTGGTGCGTGAGTGGGCTAAAATCATCAAAGGCGGTGGCGGTGGCCAACCTGATTTTGCTAGTGCGGGGGGGAAAGAAGTAGCTCAATTACCTGAAGTTTTGAAAACGGCACAAAAGTTCCTAGAAAATTTGTAACCTGAACTCATAGCAATTTTTTACTTAATATGAAATAGAGCGAGGGCTAATGGAGAAAATTGATAAAAGATTTTGAGATAACAGCTGTCATAGCACATTGCAAGAAAAATAAAAAATAAATGTGGCATATGTGAGGTTAATAAAAATTTGAGCAATAGCAAGGAAGATTTATCAATTTCCGTTGGAATAATAGTCTTTTAGATATTCCATTTCGGTGGCAAAAGCAATCACTTTTTGCTGAAATTTTTGATTTAAATCAGCTAAAAATTTAGAGTATTCATTCTTTAAGAAAAAATGAAAATCTTCCTCGTTTTCAGAAAAAAATTGGATAGAATAATTGGTAGCATCGGGCTGTGGATGAGATAAAACTTTACTGAATCTTGCTGATTTGAAGCCACCTTTTTTCATCAGCTTTTTGATGAGATATTGCTCAAACCAAGTCAACCATTCTTCTTGAATGTCTTTTTCTACAATGTAAGTTATGTTAAAAATAATCATCGAAACAAAGATAGATTATTTAAAATTAATTAAATTCACTTTTCAATGAAGTAAAGCTATGAATTCACCCTTTTTTGCCATCATTATTGCTGTATATGAGCGAGAAGAAGAGTTAAAGAAACTTTTAGAAAGCATAGGGAATCAGGTTTTCAGAAATTTTGAAGTCATTGTAGTAGACGATGGTTCTCCTACGCCTCTGCAAGAAGTGGTGGAAGAATTTCAGCCGAGGCTAAGCATCAGATATTATTACAAAGAAAATTCAGGGCCTGGACAGAGCCGAAATTATGGGATGCAAAAATCTGAAGCTAACTATTACATTTTCTTAGACTCTGATACTATATTGCCACCGCAGTATTTGCAAGAAATTTCTAAAGCCTTAGAAAAAAATAAATATGATTTCTTCGGAGGGGCAGATGCTGCTGCAGAAGATTTCAATGCGTTGCAAAAAGCAATTTCATTTGCCATGACATCGATGATTTCAACAGGCGGTATCCGAGGAAGAAAACAATCAGTGATGAGGTTTCAGCCGAGGAGTTTCAATATGGGCATCTCACGTGAATGTTTTTCGGCAACGGGTGGTTTTTCCGATTTGCGTGTAGGCGAAGACCCAGACTTGAGCATGCGTCTTTGGGAGAAAGGATTTCGGTCTGGTTTCATTGAGAAAGCATGGGTATATCATCAGCGTAGGAATAATTTGAAATCTTTTGGTCGCCAGGTTCGTTCTTTTGGTCGTGCTCGCCCTGTGCTAAATCGTCGGCACCCACAATATCGGAAGTTGAGTTTTTGGTTTCCAAGCTTTTTCATTTTAGGCTTTTGTATAGCTATTTTACTTGCATTTTTTGGTATTTGGTGGCTGCTGATTTTCTATGGTTTCTATTTTTCAGTTGTTTTTATTTCAGCTTTTATAGAGACAAAAGGCTTGAAATCAGCGATTTTAGCCTGCTTAGCTGTTTTCATTCAAATGGAAATGTACGGCATTGGTTTTTTAGAAGCTCAAATTAAGTTAAATTTATTGCGTCAGAAGCCAGAAAAAGCTTTTCCACAACATTTTACCCATGATTGAATTATTTTCTCATGAATATTTTATGAAAAAAGCCTTACAGGAAGCTGAAATTGCTTTTGAGAAAGGTGAAATTCCTGTAGGAGCTATCATTGTAGCTCAAGACAAAATCATCGGGCGAGGGCATAATTTAACCGAACAGCTCACTGACGTGACAGCACATGCTGAAATACAAGCTATTACCGCGGCAAGCCAGTATTTGAACGGGAAGTATTTAAGGAACTGTAAATTATATGTGACTTTAGAGCCTTGCTGCATGTGTGCTGGGGCGCTTTATTGGAGTCAGATTGATGAGATTTATGTGGGGGCAAAGGATCTGAAGCGTGGTTTTTCTAACTTTAATGTCCCTTTGCATCCTAAAACTAAAATCAGATTTGGTGTTTTGGCTGAAGAAAGTTTAAATTTAATTCAAAAATTTTTCAAGAATAAAAGAAAATAGGCTGAAGATTTTTTTAAGCCTTAAAAAAAGTCTATTGAAATCCTAGAATTTGCTTCAAATTTAAAAATTTTTAAAGCCTTTAGAAATTATATGTTTTTGTATCTTTAGAAATCAAAAATATTTTAAATGAATCAATTTAAATTAACCCTATTGGTAGCATTGCTTTCAAGTCTCGCCATAGGGCAGCAAAAGTCCAGTCATCAGTCTGTCATTGAATATGTGAATCCGTTTATTGGGACATCCAATTACGGTGCGACTAATCCTGGAGCAATTGCACCCCGTGGGATGTTAAGTATTTCACCATTTAATGTGGCCTTTGATGCTAGCGGTAGAGAAATCCCACTAGAAAAAGACTCACAGTGGTTGTCTACGCCATATGTGCATGAAAATGAGTTTTTAACAGGTTTTACTCACGTTAATTTGAGCGGTGTTGGCTGCCCAGACTTGGGAGTGATTATCAGTATGCCGACTACGGGTGAAATAAAGACCAATCATTTAGATTACGGCTCAGCTTATGAGAATGAAAAAGCTGAACCAGGTTATTATTCAGTAGATTTAAAAAAATATGGCATCAAGACGGAAGTTACGGCAACCCAACGAGCGGGGATGAGTCGTTTTTATTTTCCTGCAGGAACTTCAAATGTGTTATTAAATTTAGGGCTAGGGCTAACAAATGAGCAAGGAGCAATGTTGAAATTTGTTTCACCCACCGAAGTGGAAGGTTTGCGTATGGTTGGTTCATTTTGCTATAATAGTGAGGAAAAAGCTTACCCAGTTTATTTTGTAGCGAAAGTTTCTAAAGAGCCGCAAAGGCGAGGAATCTGGAAAAAGCATCAGTTTTATGAAGGCTTAGAGGCTCAGTGGATGGGCTATAATGGCGAAACGAGAATGAAAGAAAACTTTAGCCGAGCAGTAGTAGGGGATAGCATTGGAGGCTACTTTTCTTATAATTTTAAGCAACCTACTGTGGTTGAATTAAAAGTTGGGATTTCTTATGTGAGTATAGAAAATGCACGGGAAAATTTAGAAAAAGAAATCGGTGAAAAAAACTTCACACAAGTTAAAATGATGACGCAAAGAGCTTGGGAAAAACAGCTTTCTGCAGTTGAAATCGAGAGTGATGATGAAAACAAGAAGAAGATTTTCTACTCAGGTTTGTATCATGCGTCGATTCACCCTAACATCTTCCATGATTTTAATGGCGATTACGTGAAATCTAATGGAGAAATCGGCCATACCGAAGGTGAACGTTATACCGTTTTTTCACTGTGGGATACTTACCGAAATTACCATCAACTCTTTAGTCTATTGTATCCAAAGCAGCAAATGCAGATGGTAAATTCAATGCTATCCATTTATGATGAGAGCGGTTGGTTGCCTAAATGGGAACTGAACTCCACAGAAACTTTTACAATGGTAGGCGACCCGGCAGCCATTGTTTTAGCAGATACTTATTTGAGAGGTTTAACGCAATTTGATGCTGAAAAGGCTTTCACAGCAATGAAAAAAAGTGCTGAAACACTAGAGGATAACCCTCTGAGACCAGGAATCAAAGAATATTTAGAGAAAGGATATCTGAGTGTGGATAGAGGTGTATCTGGCCCAGTTTCTACCACGCAAGAATATAATATTGCTGATTTTGCTATCGGGCAGATGGCAGAAGCTTTGGGCTATGCAGAAGAAGCAAAAAAATATAAAAAACAAAGCTTATCGTACCGAAATTTATTTGATAAAGAGTTTAATTTACTTCGCCCCAAGCATGCAAACGGGAACTGGTATTCGCCGTTTGACCCAGACAAAGGAGCAAACTTTGAGAAAAATGTGGGTTACATTGAGGGAAATGCATGGCAATACGCATTTATGGTTCCACATGATATGAGAGGACTCATCCAGTTGATGGGAGGCGAGAAAAAATTTGTGAAACAATTGAATGAAATATTTAATAATCAAAAGTTTGATATGGCAAATGAACCAGATATTGCTTACCCATATCTGTTTAATTATGTAAAAGGAGAGGAATGGCGAACACAAAAAAAGGTGGATGAATTATTGCAAAAATACTATAAAAATAAGCCTGATGGTTTGCCAGGGAATGATGATACTGGTGTGATGTCGGCTTGGATGATGTACGGAATGCTCGGATTTTATCCAGTGGCTCCGGCACAGCCGATTTATACATTTACTTCGCCAAAATTTGATAAAGTTACGCTGAACTTAGATACTGATTTCCACCCCAATGGGAAAATTGAAATTTTGTCTAACGCATCTGAAGGAGGGAAGTACATTCAGCAAATTTGGGTAGATGGGAAGGTTTATAAATCATACTTTATTACAGATCGGGTCTTGAAAAACGCAAGACAAATCCGTTTTGAATTAGGCGAAAATCCCAAAAAATAAAAATTAGAATATTTTTAGACCTTAAAAAACTGTTTCAATGGGTTTTGAGACAGTTTTTTTATGGGAAAATTTTTAAAGGCTTATTAAATTTCTTTTCGCAGCCGTGCTACAGGAATGCTGAGCTGTTCACGGTATTTGGCAACCGTACGGCGAGCGATAGAATAGCCGTTTTCTTTCAATTTTTTAGCTAATTTTTCGTCGGTAAGGGGTTTACGTTTATTTTCATTTTCTACGATTTCAGATAAGATTTTCTTTATTTCTCGTGTAGAAACTTCCTCGCCATCATCATTAGTCATACTTTCAGAGAAAAGTTCTTTTATCAAGAACGTTCCATATGGTGTGTTGACGTATTTAGAATTAGCTACCCGAGAAATGGTAGAAATATCCATATCGACGATTTCTGCAATATCCTTTAATATCATCGGGCGGATGTCTCTATCATCACCAGTCAAGAAATAATCCTTTTGGTAATTCATAATGGCCGTCATTGTAGCCATCAGTGTATTTTGCCGTTGTTGAATGGCTTCGATAAACCATTTGGCTGCATCTAATTTTTGTTTGACAAAAAGAACGGCTTTTTTTTGCTCTTTGTTCTTATTTTCGGATTTTTTATAAGTATCAAACATTTCTGCATATTGCCGAGAAACATGCAGTTGCGGAGCATTTCTCCCGTTCAGTGTCAATTCCAGTTCACCTTCAATGATACGGATTGTAAAATCAGGAACAATGTGCTCTATGATTTTAGTGTTTCCACCAAAAGCTTTTCCTGGCTTGGGGTTTAATCCTTCTATTTCTTCGATAGCATTGCGCAGTTCTTCCTCGTCAATGTCAAATTTTTTAAGCAATTTTTTGTAATGCTTCTTCGCAAAACTGTCAAACGATTGATTGATTAATTCATAAGCCAATTCCACCTCATCGGTTTGAGTTTTTCGTTTTAACTGTAAGAGCAAACATTCCTTTAAATCTCTAGCGCCAACACCAGTAGGGCTGAGCCGCTGAATGTAATCTTCTAGCAAATGCGTCAGATGTTCTTCTGTAGTAGAAATATTGAGATTAAAAGCTAAATCATCAACAATAGAACGAACTTCTCTGCGTAAATAGCCATCTTCATCCAAATTCCCGATGAGAAAATCAGCCAAAGCCAAATCCTGTTCATCCAGTCGAAACATGTGGAGTTGCTCTTTCAGGTGGTCATAGAAAGTGGTTCCCTGAGCGTAGGGAATACTTTTTTCGTCATCATCAGCGCTATAATTGTTGGTATAAGATTTATAAGAAGGAAATTCATCATCACTCAAATATTCATCCACATTAATTTCAATATCATCAATGCTATCACGTTCCGCCATCTCATCATTATACAATTCATCAGAATTATCTTTAAAGAGGTCATCTTCTTCATAATCTGGCTGATCCTCTAGAGCAGGATTTTCCTCCATTTCCTCTTTTACTCGTTGCTCGAAGGCTACAGTCGGCAATTGCACAAGTTTCATCAGCTGGATTTGCTGAGGAGATAATTTCTGTTGAAGTTTCTGTTGTAATTCTTGTTTTAGCATTTTGATAACAAGTTAAAATTCAGCGTTTTTAGGATATCGAGGGAAAGGAATAACATCACGGATATTTCCCATTCCTGTTACAAACAAGATTAATCGTTCTAAACCTAAGCCAAAGCCACTGTGTGGGACGCTACCAAATCTTCGTGTATCGAGATACCACCACAATTCCTTCTCATCGATATTATGTTCCGTCATTTTTTGTTTGAGAACATCCAAACGCTCCTCACGCTGCGAACCACCGATAATTTCTCCGATTCCAGGGAAAAGAACATCCATCGCACGAACAGTTTTTTGGTCATTGTTTAAACGCATGTAAAAAGCCTTAATCTTTGCAGGATAGTCAAATAAAATCACTGGAGAATTAAAGTGTTTTTCAACTAAATAACGCTCGTGTTCTGATTGCAAATCAGCACCCCATTCTTCGATTAAGTAATTAAATTTCTTCTTCTTATTAGGCTTACTATTTTTCAATATTTCAATAGCCTCAGTGTAAGAGAGACGCACAAATTTATTTTTCAGCACATATTGTAAGCGTTCTATCAGCCCCAGTTCAGTACGTTCATTTTTAGGTTTTTCCTTTTGAATTTGAGCAAAACGTTCGTCCAAAAATTGTAAATCATCTTGGCAATGCTGAAAAAGATATGCGATGACTGATTTTAGAAAATCTTCAGCCAAATCCATATTATCATCCAAATCATTGAAAGCTACCTCTGGCTCAATCATCCAAAACTCAGCTAAATGACGACTTGTATTTGAATTTTCAGCTCTAAAGGTAGGGCCAAAAGTATAAACTTTACCCAACCCCATTGCAGCAGCCTCAGCTTCTAATTGCCCCGAAACCGTCAAATTGGTTTTTTTACCAAAAAAATCTTGTGAATAATCAATTTCATTCGCCTCATTTTTAGGTAAATTCTCCAAAGAAAAGTTTGTGACATGAAACATCTCACCCGCCCCCTCAGCATCGCTTCCAGTAATGATGGGCGTATTGATATAGAAAAATCCTTTTTTGTTGAAATAATCATGAATTGCAAACATCGCATGATGGCGAATACGCATAATGGCACCGAACGTGTTGGTTCTGAACCTTAAATGCGCTTGCTCTCTTAGAAATTCTAAGCTGTGCTTTTTGGGCTGCAGAATAGTTTCTTGCACTTCCTCAGGATTCGCCTGGCCATATACGGATGTTTTCTGGGCTTGAATTTCAATTTCTTGCCCTCTCCCTTGGCTTTCAACGACAGAACCAATGACTTTGAGTGAAGAGCCAATGGTGATTTCTTTTAATTCCGTTTCACTCATTGAGTCAAAATCTACGACGATTTGAATGTTTTGCAACGAAGAACCATCATTTAAAGCAATAAAGCGATTGCTGCGGAAAGATTTTACCCAACCTTTTACGATAACGTCTTCGTGGATAGCATTTTTCCCTTTCTCGATTAATTCTTTAATAGTGTATAAAATCATGCTTTTTTACATATTTTGAATCTCTACAAATGTACTTAAATTTTAACACATATAAAGTCTTGAGGTATGATTTTTGATGAAAAAGATCAAAAATTCAAAAGGCTTAGGGAAAATTTTCTAAGCCTTTAAAAAAAAATCTACAAATTTTCTCACTCTAAATTTTTTAGTAAAGCATTTAAACTAACTCTTTTACTGAGGTAACTTCTGAGATTTTCAATTGAAATTCGTTCTTGACTCATGCTGTCGCGGTCTCTCACTGTTACTGTTTGATTTTCTAGAGAATCATGGTCGATAGTGATGCAAAATGGTGTGCCAATAGCATCGTGGCGGCGGTAGCGCTTACCGATACTATCTTTCTCATCAAACTCAATATTGAAATCAAACTTTAAATCATTTAAAATTTGATGAGCGAGCTCAGGTAATCCATCTTTTTTGATGAGTGGTAAAATTGCAGCTTTGATGGGCGCTAGTGCTGCTGGAATTTTTAGCACGACGCGCTCACTGCCGTCTTCCAGCTCTTCATTCTTCAAAGCGGAAGAAAATACGGCTAAAAACATTCGGTCGAGCCCAATGGAAGTTTCAATCACATAAGGAATATAATTTTTTTGCTGTTCGGGGTCAAAGTATTGTAATTTCTTTCCTGAATGTTGCTCATGTTGTCTTAAATCAAAATCAGTGCGGGAGTGAATTCCTTCCAATTCCTTAAACCCAAAAGGGAAATTAAATTCAATATCAGCTGCTGCATTGGCATAATGAGCCAATTTCTCATGATTGTGAAAACGGTAATTGGCCTCACCCAAGCCTAGATTGAGGTGCCATTGCATTCTTTTTTGCTTCCAAGCTTCGTAAGCTTCTAGCTCGGTACCTGGCGTCACAAAAAATTGCATCTCCATTTGCTCAAATTCTCGCATTCTAAATATAAATTGACGAGCGACAATTTCATTTCTAAAAGCTTTACCAATTTGAGCGATTCCGAAGGGAACTTTCATTCGCCCCGTGCGTTGAACATTCAAAAAATTCACAAAAATACCCTGAGCTGTTTCTGGCCTGAGGTACAAAGTCTGACTTTGCTCTGCGACTGAGCCTAGCTGCGTGCCAAACATCAGATTGAATTGCCTTACATCTGTCCAGTTTTTACTGCCACTCACGGGGTCTGCGATGCCTAATTCTTCGATCAATAATTTGACGTCAGCCAAGTCATTATCTGTTAACGATTTAGCCAATCGAGAAGATATTTCATTAATTTCAATCAAGTAGCGTTGAACTCTCGGGTTGGTTTTTTTGAACATTTCAGTATCAAATTCATCACCAAATCGCTTAGCTGCTTTAGTAATTTCTTTCTCGATTTTAGCTTCGATTTTAGCAATGTGGTCTTCTACCAAAACATCGGCACGATATCGTTTTTTGCTATCTTTGTTGTCAATCATCGGGTCGTTGAAAGCGTCTATATGCCCCGAAGCCTTCCAAGTGGTGGGGTGCATAAAAATAGCGGCATCAATTCCTACAATATTTTCGTGCAATTGAATCATACTCTTCCACCAATATTCTTTGATGTTGTTTTTTAGCAAAACACCGTTTTGTCCATAATCATAGGTTGCTGATAGACCGTCATAGATATCACTGGAGGGGAAAATGTATCCGTATTCTTTTGCATGAGAAATCACATTTTTGAGTTGATCTTCTTGTTGTGCCATATTTTTATTTTTTCGAATGAACAAAAGTAAACAATACGGTTAAATTTTTGAAGAAACTTAAATTTTTTTAAGGCTTAAAAAATTTTAAAATAAACTTTAAATCAAAAAATCCTCTAAATCTAAGGTTTCCCTTAAAAGTAGAGGATTGTTGATTTTTATAAAAAGAAAATTATTTCTTAACTAAAACATAAGTCTCTGCTGTTTCGCCAGTTACTTCAGTACCGTCTGCATTTAGCAATGTGATTTTACCTTCACTTACTTTGAAAGAAGCTGGAGCTTTATCTCCATTAGGAGTTAAAGTAAACTGAGTTTTATCTGCATTCCAAGTAATGGTACCGTCTTCTTTTGACTCGTTTTCACCTTCTGTTTCCAAGTATTTTTCTGATTTCATGTAAGTGTTGTCATGGTGTAACATGATTTCAGTTTCGATACCAGGGCAATCTGCGCAAGGCAAAGTTCCTGCATAGGTTCCAACCCAAGACTCTGTAGCAGCCATCTCATGGCTATCGTGAGTTTCATCTACTACAGAAACAGGTTCTTGAGTTTCTACATTTTCAGCTTTCTTTTCACATGAGGTTAATACAAATGCGGCAGCTGCAGCCATTAAAATTGTTTTTTTCATCATTTTTTAATAATATATTTAATTAGGTTTTTATTTATAATCTTCGGTTGGTGGACAAGTACAGATGAGGTTTCTGTCGCCATAAGCATCATCTATACGTGAAACACTTGGCCAAAATTTCCGCTCTCTTACCCATTCTAGCGGATAAGCGGCTTTTTGTCTTGAATATCCAAAACTCCATTTATCAGCTGTTAAAATTGCTGTGGTGTGAGGCGCATTTTTTAAGACATTATTGTCTTCTGGGTAGTTTCCATTTGCAATTTCATCAATTTCTTTTTTGATTTCGAGTAGAGCTTCAACAAATCGGTCTAGCTCTGCTTTACTTTCACTCTCGGTAGGCTCTATCATTAGCGTGCCCGCCACGGGGAAAGAAACTGTAGGAGCATGAAAACCATAATCCATTAGACGTTTAGCTATGTCTACAACTTCTATGCCATATTTTTTAAACGGACGAAAATCGATGATCATTTCATGCGCTACGCGACCATTTTTATTGGTAAACAAAACGTCATAAGCTGTTTCTAATCTTTTTTTGAGGTAATTGGCATTTAAAATGGCAAATTGTGTGCTGCGCTTCAATCCTGCGCTACCCAGTAATCGGATGTAGGAATATGAAATGCTGTGAATCAAAGCTGAGCCAAATGGGGCTGAGGAAATGGCATAAAGTCCTTTTTCTGTATCGCTTCCAGAGTTTACATTTGGATTGCCTGGTAAAAATTCCTTTAGATGTTCTGCTACACAAATCGGCCCAACACCAGGGCCACCGCCACCGTGTGGGATGGCAAAGGTTTTGTGTAAATTTAAATGACAAACATCTGCCCCGACATTGTACGGATTGGTTAAACCTACTTGAGCATTCATATTTGCACCATCCATGTAAACTTGGCCTCCATTTTCATGAATGATTTTTATTACTTCCTTGATGTTGTCATCAAAAAAACCGTAAGTAGAGGGGTAAGTAACCATCAGAGCAGCTAGTTCATTCTTATGTTTCTCTACTTTAGCTTTTAAATCTTCGATGTCAAATTCTCCATTCTCAAGATTTTTGACGATGACGACATTTAGTCCTGTCAATACAGCAGAAGCGGGATTGGTTCCGTGTGCGCTTTCTGGAATCACAACCACATTCCTTTGTGTTTGCCCAATGCTTTTCAGGTATTCTTTTATCACCATCAGCCCTGCGTATTCTCCTTGTGCACCTGAGTTTGGCTGGAGAGAAGTGCTGGCAAAGCCAGTAATTTCTGAAAGATAATTTTCTAAGTTATTAATTAGTGTTAAATACCCCTGTGTTTGATCTTGTGGGGCAAAGGGATGAATAGAGCCAAACTCTGCTTTACTCAGCGGTAGCATTTCTGCAGCAGCATTCAATTTCATAGTACAAGAGCCCAGTGGAATCATCGAGTGATTTAGGGCTAAGTCTTTCTTTTCTAGTCGCTTGATGTAGCGCATTAATTCTGTTTCGGTATGGTAGAGATTGAAATTTTCATGCGTTAAAAAATCAGAAGACCTTTTTAAGGCTTTAGGAATTTTGCTTTCAATCGTATCAGGCATTTCAAATTTATATTCTACACCTTGGTATTTAGCAAATCCGCTGATTAAATCTTTAAAGCCTTCGTCGGTAGCAACATCTAGATCGTCTAGCGAAATGCTCACAAAATCGGGATGAAAGAAATTAATGTTGATCTCGTAAGATTCCAATAGAGATTTTAATTGATAGCGGTCGATTCCTTTTGTCGAAACGCGAATTGTATCAAAAAAGTCATTATCTAAAACTTCAAAATTTAATTCTTTAAGAACTTGAGCTAAATAAACCGCCTTTTTATGAATTGTTTCGGCAATATACTTTAGGCCATTTGGCCCGTGGTAAACGGCATACATTCCTGCCATCACAGCTAGTAAAACTTGTGCAGTACAAATATTAGAGGTTGCTTTTTGGCGCTTGATGTGCTGTTCTCTTGTTTGCAAAGCCATACGCAGGGCAGGTTTTCCATTACTGTCTTGACTAAGTCCAATAATCCTCCCTGGGATTTCCCTTTTATATTTTTCTTGGCAAGCCATGTAAGCCGCATGTGGCCCACCGAACCCCATCGGAATCCCAAATCGTTGTGTTGTCCCGATAGCCGCATCTACACCAAATTCGCCAGGCGCTCTTAGTAAAACCAAGGAGAGAATATCTGCCGCCATAGCTACCTGTATTTCAGCATGGTGTGCTTTCTCTACAAAGTCAGAATAATCGTGGAGTTCGCCATGCTTCCCAGGATACTGAACTAAGGCGCCAAAAAAAGCACTAGTTAATTCAATATTTTCATGATTTCCTGTAACAATTTCTATACCTAAGCCAGAAGCTTTAGTCTCTAAGACAGATAAAGTTTGTGGTAAAATTAAATCAGAAACGAAAAATTTATTTACATTATTTTTCTTCTGCTCCCTTGTGCGTGAAGAAAAAAACATTGACATGGCCTCAGCTGCAGCGGTTCCTTCGTCTAGCAAAGAAGCATTGGCTATGGGAAGCGCCGTCAAGTCAGAGACCATCGTTTGGAAATTCAGTAAAGCTTGCAAGCGACCTTGAGCGATTTCTGCTTGGTAAGGCGTGTAAGCCGTGTACCACCCTGGGTTTTCTAAAATATTTCGCTGAATCACCGGTGGCAAAATCGTGTTGTGGTAGCCAAAACCAATGTAGCTTCTGTAAATTTTATTCAAAGACCCCAAAGCCTGCATATGACGAGAAAGCTCTAGCTCAGTCAAAGCGTTTGGTAAATTAATATCTTCGCTTATTCGGATATTTTCTGGCAAAGCTTCATTAATTAATTGGTCAATACTGCTAGCGCCAATGTTCTTTAGCATTTCCTCTTGGTCTGCGCCATGCACGCCAATGTGTCGGAGCGAAAAGTCGTTCGTATTCATGGATGAAAGATTTATTTTTAAAATTTAAAGAATAAATTTACATACTTTTGAATTTATCTAAAAATCATTGAGGCTTAAAGATTTCCACAATTTATTCAACCGATGCTAAAAAAATGGAAAATTCGATGGGTAGAAAACCAAATTTGGGTAGCGATATGTTGTACAGCATTGGCTTTCTTTATTCAATTAAATTTAAATGAAATCAACATCAATTTACTTATTATTCAATTTTTAGCAACACTATCGATGTACAGATTAGCCGTACATAGTCAGCAAATAAATTTTAAAATTTTCAGTTTTCATATTTTATTACCAAGTTTATTATCAGGTTTATTAGCAGCAATTATTGGTTTTGTTTATTTGAAGACAGAAACCCTATTGCTATTGGCTTTTTTAGCAGTGCTTAGCCTGCAATATTCGTTCCCACTTTTAGGTAAAAATTTCAGAAAAATTCAAAGGCTTAAAATTTTCATTATAGCCAGTATTTGGGCGAGTAGCATTGTTTTTCTTCCGATTTTAGATTCAGGTGAATTGATTGGAATTCAAACCCTTTTGCTGTGGGTTAGTATTTTTTTGTTTGTATTGGCTATTAGTATTCCTTTTGATTGGCGAGACTCAGATTCTGATGCTGCTGAGCTGAAAACCTTACCGCAAGAGCTAGGGAAAGAGCAAAGTTTGAAATTAGCAAATCGGGTACTTGTTTTATCAGTTCTGTTTTTCATTTTAGCACAGGAGACAATAGTTAATTCATTTATTTTCAGTTTTTTATTAACGGTGGTGCTAGCTTCTTTTTTATTCAAAAAATCCTCAAAATTTTCTAAAAAATACTTTGTAAGCTTTTGGGTTGAAATCCTATCTGCGATGCCCTTGCTCATTTATGGAATGCTTCAGCTTTTGAATTAAAAAATTTTCTAAGCCTTAAAAAAATAAAATCCTTAATTTTGAAGCAAATAAATATTGCATGAAATTTTTTATAGATACAGCCAATTTAAGCGAAATAGAAGAAGCTGCAGCTCTAGGAATTTTAGATGGCGTGACGACAAATCCGTCTCTCATGGCAAAAGAAGGCATCACGGGTGAAAAAAACATTTTAAATCATTATAAAAAAATATGTGAATTAGTCGACGGGGATGTGAGTGCAGAAGTCATCGCTACCGATTTTGATGGAATCATAAAGGAGGGTGAAACGCTAGCAGAACTTCATGAGCAAATCGTGGTGAAGGTTCCCATGATAAAGAATGGGCTGAAAGCGATTCATTATTTTTCTCAAAACGGCATTAGAACCAATTGCACTTTGGTTTTTTCGGCATCGCAAGCTCTTTTGGCAGCCAAAGCCGGGGCCACTTATGTTTCGCCGTTCGTTGGCAGATTAGATGACATATCCGCAGATGGCTTGCAGTTGATAGAAGATATTCGCGAGATTTATGATAATTATGAATTTATGACAGAAATTTTAGCAGCCTCTGTTCGTCATCCTATGCATATTCACCAGTGTGCATTGATTGGTGCAGATGTTGTTACCACACCACTGGCGGTGATTTCAGCTTTGCTCAATCATCCGTTGACAGACATTGGCTTAGAAAGATTTTTAAACGATTATAAAAAAGGAAATCTCTAAAGGCAGAAATGAATTTTTATTTTTTTTAAATTATTTAAGCCTTAAAAAATATTTAGTCAAAAAAAAACGACAAAAAGTAAATTGGCTCTAAGCCCGAAAGAAATTAAATGTATCTCAAGAAAATCCATCTCGTTCATTTTAAAAATTTTCAAGAAAAAAGTTATGATTTTTCGCCTAGAATCAATGCATTCGTGGGCAATAACGGCATGGGGAAGACCAATGTTCTGGATGCGATTTATTATTTAAGTTTTTTTAAAAGTTATTTTAATCACATCGATGCGCAGAATATACACTTTGGCGAAGAGTTTTTTTTTCTAGAAGGTTGGTTTGAGAAAAATGAAAAAGAAGAATGGGTGCAAGTCAGCGTAAAAAAAGGCGAAAAAAAACAAGTTCAGCGTAATAAAAAAAAATATGAGCGAATGGCAGACCACGTAGGGAGCTTCCCCGTAGTCATTATTTCGCCAGCAGACCGTGATTTAATTACAGAAGGAAGCGATGTTCGGCGTAAATTTATAGACCGAATTATCTCTCAGTCAGATGCGCTTTATTTGGCTGATTTACTCAGGTACAATAAGGTATTGCAGCAGCGAAATGCTTTGTTGAAATATTTTGCGGCCAATCGTACATTTAATGAATTGCAGCTTACTATTTTTGATAAAGAAATTTTAGAATTAAGCCAAAATATTTACCTCAAAAGAGAAGAGTTTTTGAAAGGATTCATCCCGATTTTTAAATCGTATTACGATCAAATTTCAACAGGTAAAGAAAGTGTTGATATTTCTTACCAAAGTCAATTGCAAGAAAACCCTACCGATTTCCTCAGAAAAGCCTTAGAAAAAGACCGACTTTTGCAACACACCACAGCGGGAGTACATAAAGATGATTTGGAATTTAAATTAGGGGGGAATCGAATTAAAAAATTTGGTTCACAAGGGCAGCAAAAATCTTTTTTAATAGCACTAAAGCTAGCGGAACTGGAAATGATAAAAAAACAGACGCAAATTACCCCGATTCTACTTTTAGATGATATTTTTGATAAACTAGATGAATCTCGGGTAGAGCAAATCATCAGTTTGGTAAATCATGAGCACTTCGGGCAAATATTTTTGAGCGATACACACCCTGAGCGGACAACGAAAGTTTTGAAAAAAATTAATGAAGAGCATCAGGTGTTTCATCTTTATTAAAAAATTTTTTAAGCCTTAAAAAAATTATGATGAGAAGGAGAAAAAATGAAATGACAGTAGGCGAGGCGGTAAAAGAATTTATCCGTTGGCACGGCATGGAAGAACGAGTACTACAGAGTATGGCAGAAGATGCATGGGAGGAGGAAATGGGTGGTTTTTTAAAGAGTTACACCGAGCGCATTTATGTGAAAAAACGTATTATGTATGTGAAGCTAAATTCACCAGCGCTGAAGGAAGAACTTTCTTTTGGAAAGAGTAAAATAATTGCTCATCTTAACGAAGGCATAGGAGAGGAATTTATTCAAGATTTAAAATTTTTATAATGCAAGATAACTTTATAGACCATGTGAAAATTAATGTCAGTAGCGGGAAAGGTGGAGCTGGCTCCTCGCATTTGCGCCGAGAGAAATACATACCCAAAGGCGGGCCTGATGGCGGTGATGGTGGTAGAGGTGGGCACGTAATTGTACGGGGGAACGACCAATTATGGACGCTTTTCCACTTACGCTATACTCGCCATTTGCACGCAGAGAATGGGAAGCCTGGCGGCAAGCAACGCTCTACGGGTGCAGATGGTGAAGATGTTTATATTGAAGTTCCGCTCGGCACGGTGGTGAAAGATGAAAATGGTGAACAAATTTTTGAAATTACGGAAAATCAACAGGAAAAAATCTTGCTAAAAGGTGGACGTGGAGGCTTAGGGAATTGGCATTTTCGCTCGGCAACTAACCAAACGCCGAGGTATGCCCAGCCCGGGGAAAATGGTGAAGAAATGAGCATAATTTTTGAACTAAAAGTGTTGGCAGATGTAGGATTGGTGGGATTCCCCAATGCAGGGAAATCTACGCTACTGTCTGTCATCACAGCAGCTAAACCTAAAATTGCTGATTATCAATTCACTACCTTAACTCCTAATTTGGGTATTGTAGAATACAGGAATCATCAATCTTTTGTAATGGCCGATATACCGGGAATTATTGAAGGAGCAGCAGAAGGGAAAGGCCTAGGGCATCGATTCCTCAGGCATATAGAGCGGAATGCAGTCTTGTTATTGCTCATTTCTGCCGATGCGGAGGATTACGCCAAAGAATATGAAATCCTAATCACGGAATTGAGAAATTACAATCCTGAATTACTAGATAAAGAGCGAGTTTTAGCTATTTCAAAAAGTGATATGTTGGATGATGAACTGAAAGAAGAAATTACCAAAAAATTACCAAAAGACGTTCCGCATGTTTTTATTTCATCAGTGGCACAACAGAATTTAAATCAATTAAAGGATTTACTGTGGAATAAAATAAAGAGCGAAAGCTGATTCAAATTTTTAAATTTCCCATTAAATTAGCCCAAAGCTGTGTATACTTCTTTCGATGTTTTTGAGGGTAAGAAAGTTGAATGGAATAAATCACGTTGACTTTGCTGTTAGCGTCCTCTTTCTCCTTTATCAGAATTCTCTCGTGGTAGATTTTCCCATCATTTTTACCAAAGCCTATGAAATTATAGCCATAAGGAACTCTAGCAGAATCTTGAATTTTGATTTGATTTTGTATGAAATGAAGATGAGGTTCTAGCCCTGCATTATCATAATCCAACTCTCCAAAAGCAACGATTTTAGCATCATCTAATTTATTGATAAAAGTTTTCCCATCACCATTGGCAGAGCTAGGCTGTGCAGAAAAATGACTGGGGTAACTGAAGCAAAAATTAAAACGATCATTGCAATACTCTATATAATTAAATAATTCTTCATTGGTGATTTCTAGAGGCTTGGCTTCCACAGATTCTATGTTTTTTGATTGGCAACAAAAGAAAATAAAGAATAGAAAAATATAATAGCAACGCATCGTGATAATTTATGCCAAAAATAGAAATAATCTCTTATTAAATAATTATATTGGCACAAAATTTTGAATATGGATATGATGAAAATGCTGGGGCAATTGCAAGAATCCCAACAGCGTGTAGAAACTCTAAAGAAGAAATTGAGCCAGGAAACGATAGAAGAAAAAACTGGAGATCAGTTGCTAAGCGTAGAGGTTTACAAAAACGGACGTTTAAAAAACATTCAAATCGATGATGAGTTGTTAGAAGATAAAGAACAATTGATTGATTATATAATTTTAACTTTAAATAAAGCCTTAGAAAAAGCACAAAAAGATTTTGATAATCAAGTAGAAGCAGAAGCAAGAAAAGGACTGCCGAGTATCCCTGGCATGGGATTTTAAATAATGGCAATAATGCTAAAGAAACAACAATGGGCTTGGGCTTTTTATGATTGGGCGAATAGCGTATATTCCTTGGTCATCACTACGGCTATTTTCCCAATTTATTATGGTGAAATTTTAGATGATACGGCGGGAGTAAAATTTTTAGGAATTTTATTTTCAGACAAAGATATACTGTACTCTTATTCCATCACCACATCATTCATCATTGTTGTTTTGATTTCACCAATTTTATCAGCTATTTCAGACCAAATGGGTGATAAAAAACGATTTCTCAAGATTTTTTCTTGGCTGGGAGCCACTGGTTGCGCTTCACTTTATTTTTTTACAGGCTTAGAAAATTTATGGATAGGAATCTTCGGGAGTATTTTAGCCAGCGTTGGCTACTGGGGGAGCTTGGTATTCTACAATGCCTACTTGCCAGAAATCGCTACCAAAGAAAAGCAAGATCAGTTATCTGCCGTTGGTTTTGTGTACGGATACATTGGTTCAGCAATTTTACTAATTATATGTTTAGCTCTCATTCTGTTTGTAGACACTTCACTCACGCGGTATTCATTTTTACTGGTAGCATTGTGGTGGATAGGTTTTGCACAAATTACCTTTCGGTATTTGCCAGCAAGTTACTCACAGCCAACTAGCAAAACTCAGAAATCTTTATTCAGCTCCGCACATTTGGAATTGATAAAAGTCGGGAAGAAACTTTTTAAGTACGAGCGTTTAAAGTATTTTCTCATTTCATTTTTCAGCTTGAGTATTGGGATCCAAACCATCAATTATATGGCAACTCGCTTTGGCGACCAAGAATTAGACCTGCCGGCGAAGAATTTAATTATCACAATTTTATTAATTCAATTTGTAGCCGTAGCAGGTTCTTATTTATTCTCGTGGCTATCTTTAAAGTTAGGAAACATCAAAGCTCTGCAATTAGGCTTATTGATATGGACGGGGATTTGCATCGGCGCCTTTCTCATGCGAAAAGACGACCCATGGGTCATGTATAAATTTTATGCACTAGGAGCCTTCGTAGGTTTAGTACTGGGCGGAGTCCAAGCCTTGGCACGGTCATTTTATTCCAAGTTATTACCACCTACGGGAGACAATGCCATTTACTTCAGTTTTTTTGACATTGTAGAGAAATTAGCACTGATTTTAGGCAGCTTTATTTTCGCTCAGGTTTTGTATCTCACGGGCAGCATGCAATATTCAGCTTTGTGCCTAGCTACATTCTTCATTCTTTCAATTTTTCTTTTAAAATTAATTTCAAAAAAAATAAAGGCTTAAAAAAAAACAGAAGTTTTATCATCAAAAGAATAAGAATTAAAATGGCTGAGAGGAAATTTAATTTTTTTAAATTTATACTTTAAAAATATAATCATGAGTTTACTAGAAAAATTTATTCAAAAAATAAAAGAAAATAACCCCAATGAACCCGAATTTCATCAAGCAGTAGAAGAAATAGCAGAATCTATTTTACCATTCATAGAAGAAAACGAAAGATACCAAAACAAAAAACTATTGGAACGCATAGCTGAGCCCGAGCGTATAATCATGTTCCGTGTGCCATGGGTAGATGACCAAGGCGAAATACAAGTAAACAAAGGTTACCGTATTGAGATGAATTCTGCCATAGGCCCTTACAAAGGAGGGATAAGATTTCACCCAAGTGTTAACCTTAGTATTTTGAAGTTTTTAGCCTTTGAGCAAACATTCAAAAATAGCTTAACGACATTACCGATGGGTGGAGGAAAAGGCGGCTCCAACTTTGACCCCAAAGGAAAATCTGATGCAGAAATCATGCGATTCTGCCAAAGCTTCATGGCAGAGCTTTATCGCCACATTGGCCCAAATACCGACATCCCAGCTGGTGATATAGGTGTAGGATCCAGAGAAATCGGTTACCTCTTTGGCATGTACAAAAAATTAGCCAATGAATTCACAGGAGTACTTACGGGCAAAGGATTAGAATATGGCGGGTCTTTGATAAGGCCAGAAGCCACTGGCTACGGTGTCATCTACTTTGTGCAGAATATGCTTGAGAGAATCGGAGAGAGTATTGACGGAAAGAGTTTTGTGATTTCAGGTTCAGGAAACGTAGCACAGTTTGCCGCAGAAAAAGCCATCGAGCTAGGCGGAAAAGTTTTAACTCTTTCAGACTCTTCAGGATATATTTATGATGAAAACGGAATCAATGAAGAAAAATTAGAATTCATCAAACAACTTAAAAACGAAAAGCGAGGGCGAATCAAAGAATACACCGAGCAATACAATGATGCTCAATATTTCGAAGACGAAAAACCATGGGGGCAAAAATGTGACATTGCACTGCCTTGCGCAACCCAAAACGAGATTCAGAAAGAAGATGCACAAAAGTTAGCCGATAATGGTGTGCAAGCCGTGGTAGAAGGCGCCAATATGCCATCTACGGCAGAGGCAATTCACATCTTCCGGAACAGTGGAATGCTTTATTCGCCAGGAAAAGCCAGTAACGCTGGCGGAGTAGCTACCTCTGGGCTAGAAATGTCTCAAAACTCACTGAGCCTTAATTGGAGTCGGGAAGAAGTTGATCAGCGGCTCAAAGATATTATGACAGACATTCATGAGCAGTGTGTGAAATACGGTAAAAAAGGAGATAAAATTGATTATATGAAAGGGGCTAATATCGCTGGATTTGTGAAAGTAGCCGAAGCCATGTTAGCACAAGGTGTAGTGTAAATGATCATTTAAGTTCACCTACCTCAAAACAAATTTGCATAATTCAAAAACGTAAAATACATTTGCGGGCAGGTTGAGAAAAGTGAAAAAATCTCAACGGAAAGTTTTAACAAAAAAATAACGAAATTTTAACAAATGAAATTTGTGAGTTTCAAAATAAAGTGTAAACACACACACACACACAAGTAATGAGCTAAACAACTCATTATCAGTAACTTATAATAATTTTTGCTTCCCCTCGGGAGCGAACCGCAAAACCGTGCAAGAAAATCTTGTGCGGTTTTTCTATTTTCACCTGTGTGGAAGTAGTAATTTCTTCAAAAAAAAAGAGCCTCACGGGTTGGGGCTCTTTCTAAATGAAGAAGCAAAAAAAAAGTTGAAAAAAACAGCAAAAATTTAATTAAGAAAAGAATAAATCAATAAAATATTAACCAAAAAATTAAAACAAATGAAGAAATTATTATTTTCTTTAGCCGTATTATCAGCGGTTGCGGCCACCGCTCAGGTGGGCATTAACACAGATGCTCCAGAGGCGACATTACAGGTGAAAGCAAAAAACACCAATGGCAATACGCCAGAGGGTATACTGACCCCGCAAGTAACGGGCGAAGCCCTTACGGCGATGCTAGCCAACTTGGGGGCAGAGCAAAACGGGATGCTTGTTTACGTAACTTCCCCTGCCACGACTTTAACAGAAGAAAATTATACCCAATTACCAGACCCTACAATAGCAAATGTGACTACACCAGGCTATTACCGCTTTAATTTTGATGGCACCACTGGTGATAAAAGCTTTGTAAAGCTAGAACCCAGTGGATTGCAAAAAACATTGGATTCTACCCTAGATGAAACTAATGTATATGGAGCTAGTAGATACATCAGCTATGGTTTTGTAGATGCTAAGAGGAGACCAGTTATTATAAATTATACAGGTCATGATGATCTTATTACTAGCAATATGGCAGGTATAGACATGACGATTCCTTTTGAGTCTACTGCCGATAACGTTGGAGTATTTGGCTTGAATAGTATAGGCATAGGGTCTGATGTAAAACTAAAGGGTAATAGGTCTGTAGCCATTGGCTATGGGGCAGAGGTGTTTGAACCTGGTCAAGGGCAATTTTATGGCCTTACAGCTATTGGGGCAAATTCTAAAGCATATGGGGGGCATGCTATTGCTATAGGAGGTGCCACCGCAGGCATAAAAGAGGCTGGAAATCATGGAGCTATTGCCATAGGGCTAACCACTAAATCTACGGGGCATTATTCTACAGCTATAGGAACTGCCGAAGCCACTGGTCTCCATAGCTTAGCTATACATGGAGTGGCTAAAGCTGGCTGGAGCACTGCTATAGGGGGAGATGCTGGTGCTAATGCTGACTATAGCACTGCTATAGGAGGGGGACAGGCTAATGCTGAGAATAGCATTGCTATAGGGCAATACGCTAAATCAGAAGTAGCGGGCGGAATAGCCATAGGATTTCACGCCACAGCCAACGAGGAATTTCCTTTAGTGATGACTTCTGAGCCATCTGGAGCAAGACTTGCGGTGAGTAAGGAAGGTGATTTGCATGTGGCTGGCATTGTTCTAGATTCCCCAAATGGGACAAAATGGATAATAACGGTAAGCGATAGTGGAGATTTAGTTGCGAAAGAGCACGTGGGAGATCGCCCATAGGTGATTTACGGCTAAGTGCCTTGGTTTTGTATACTTGGGTGCTAAATGCTTTTGGGTAAATATGGTACGGATGATGTGCTAAAACTGCGGCACGGATAGGAATGGAAATCCCGCAAAGGCAGCTGCGGCTACAAAAAATAAACGCCAAAGAGTGGAACACGCAGGTGTGAACTCTTTTGGCGTTATTTTTTTGTAAGCAGATGGCTGCGGAATTGGAATGGATAGCCGTGAATGCCGCCCCCCCCAAAAAAAAATGTTCAGGAAAAATTGTTGGTAAAATTTTTTTAAGGCTTAAAAAAAAATCCTTACTTAGAATTTACTATTTTTGGCAAGGCTTTAAAAAGAAAATTTTAATAATAGATGACTGATTTGAATAGACTTTATAGCGACCAGCGAACTTGGGCAACGGGGCAGGGGGCAAATCAGGATTATAGGACGGCATTTCAGCGGGATTATGATCGCATTATTTTTTCGCCAGCGTTCAGGAAGTTGCAAAACAAGACACAGGTTTTCCCGTTGCCGGGCACCACTTTTGTTCACAATCGGCTTACGCACTCGCTGGAGGTGGCGTCTGTGGGGCGGAGTTTGGGGCATTTGGTCGGGCATTTTTTTGCCTCGCGGTATAAGTCTGAACTGAGCAAGGAGAGTAGGTATTTTTATAGGCATAATTTGGCATACGTTATCTCGTCGGCTGCTTTGTGCCATGATATTGGGAACCCAGCGTTTGGGCATTCTGGGGAAGATGCTGTGGCTCAGTATTTTGTGGAGAATGAGGGGTTGATTCGCCCGCTGCTGAGCGAGGCTGAATGGCAGGATTTGACTCAGTTTGAGGGGAATGCCAATGCGATTCGTGTGTTGACGCATGCCCAAAGTGGGAAGTCTAAGGGCGGAATGCTATTGACTTATAGCACGCTTTCGGCGATTGCTAAATACCCGTGTGAGTCTTCGGCTAAGGATAAAAATTTTTTAAGGCTTAGGAAATTTGGGTTTTTCCAGTCGGAGAAAGAGATTTTTGTGAGAATGGCGGAGCAAACGGGGATGAAAAAAATTCAGGATTCGCCTGTTTCTTTTGCTCGGCATCCGTTTGTGTGGCTTACAGAGGCGGCGGATGATATTTGCTATAATATTATAGACTTTGAGGATGCGCATCGGCTTCAGATTATAGACCACGGGACTTGCCTTGAGCTTTTGAGAAATATAGTGGTGGAGCTGGGCGAGGTGCAACCTGAAGAAATTGAACGGAAGCTGAGCGAGGTGACTGATAAAAATGATGCGATAGCTTACCTGCGGGCAAAGGCGATAAGTGTTTTGACGCAACTGGTGTATGAGCGCTATGTGATTCATCATGAGAAGTTACTGGCGGGGGAGTTTGAGACGTCATTGTTTGATTTAATTTTGAATAAATCGGCGGCGTTGCAGCAGATTAGGGATTTTTCTTTTGAGCATATTTATCGTCACAAAAGTGTGATGGAAATCGAGTTGGCGGGTTATCGGGTGATGGGGACTTTGCTCAGCTACTTTGTTCCTGCAGTGGTAAAAGAAAAAAATCAGCGAACTAAAGAAGAAAGCTTAACTTTGTCTCTACTGCCAGAGCCACATCGCTATGAGGGGAAAGATGTGTATCATCAGATTTTGGGCGTTATAGATTTTATAACGATGATGACGGATGATGAGGCGCTGGAGTTCTACCGAAAAATGACGGGAATACAAATAGGAATAAATTTATAAAAATAAAGAATTATGGATAAAATTTTTGATTTAATTCAAAAGGAAAAAGAGAGGCAAACGAATGGTATAGAACTGATTGCATCAGAAAACTATGTGAGCGACGATGTGCTGAGGGCTTTGGGTTCTGTGCTGACGAATAAATATGCGGAGGGCTACCCTGGGAAGCGCTACTATGGCGGCTGTGAGGTTATAGACGAAGTAGAGCAACTCGCTATCGACCGCCTGAAGGAACTTTTTGGTGCAGAATATGCGAATGTTCAGCCGCATTCTGGTTCGCAAGCCAATGCGGCAGTTTATTTAGCTTGTCTAGCTGCGGGAGATAAGATTTTAGGTTTAGATTTATCTCACGGGGGGCATTTGACTCACGGTTCACCCGTGAATTTTTCAGGCATTCGGTTTGAGAATTATTTCTATGGGCTAGATAAAGAAACTAGCTTGATAGATTATGATGCGATGGAAGCTAAAGCTAAAGAAGTGAAGCCAAAAATGATTATTTGCGGGGCATCGGCATATTCTCGAGACATTGACTATGAGCGATTTAGAAAAGTAGCTGACGAGGTAGGAGCTGTGCTGATGGCAGATATTGCACACCCAGCGGGGCTGATTGCCAAGGGATTACTCAATAACCCAATGCCACACTGCCATATTGTAACTTCTACCACGCATAAAACTTTACGCGGGCCACGGGGAGGAATCATCATGCTAGGGAATGATTTTGAAAATCCATTTGGCAAGAAAAGAGCAGGGAAACTTAAAATGATGTCTGAATTACTAAATTCAGCTGTTTTCCCAGGAAATCAAGGCGGCCCATTAGAAAATGTGATTGCCGCAAAAGCCATTGCCTTTGGCGAAGGCTTGAGCCCAGCATTTAAAACCTATGGTGAAAATATCATAAAAAATTCTAAAAAATTAGCAGAGCATTTGATGGAAATGGGCTATGAAATCGTATCTGGCGGAACAGAAAATCACTGTATGCTGATTGACTTGAGAAATAAAAACGTGAACGGGAAAATAGCCGAGAAAGCCTTGGTAGATGCTGACATTACGTGCAATAAAAATATGGTTCCGTTTGATACCGAGTCGCCGTTCATCACCAGTGGAATTCGCTTGGGTTCGGCAGCCGTGACAACTCGTGGACTGAAAGAAAATGATATGGAAACGATTGCTAATTTCATTAACAAAGTGATTGAAAATCATGATAATGAGCAGGTAATAAAAGAAGTCCGCGCCGATGTAAATGACTTGATGAAGAGTAAACCACTATTCCAAATATGAAAAAAATTTTTTAAGCCTTTAGAAAAAAAAATAAAGGCTTAAATTTTTCTCAATTAGTTATTTAAGATTTATTATGCTTCAAAAAAATATTTTCGCTCTTTTGGTGTTGGTATTGCTAGCCTCCTGTTCCCCAACGCAAAGAATTCAGGTAAAAACCGTTGAAAAAACCATTCGAGATACGGTTTACATCAAAGAAATCAGCAAGGTAGAAGACCGAGTTTACCAAGCGGCAGTTTTGAAGAATTATAACGTCAATGCAGATTCTTTACCCTCAATTGGGCAAGATTATCGGGTGAAATTTTTGATTTTGCATTACACGGCTCTTGATTACCCGACTTCGATGCGCGTTCTGACCAAGCAAGCGGTAAGCTCACATTATTTAATCAATGATAAAAATGATAAAGAAATCGATATTTTGGTGAGTGAAGATGCGAGAGCTTGGCATGCGGGTGTGAGCTTCTGGGGTGGGCGGGTGAATTTAAACGATTCAAGCATAGGGATTGAAATCGTGAATCAAGGTTCTACCGAATGTGATGGGAAAAAATGTTTTTTTGCTTATCCTGATTATCAAATAAAAAAAGTAGCCGCTTTGGCTAAAAACATCATCGAGCGTTATGAAATTGCACCTGATTATGTTTTAGGGCATAGCGATGTAGCCCCACAACGGAAAAATGACCCTGGGCCACTATTCCCATGGGAAAAATTGTATAGAGATTACCAAATCGGTGCGTGGTATGAGGAATATGATAAGCAATTTTATGAAGCACAATTCTTACCTGAACTTCTCAACGATTCTATTTTTATAAAAACCGTACAAGAAGATTTTGCTCGCTACGGTTATGAAATTGAAGCAAATGGCGAGTGGACGAAAAAATCGAAGAGAGTAGTCAGTGCTTTTCAAATGCACTTTCGCCCAGCGAATTATGACGGCGTTTTAGACCGAGAAACTTGGGCGATTTTAAAAGCTTTGATAAAAAAATATAAAACCAAAATCTAATCTCAAGGAATCGCTTTAAAAATACTTACACGAAGTTATTTTAATCTTTGATTAATTCTTTATTTTTGTTAAAATTAAAATCAGAAGATCATGACGATTTCAATTTTAGGATCGGGAAATGTAGCACATCATTTGGTGCGGGCCATGATTCAAAACACGATTCAAGTAAAGCAAATCTACAATCGCTCACTTGATAAAGCTGCGGAGTTGGGCGAAGCAAATCATATTGAATATACGGATGATATTAAAAAGTTACAGCGAGCAGACGTGTTCATTATAGCAACGGCTGATGATGCGATAGAAGAATTGAGTCAGCAAATTCCTTTTCCTGATGCGATTGTGGCACACACCAGTGGCACGTCAAGTATTGAAAGGCTGAAGGGAAATTTTAAGAAAGGGGTGATTTATCCGCTACAAACTTTCTCCAAAGATCGTTATGTGAAATATGATGAAATTCCTTTCTTCATAGAAGCAGAAAATCCTGAAATTTTAAAAGCCTTAAAAAATTTAGCTAAAAAAATAACGCATCGGGTTTATGAATTAAATTCAGAAAAAAGAAAAGAAATACATTTAGCAGCGGTTTTTGTATGCAATTTTGTCAATTATTTATACGGTATTGGGAAAGATTTAGTCGAGAAAGAAGGTTTGCCGTTTTCAGTTTTGCAAGCATTGATTCTAGAAACTGCCGAAAAAATCAAGGAGCTAAATCCATACGAAGCACAAACTGGGCCAGCGGTGCGCGGTGATGAGAAAACGATTGCTCAGCATTTGGAATTGCTAAATGATATGCCTCGTAAAAAAGCTATTTACGAGCTTTTGACGAAATCCATCCAAGAAAAATATACATGAATTATACATGAATTATAAATGAATTATAACATGAGTTACAAGGAGAAATTAAAAGAAATTAAAGCTTTGGTTTTTGATGTCGACGGTGTCTTTACCAACGGCAAAGTTTACCTGGAAAGCGATGGCAGCTTGGGTAGAAAGATGGACGTAAAAGATGGTTTTGCGGTGCAATATGCGGTGAGAAAAAATATACCAATGGGGATAATAAGTGGCGGGAAAAATGAAAAAGTGAGAACCCGCTTCAAGGATTTAGGCATTACGGATGTTTATTTAGATTCGCAGGATAAGCTTGATGATTTCAAAGATTTTTATTTCAAATATGATTTGAAGCCGACAGAAATTCTATACATGGGCGATGATATTCTTGATTTGGAAGTGATGAGAAATTGTGGTTTAGCGGCGTGTCCAGCTGATGCTGTACCAGAAGTAAAAAGAGAGGCACACTATATTTCGCCCAAAAACGGGGGAGATGGCTGTGTGAGAGATGTGATAGAGCAACTTTTGAAAATAAAAAACTTGTGGGTTTAAAAATTTAGATAAAACTCATCAGCATCTTTGAGGAAAGGGAATTTTTCTCGAATTTTTTTAAGGCTTAAAAAATCTAAACTAAATTGTAAAACGCATTCGTGTGGTTGGAATGGTTCTATTTTTTCACCCAAAGGATTGATGACTTGGGACTTACCGTTGTAGGCAATCCCATTTCCATCTATTCCAGTGCGGTTAACTCCAACTACAAAGCATTGATTTTCAATAGCTCGAGCTTTTAATAATTGATTCCAAGCATTGATTCGAGATTTGGGCCAATTTGCAATGTAAAATAAAACTTCATAATCATTTTTATTTCTTGCAAAAACTGGAAATCTCAAATCATAGCAAATCTGTGGCAAGAAACTCCAATTCTGGTAACTGAAAATTTTCCGACTTTTCCCTGCGGAATAAAATTTATCTTCTCCTGCAAAGGAAAAAAGATGTCTTTTATCATAAATTTGGAAAGTTTCGTTGGGTTCCACCCAATACATTCGATTGTAGAAGCTTCCTTTTTCTTCCACAGGAATGCTACCTACGACAAGTGCCTGGTGTTTTTTGGCTAATTTTTGTAGAAATTGGAAAGATTCTCCGAATGTTTTTTCTGCTATTTTTTCTACATTCATACTAAATCCCGTAGAAAACATTTCAGGCAGGAAAATAATATCTGAATCAGAGAAATAGGATTCAAGAGCCTGAATTTGTTGAAAGTTTTTAGCTGGATTTTCCCATGAAATATCGTATTGTAATAATTTGATGTTTAGCGTTTTAGTCATGTGAGATTCATGAAGTTATTCTTTGTTTTTTAGCTTATTTGGGGAGAAGATTCTTCTTTGCAATGCGTCGCAGTTAATTCTATTGACGATAGCATAGCTGATAAAAAATGCGCTAACGCCCAACATTCCGCCTGCAATGGTGTCTTCTATAAAATGCTGAGACAAATAAACTCTAGAATAAGCTCCTAAAATGCCCATGAATGCAAAAAGAATTTGGAGAGATTTATTTTTGTAGAATAGATAGGCTAAAAAAAGAAAAAAAGCAATACTTGTGGCAGAATGCCCTGATGGGAAGGAATAATGAGAGTTTAAAGAAACGCCCTCGATAAGATGTAAATCCTTTGGCGTAAAAAAATTAATAGGGCGAAGTATATCTCCTATGATTATTTTTTTAAAGAACTGAACGCTAAGCCCTGCAATCAAGAAATTTAGGATACCGAGGAGTAAATTTTTTAGAGATTTTTTGTATAAAACGTACGGGATGAAAATCAATGAAACAGCTCCGTAGCCGATGTGTGTATAGTATTTGAAAAAAAAGTCTAAAGCAGGTGTGTTAAAGGTATTTAAGAGCTGATGCAATTCTACTTTTGAATAAAATTGTGTGAGAATTGTAGCTAAAATAAAGTATAAAAATATAAGACTTAAAAAATATTTTAATTTCCTGAAAATCATCATACAAGTTAATTAACTGCCCCAATTATAAATTTTCACAATTGGGGCAGCTTGAATTTAAATTTAAATGAATTTTAAATGAACTTGCAAAGTTAAAAACTTTTTGATTAATCTACAAAATCAAGTTCAGAGATGATTCTATCGGCACCAGATAGTTGCTCGATGATAAACATCACATAGCGAATGTCTACATTGATGGTGCGTTGCAAATCTTTTTCAAACTCAATGTCACCACTCATAGCTTCCCAGTTTCCGTCAAAAGCTAAGCCCAGTAATTCGCCATTCCCGCCAATCACAGGAGAGCCAGAGTTTCCACCAGTGATGTCATTATCAGTCAAGAAACAAACAGGCATGTTCCCATTTTCATCTGCCCATTGCCCAAAAGTCTGAGTGTTATAAAGACGAATGAGTTCGGTTGGCATATCAAATTCAGAATTAGGCAAGAATTTTCTCATACCGCCCTTCAAAGTAGTGTAGTAATTTGAAGAAACATCGCTTGGCCGTGTAGGATTCTCTGGCAAAGAAACTACTTTCCCCGTACTCAAGCGCATAGTGAAATTGGCATCGGGGTAGAACACCTTGTTTGGTTGAGATTCTCTCAAGGCTTGAATGAATAAACGATAGGCTTTCTCATATTTTTCTTCCGCTTGTCTTACATTTTCTGGCACATTTTGATAAGAATGAATCAAACCAGCTGAAATCTTAAAAATAGGGTCATTGTTAAACGCTTCTAAATCATTGTTAGCAAAAGCTTGCTTGAGCGCTGTAGCATTTCTGAAAATTGAATTTTCATAGTTCGCTTCTACAAATTGACTGAAGTTTCCATATTCTTTTAAAGCATCTTTTAAGGCTTTATGATGATAAATTTCAGCCGTATTTTCATAATATTTTTGAAGCAAAACGGCTAAAGCTTCTCGCTCCAGTTCAGTGCTAAAGTTCTCATACTGAGATTCGATTCTTTCATGAACTTGAGGTAGCATATTTTTTTGATTTTCGGCATCTTGACGGTGATAAGTATCAAAAAGATTTTTCATTCGGTAAGCAGCCAATACCAGAGAACTACCTGGCAATACTCCACGAGAAATATAAGTTTGGTTAGCTATATAATCATTAGAGATTTGATAATAATTTTGAATATCTTTTAGCACATTGCCGTATTTAGCTTTTCGAGTTGGGTCATTATCAATCCATTGTGTTAGATTTTTTTCAATTTCTTTTTTCTTATCATAAGTTCTTAGCTTATTCAGAGCCTGGGTCATGCCAATACGATTTTTCCAGTAGTTATCGATGCTTGCATATTTAGAAGCATAATTTAAATTAATTGCATTATCACTATCCATATATTTTTTTAGAACCTCTCTAGCATTAGCCGCCGCATCAATCCAAGCAGGAAACTCGATATCTAGCGCTTGCTGAATTCCAAATGAAGACATATAACGCTCTGTACTACCAGGATATCCTATAGTCATAGCAAAATCGCCAGGCTTCACACCACCTTTTTTGATGGGCAAATGATGTTTTGGCTTCAAAGGAACATTAGACGGAGAATATTCAGCTGGATTTCCGTTGGCATCTGCATAAACTCTAAAGATTGAAAAATCCCCAGTATGTCTTGGCCATTCCCAATTGTCGTAAGTTCCACCATATTTTCCTACCGATTCTGGTGGAGTCCCAACCAATCGGACATCATGATAATCTTGATATACAAAATAATAGAACTCATTACCTCCATAGAAATCTTTCACAACGACCTCATACCTACCATTTTCATTATTTTCTCTCTTAATTTTTTCAATCTCAGCATTTATGATTTCTCCTCTTTGTTCTGACGTCATCTTGTCATTCAACTGGCGCACGATTCTGCTGGTCACATTATCCATTCTTACCAAAAAACGAACATAAAGATTGTCAGGCTTTAATTCTTCCTCAAAGCTTTTTGCCCAAAAACCATCATGTAAATAATCATTTTCTGGCGTAGAAAGCTGTGCAATAGCCCCGTACCCACAGTGGTGATTGGTAAAAACTAAACCTTGATTAGAAACCACTTCACCAGTACAATAGCCCCCAAAACTGACGATAGCATCTTTTAAACTTGCTTGGTTAACACTATAGATTTCTTCGGGCGTCAAATGTAAACCTTCTTTTTGCCAGTCAGAATATTTTAATCGGTCAATAAAAGCCATTAGCCACATTCCTTCATCTGCAAAAGTGAAAACACCACTAAAACAAAAAATTAGTGATAGAACAATTCTCTTCATTATCTATAAAAATTAAAATTTCCCCAAAAATAATAAAACCTAACTGGCATTTAAAAACTTAACTGAAATAAATAATGCATATGATGAAAATAAGTCTATCTTTGCAAAACGTTTAAAGTGGTTTTTCTATCAAAAGTTTATTTGTTGGCATTCCATTTTGGCCGATTAAATAAAAAAATAAATAGATTATGAACATTTTTGTAACAAAATTAAACCGAGAAACCACTGACGAAGATTTAAGAGAATTATTTGAAAACTACGGCACTGTAGACTCTTCAAAAATCATCATCGACAGAGAAACTGGAAGATCCAAATGCTTTGGCTTTGTGGAAATGCCCAATGATGATGAAGCTAGAGAGGCTATAGAAAATTTAAATGAAACTGATTTTCAGAATTTTAATATCGTTGTGAAAAAAGCAAATCCAAAACCTAACAACGAAGGTAGAGATAGTAGAAATAACTACAGGAGATAAAAATTTTTAAAGCCTTAAAAAAATCCGAATTTTTAGACCGTTGTCAGAGAATTCGGATTTTTTCTGTCATATTGGCATCAAAAAAGGAATGGCAAACAATTTGTTTTTTTTAAAGTTTTATAAAAGTAAAATAAAATAATATGAGCCAAGAGCAACAGAATAAACATCAAGAATTAGATGAAAATGAAGAATTGACCACTGATGAAGCGACTGAAAATCAAAATCAAAAAAATAAAGTTTTGAAAGAACCGAGCATTCAAGAACAACTAGAAGAAGAAAAAAATAAGTACGTAAGGTTGTACGCAGAGTTTGATAACTTCAAAAAAAGAAGCCTAAAAGAAAGAGAAGAGCAACGTTTTTTGGCTAATCAATCCCTGATGGAAACCTTGCTTCCTGTTTTAGATGATTTTGAAAGAGCCATTAAAGAACTCAAAAAAGAAGAAGAAGAAAACATGCTAAAAGGAATTGAACTCATTCAGCAAAAATTAGTGGAAAGCTTAGAAAAAAAAGGCTTAAAAAAATTAGAAGTTGAAAATGGAAATGAATTTGATGCAGAATTACACGAGGCTGTGACACAGGTTGATTCACCAAGTGAAGAGATGAAAGGAAAAATCATTGACATTATAGAAACAGGATATCAATTAGGGGAGAGAGTGATTCGTTACCCCAAAGTTGTAGTCGGTAAATAAAGATTTATGTCAAAAAGAGATTATTACGAAATTTTAGGTGTAGAAAGAACAGCCACACAAGCTGAAATCAAAAAGGCTTATCGTAAAATAGCCCTACAAAACCACCCTGATAGAAATCCAGGGAATAAAGCTGCAGAAGAAAAATTCAAAGAAGCGGCAGAAGCTTACGAAGTCTTGAGTGATGATAATAAACGCCAGCGCTACGACCAGTTTGGCCATGCAGGTATGGGCGGTGCAGGCGGCTTTGGCGGAGGTGGTATGAATATGGAAGATATCTTTGCTAATTTTGGAGACATCTTTGGGAGTGCCTTCGGTGGCGGAGGTTTTGGATTCGGTGGTGGAAGAAGCCAACGCCAACCCAGAGGTTCTAATCTGAGAATCAGAGTTAAGCTTAATTTGCAAGAGATGGTGGAAGGCGTGACCAAAAAAATGAAAGTGACACGAATGGTCTTAGCTGATGGAGCTACGTTTAAAACTTGCCCTACATGTAAGGGTAGTGGGCAACAGGTGCGTATAATAAATACGCCACTCGGGCAAATGCAGACTGCGACAACTTGTGGCACTTGTAGCGGAACGGGCAAAATTGCAGATAAAATTCCAAATGGAGTTAATAAGCAAGGTTTAATTAAAAAAGATGAAACCGTGGAGGTGAAAATCCCAGCTGGAGCAAGAGAGGGAATCCAAATGCAGGTAAGAGGCAAAGGAAATGAGGCAGCTTTTGGCGGCCCAGCAGGTGATTTGCTGGTAGTGATAGAGGAGGAGCAACATGCTGAAATTCACCGTGATGGGAATAATTTGCATTACGATTTATTCGTTGGGTTACCAGATGTAATTTTAGGAGCAGATGTAGAAGTTCCTACTGCCACAGGAAAAGCAAAAATTAAAATTGAACCAGGAACGCAATCAGGTAAAGTGCTTCGCCTGAAAGGTAAAGGTTTACCGAGTTTAGAAGGCTATGGCACGGGGGATTTGTTCATTCATGTCAATGCCTTTATTCCTAAGAAATTAAGTTCAGAGGAGATTAAATTTTTTGAAAAAATGCGTGGAAATGAAAATTTTGAACCTGACCAAGAGAATAAATCTAAATCATTTTTTGATAAAGTTAAAGAAATATTTGATTAATTCTATAGAAAAAAATTAGGAAAAAAAGTTATACAGAGACAATGAAAAAGCCATTTCAGTAAAATTGAGATGGCTTTTTTTTAAGGCTTTAAAAAAAAATAAAAATTTTAATCAAATTTATTCAGTAACAACTTCTGTGGGCTGAATTGCTGTAGAGTCAATCCCTAAACTATCTGCTGGGGCTAGAATTTGTATGTTGTCTTGTTCTACTTTGTTTTCATGATGGATTTCCTCTACAATAGTATGGTTATCAATTGCATTTGGGTCTGCTGGTAAGACCATTTTGTTACCATTTTCGTTGAATTTGCAACTTGTTGCTAAGGCAAATATGGGAATGAAAAGTAATAATTTTCTCATGGTTAAAAAATTTTGAAAGTGCTAAAGTAATTAAAAATATAAAATTTAAGTAAGTCTAAGATAAAAATTCTATCAATTTTTCTAAAGCTAAGGCACGGTGTGAGATTTTATTTTTTTCTTCAGCACCGATTTGGGCAAATGTTTTTTCGTAGCCGTGGGGTACAAAAATAGGGTCGTAGCCAAAGCCTTTTTCGCCACGAGTTTCTGTTATTATTTTCCCATGTATTTTCCCTTCAAAATAGTGAGGTTCAACATTTTGTATTAGGCAAATCACAGTCATGAAAAATGCGTCAGCCGACTGCCCATTAAGTTTACGGATCAATTTTTCAATATTTTTTTTATCATTTTTTTCCCCAGAATAGCGAGCAGAATAAATGCCTGGCTCCATATTTAGAGATGGAACGCACAAGCCAGAATCTTCTGAAATTACGGGATGTTGATATTTATTGAAAAAATATTTAGCCTTTAAAAAAGCGTTTTCTCTAAACGTATTTCCCGTTTCTTCCACATTATCTTTATCATTTAAATCATCAAGACTTTTGATTTCCCAGTGGGGTAGAATTTTCCTGATTTCTTTGGTTTTATTTGGATTCTGAGTAGCGAAGATGAGCATGAGGGGTAATTTTAATCATGGTATAAATGAGTATAAAAAAGAGGAGCAAAGAGCTGCCTATCAATAAAAAATTTTCTTCAAAAAAAGGTTCTTCTACATTTTGACTTTTTAGACTGAAAACAAAGCTGATAAAATTATTGATAAAATGCAAAAAAATGCAAAGTAATAAAGAGCCTGTGCGCCAGTAAATAAATCCGAAACAAATGCCTAAAATCCCTGCTCCTATGAATTGCCAAGGATTGAGATGAGCGAAACCAAACAAAATTCCGCTAAAGAAAATGGCCCAAATAGGATGTGTTTTAGAATTTAATAAGCCTTGTAAAATAAAGCCTCTGAAGATGCTTTCTTCTAAAATTGGCGCTAAAATACAAATGGTAATGAATGCAGAAATGGGTTTACTGAGAATAATTTTGAATGTTTCTATAAAGCCTTGATAAATTTCTTCTAAAAAGGGAATGCCCTCGGTGGGAATCAAACTGGTTGTGTATTCGCTGAAGGGTAAAATTGAAGCATAAATTCCAATGGCGAGCAACCACCATTTCCACTTCAACCCCGTAAGTAGCATGTCTTTGTAGACTTGAAAGGGTAATTTCTTTAAATAAAAAAGTAAAACTAAAGCTAGGCTAAATCCTGTAAGAAATGATAAGACAAAGCCTAAGTCTTCGAGCCCTAAGTAGTTGAAAATAAACCCAACGATGCTTCCAGCAACTTGAGCGGTTAATACGAGAATAAAACAGGCGATAACCTCCCAAAAACTTAGGCTGTAGTTGTATTTTTGATTAAGAAATTTATTCATGATGATATTTTTTGTTGGTCAAAATAGAGTAAGCTCGGTAAAGTTGTTCAATGAAAAAAAGACGAATCATCTGATGTGTAAACGTCATTGCCGAAAGAGAAACTTTTTCGTTGGCACGTTGTATTATTTCATCTCCAAAGCCATAGGGCCCTCCGATGATAAAAACGATGCTTTGTTGATTAGAAATTAACTTTTGATTGATGTAGTTAGCAAAATCTTTTGAAGTAAATGATTTTCCTTTTTCGTCTAGCAAAATGATAAAATCACTGAAGTTGATTTGCTCTAAAATTAACTTTGCTTCTTGGTTTTTTTGTTCAATTTCAGAAAGAGAACTTCTATTTTTGAGCTCTTTTATTTCAAGGCTTTCAAAATTAAAAATTTTAGGCAATCGCTCTTTATAGTAGCTAAATAAACTTATAATTTCTTTTTGGCTAGTTTTGCCAACTGATATTAATTTGATTTTCATTCTTCTAATAATTCATAGCCACATCGGTGGCAGTGTTTAGCATCGGGCAAGTGGTGTTCTTCGCCACAGTTTTTGCAGACTTCAGTTACTAAATTTTCTTCTTTTTGTATCTTTCTTGTCAGCTCAGAGGTAACGATACCAGTAGGCACGGCAATGATTGAATAACCTAAAATCATGATGCAAGAAGCTAAAAATTGCCCCAATGGAGTGATGGGCGAGATGTCGCCATAGCCTACCGTAGTCAAAGTAACGATGCACCAATAGATGCTAATGGGGATGTTATCAAACCCAGACTCAGGATTGCTGCCTTCAACCAAAAACATGGCTGTCCCAATGACGCAGACAATTAAGATTAAAAATAATAAAAAGTATGAAATTTTGTACCAACTTGCGCGTAGGCTATAAGCTAAAGTGTTGCGAGCATCTAAAAAATGTACTAATTTAAATATTCTAAAAACTCGTAAGAGCCGCATCACCCGAAAAACCATAAAGAATTGAGAACCGTGGATGAGAAATTCTAAATAAGTAGGCAAAATGGATAATAAATCAATAATACCATAAAAACTCTTTGCATATGAACTTGGTTTTTTGACGGAGTATAGACGAAATAGGTATTCTAGCGAAAAAAGAAAAGTTAAAAACCATTCGATGGTCACAAAAATATTGTGATATTTGAATTTGTAGGTATCAACAGAATCTAGCATCAGCAAAACGATACTGATAACGATGACTATGAGTAAAGCGACATCAAAAAATTTACCCCAATAGGTATTGGATTCAAAAATGATGCTATGTGCTTTTTTTCTGAAGTTTTCTTTTTTATTAATAGATTTTTTAGTCACAAAACCAATAATGAGAATATTGATATGCGAAACTACTAAATTTTACATAAAAGTTGGGGTTTAATTTTAAGTTTTAAAAATTAATTATTATTTTAGTGAACTGAATAGAAGGAAATATATAAAAGAAAATTATAAAAATAATGAAGAAAACATTAATTTTAGCCGGGTTTTCAGCTTTGATGATGACGAGCTGTGTAAGTAAGAAAAAATATGACGAGTTGCAGTCAGAATTTGAAAAAGTTTTTGCTGCTCAGCAAACTTGTAACAATCAGTTGACGCGTTGCGAAAGTGATAGATCATCTATCCAAGCACAATTGGATGCCTCTAAAGCAAATTTAAATTCACTACAAAGTGCGCTAGACCAGTGTTTAAATGCCCAAAGCACAGGAAATGTAAACATTACTAAATTAATTGAGCAAATTGATGCATCAAATTCTTATATCAAACAATTGATTGCTAGTAAAAGTAAGAGCGATTCACTAAACATGGTCTTGACTAATAATCTTACAAGATCTTTATCTAGAGATGAGATGAGAGATATTGATGTGCAAGTGCAGAAGGGAGTTGTGTTTATCTCACTGTCTGACAATATGTTATATCGTTCAGGAAGTTATGAGATTTCATCTGAGGCTAATGAAGTTTTGGGTAAAATTGCTAAGATTATCAAAGACTACCCAACTTATGATGTGATGGTAGAAGGTAATACTGATAATGTGCCAATTTCTAAAACTAATATTAGAAATAACTGGGATCTGAGCGCGTTGCGTGCTTCATCTGTCGTGCAAGCTTTGCAAGAGCAGCATGGAGTTGATCCTAAGCGTATGACTGCTGGTGGTAGAGGTGAATACAATAGTATTTCATCTAACGACACCCCAAGCGGAAGAGCAGAAAATAGAAGAACAGAAATTATTATTCTTCCTAATTTAGAGCAATTTATGGAATTAATTGGTCAAGCACCAAGAGGTTAATTTCAATCAAAAGAATTTTGAATAATGAAAATGGCAGGCCTTTTATGAAGGTCTGTCTTTTTTTTACGCCACTCATCAACACTACAAGTCTCAATTAATTGAGTAGGTAACGTGAGATCGCAACTTATCGAGAGAATGGTGCTTGGCTTAAGAGTACTCAAAATATCTTTCAGTAACTGATTATTGCGGTAGGGAGTTTCCATAAAAATTTGAGCACTCCCATTTTGCTCACTTAGTTTTTCTAAATTCTTTAAGTTATTTTTACGTTCACGTGAATCAATAGGTAAATAGCCGTTAAAACAAAAATTTTGACCATTCAGCCCAGAGGAAACCAATGCCAACAAAATGGAGGAAGGACCAATGAGCGGCTCAACACTAAAACCTAGTGAATGTACCAACTGTAGAAATTGACTGCCAGGGTCAGCAATTCCAGGCATCCCAGCTTCAGAAATAATACCGATATTTTGTTGATTTTTTAAAGGCTTTAGAAATTCTGGGATAATTTCTTTTGGAGTTTTTTTGTTTAAAATTTCAATTTTCAGATCCTGTTGAGACTTATCTGGGCAAACTTTTTTGATAAATCGGCGTGCAGATTTCTCATTTTCTACCAAAAAATGAATTAAATTTTGGATAACTTCTATATTATAAGGCGGGAAAACCTGAGAAGATGTGCTGTTTTCACCCAAAAAATTAGGAATTAAATAAACGATAGGCTTATCCATTTCTTCTGTCGTAATCTTCTATAATTTTATCAGTTGCACGATCTAGCATTTCAAAAACATGATGAAATCCATCTTTGCCGCCATAGTAAGGGTCGGGAACATTTTGATTCATTCCAGGTGAAACCAAATTCATGATGAGTTCAACTTTGTACTGGTCTTTATGATTTCTAGCTAAATCCATCACGGTATTGTAATTCCCTGAATCCATTACATAAATGGCATCAAAAGTATCGAAATCCTCTGTTATGAATTTTCGACTTCTTTGGTCTGTGATATCAATATTGTTTAGTTCTGCAATCTCAATAGAGCGAGGATCGGGCAATTCACCGACATGTAAACCGTTGGTACCAGCAGAGTCAACTTCTATATTACGATTACCAATCTTATTTCTTAAAATTCCCTCTGCGAGAGGAGAACGGCAAATATTCCCTAAACAAAGCATTAAAATTCTCATTCCGCAATACCAATTTTTCTTCTTAAATCATCTACATAACCTTTAAAAACTTTATCCGTTTCAGCTAGATTTTTCACTGTTTTGCAAGCGTGTAAAACAGTAGCATGATCTCTTTTACCAATTTGTGTGCCAATGCTTTGCAAAGAAGCATTGGTGTATTGTTTAGAGAAGTACATAGCCAATTGGCGTGCTTGTACAATATCTCTTTTGCGAGTTTTGGATTGAACTTTCTCAACAGGAATTTTAAAGTAATCACATACCACATTTTGAATATAATCAATTGAAATTTCTTTTCGCTGATTTTTGATTAAATCGCTTAAAACCTTTTCAGCTAAATCAACTGTAATTTCTTTTCGGTTCAGCACAGAACGAGCCACCAAAGAGTTTAAAGCGCCTTCTATTTCACGGATGTTGGTTTTAATATTTTTTGCAATATAAGTCGTGACTTCAGGGTCTAATTCAATGCCACCTTTCTCCAACTTACTTTTTAGAATTTCTAGACGAAGCTCATACTCAGGGATTTGCAAATCAGCAGAAAGACCCCATTTAAACCTTGAAATCAATCGCTGGTCTACATCTTGTATATCTACTGGAGCTTTATCAGAAGTCAAAACCAATTGATTCCCACGCTGATGTAAATCATTGAAAATATGGAAAAAAACATCTTGAGTTCCCTTTTTGCCCGATAAAAATTGAACGTCATCAATGATTAAAACATCAATCATTTGATAAAAATTCACAAAATCATTTCGATTGTTGCTACGCGTGGCACTCTGATACTGGTTAGAGAATTTTTCCATAGAAACGTATAATACCGTTTTCTCAGGGTGTTTTTCTTTGACTTCAAGTCCAATGGCATGCGCCAAGTGTGTTTTGCCCAAGCCAACTCCCCCGTAAATAAACAGCGGGTTGAAGGATGTTCCTCCTGGGCGTTTAGCAATTGCTTTCCCCGCAGAACGTGCCAGTCGATTAGTCTCACCTTCGATGAAGCTATTAAAACTATAATTAATATTAAGTTGGGAGTCAATTTTCAACTTCTGAATTCCAGGAATTGCAAACGGACTCTTGATTTTATTACTACTCAGAGGAGCATCCAGCTCTTGCTTTAGAACTTTCTCTTTATTACTACTCGGGATATTAACAGTGTAAGGATCTTTATTCGTTATTTTTTTCTCCATCACTATACTATAGATCAACTTAGCATCTTTACCCAATTCCTTTTGTAAAGAAGCCTTTAGAAGCTTGATGTAATGTTCCTCAAGCCATTCATAAAAGAACTTGCTAGGAACTTGTACCGTTAAAATATTACCATCTAATTTAGTGGCTTTAGTCGGTTCAAACCAAGTATGAAACGCTTGTTCAGATATGTTGTCTTGTATGAATGATAAGCAATTGCCCCATACAGAAGCTGCTGTTTTTGACATTGAAAAATACTATTTTGATTAAACAAAAAAATGCTCTTATTTTTGAGCTTGATTGGAGCAAAATTGTGAAAAAATATTGAACTAAAAAAAGTGATTTGCTATTGACTTTTTAATTTTTTTTCCTTATAAATGAATAAAATATGAATAATTTACAACTAAGCATTTCAACCCTAGTAAGATACGCAGAAACAGATCAAATGGGGTACGTTTATCATGGCAATTATGCTACTTTTTTTGAAATGGGGCGAGTACATTTTTTGCGTGAAATAGGATTGAATTACAGTGATTTAGAGCATTCGGGAATTATGCTTCCTGTTCTAAATCTCACCTGCCAATATCATGCACCAGCTTTATTTGATGATGAGATACAGATCATCACAGAATTAGCTGAAATACCGAGCGACTTTAGAATAAAATTCAATTATAAAATCCTAAATCAAGCTCAAAAGTTATTAACAACAGGAAGCACAGAGCTGGTTTTTGTCAGTACCACGACCCGAAAACCAATACGCTGCCCTGAATTTTTCCGTGAGAAAATTCAAGATTTTTTTAAGGCTTAGAAAAATTAAATTTTTTTCAAATCTATCAAATGTTGAATTTCTTCAAAAGCATTTCGTTGCATCAATTCTTTGTTTTTGGGGACTTCAAAATGAAATTCAACTAAATCAATGAAATTTTGCTGCGTGATTTCAGCATTTAGACTTTCCAAAATTTTTTGAACTTCGTTTTGTTGAGCATATTCAAATCTGATGAAATATTTTTCTTTTTGAATAAAGCTTATTTTTTCAGCTTCAGCTAAAGTCAGTTCAGCAGCTTTTTTATAAGCTTGAATTAGCCCTCCAACGCCCAGTTTTGTGCCACCAAAATAGCGAATTATAACCACAAGGGTGTAAGTCAATTCGGCAGAACGAATTTGATTGTAAATAGGAATACCCGCCGAGCCACTGGGCTCGCCATCATCATTAGCGCGGTAAATTTCACCATCAAAACCCAAGCGATAAGCATAGCAATGGTGGGTCGCATCGGGATAGATCTCTTTTAATTCTAGAAGTTTAGCATTGATTTCATCTTCATTTTCAACCGAAAAAGCAAATCCAATGAATTTGCTTCCCTTTTCCTTCATCAGAATTTCTTTCACATCATTTTTGATACTCTGGCAGCTTAAATTCATGATTAAAATAGGTAGTTAAAGTCTCTTTTTGAATTAAATTTATTTTTTGTCTTTTGCTGAAATTTGTAATTTCGGGAGCTTTAATGCCTTCTTGCCAAATGGAGGGGGAGGTGATGATTCTTGCTTCATCCCACAAATTAAAATCGATAAAGCTTTGTAGTGTTTTGGCTCCTCCTTCTATAATAAGAGAGTATGTTCCGTTTTTATATAAAATTTTTAAAGCTTTAGAAAATTCATCTTTATCCAGCGCTATATTTTCTTTGAAAAAAGATTCAAATTCATCAAAACTTTCATTGTTTTTTTTAAGGCTTAGAAAAAATTTTTTAGGATTCAGCCCCGCCCATAATCTCACATTTAATTGAGGTTGGTCGATTTCTAAAGTTTTTCTGCCAACTAAAATACCATCTTCTTGGCTTCGCCAAAAATGAACTAGTTGCTTTGCATAAACTGATGAAATCCATTGTTGGGAATCATCAATCGGTGCAAAAAAATGATTTTGTGTCTGTGCCCATTTTAAGATTATATATGGTCTGGATTTCAATTGATTGGTGAAAAATCTCCGATTGAGATGCAGGCATTCGGAAGATAAAATACCTGTTTTTACTTTGGTGTGATGATTTTTTAAATATTCAATTCCTTGCCCATTGACATGGCTGGCTAAATCAGTTGTTCCTATATAAACTCGAGGGATTTTGTGCTGAGCAATTGCATGTGCACAAGGCGGCGTTTTACCAAAATGAGAACAAGGTTCTAAATTGACATAGAGACTGGAGAATGGTAGTAAATCTTTATTTTCTACGGAGTTAATAGCATTGATTTCAGCATGATTTTCACCAGCTTTTTGATGCCAACCTTCGCCAATAATCTTGCCTTCATGCACAATCACGCAGCCTACCAGCGGATTGGGGAGAGTTGTTCCCAATCCGTTTTTGGCTAATTGCAGGCAGCGTTGCATCATGCTTTTGTGGAAGCTCATTTTATTCCTCCTCAGCTTTGGCTCCTGCGATGGCTTCTAAGTTGATTAACTTAAGGTCATGAAACTGAGCTTTTAAATCTTTGAGTTCATTTTCCTTTTTATCAATACTATTTTTAGCACTTTTAAATAGAGGATTGCTTTCATCAGCATTAGAGAAAAAGGATAAATTATTTTGTAATTGAGTTACTTCTTTTTGCAACTCATCGATTTGTTTTTTCAGGTCAAATTTTAATTTTTTCAGGTGAGCATCATCCAGATTTTCTTTAATATTTTCTATTTTTTGATTCCATTGTGCATTTTTTATTGCATTTTCATTCAAGCCAGCCTTTTTCAGTAACTGTCCTGAAATTTTCTGAAACTCTTTATTAATATCTTGTTTACCGTTGGGCACAAAACCAATGGATGAAAACTGAACGCTGAAATTATTGACCCAAGCAAGCAGTTCATCTTTATCTTTTGGCGGAGTAGCCTCTTTCATTTCTTGAATGATTTGCTCTTTTTTATCAAGATTTTTTCTTTGCTCCTCTAGTTTCTCGTTGTTTCGATTTTTATAACGCTCAAAAAATTCATTGTTGGCGGCGCTAAACTCTTCCCATAATTGGTCAGATAATTTACGCGGAACATGCCCGATTTTTTTCCAATCGTTTTGAATTCTTTTTATCACATTCACAGACTCAGCCCAGTTGGTGCTATAGCGGTGTTCCTGAGCGATTTCAATTAATTTTTTCTTAGCCTCAATGTTTTCAGATTGCTCTTTTTTCATATCCTTGTAGTAGGCATTTTTCTGCTGATTAAATTCTCTACAAGCTTCTTTAAACTTATCCCAAGTAGGCTGATTTTTATCCTTTGGTACCCGCCCAATTGCAAAGAAATCGTCGCGTAATTTTTTTAAGGCTTTAATTTTTTTCTGCCAAAGATTATGCGAATTGATTTTTTCTTCAGTAGTTAAATTTTTGATACTTTCAATTACATCAAGCTTCAATTCTAGATTTTCTTCTTGTTTTTTCTGAATCTGTTCAGCCAATTCATTTTTTCTATCATGAATTTGATTGGTTAAATTTTTAAATTCTTGCCAAGTCGGCTCACGATGCTCCTCTGCTACAGGCACAGCCTCTTCTTTCCACATTCTATGCAGGTATTGTAGTTCATTCAACGCCTTTTGAATGTTATCTTCTCCCAGCAGATTTTTAGTTCTTTCTATGATAGATTTTCTCACGCTCAAGTTATGGTCATAGTCCATTTTTCTCAATTCTTGATTTAAATCCAGAAACTCATAGAAATTATCTAAATGATGGTAATAGTTTTTGAAGATATCATTAGCATTTGATTTTGGGATTTGGCCAGCATTGTGCCAGCGGGTTTTTAATTCCCTAAATTTTTTAAAAATATTTTGGTTGCTATCTGCGGGTTCCATATAAAGAGCTTTGAGTTCAGCAATGATGTTTTCTCGCTCCTTTAGATTTTTCTTTTGCTCTTGCTCTATCGATTCGTAATGATTTCTCAATTTACTTTTATGTTCAAAAAATAATTTATCAAAATCCCGTTTATCCTTATTTTCAAAACGGAAATCTATCTCATTTCCACCTTGTTCTAGGAATTTTTCTTTTGCAATTTGCTCCATTTCCTCAAACTTTTGAGTAAAAGTATTTTTCAGCTGTTGGAAGCTTTTTTTAGTATGAACCACAGCATATTTTCCTATCAGCATAGAAGCCTCACCCACAAGCTGAGCCAAGCTCATATCATCGTAATCTTTCTGTTCAGGAATTTTATTGGCGTCCTCATCATCGGCAAAACCTTCATTCTCCTCTTGGCTATTTTCATTTAATTCTTCAGCGTGTTGGTCTAAGTCTGCATTTTCATCAAAATCATTTTCAGTAGCTGTAGAAACGTCCGCTTCATTTTTAAGACGAAGTTCCTCTTTTTGAGGCGTATTTTCCTCGGTAGATTTCACCGAATTTTCTTCATGATTACTGAGTTGCGCATTCAAATTTTCTTTTCCATCTGCATTTTGCAGGTTTTGATTATCGTTTGACATGGTGTTGAATTTTATTAAGCTGTTGAAACAAATCTAATGAATATCTTTAAATTTACATAAACTTATTATAATTTATGAATCAAAAAAGTACTGCTCAAGTTACATATTTGGGCGAATTGAGAACTGAAGCGACGCACACCCACTCGATGGCAAAAATCATTACCGATGCACCGACAGATAATCATGGCAAAGGAGAAGCTTTTTCACCAACAGACTTGGTTTCTGCCGCCTTGTGTAGTTGTATGATGACGCTTATGGGCATCAAGGCAGGCGGCAATGGATGGGATTTAGGGGAAATCAAAGCAGAGGTTTATAAAATCATGGAATCTTCGCCTCGAAGAATTGCTAAAATTAAAATTAATTTTGAATTAAATTCTAATTTGGATGAAGAGCAAAAAAAAATCATCGAAAAAACAGCACTGAATTGCCCTGTAGCTAAAAGTCTATCGGCAGATTTAGAGCAAGAAATAGATTTTCATTGGCTGTAATTTTGCCAAATGGCATAGGAAGCTTCCGCCTGAAGTTCCAGCATTTCAAGCCCATTTTTGATTTGTGCTCCATGTTTTTTTGAAGCCTTTAAAAATAAAGACTCAGCAGGATTGTAAATCAAATCATAGCACAAATGATTTTTATTTAAGAAATGATAAGGAATCTCAGGTTTTTCTTCGGGGTAATGTGCTGAACCCAGCGGAGTGGTATTGATGATAATTTTGAATTCTTCTATGATTTCTGAACTTAAATCTTGGTAAGAAATGATGTTTTTTTGAGAATTTCGTGAAACGATTTGTGACTTGATATTCAGCTGATAACAAGCCTCTTCTACAGCAGCAGCTGCACCGCCATTGCCTAAGATAAGAGCCTTGGTGTGGTGTTTTTTTAGTATTTTCTTTAAAGAATCACGGAATCCGATGACATCAGTATTGTACCCGATTTTCTTTTCGCCATCAAAAGCGATGGTATTCACAGCATTGATTTTTTTGGCAATGGGGTCAAGTTGATCTAAAAATGGAATCACAGTGTGTTTGTAGGGAATCGTTATGTTGCATCCCTTGAGATTTTCTTTTTTGAAAATCTTTTTAACTTGCTGAATTTCTTCTAAATCAAAAATGAGATATTCTGCATTTTTTTTTAAGGCTTTAAATTTTTTTTCAAAAAACTTTGGTGAGAAAGAGTAAGAAATATTTTTACCTACCAAGCCATAAGTTTCAAAATTTGGATGCTTTTTTCTCATAAAAATTGAAAATAACAATGGATAGGATTCCTAAAATAATTACCCCAATTTGGTAATAAAATTCTAAACCAACCTCTGGCATATAGCGTGTGTAGCCTAAAAGCTGCTGCTGCTCATTCAAATCTTGTGATTTCCAGGGCCACGCAGCTCCTAAACTGGCTATGATGAATCCCATAAGCCAACCTAAGACAATGTTGTGATAATTTTTGAGCAAATAACCCATGATTTTAGAAAAAGAAACGAGCCCTACCAGTGAACCTATCGCAAAAACAGCCATGATTTTTAGGAGATGAACTCGTGTGGTATATTCCTCTGGTGTTACTGTTCCTAAATTTTGCCAGTCATTGTTGAAAATGGCTAAAATGGTGTAAAATAAATTGTTAACAGATTCAACTAGTAATAAATTGTAGTTTCCTAAAATGATTAAAATAAAAGAGCCAGAAAAACCAGGTAAAGTCATTCCACTGACGCTGATGATGCCGCACAAGAGGATAAACCATAGATTTTCGTTAGGCAACATGGGGTCTAAAAAACTGATGTATAAACCGATGGTGGCTCCGATGATGATTCCCAAAAAGACATTGCGGCTAAAGCGTGTAATTTTATCCCAAACGTAGTAAGCAGAGCCGATAATCATTCCAAAGAAAAAACTCCAAACACTGATTTGGTATCCCAGTCCATTTTGACTCACAGGTCGCATGATGTAGTCTAAAAGTAGTGAAATGGTGAAAAATGCAGAAACGGAGCCAAAATTGACGGCAAAAAGAAATTTGAAATTGATGTACTGCAGAAATTGACTCCAGCGCCTGTTCCAAAGGAGCTTCCATGCTTTTGAATTAAATTTTTGGAAACTGTAAATTAATTCTTCATAAAAACCAGTAACGAGTGCTACCATTCCGCCAGAAACGCCTGGGATTTTATTGGCAGTACCCATCAGCAAGCCCTTAAACCATAGAATGAAATAACTCAGAAATGTACGATTACCCATTTTGTTTTTTTGCGATAAATTCTATTGTGAATAAAATAGAGAATCCAATGATAGCAAAAATGATGCTGAAAAATAGTTGATTGGATACTTGTGGATTGATCTGCTCGTAGAAAAATGGAGAAATATTTCTCTCGATGTAAGACATGGCATTCGTATCAGGATTATTTGAATGAGAGAAGTAAGCCGTCAAACTACGGTATGGTGCTAAAAATTTTTCTCCTGCCTGGATGCCTTCTTCTTTTACAAAAATTTGTTCATCAACTTTCCAAGGCCAAATTTTCCAAAGTGAACCAATTAAAAAGCCAACCAAAACAGCGATAAACGAATCGTGAAATTGGGCTAATAAATAATTTAAAAGTTTAGAAAATGCTAAAAGCCCCGTAATCGCTCCTAATGCAACGATGGTGAGCAAAAGTAAATTCCTATCTGCAATCCCCGCAATGATGATGGAGTAAGCTCCTAAAATTAATAAGATAAAACTGCCTGAGATTCCAGGTAAAATCATGGCGCAAGCTGCTATAGCTCCTGCAAAAAATAAATAGATATGATTGTCGTTCGATGCTAAAGGGGGTAAAATGCTAATCCAAAAAATAAAAGCAGCACCTAAAAAAAGCATAATAAATTCTACCCAACGCCAGCGTGTGATTTCTTTGGCAACATAAAAAATGCTAGCCACAATCAATCCAAAAAAGAAACTCCAAAGTTGAATCGGGTAGTGATGCATCAAATAAGTTATCAATTTGGCTAAAGAGAGAATACTGGTAGCAATTCCTGCTAGTAAAACAATCAAAAAATTTCCGTTGATTTTTTCCCAAGCCTTAGCAAAACCTTCTTTTTGCAAAGTCTTGATGAGCTCAAGATTGATGTTGCTGATGCTGCTTAGCAGATTGTCATAAATTCCAGTGATGAATGCAATAGTTCCGCCCGATACGCCAGGGACGACATCAGCCGCACCCATGGCTATCCCTTTCAAATAAATCCAAAGATGCTTTTTCATAGAAATTTTCATTAAAATTTTTTAAGCCTTAAATTTTTTTATTCAAATCTTTTAATTTCGGCACCGATTTTTTGGAGACGTTCTTCAATATTTTCATAGCCACGGTCAATTTGGTCGATATTATGAATGTAACTTTTTCCTTTGGCAGAAAGAGCTGCAATCAGAAGTGCTATCCCAGAACGAATATCAGGCGAAGTCAACGTCGTCCCTTGCAATTCAGTTTCATGGTTTAAGCCAATTACAGTAGCTCGATGCGGGTCGCATAAGATGATTTGTGCTCCCATATCTATCAATTTGTCAACAAAAAAGAGTCGACTTTCAAACATCTTCTGGTGAATCAAAATACTCCCTTTGGCTTGGGTGGCAATGACTAATATGATACTCAATAAATCAGGAGTGAAGCCTGGCCAGGGTGCATCTGAGACGTTGAGTATAGACCCATCCATGAAGGTTTCTATTTCATAATTTTCTTGGCGAGGGATAAAAATATCATCATTTATTTTCTCGAGTTTGATGCCTAATTTCCTGAAAACAGAAGGAATGATTCCTAAATTCTCCCAGCTCACATTTTTGATGGTCACTTCAGATTTTGTCATAGCAGCTAGCCCAATCCAGCTACCGATTTCTACCATGTCGGGCAAAATACGATGTTCTGTCCCATTCAATTTCTCTACACCTTCAATGCTAAGGTAATTGCTTTTCACGCCACTGATTTTAGCTCCCATACGATTTAGCATTTCACAAAGTTGTTGAATGTATGGCTCACAAGCTGCATTGTAAATTTTTGTAGTTCCTTCGGCCAAAACGGCTGCTAAAATAATGTTAGCCGTTCCAGTAACGGAGGCTTCTTCCAAAAGCATTTCAGTTCCTTTCAGTCGTGCGCCATCAGGTACACGCAGCGTGTAGAAGTGATTTTCTTTTTCATAACTATATTCAGCACCGAGCTCCATAAAGCCTTTAAAATGTGTGTCTAATCTTCTTCTTCCGATTTTGTCTCCGCCAGGCTTGGGCATGTGTGCAAAACCATAGCGAGCGAGCAAAGCCCCCATCAACATTACAGACCCACGCAAAGCTGCTCCATCTTTTTTGAAACCTTCAGATTTCAAATAGTCTAGATGCAAATCTTTGGCTTGGAATGTGTAATCTCCTTTGCTATTTTTGGTTATTTTAACGTCTAAATAGCTTAAAATCTCTATCAGACGATTGACATCTTGTATGTCTGGAATATTGGAAATACGTACAGGTTGATCAGTCAACAGCACGGCACATAAGATTTGTAAAGCTTCATTTTTAGCACCTTGAGGTGTGATTTCTCCTTTCAAGCTTTTACCTCCTTTAATTTCAAAATAAGCCATAAATTAATTTCTTCTTTTTCCTCTTTTTGGTCTTCTGAAAGTAGAATAATTTTTTTTGCTTCGCCCGTTGGTCAAATCATTTTTAGAAGAAAGATTCACATCATAATCAGAGGCTTTCTCCATTTTTTCTAAATCCAATTTCCCGTTAGATAAATCTTTTAATTGATTGTAAATAACTTGATCGTCTACCTGATCTTTGTTCCAAAGCAGGTAACTCTTTTTCATTTGGTTAGCAATATTTTTGACTAAACCTAATTTCTTATCACCTTCTTCCCATTCTATAGCAACATCAATCATTTTCTTTATATTTTTACCATAGTAACGATATTTGTTAGAGTACTTAGGGTATTTCAGCGGCTGCGGAGGCGACTGAAATGTTTCTTTATCTGGGATAGGGAAAGGTGAATCTACGTCTAAATCAAACTCAGCCATGATGAATAATTGGTCCCAAAGCTTGTGCTGAAAATCAGTGACGTCTCTCAAATAAGTATTGAGATTCCCCATGACTTCAATGATGGCTTCTGCAAATAAATTACGCTCTTCTCTGTCTTCTATCGTTTTACAATAGCCGATCATGCGGTGAATGTGCCTGCCGTATTCGGGTATGATTAAATCTTTCTTTAGCGTATTATATTGCATGTTTTATTTTATAAATTATTGCGGCTGTAAAAGTATGATTTTTAAACTAATTTTTGAAATAGATTTTTTTTAAGGCTTAAAAAATTTGTCTAAATATTTTAAAATTTATTCTACAATAAATTTACCGCTCATAGAAGCTTAGGAACGAACAAGTTAAGATTAATGCCAACTCTTTGAGTTTTGTTTGTTTAAATAAGTATTATAAGTTATTTTATATTTTTTATCACTTCCTGCTTTAGAATCGACTAGCTCCCAATCTTTTTCTTTAATTTCAGGAAAAAAAGCATCGCCCTCAAAGGTTTCATGCACTCTTGTAATTTCTAAACGGTCAGTAATACTTAATGTTTGCTCAAAAACCTTACCACCACCGATGATGAAAATATCTTTATTTTTAGACTTAGCAATCTCTAAGGCTTCCTCTAAATTTTGCACCCAAATTACATTTTCTGTATTTCTTTGATTTTGAGAGCTTAGCACAATATGTAAACGCCCTGGCAGCGGTGAGGGGAAAGATTCAAAAGTTTTGCGCCCCATAATCATAGGATTTCCTAGTGTAATTTTTTTAAAGCGTTTTAAATCCTCAGGGATATGCCAAATTAAATCTCCGTCTTTTCCCAAAATATTATTTTCTGAAATGGCTGCAATTTGGATGATCATGCGTTTTGATTTTTTTTCAAAGAAACAAAAATACCGACTAAAATACAGAAAACAATAAATCCTAGGGATAAAAACTCTGGGATTTCATAATGATGCATCAAAATTAATTTTATACCAATGTATAGTAATATGGCAAATACACTATACTTCAAGTAATGGAATTTTTCGAGCATATTGGCGAGAAAAAAGTACATAGACCTCAGCCCCAATGTTGCAAAAATAGTAGCGCAAAAGACAATCAGTGAGTCTTGTGAAATGGCAAGAATAGCAGGAATGCTGTCTACGGCAAAGAGTAAATCGGTAAACTCAATCATAATTAAAGCCCCAAAAAGAGGCGTGGCAACTTTTTTCCCATTTTCGATGGTAAAGAATTTATTTCCGTCTAAAGTTTTACTGATGTTAAAGTTACTTTCCAGCCATTGAGCGAACGCCGAGGGCTTCTCTTCCTCGTTTCCGTTTAGTTCATCATACAACATTTTAAAGGCTGTGAAGATGAGAAATGCCCCAAAAACATAAACAATCCAAGAAATTTTGTTGAATAATACGACGCCAACGGCTATCATCAAACCTCGGAAGACAATAGCTCCAATGATCCCCCAAAATAAAGCTTTGTGCTGGTATTTCAGTGGGATTTTATGGCTAGCAAAAATCATGGCAATCACAAATAGATTGTCAACGCTCAGCGATAGCTCAATGAGATACCCCGTGACGTATTTTAAAACCGCTTGGTGAGGGGTTAAATCAGTTGGGTTATGAACCCAATTATTTTTGTAAATCAGGTAAATAACTCCACTAAAACTCAACGCAATGAAGACCCAAAAAATGGTTTCTATGGTGGTTTTTCGATTTGAAATTTGATCGTTTTTATGTAAAACTAAAAGATCAAAAGCTAAAAGACTTCCAATGAAAATAAATAATAAAGCCCAAACAATAAAATGAATATCCATAAAAAATTATAAAGCAATTATTACACCACTAAATGTGTTGAATGGAGAATTAAAAATACTTTTATTCTCATTATAAAGCACATTATACATCAGCCCAATTTGGTAGCCAACCCTTCCATTTGTGCGGTAGCCACCGCCGAGCCACAAAGCTGCTTCTTCATCACTCACTTTTTTTTCATTCAATCCATCCATATAAAATTTTCTTGTGCCATTAAAATATTCTAAATGAGCATGTGTAAATATATTTTGTAACAGACTATAGTTGAGAAAAGGACCGCCTGAAAATAAATTATTTTTAAAATAATTGCTCTTCTGGTAAGCATAGCCTAAACTGGTTCCTAAAAGGAGTTTTGGGCTGACTTGGTAACCTAGATTTGGGGAGATCCCAAAGCTAAAGTAAGAATTGTTTCCAAAATTTAAACCGATGTTTCCACCCAGTCGCCATGCACTTTTTGGCGGTGTTTCTGCCTGTGTTGCCTGAGCCTGAACTGAAAGACCGATGGCTAGAAACAAAAAGTAGATAAATAAACTTCGTTTTTGTATCATTAGTTTTTATTAATTTTAGTATTTGAAACCAAAAATAAGACTTACGAAAGGAATATCATGCAAAATGAGATAGAAAAATATGAAATAGCTCGTCGATACAAGGATATGCTGAGAAATACATACCGAAAACTTAACGATGAGGACAAGGATTTGATTCGTAAAGCTTTTGATTTAGCGGCAGATGCTCATAAAGAGCAGAGAAGGAAATCAGGTGAACCTTATATTTTTCATCCGATTTCTGTAGCTCAAATCGTGGCAGATGAAATTGGGCTAGGGGCAACAAGCATTGCCTGTGCGCTGATGCATGATGTTGTGGAAGATACAGAATATACTTTGGCAGATATTGAAAGATTATTTGGCAATAAAATAGCAAAGATTATAGATGGTTTAACTAAAATTTCGGTTTTAAATAATCAAGAATTATCTATTCAGTCAGAGAATTTCCGTAAATTATTACTTACGCTTTCAGAAGATATACGCGTTATCATTATCAAAATCGCAGATCGCCTACACAATATGCGCACACTGGGTTCTATGCCCGAAAAAAAACAACTTAAAATTGCCTCTGAGACAACCTTTATTTACGCCCCATTGGCACATCGTATGGGGTTGTATAATATAAAAAGTGAATTAGAAGATTTAAGCCTAAAGTACACCAATCCCAAAGATTATTTTGATATTGCTCGTCAGCTTGAGGATACTCAAAAAGAAAGAAGAAAATACATTCAAGAGTTTAGCGATAAGATTTCTAATGTACTGAACCAAGAGGGTTTAAGCTATGAAATCAAAGGGAGACCGAAGTCGATAAATTCTATTTACCGAAAGATGAATAGCCAAAATATTTCTTTTGATGAGGTTTACGACAAATTTGCCATTCGAATTATTTACAAATCTGAGCCAAAGGATGAAAAATTTATAGCTTGGAAGATTTATTCCATCATTACAGATATTTATAGCCCCAACCCACGCCGTCTAAGAGATTGGATTATCCAGCCGAAATCTACTGGCTACGAGTCTTTGCATATCACCGTTATGGGACCTGGCGGTAAGTGGGTAGAGGTACAAATCCGATCAGAAAGGATGGATGAAATTGCAGAAAAAGGCATTGCGGCACACTACAAATATAAAGAAAATTATAAGGTAGAAGAAAATAAGGTTGACCGCTGGATAAACCAAGTGCGAGAAATTCTAGAGAATCAAGACAATCAGGAGACTTCAGAATTTATAGATAATTTTAAATTAAATCTTTACTCCAAAGAAATTTATGTTTTCACCCCACAGGGTGATGTGATTTCTCTGCCCAAAGGCTCTTCGCCCCTAGACTTTGCTTATGCTATCCATACCAATGTGGGTGATAGCTGCTTGGGAGCTAAAATCAATGGAAAACTTTACCCACTTTCGCATGAACTAAATAGTGGAGACCAGGTAGAAATTATCACTTCACAAAACCAAAAACCTAAAATGGATTGGCTGGATTATGTGAAGACAGGAAGAGCAAAAACAAAAATTAAGGCATCGCTCAACGCTGAAAAAAGACTTATATCAGAAGAAGGGAAAGAAATTTTAACTCGTAAACTTAGAAGTTTAAAATTAAATTTAGATGAAAGCTTAGTAAATGATTTACAAACCTTTTTCAATGAGAAAAATAGTCAAAATTTATTTTTACACGTTCAGAATGGTGTAATTACCAATCAGGATTTGAAGCGTTTCGCTGATAAAAGAACAGGAGTTGTTGGCTTTCTCAATCGATTTAGGCAAAAAACAAATGCTAAAAAAAAGGAAATAAATGTAAAAAAAGGAGATATTTTAGTTTTTGGTGAAGAAGAAAAAAAATTAGATTATACCTTGGCCAATTGCTGTAATCCTATTTTGGGAGACGATGTATTTGGATTTATAACAGTAAATAGAGGCGTGAAAGTTCATAAAAAAAACTGTAGCAATGCTGTAGAGCTACGCGCCAACTACTCGTATCGGATTTTAAAAGCTCAGTGGGTAGACGGTGAAAAGCAAGAGTTTGAGACAGATATTTTAATCAAAGGAATAGACCGCAAAGGCTTGGTGAAGGACATTACAGATTTTTTGTCCAGCAATGCCAATATTGAAATGAAGGGTTTGAACTTCAAATCAATAGATGGAGTTTTTGAAGGGAATATTTCAATGATTATTGATAATAAATCTCATCTAGAAAAAATTATACACGGGATTAGCCATATTGATAGTGTAAGAAAAGTAAAACGTTCTAATTAAAAGAATTATTTTTAAATTTGTAATAATTAAAGAAGAATGGAAAATCAGCAGAGTTCAAACAAAAAAAATAATTTTGAAATTGTAAAAGAAGTTTTGACGCATTTTTTGGATGAAAATAAACACCGAAAAACTCCAGAACGCTATGCTATTTTAGAAGAAATTTATTCTACCGATGAACATTTTGATATTGATGAGCTTTACATGAAAATGAAAGCTAAAAAATATCGTGTGAGTCGGGCAACTTTATACAACACGATAGAGCTCTTGATTGATGCTAAGTTAGTGCGCAAACATTTGTTTGGTAATTCACAACAAGCACGTTTTGAGAAATCCTATTTTGATAATCAGCACGACCACGTCCTGTTGACTGATACGGGTGAAGTTTTAGAATTTTGTGACCCTAGAATTCAAAGTATTAAAAATACGATAGAAGAAGTCTTTAATATCAATATAGAAAAACACAGTTTATACCTTTACGGAACTCGTAAAAAACCTTAAATGAGAGTTTTTATTCTTCTCTTTTTATTTCTAAGTATTTGGGTAAGAGCGCAGCAAAAGCAAGGGAAAATACAGCATATCCATAGTGATAAAATCGAGCAGTTTCGAGATAAATACCCAGGGCAAATTCTACTATCTGGGAGCGTTCGGATGGAGCACAATGGAGCCATTTTGGAAGCTGATAGCATTCTCTTTGATGAGAAAAATAATTATGCAAAAGCTTTCTCTAATGTGCACATGATTAGCTCTGCCAATGACCTCACAGCAGATCAGGTAGACTATGATGCTAATCTACAATTGGCAGTAGCAGAAGGAAACGTCGTTTTACGAGATGCTGAGCAGACGCTCTATACCGACCAATTGAACTATGATCGAAAATTAAACAAAGCCTATTACACCACAGGCGGAACGATTGCTAGCAACGAGAGCATCATCAACAGCCGCTCGGGAGAATATGATATCAATAAGCAGATCAATAGCTTTGATTCAGATATTGTGATTAACAATAAAGATTACCTGATTACCAGCAAAAGTTTAAAGCATTATTCTAAAGGTAAATATGTTGAATTTTTTGATGAAACTTTTATCCAGAGTAAAAACACCCCGACACGTTTTATTAAAACATCTAAAGGGACATATTATCTAGATGAAAAGAAAGCATACTTGGAAAATAATAGCTCTGTGCATTCTGATGGAAAAATGTTGCAAGCAGATAAACTTTTTTACAATCAGTTGACGGGTTTTGGTAAAGGAGAAGGAAATGTTTTTTTAAATGACCCTAATGAAAAAAGATTTATCAAAGGTGATTATGCTGAGGCGTTCAAAGAATTAGATAGCGCTTTTGTGACGGGAAATGCCTTGGCCGTAAGAGCATTTGAAGAAGATTCACTTTATCTCCATTCTGATACACTGATGGCTTCAAAATCAGATTCATTGAGTTTGATTCGGGCTTTTCATCAAGCTAAATTTTTCAAAACCAATATGCAAGGCAAGGCAGATAGCATTGTACTTTCAGAAAGCCAAGGAAAATTAAGCTTCTTTAGCGACCCTGTAATTTGGAGCGGCTTGCATCAGATTACGGGCGATACCATTCATGTTTTCATCAATACAGCACAAGAGAAATTAGACTCCATACAAGTTCGTTCCAACGCTTTTGCAATTTCTAAAAGAGATTCGCTCAGCAAAGAAGAATTCCATCAAGTAAAAAGCAGACAAATGCTTGCCATTATTATCAACGAACAATTAGATTGGGTGCAAGCAGATGGAAATGCTCAATCACTAATCTATTTAGAGGAAGAGAAAAAAGATACATTAACGCAAGCACTTGAGAAAAATTTAGTAGGAATCAACCGCTCAGACTGTGCCACGATAGAAGCTAAGTTCAAAAAAAGTGATATACAAATTATTTCATGTTTAGGAGGCGCAAACTCCAAGATTGTCCCTCCGCACAAATTCAGTGAGATAGAACTCTTTTTACCCAAATTTATCTGGCGAGAAAAAGAACGCTTTAAATCCTGGCAAGAAATCATGCCAACGCAACTTAAGTTAAATGACTGAGCTGTAATTACTTTTTTAAGATGATAACTTTATTAATCCATCAAGGTTCTAATTTTCAAAAAAAATAATCTTTGACAACGAATAATTATCAAAAATTTTTTAAGCCTTAAAAAAAATTAAAAACTGAGTTCAATTAAAGATTTTATTCAAATCTAAATTTTTTGAGTCAAAAAAAGTATCAAATATGAATTTTAACTAGCTTAAATTTAATAAATAATAAGTTGTTTTGAGAATCTTTCAGAAAACTTTAAATTATTCCCATAGAATGTTTTTGATTTCATATATTTACTTCAAAATAAAAAAATGAAAAATATAGCCCTTATTTTACTTATTCTCATTGCTCTTGTTATGATTTTACTTGGTTATCAAAATCAAATGCTTCCGCCAGCGCTCACAGGCATAGGATTTATACTCATTGCTTATCTTTTGTGGAGCGATAAAACTAAGGTTTAAAAATTAAAAAAAGAATGTAAATGGCCGTCCTTAATTGCGGCGGTTTTTTTTGGCTTCACTTATTAATTTTTTAAGGGTCATAAAACAAAAAGTACATAAAATTAACGTGAATAATGGATAAGAAAAAGTTGTGAAAAAGAAGTAAGATATTTATATTAGTGGTTGAATAACAGTTGATTACAATAAACACTTACTCCTATATGCGAAGATGAAATTACAGGAATTCATGTAACTATCAATGATTTTAACCAACTTTTTGAAAAAGAAATTAAACAACTCCATATTATATAAATTTAGATAACGACCCCATTTAAACTTTTTTTGGATTGAATTTTTTAAGAGCTATAACCATAAAAGCAAGGTAATTAAGCCCCAACCAACTACTTACTGTTGTATCAAACCTGTTAAGCGATTATCTCAAACTATCTAGCCAAGCATTTGTTCTTTCAATACGAAAATAAATCAAAGTAATTTAAAAGAAATAACAGCTACTCTTAAAAAAATAAAACCGTTGAAAATCAAATGATTAACAACGGTTTCAGTACCCGAGGCGGGACTTGAACCCGCACAGCCTAATGGCCACAGGATTTTAAGTCCTGCGTGTCTACCAATTCCACCACCCGGGCGGCTATTGACCTAAAAATTGGAGCGGGAAACGAGATTCGAACTCGCGACCCCGACCTTGGCAAGGTCGTGCTCTACCAACTGAGCTATTTTCGCATTTCTCTCCTTGGAGTTGAATTGGATGGCAAATATAGAATAGATTTATATTTCCACCAAATTTTTTTACTATTTTTTTTTAATTTAAGTCTGTAATGTATTATGAAAAAGTTACTCGAATACTAAATTCTATCGTATTTAATTGATTACCAATAAAATAAAGTTACAAATAACTTTGAGGGAAATAGCAAAATAGTTTTGAATGAATAAAAAATATCAAGTTCAGAAAACTTTATATTACTAATCTAAGGGGCGTAAAACAAAAAGTACAGAAAAGAGAAATAGAGAAAAGCTGATGAAAACGGATTAAATAAAGGGATTGAGGACATTTTGCCCTCTTTTTTTATTTTAAAAACCATTTAAACACATTGGACATGCATTTTGTTTTGAGGATTATAGTTTGTTCAAATTTTTGATTAAAACTTATTCATCTGCAAAATTTCCCAAAAAATTTAAGCCTTAAAAAAAAATCATCAAAATCTCTTCTTCTTCTTTCATTCAAAGGAGATTTATGCACATTGGGAATTATCATTCATCAAATTATAATTAGCTTTGCAGTAAATCAACTGATTTATGTCTAAGAGTTTAAATTCCACCAAAAAAGAAAACGGAGAAAATTTCGAGCAATGCTCCATCTGTGAGAAAAGCTTGATAAAAGATTTGTTTTTTGTAGAAAAAGCTTACCAAAGAAATTTGAATGGAGAGGGTTTTTTCATTCTATTTGAATTTGCTATTTGCCAAACTTGTAAACAAGAATTAGGGCTTAAATTATCAAAGGAATCGTTCCAAAAGATGCAAAATTATCTTTTAGCACATCAAGCTCAAATACAGAAAAACACCCAAAAAGAATCAGCAGAAATTTGCTCTTTCTCAGGGCGAGAATTAAGCGAAGGAGAAGCTTTTCATCAAGTTTTTATGATACAAAACGGGACTCCACTGGGAGCTCCTATTTCTATGAGCGATGTAATTATGGAAGAATATCAAGCACTTTTGTCAGAGAAAACCAAAGATTTTTTTGAAGAATTTTATCATGAGTATATTGATGTTCCACCAGCAATGGCGAGATTACTAAACCCGAAGCAAAAAACAGTCTTACTATGAGTGGTGAAAACAAAGAAATCTTTATTCGAAATTATAGAGATTGGGAAAATTTTTTAAGCCTTCAAAAAAATTTTAAGCAAGTTTATGTACAAGATATTGATTTTAGAGAAAAAGGAACAGATTTTTCAGGCCTAGCACTCAAGAATACCACTTTCTTTGGCTGCCGACTGAATCGCCAACAAACCAAAGACTTAGTGGAGGCTGGTGCATTTGTTTACCCTAAATTTGAGCACTTGCCATATAATCCCAATCGGCAGAACTTGTACACGCATCAAGAGCTTTTGGCTAAATTTGACCAAGAAAGTGAGGATTCTGTTGATTTGAAAATTTATGAATCTTTTAAGGAAACTCGCTACACGCCAAGTATTCAAGATGCAATGGCACAACGCCTGCATGATTTCAATATAGATGAAAGTTTAAGACGGCTTATTCTTTACGATGAAAAAGGCATGACAGAAAAAAAGGCTGTGGGCTTTATGGGCGGGCATAGTGCACGAAGAGGCAGTGAATATTATGTAAAAGTAGCACAAACCGCTAAATTGATGACAGAAAATGGATACTACATCGTTTCTGGTGGAGGGCCGGGCATTATGGAAGCAGCGAACTTGGGTGCTTATTTTGGTGGGAAAACGAATGAAGAATTGGCGGATGCCATTGAAATTTTAAGTGATTTAGATTTTCCAGTGGATTTAGCAAATCCGAAAGATTATTTAGCTCAAAATTATGTGGCTCAGGCTCAGAAGGTTCTAAAGAAATATCCTGACGGGCAAGAGAATTTAGCGATTCCTACATGGTTTTATGGCCACGAACCGACGAATGTATTTGCTTCTCATATTGCTAAATATTTTTCAAATTCTATAAGAGAAGATACTTTGCTGGCTATTTGCCTCTACGGTGTTGTATTTGCTCCAGGAAGCGCAGGGACGACGCAAGAAATCTTTCAAGAAGCGGCTCAAAATCATTATGGCACATTTGGCTACATTAGCCCAATGGTATTTTTGGGCAAATCAAGGTATGTAGAGGAAACTTCTTTGTATTCTGTTTTGCATCAATTGGCTGTGGGGAAAAAATATAAAAAACTCCTGTACCTAGCAGATGAGCCTGCCTTGGTACTGGAGTTTATTGAAAATCACCCGCCACAGCCAGTAGAGGATGGGTTAGATTATATTCATGAACTTTAAACCTAATAGCCATAGAATCGTTAAAATCGGGCCTAAAAATCCAATACTGATTCCTCCATATTTGAAGTCACTTTGTTCTAATTTCCCTGTGCTGTAAGCAATGGCATTTGGTGGGGTAGAAACAGGTAAGAATAATGCACAAGAAGCACTTAGCCCGATGACTAAAGCCATTTCTAATGAGCCAACTCCAGGTAAAATAGTAGCTACTGGAATCAAAATCGTAGCTGTTGCGGTGTTGCTCATTATATTGGAAAATAGAACGGTGGCAAAGGCAAATATCAACATAATAATGATAGGATTGAATTCTATACCGTCTAATTTACTGACGAATAAATCAGCCAAGCCACTCAGCTGAATAGCTAAGCCTAAAGATAATCCACCTGCGACTAGCATCAATGTGTCCCAAGGTAATTTGCGGACATCTTCACCAGTGATGATGCTGACCATGGGTAGTAAAATGATGGGAATTCCTGAAACTGCCGCTGCTGGAATCCCATGCCAAGAACTGGTTAACCATAAAAGAATAGTAATACCAAGTACAATAAGTACAAATTTCTTATTAAACTTATCTAATTTGCTTTCTAAATTAGATTGATTTAAGAAAGATAAGTCAAGTTCAATGTTTTTTAACTTAAAAATTTGAGTTAAAACTAGCCAAAATATAACTATTAAAACTAAAGAAGTGGGTATACCATAAATCATCCAATCTAGGAAAGTAATTGGTTTTATATTATGATGAATTTCAGATAAAGTATTGATGGCATCGACGGCAATTGCATTGGGAGGTGAGCCAATAATGGTTCCCATACCTCCGATGGATGCCGCTGCTGGAATCCCGATGAGTAGAGCCTTTGCCATACTGTTCTCTTTAGGTAAAGTGTTGATAAAGGGCATGATGGAGGCAATCATCATAGCTGTTGTAGCTGTATTAGACATAATCATAGAAGCAATCCCCGTTGCTAACATTAGTGCAAACAAGATGTTTTTAGGTTTTTTGTCCACCACAGAAATACTCATTTTGAAAAGATCATAATCTAATCGCGTCTTTCTCAAGCCTTCTGCTAAGAAAAAACCTCCTAACATTAGCCAAATAACAGAGTTAGACCATGTCTGCACAAATTGTCTTACGTCAATATACCCTTCTTCCCCCATGACATTGGTGTCTTCTCGGCCAATTAAGAAAATCAATAGACCAACAATCAGCAACCCGACAGCAAAGGGCGGAATTGCCTCTGTGACCCAAAGAGCAATAGCTAGGAATAAAATAAAAACCACATAAGTTTGAACCGTCGTTAAATTCGGTTCATAATTAGTGATTAAAAACGATAGTCCAAATGCAAAAATGATACTTAACAAGAAAAAGATAACCCTTTTTTGAACATCGATAATTTGTCTCATTTTGTGGCCAAAAATTTGTGCGGCTCGCCTTGAATCTCCCATAAAAATTTAACTTTTATAAATTTATTACGTTTACAAATATGATAGACTTTTTTTAAAGTAAAAATGATAATTCTTACTTTTTTGATAATCTTTTAATAACCTGTTTAAAATAAGACATAATACAATTTCTAAAAAGAATATTTAACTAAAATTTAAGAACTTCTATAAGCCAGAAAATATTAAGAAACGTTAATCTTCTGATGTGAAAGAATATTTTTTTAAATTGCAACAAATTTCAGAAATATGTCAAGAGCAAGTGATCGAATGTATCAAAGCCGCCTGCGGTCTTCCAATATCACCGTGGTAGTAAGTATTGCATTGGTTTTGTTTTTATTAGGTTTATTTGGACTTATTGTAGTTAATTCAAATGACTATGCCGAACACCTCAAAAATCAATTTGAAATCGAAGCTTATTTCAAAGAAGCTAAAGACCAAAGAGATATAGACAAAGAAAAAGAAACACATCAAGCTTTTGTAGATTCTCTGAGACAAAGAGCCTTTATCAAATCAGTAAAATATGTGAATAAACAAGAGGCTTTGTCGATTGCTAAAAATCAATTGGGGCTCAAAAAAGAAGATGTAGATTTATTCGAAGAAGGGCTCTTCCCGCCCAGTGTTTTAATGACTATTAAACCCCAGTATGTAGACAGTGCCCAAGTTGATAGCATTACAAAAATAATTTCTGGTTATGAGATAATTGATAGTGTAAACGATACCTCTAGCTTAGCAGGAATTTATCAACGGATAGACAATATTATTTACTGGTTAGTGGGCTTGGCAGCTGTATTTTTGATTATTTCTATTGTTTTGATTAATAATTCTTTAAGGCTTAAAATATTTGCAAAAAGATTCACAATCAAAACCATGCAACTGGTAGGAGCCAAACGTCGATTTATCATAGCACCGTTTGTTATACAAAGCTTTTTATTAGGACTTTTGGGTGCTATACTAGCACTTTTAGCCTTAGGTATACTTTGGTATTATGCTGCACCAAAGCTACATTTATCCATTTGGCATAATGACTTCATTTGGATTATCATTGGGATTTTAGCTGTAGGGATTTTGATTGCCGTAGTCAGTACATTCTTAGCCTCTTGGCGATATTTGAAATTGAGAACAGATCAACTTTATTACTCATGATGAAACCAAAAACACCTTTACCTAGCGAATTTTTATTTCGTAAACAAAATTATTTTTTAATGTTGGTAGGTCTCTGTGTCATTGCTTTAGGCTTTTTTTTGATGACAGGACACGATGCCAATACTCGCCCTGATGGTACTTTTGACCCTAACTATTGGAACGAAGATATATTTTCTTGGCGAAGAATTCGCTTAGCACCTTTCCTAGTTTTATTAGGATTTGTGATAGAAATTGCAGCCATTCTTTATCCCTTTGATGGATTGTTGAAAAGAAAACAAAATCAATGAATTATTTAGAAGCAATCATCATTTCTATTATCGAAGGTTTAACGGAATATTTACCTGTTTCATCCACGGCACATATGATTTTCACCAGTTCCATTTTTGGAATTCAAGAAGATGAATTTGTAAAAATGTTCCAAGTCAGCATTCAATTTGGAGCCATTCTAGCAGTTGTTTTCCTTTATTGGAAGAAGTTTTTTGATTTCTCTAAATTAAACTTTTACATCAAGTTAGCCACGGCTGTTCTCCCAGCTTTGGTTTTTGGCTATTTATTTGATGATTTAATCGAGGAAATTATGGGAGATCCCGTGCCGATTGCCATAGTTTTAATTTTGGGTGGAATAGTTTTACTTTTTATTGACCAGTTTTTTAACACACCAACGACTTTCCGTGAGTCAGAGATGAGCATCAAACAAGCCGTCACCATTGGCTTTTGGCAATGTTTAGCCATGATGCCAGGCACGAGTCGCTCAGCGGCATCCATCATTGGAGGTATGCAGCAAAAACTAAATCGAGAGACCGCAGCAGAATTTTCTTTTTTTTTAGCCGTCCCGACGATGTTGGCTGTGACAGTATATTCAATTTTTGTAAAAAAATGGGGTGAAGGTACAGCAATGGTGAAAGGCTATGAGATGATATTCGCAGACCAACAGCACATGATTTTATTTCTAATGGGGAATATAATAGCTTTCATTGTATCCATATTTGCCATTAAATTTTTCATTGAGATGATAAAAAAATACGGTTTTAGAATCTGGGGCTGGTATCGTATCGTTGTTGGGATAATATTATTGATTTATTTCACACAATTTCAATAAATGGCATTCAGTTTAGACGAATTGAGAGAAGGGCAGGTTTTCATTATCAATAAACCCTTGGATTGGACGAGTTTTGATGTTGTGAAGAAAATCAGGTACAACATCCGTAAGGCTCATCAATTAAAGAAATTTAAAGTTGGGCACGCTGGCACGCTTGATCCTAAAGCCACGGGAGTTCTAGTTATTTGCGTAGGTAAATTCACAAAACGCATCACCGAATTTCAGTCGCAGACTAAAACCTACCGAGCAAAACTCAAGCTTGGTGCCACTACTGAAAGTTATGATACCGAGCAACCTGAAAATCAAACATTCCCAGTCAAACATATTACCTTAGAAAAAATTTCTAAAGCCTTAAAAAATTTTGAAGGAAAAATTACTCAAATTCCACCAGCGCACTCAGCCATAAAAGTTAATGGCACACGAGTTTACAAATTGGCAAGGGCAGGAGAGCAGGTAGAAATTCCTCCACGGGAAGTCCATATTCACCGCATCGAAATTCTCCATTTTGAAATGCCTTTTCTAGAAATTGAAGTCGTGTGCGAGAAAGGAACTTACATTCGTACATTAGCTCATGACATTGGTTTGGCGCTAGATTCAGGAGCTTATTTGACGCAACTTTGCCGAACACAGTCAGGAGAGTTTAATTTAGAAAAATCAGATAATTCACCGCTGGATCCAGATTTTTTCAAGCCTTAAAAAAATACAAAAAAATTAAGATTTTAAAATTTCATCCAAAAACTTAGGGATACTAAGTTGAAACCTAAGCATCTTTATGTCGATTTTTTAAAATTAATAAAACATCGCGTAGAGAAAAGCCTCTGTTGTGCAATGCCAGTAAGTAGTAATATAATACATCGGCAGATTCTTCCAAAAAATCTTCATCAGATTCTTCGCCAGAAGCGATGACCATTTCTACCGCTTCTTCACCCATTTTTTTCGCAATTTGAGCAGCTCCAGAGCGGTATTTTTTTCTAATCCGTTTATACTCAGAATCATTGAGCTTGGCTTCTTCCATTTGGTGTTCCAATTTTTTAAGAAACGGAAATTTTTTTGACATAGAAAAATCGATTTTACGCAAGCAATTTAAAATTTATAATTAGAAATACCATCCAAATCTATACTGAATCTGAAATATTTTTTAAGGCTTAGATTTTTTATATTTTTGTCAAATATTTTAGAAGTAATTAATAGTTTTCCAATTCAAAATAGGCTAAAAATTGAAAATTTAGTCGATGCTAATTTTAAAAAAAATGTAAAAGTTAAAGGTCCTAATAACCCCGCAAAGTTGATTGTATTTTATGTTGTTTAATAAAAATTTCTAAAGCTTAAAAAAAACGGGTAAACTAATTATTTACCCGATTTTCTATTAAAAATTTTCAAGCCTTTAGAAATTATTTTTTAATTCCTTCTAGCTTGAATAAGAAAGCATATTCTAAGGCTAAATCTTTCAGGTAATCAAACCGACCAGAAGCACCGCCATGGCCATAATCCATCTCTGTTTTGAAGAGGATAACGTTCTTGCCCTTCTGGTGGTCACGCAATTTAGCTACCCATTTTGCTGGTTCAAAATACTGTACTTGGCTGTCGTGTAAACCAGTTGTTACTAATAAATTAGGGTAAGATTTGTTTTCTATATTTTCATAAGGCGAATAAGATTTCATGTAGTCATAAGCTACTTTTTCATTGGGATTTCCCCACTCGTCATATTCATTGGTTGTGAGGGGGATGCCCTCGTCTAGCATCGTGTTGACCACATCTACAAACGGAACTTGAGCAATTATCCCGTTCCACATATTGGGTTTCATATTGATGACCGCCCCCATCAGCAATCCGCCAGCACTACCGCCCTGTGCATACAAATGCTGAGGGGAGGTAAATTTTTCTTGAATTAAAAATTTACCAGCATCGATGAAATCAGTAAATGTATTTATTTTCTTCATCATTTTCCCGTCTTCGTACCATTGTCTTCCCATTTCTTCGCCCCCACGAATATGTGCAATGGCAAAGATGAAGCCACGGTTGAGCAATGCTAATCGGCTAGAACTGAAGGTTGCCTCCATTGATGCTCCGTAGCTGCCATAGCCGTAAAGTAAAAGTGGATTTTTTCCATTTTTTTCTAAACCTTTTCTATAGACTAAAGAAATAGGGATTTTGGTGCCGTCTTTAGCGGTAGCGTACAAATATTCTGAAGCGTAATTGTTTTTATCAAAATCACCCAAGACTTCTTGCTGTTTCAGTAATTTTCTTTTGCCTGTACGCATATTTTGTTCAAAAATAGAGGCAGGGGTTACCATTGAATTGTAAGCAAAACGGAGTTCTTCGGTAAAATACTCAGCGTTGCCTGTGGTGTAAACTGAATAAGTAGGCTCGTCAAAAGATAAAAGTTTCTCTTGCCCAGTTTGGCGATTTTTGATGACCAAACGCATTAAACCATTAAAACGTTCTGTGATGACTAAATAATTTTTGAATTCATCAACACTTTCTATCAAAACGTCTTCACGATGCGGAATAATTGCTTTCCAATTTTCTTGTCGGGTGGCATGGAGTGGTGTTTCCATGAGCTTGAAATTCAAGGCATTTTGATTAGTCAATACCAAAAAACGATCTTCTAAAGGTACAACGCTATAGAGTACATTTTTGATTCGAGGCTGAAAAACTTTAAATTCATCCATCGGTGCATTAGCATCTAAATATCTCTCTTCTGAAGAAGTAGTAGCTGATGAGTGAATGAAAATATATTGATTGTTCTTTGATTTATAAACACCGATGTAATTGGTATTATCTTCTTCGTGGTAAACGACAATATCTTTGGACGCATCTTCACCCAAACGATGGCGCATAATGTTCTCGGTCAACAATGTCGTTTCATTATTTTTAGTGTAAAAAACGGTTTGATTATCATTCGCCCAAACGGTAGAACCAGTCGTGTTGCTAATGCCATCATTGTAAACTTTTCCAGTTTTTAAATCTTTGAAGTAAATTTGATATTGGCGGCGAGAAACTTCATCTACACCATAGGCAAGCCAATGATTATCAGGGCTAATAGAAAAACCACGCACGCTAAAGTAAGCTTTACCTTTGGCCATTTCATCTACGTCGAGCAGAATTTCTTCTGGCGCATCAAGACTAGCTTTTTTTCTACAATATTTGAAATATTGCTCACCATCTTCGGTGCGAGAATAGTAATAATAGCCGTTTTTGAAAACAGGCACACTTTCGTCTTTCTCTTTGATGCGAGATTTCATTTCATCAAAAAGCACTTGTTGAAAATTTCGAGTATCTGCCATCATTTGATCTACGTATCGATTTTCCTCTTCCAAATATTGAATGATTTGTGTGCTATCTGCTGTTTTTTTGAAGTAAGCATTCATCCAATAGTAAGGGTCGTTGACTTGTTCACCGTGGATATCTCGCAGATGGTTTTTCTTTTCTGCATCAGGCGGATTGACCGCAGGCCATTCTTGTGCTGTCATAAAAATTTTAAAGCTTAAAAATATTAAAATAAAAATACCTTTTTTCATTGATAAGATTTTCACAAATTTACACAAAAATCGAGGAAATGTTGCATCAATTGAATCATGAAGAAATTAGAATTAAAGAAAAAGAGTTTGAAATTATTCTCGTGCTGTGTAATATCGAGAAAACACAAAATGTAGGCATGATATTGCGTTCGGCTGTAATTAGTGGAGTGGCTGAAGTTTATACAATGGGAGAGAGCAATTACCCGACTCATAAATTGAAGAAAATTAGTAGAAATGCAGAAAATTTTCTAAGCCTTAAAAAAAATAGTATAGAAAGTTTAGAAGAAAATTTCCCACGAGAAAAATTTACATGGGCTGCGTTAGAATACACTGATGAGAGTTCAGCGATAGAAAATTTTAAAGCCTTAAAAAATATTTTGCTATTTGTAGGAAATGAAAAGCGTGGAATTCCTGAGGAGATATTAAATAAAACTGATGTTCACCTGCACTTGGAAATGTATGGGAACATCAGTAGTTACAATGTAGCAGTAGCAACTTCTATTGCACTGTATCAATTAAGATTATGAGACCTCCTTTTCGCTCAGTTCAAGTTCTATTTGTTGTAGCTGCTCTTTATATTCTTTTAGTTGCTCCAAGGACTGATTTTTGACATTTGAAAAATACTGATTCACAGTTTGAAATAGGTTTTCATAATAACTGATTCCGCTGTGGAGATTTTTCATGTATTTATCAAAATAACGTAAATCTTTTTTAGAGATTTCTTTTCCTTTTTTTATAATTTCTTTGTGCAGATGCTTTATATAGCATTGCAATTCTTTGATGAACATATGCGGGCGGTGGGGGAAATTCATGACATTATTTCGTCCATAGACATGCCCCACCATTTCTTTCAGGCTCACAATGTGGTCATAATAAGCCATATTGGGGCCAGGGCAAACGGATACGCCTGGGCCTTCTACCTTGTAGTCTAAATCATACTTTAGCAGACTGCTTGTCCCCAGCCCAACGCAAATGCAACTCTTTTCGGTAATTTTAGCATATTCACTGGTGATTTCAGCTTCATTTTTTTCAGCTGAAACAATTGCTGCTAATTTTTTGCTTTGGTATTGGCGAGAAGCGGTACAAATAGCTTTTTCGGTAAATTCTGTATTGGAAACCAAGTATTTTTTTGGGCAAGGACTTCCTGGGCGGCCAGCCGCAATTCTATCAGCTTTTTCTACATCTTTGGTATTTCCTTTCAAATTATTGAATGGCACTCCTAGAGGTGAAATATCACTTGTATATAAATCTTCTTCTTTTGCTTGTGCTAATTTTTCTAAAGTTTCATCATCAACGGTAGATGCCTCTGGGCAAAGCAAAAAAGGTGTTCCCCAACCCACAGCATCGATGTTGTAATTATTTCTCAAGAAATCATGTTCTTCATTGGTTCCTACGCCGCCTTGTGCTGTGATTTTAAAATCTAATTTGTTCAGAGGAATGGTTCTCCCTGCTTCTTCTAAGCCTTTCTCAAAAACTTTTCTAATTTCCTCTGATAGAGACATTCTATTGTTTTTAAATTCTTCCAAAATAGGCCCTATCAAGTAGCCGTCGGTAGCGAAAGCATGCCCGCCGCAGTTCAAACCAGACTCGATGCGATATTCTGATACCCAAAGTCCTTTTTTAGCTAAAAATTTACCTTGAATCAAGGCTGAACGGTAGTCACTTACTTTTAGCACAATTTTCTTTTTAAAATTTCCTTCAGCATCAGGGAAGAACTCGTCCAATTCTGCCATGTAGCCAAAAAGTTTGGGATTCATGCCAGCAGATAAAATTAAATTAGACTGTACTTTACTCTTGGCAAATCCACGTACAGCGGCATGAGCATCGTTGAATTCATCAGGCAAAGCTTTATTTTTTTTATAATTAATTTTATCCAGCTTTGTCATGACATTGACGTCAATGCTACCAGATTTTAGATGCTCTTTTAGCCAAAGAGAAATTTCCTCTTTAGAAATTTTCATTAAATCCAAGTCTGAGAATTTTTTCTTTAATTCAGAATAAGAGGGGAGAAGTTCAAAATATTTAAAAACTTCAGTTTTTGTTTCTTCATTGAATTGATGAAAAGCTTGAATTTTCTCATTCACCAAATCATGAATCAGGTCTAAATAAAGTGTAATTCTTTTAGCACGAGGGTCGTCATGATTATCTTCTACAGCCTGAAATGGTTTATTAAATTTTTTAGAATAAAATTTTCTAAGTTTCTCGATGAGCATATCATCGCTCAACGACATTACAGAATCAATTCCGAAAGGAGCTAATTTGAGAGGGCTGTCTAGCGTGAAACCGATGCCCATAACGGGAATATAAAAACTATGTGGGTAATTCATAAAGATAAACTTGACTGGTACTTGACTGGTAAATATACAATTTTAATGCAAAAATGTGTTTTTAATTTTAATTATTCCAATTTAAGCGATCTGAATTGTTGAATGGCCATGGAGTACCTTTATTTTCAACGTTTTGCATCATCAGATTAATTTCCATGGGTGCCTCAGATTTTTCCATGACTAAAAATTGGCGAAGCTTAATGATAATAGATAAAGGGTCAATACTAATGGGGCAAGCTTCTGTGCAAGCATTGCAACTGGTGCAAGCCCAAATTTCTTCTGATGAAATGTAGTCGCCAAGTAGTTTTTTATTATCATCTTTGAACTGACCATTTCTATCTATATTTTTGCTAACCTCTTCTATACGATCTCGGGTATCCATCATGATTTTTCGCGGAGATAATCGTTTACCTGTAATGTTTGCGGGGCATTCTGCTGTGCAACGGCCGCACTCGGTGCAGGAGTAAGCGTTTAGTAGCTGGACTTTATTTAAATCAAAAATATCTTGTGCTCCGAACTTTTCTGATGCTTGATTTTCATTATTGGGCGAAGCAGCAAAAGGGTCTACTTCGGGGTTCATCATCAATTCAACTTCCTTTTTGACACTGGCTAAATTCTCAAGCTTTGCCTTAGGGGAGATTTTAGAATACCAAACATTGGGAAAAGCGCTCAAAATGTGAAAATGTTTAGAATAATAAAGATAGTTTAAGAAAAATAATATCCCAATAATGTGAAGCCACCACATCCCACGTTCTATCACATGTAAAGTAGAGGGATGAAAATCTTGAAAAAATGAAAATAAATGTTGACTGATGGGGAAGCTCCCAGCTAATTCTAAACCTTGGTTGGCATTATTCCAATAGTCTGCTCCGTTCATAGTAAGAAATAGAAGCATTAAAATAAATTCGATGTAAAGAATTATATTTCCATCTTCTTTGGGCCATCCATTCATTTCTTTTTTGAAAAAACGTTTGACTTTTGTAATATTTCTACGACACCAAAAGATGAAAACACTCCCTACGACAATAAGCGCCAATACTTCGAAACTGCCAATTAAGAAATCATAAAAAAGACCGAGGAAACTAAAGATGCGATGGGTGCCAAAGATTCCGTCGATGATGATTTCTAAAACTTCAATATTGATGATGATGAATCCTAAATAAACCAAAATATGGAGAATCCCTGGAATTGGCCGAACGACCATTTTTGATTGCCCCAAGGCAATGCGAGCCATTTTTTTCCAGCGAATAGATTTATTGTCTTGTGGTAGATTCCCTGTCCCAAGATGAATGTTTCTAATAACTTTTTTGATGTTAATGACAAAAAAAGCAATAGCACCAATGAACGTGATAAGAAAAAGAAACTGAAAAAAATAAGACATGGATGAGCTAAGAAATTATGAGAATAAAATCATTCTATTGGTTCTTTTATTTTTTTACCAAAAATAGAAAATTGCAAATACCTGTCGGGTCTTTTTTGTAAATCTTCGATTAAAATATCTAATTTCTGTGAAGTAGATTCTAAATTATTGTAGAGGTGAGGGTCATTGATTATTTTATTCAAAGAACCATCTGAGTTTTCAATTCGATTGATGATAGATTTTAAATCATTGGTGGCTAGATTTAAATTTTTTAAGGTTTGGTCAATTTCAGATTGGTTAATTCTATCAGCAACTTTTCCGTATTTATCCAAAGTTTTATCTGCGGTAGCCAAGGCTGAATTAGCTGTTTTAGTTAAGCCTGAAATTTCACTGTTAACCGTACCGATTAGCTTATCGCTACTTTTAGAAAGAACTGAAACCGATTTAGCAGAAGCTTCTATCGCTTTGATGGATTGGTCTAAGCTTAGAAGTACCGTTTTCAAACTTCGGTTGGTTGTAGAATCAGCCAAAGCACCGTAATTAACTAATGCATGGTTCAAGGTAATTAGCACACTATCTAGGCGATTTTGTGTGGGTTTTAATTTGTTTGAAAGCATAGTCATTAATGACTCATTGGTAGCGGCAATCAATGTGTCTCCACTTTTTGCTTTAGGGCCATTGTAGTTGAGGTTTAATTTTATCATTTTACCCTTCATCAGCCCTGGCTCATAGATTTCGGCAACAGTATTTTTAGAGAAGTCAATATCTCGATTTATGACCATTTTTACTACAAAGTAAAGACTATCAGGTTCTTCTATGATTTCAATATCCTCTACAGCTCCGACTTTCAGACCATTTATATTGACAGGTTTTGTAGCTAATAGACCATCTACATTGCTGTATTTTACATAGAAAACTCTACCAGATGTAAATAGATTTCTCCCTTGTAAAAAAGTAAATACCCAAAAAAAACTGAGTAAAGCGACAACTGCTATGATACCAATTTTTACTTCTTTTGTTAGTTTCAATTTGAAAAATTTAACGCCAAAGATATTAAAAAAATAAATTTAAATTCAGAATGTGATTAAATTTTAGCGAAATATTTACACTTATTTTGCTTATATTTTTTAAGGCTTAAAAAATTTTAAAACTATTTAGAGTAAATACAGATTTTCATTCTTTTTTTCCATTGATGAATTTTACAATAAAAGCATCTTGAAATCCCGCTTTTTTAATCTTAGGCAACTCTTTTTCGGCCTCGTTTTCAGAAGAAAACCACCCATAGTAGTAGCGATAAAGCTTATTTTCTTCATATACATCAACGGGGGAAATCCCTTTCAGCTGAGGTGCATTATCAGAGAATTTTTTGCTAGAAGTGAGAATTTGTATACGGTAGATGTTTTTTTGCTCTTGAGTTTCTTTTTCTTGAGCATTTGTATTTATAGGAACTTCAACCACAAAGGCATCAGGAAAGCCTTTTCTTTTGACGTAATTAAGAAGTTCCTCTTTTTTGGAAATAAAAGAAGTTTGACCGTAAAAATATTTGTATAAGCCGTTTTCTTCTAAAACTTCTACGGGGTCTAGCCCTTTCAGTTGAATGGATTTTGCACGCAGTTTCTTATTGCTGGTGAGGAATTGAATTTTGAAATATTTATCTTCTACTGGTTTTTCAATTTTAGGTTTTTCAGTAACTTTTTTTAGTGGTTCATTAGCCCCCATTTCATTTCTTTGCCGTTTATCCCATTCCGTTTTATAATATTTAAATGCATTGAAAATTGATTCAGCTGAGTTTTTTTTCCCCTCTTTACTCGCTAGGTATTTCCCCTCGGCAGGGTTGCTAATGAATCCAACCTCTATCAAAACAGAAGGAGTTGCCGTACGCCATAAAACCACGAAACCAGCTTGTTTTACACCACGGCTTAGCCTTTTATCTTTATTGATGAAATTATCCTCTACAGCTTTTGCGAAAAGTAAAGAGTTACTCAAATGCACATTTTGCATCAAAGTCAAACCAATCAGAGATTCGGGTTTATTGGGGTCAAAATTTGAATATCTTTCTTCATGATTTTCTTCCAATAAAATAACGGAATTTTCTTTTTTCACGACGTTTAAATTAGCACTAGAGCGGTGATCTTCAGTTCCTAAAACAAAGGTTTCAGACCCATATGCCGTTGGTCTAGCCGAGTTGCAGTGCACTGAAATAAAGAAATCTGCATGATTTCGATTGGCTATATCAGCGCGACCAGCCAGAGTCACAAACGTGTCGTCCTCTCGTGTGTAAATAACTTTTACATCATCAAAGTTTTTCTTGATAAGTTTGCCTAGCTCTAATACAATATCTAAAGTTATGTTTTTTTCAACATCGGCCACTCCGGCAGCGCCTGAATCATGCCCACCATGTCCTGCATCTAAAACTAAAACAAATTCTTTCTTTAAATCCTGTGCCAAGATAGGATTTATCAGAGCTATCAGCAGTACAATGAATGATTTTTTTAATACGTTTTTCTTTTTCATATTCATCCAGGCATTTATTTTAGTATTTTTGTCAAAATTTCTCACAAAAATAATAATTAAAAGAAATTGAAGTACAAGGTCAAATACAAAATTATTGTTATAATTTTCTTATTGATTTGGGATTTTACAAAATCACAAACCCAAGATTCAATTGCTGGAAATAATCCCGGTAAGGCTATTCTGGATACGATTGCTACAGATACAATTCCCCAGAGGAATGGTTTTTTGGATGTCGTAGAATCTACTTCTGATGAGCAATACCAAAATGCGAAAGAACGATTCACACTATTATTAAAAAATGCCGTAGTCACTTATACAGATTTGAAAATTGAAGCAGATTACATCAAAATGATGTGGGATAGCGGTAATATCTATGCTATTGGAAAAAAAGATAGTACAGGTAAAATAGTGGAGCCTAGCATCTTTACACAAAATGGAAAGAAAGTTGAATACAATAGCTTTGTGTACAATGTGAAGACAAAAAAAGGAAAGGCTTTTAATGTGCGTACGGAAGAGTCTATGGGTGGAGACCAAGGTGTCGTAGTAGCTGAGATTGTGCGCCAATACAGCGATAGCGTTTCTGGAATGAAAAATGTTGCGTACACGACAGATGAATATTTCATTAGCAAAAAAGATAGTGTAGCAGACTACCACCTGCAAACACGTGTTGCGAAACTAATTCAAGGTGAGACAAGGCGTGTTGTTACTGGCCCTATTGTGATGAAAATATATAACGTCACCACTCCATTGGTTTTACCATTTTCCTACCTACCTTTAGGGACAGACCGTAGCACAGGCTTGCTCATGCCTAGTTTTGGTGAGAGAGAAAGTGTGGGCTTCTATATAGAAGGTGCTGGGATTTATTTGCCACTTGGCGATTATATGGACTTGAGCTTGACTGGAGATATTTATACCAAAGGAAGTTATGGACTGCACGCCGTCTCACAATACAAAAAAAGATATAAATTCCTAGGAAACTTTCGTTTAGATTGGGAGAAAAGAGTGACAGGAATCAAAGGTTTGCCCTCTTATTCCACAGGTAAAATTTATCGAGTCTACTGGAGTCATTCACAAGATACAAAAGCCAACCCTAACTTTCGTTTTGCAGCCAATGTTAACTTCAGCAGTAGTAAATATTACCGAAATAGTATCAATAATCTTAACTCATTAAATGGTGATATTTTAACCAACACTACCAGTTCGTCTATTTCTCTTAATAAAACTTGGCCAGGAACACCTTTCTCTGCTTCCATGACTTTACGGCATTCTCAGCAAATGAATGCAAGCAGGGACCAAGCCAATCCTGTGACGCTCAATTTACCGCAATTTACATTAAACATGAACCGTATTTACCCGTTTGCACCACGCACGGGAACGAAAAAAGGTCTTTTTCAGAATTTAAATTTTTCTTATAATTTCAATTTATCTAATACAATTTATACCAACGACGAAGATTTTTTTGGTAAAAAAATGTTTGATAATATGAAAAACGGAGCAGAACACGTTATAAACATCAATACAGGCACAACGATTTTCAATTACTTCCCGCTCAATTTTTCTGCGGGCTATAGAGAAGTTTGGTCATTAAAGAGCCTGAGAAGATATTATGACAATGCTCAAGATAAAGTTATAGATGAAGAAGTGAATGGATTCAATACATTTCGAGTTTTTAATATTTCAACCAATACGCAAACCACACTATACGGTCAGCTGAATTTTGGGACTAATGAAGATAACAAATTAATCAAAGCGATTCGCCATGTTATTACCCCCAGCATAGGATTTAGTTTCACGCCAGATTTTTCTAAAGATTTCTGGGGGTACTATTCCAATTACATAGATAAAGAAGGAAATGAAATCATGTATTCTAGATTTAGCAACGGCATCTATGGCGGGCCTTCAAGAGGTTTAAGCCAAAGCTTAAACTTTAGTTTAGACAATAATTTAGAACTTAAAGTTAGATCAAGAAATGACTCAACTTCTGTGAAAAAAATTAAAATATTTGATTATTTAAACATCAATGCCAGTTATAACTTTGCCAGCGATAGCATGAAATTATCTCCAATATCAATGCGAGGAGCTACACGAATTTTAGACAATAAAATGACGCTAAATTACGGGGCAACCATCAACCCTTACCGAATGATAGTCAACAATGCAAATCCCAACGGTCTACTAGTAAATCAAATTGGTGGCTTTACAATTTCTAACTACAATTTCAATACGAGTTATAGCATAGGTAATAGCACTTTTGGCGAGAGAAAAATGGATTTTGACAGGCGAGGGCGTGTACGGCAAGACGTGTATTATTTTGATAAAAATGATTATGCACAATTTCTAATGCCTTGGAATGTCAACTTTGGCATTACGCACAACGTATCTAGGACGGGTGCTGGCAAAACACGAAAGTCAACATCTCTTAATCTGAATGGAACCATTTCACCGACGCCATACTGGCGCATTTCTGCCAACACCAACTTTGATTTGCAAACAGGGAAGGTATCCTACACCACAATAAACTTTAATCGTGATTTACGCAGTTTCAATATCAATTTCAGCATGGTACCTTTTGGGCAATATAAAACATGGAACTTTTTTGTCGGCATTAAAGCGAATTTCTTGAGCGATGCGCTTAAATACGAAGAGCGAAATTTTAATACTAATTTAAGTGATTTTTAAAGATGAAATACATTTCAACAAAACAAGCACCACAAGCCGTCGGGCCATACAGCCAAGCAGTTATAGCCAACGGGATTTTGTACATTTCTGGCCAGATTCCTTTTCATCCCGAAACAAATACTTTAGTTTCAGGCAATGTTAAAGAGCAAACGCAACAAGTAATGGAAAACCTAAAAGCCATCTTGGCTGAAGCAGGCTCAGCGTTCAGCAAAGTCATCAAATGCAGTATCTTCCTGAAGGATATGAATGATTTTGCTGTAGTCAATGAGGTTTATGGAGACTACTTCGATTCAAAACATTTACCAGCACGGGAAACAGTAGAAGTCAGCCGTTTGCCCAAAGACGTTTTGGTAGAAATATCTCTAATAGCCGTAGCGTAATGACTGAAAATCTTATAAAAAATACTTTAGCCATTTTAATTGGACTTAGTATAGCAATGACAATCATTCTATTAGGTGCCACTGCAAATAAGCAATGGTTTGATGAGCTTAACAATATAGAAATACAGACAAAAAGCGACATCTTCCTCTATTGGAAAGACGTCGTAGCTCAGGCGCCGCCCAACTTCTTCATCGCATTGCTCATCGCTTACGGCATCGGTTCGATTGTAGGCGGAGTGGGCACAGCCATGTTTGTTCCGCAAGCCAAGCAAGCCTATGCCATGCTTATTGGGTTTATTTTATTTGGAATTGCAGTGTTGGACTACTTCTTTATAAATCAGCATCCTACCTGGTACTTCATCAGCCTTTTGTTTGTGTTTTTCCCATTCTCTTGGTTAGGTGGAAAAGCGGTAGATGAAATTCAAAAAAGAAATAAAATTTTATGAAAATTTTTTAAGCCTTAAAAAAAATTCATTTTCGTTCTAAAATCACAGCATTTTTAGTTTCATAAACTTTTTGATAAGCCTTATAGAATCCGAAAAAAGGATTATTTGGATTTTTATTTCTTTCTAAATAATCTTTTTTCTCGATAATGAATTTCGGTTGTAAATCATTGAAAATGTAATTTAATTCAACCGCTGGTGATTTTCTTGGTGATTTCAAATATAGATAAGCCGTCTCTCGGTACACATTTGTAGGGTGCGTTACCACGGGTGTGGGAGGTTGGGTTTGGGTCAGCCAATAGCCCAAATGACTTTTCATGAAAAATAAATTTTTCTCAAGAGGGTGATTTTTTTCTAGCCAATCACTGATTTCAAAAGCATCGCCCATCAACCAAGAAGATGTAGTATACTGATGCTGAATCAATTTGAAATATTGAAAATAACTTTCACTGGCAGCTAGGATGAAAAATAGGGTAATGAATTTTTGAACTTTTTGATAGCGAATTTTAACAAAATAATTTTCAATCAAATAAACAAAAATTACACATAAAAAGGGGTAAATCTGAATCAAATAATGCCCGTTAATTTTCCCACTTTTCAAAAACATGAAAATCATTCCAAACAAAACACCGCTCAAAAGGATGGCGTTTCGCCCAAAAGATTTTTTCTGAAGATTAAAAAAAATGAATGAAAATGTAAGGCTTAGAAAAATAAAAATCGAAGGCAATGTGGAAATAACGTCCGCCCAATCTGCATCTGAATAAGCGAGTGAAGCTTTAATGACTGTTTGGTAAAGAAAGTGTAAATCGTTTTTTAGAAAATAAGGAAAGGCTGCTAAAAAAAGTACTGAAAACCCGCTAATTATAATGATGAAATAATTTAATTTTTTTTTAAGGCTTAAAAAATTTTGCTCAAAAAAATAGGAGAGAAGCAAAACCACTACGGCTGGGTAAGCTAAGTTCAGTCGGCAAATGAATGCTAAGCCAAACCCAAAACCGATGATGATTGTGTTTTTCCAATTCAAAGGTTTTAGCAAATAATAGAATGCTAATAAAAAAGGTAAAATCCCGATGTGCTCTGACATCACACCTTGCATCGTGCCAAAAACCGAGAGTAAATAAATACAGAGAATTCCTGCCCAAAAAGCTGATTTTTTCTCTACAAAATTTAGACTAATTTTATAGCAAAACCAAGCTGAAAATGTAACTAAAATAACACCACTTAAGCGAATGAGCCATAGTTTTTTACCAAATAAACTGAGAAGGGCTCCGAAATAATAAAAAATTCCTGGTGGTTTTAAATCCCACAAATCGTAGTAAGGCAAAAAGCCATCTGCCAAGTGTTGCCCTACTAGAATGAATGTACTCTCATCATGATCTATTGCATCTAAAAAGAAAAAGGGAAATCGAAGCAAAAATGCAATGATGAAATAGATTAAAAAAATCTTTTTTGAAACAAAGCTTCTCATCTATCTATCGGCGAGTGAAAATCAAAGTTTTTTCGGTAGATAATTCATCATTGAAGAGATAATCCATACCGTTGAAAGCTTTAATTCCGTCTAGATTTTGAATGTTATTTTCGGCACAATAACGTGCCATAGCTCCTCGTGCTTTTTTGAAATAAACGGTGATTTGTTTATACTTTCCGTTTTTGAAATCCATGAATTTCAAGTCATAAACCCGTCCTTTTAATTTTTTTTGGTTCAAAGATTTCATGTATTCCATGCTTGATAAATCAAGTAGAATTTCATCTTTTTGGGTATTTTGATTCACAAAATCAGTCAGTTTTTCTTGCCAAAATTGGTCTAATCTTTTGTCGTCCCAGAGCTTGGTTCCCATCTCTAGCCGATAAGGCATCACAGCACTGTGGGGCGATAAAATTCCGTATAAGCCAGATAGGATATAAAGATTTTTTTTCAAGTATTCTTTTGCTGCATTGCTCAATTTCTCATCAGTCAAGCCTCGGTAAACTTCTCCATCAAACATTTGTGCAGCGGCTAATTTTTCTTGAGGGTTTGAACTCCATACTTGATTTCTTTCGTAGTTCATCTCAGCAATATCACTTGAAATTCCCATTAAATTCTCTAATTTTTGTGGGCTTTTTTCTCGTAATTCTTGCATGATTTTTTTAGCCTCATCAATGAATTTTGGCGTTTGTAGAGAGCCCCATTCATTGCTGAAATCAGTTTGAAGCCGCTTGGCAGGGGAGAGAAATAATTTCATAAAGATAAAAGTATAAAGTTAATCATTGTGTCAGATAAAATTAGGCTCAAAAGGCTACCCTTCTTCTTAGTAAGTTTAAAGTTCTAACAAAACCAATTACTATGGGCAAAAATAGTCATTTTCCATGAAAAGAGTCTGCAATGATTAATATTTCTATCAAATACAAATTCATCAAGCAACTGAATTTTTTAAGCCTTAAAAAATTTTGGTATAATTTCTTCTAAAGCTGGTCGCAGAACTGATGAAATAAGGTTTCAATTAACTTAAATTCAACTAAAAATAATTAAGTTAATTAATTGCATTTAACTGTAAATCAATGTTATGAAATCATTTTAACCTTTTAAGCAACTGACTTTTTTTATAATGCACTACGGGTTATTTTTACTGAAATTTATCATGGTTTTAAGTGCATTGTTTTTCAATTAAATTTCTTAAAATTTCTTACTTTTGCCAGTAACACAATTGTTCTATGAATAAAGGAATTTACATTGCAACGCTAGAACCACACAGCGGAAAATCAATCATTACTTTAGGTTTAATGAATGCACTTCTGGGGCGAATGGCAAAGGTAGGCTACTTCCGGCCAGTGGTGAGCTCAGAGGATAAAAACGCTGATAATCATATCAATACTTTTATAGATAAATTCAATATTTCGATTCCTTATGAAGAGATGTATGGTGTGACGCGCGATGTTTTGATTGAGAATAGAAATTCCAATCGTATTGGCGAGTCGTTAGACATCATTATTGAGAAGTACAAAAAAATTGAAAGCCAATTTGATTTTGTGTTGGTAGAGGGAACTGACTTTATTGGCGAAAGCAGCGTTTTTGAGTTTGATTGGAACGTTAATATTGCCAAAAATTTAGGGCTTCCAACCTTGATTGTAAGCAGTGGAGTAGGGAAGGGTTTCAAGGAATTTAATCGAAATTTGGAAATGGCTTATCAAATCTACAACAGCGAAGACGTAGAGGTAGTGGGTGTCGTGGCAAATAAAATTCAACCTGAAAATATTGAGGAATTAAAAGGGTATTTAGATAATTTCCTACCTGAAAAGGTGGAAAAAATCATTATCCCGATGGTTGATAAGCTAAAAAACCCGACGGTAGCAGAAATAGCCAATCACTTGGGTGCGAAACTTTTGTTTGGAGAAGAATTACTTTCAAATCTCACTGGGAAATTTGCTGTAGGAGCGATGCAATTGCCACATTTTTTAAATCATATTCAAGAAAATGGCTTAGTCATCACACCAGGGGATCGGGCAGACATCATTTTAGGTTCTATACAGGCACATATTTCTAGCAATTACCCACAGCTTTCTGGTATTGTATTGACTGGTGGTATTTTGCCAGAGGAAACCATAAATCAATTATTGACTGGTTTAGAAAAATTAATTCCGATACTGAGTGTTGAAACGGGAACTTTTGAGACCACGCAACTCATCGGTAGTATTCCATCTAGAGTAACTTCTGATAATCAATCAAAAATTGAAGCTTTAGTCAATACATTTAATCAATATGTTAACCCAGAAGCTTTAATTCAAAACATTAACCAGTTTCAGAATAAAATTCGTACGCCAAGAATGTTTCAATATGATCTCATCAATATGGCACGCAAGGAGAAAAAGAAAATTGTTTTGCCAGAAGCTTTAGATGAAAGAATTCTAAGTGCAACGGCTCGTTTGAGCAAAATGGGGTTGGTTGATATTGTTTTGTTGGGGAACGAGGAGGAAATTAATAATAAGATTAAAAATCTAAATTTAAATATTGATTTCAGTTCAGTAGAAATCATAGATCCACATAACTTTGAGCGTTTTGAAGAGTACACAGAGACATTCTACGAGCTACGAAAACACAAAGGAATCAATAAGCAAATGGCAGAAGACACAATGTATGATGTCTCCTATTTTGGTACGATGATGATTTATAAAAATGATGCTCACGGGATGGTGAGTGGTGCGGTTCATACGACGCAACACACGATTCGCCCTGCCTTGCAATTTATCAAAACCAAGCCTGGATGTTCCATAGTTTCTTCAGTCTTCTTTATGTGTTTAGATGACCGAGTTTCTGTGATGGGAGATTGTGCCATCAACCCTAACCCGACAGCAGAGCAGTTGGCTGAAATTGCAATATCTTCGGCTGATAGCTCCAAAGCCTTTGGTATAGAACCACGCATTGCCATGCTTTCTTATTCTAGCGGAAGCAGTGGGAAAGGAGAGGACGTAGATCGTGTACGCGAGGCTACAAAAATTGTGAAAGAAAAAAGACCAGATCTTAAAGTGGAAGGTCCGATTCAATATGATGCTGCTGTAGATGCCAGCGTTGGACTGAAAAAATTACCTGACTCAGAAGTGGCAGGAAGCGCCAATGTGTTGATTTTCCCTGATTTAAATACTGGGAATAATACTTACAAAGCTGTGCAGCGTGAAACTGGAGCTATAGCAATTGGCCCGATGTTGCAAGGTTTAAATAAACCAGTAAACGATTTGAGTAGAGGTTGTACTACAGAAGACGTATTTAACACAATTATATTAACAGCAATTCAAGCACAAGATTATTAAAATTCTATGAAAATACTCATTATTAATTCTGGTAGTTCATCTATAAAATTTCAACTGATAGATATGCCAGCAGAAACCGTACTTGCCAGTGGATTAATTGAAAGAATAGGTTTAGAAGAAGGTATAGTTAATTATAAAACCGACCAAAACCAAAAGAAAATTCTACAGCCGATTCCTACGCACGAGTTTGGACTCAAGGTTGTAGCAGATTTGCTTCAAAATGAAGAAGTAGGCGTAATCAAGAATGCTGATGAAATCGAGGCCGTGGGACATCGTGTGGTTCACGGAGGCAAGAAATTTACTCAAACGACTTTAATCAATCAGTCGGTGAAAGATAGTATTCAAGAACTTTTTGACTTGGCTCCGCTGCACAACCCAGCGAATTTAAAAGGAATTGAAGTTGCTGAAAATATTTTTGATAAAGCACAGCAAATTGCCGTTTTTGACACTTCTTTCCACCAAACTATGCCTGAGAAAGCGTATAAATATGCTTTAGCTGATGATTTCTATACCGAAAAAGACATTCGTGTATATGGTTTCCATGGTATTTCACACAAATATGTTTCAGAAAAAGCCATAGAGTATTTAGGGAAAAAAGATAGTAAAATTATTTGTCTACACTTGGGCAATGGTTGCAGTGCGACAGCTGTCCTCAACGGGAAAAGTATCGACCACAGCTTAGGCTTCGGGCCCAATGAAGGCTTCATTATGGGAACTCGTACTGGCTCACTAGACCAAGGAATTATTTTCTATTTGATGAATAAATACAATTACTCTGCCGAAGAATTAAATCGAATTTTCACTAAAGAAAGTGGAATGTTGGGTATGACGGGCTTTAGCGATTTACGCGATATCGAAGACCGTGCAGAGAAAGGTGATGAAAAATGTCAATTGGCACTAGAAATGAATGCTTACCGTATCAAAAAAGAAATTGGAAGTTATGCGGCAGCCATGAATGGGCTAGATGCTCTAGTGTTTACAGCTGGAATTGGTGAAAACAGTGACATCATTAGAGATTTGGTTTGTAGAGATATGGATTACTTTGGGATTGAGCTGAACCCAGAATTAAATAAAATTCGTGCAAAAGAAATCAGAGAAATTCAAAAAGAGACTGCGAGAGTGAAAATTATTGTGATTCCAACCAATGAAGAATTAGAAATTGCTAAGCAAACTTTTCAACTTTTGAATTAAAAGCCCCACTTCAGTAATTATCGGTCATTAAAATTTATAGGAAACGATTAATAAAAAATAAGTTAAGCTGCACAAAATTTTCTCATAATAATCTAAATATTAGTGATTTAAAAATCCTAAATACACCGAAGGTAAATATATTAAAATTATTTACCTTCTAATTTTTCTTAAGCCTTAAAAAATTTTTATTCAAATTTTAAGCTAAATAAAATCGCTCTGGTTTTCAATGACTTGACAGAACCTGCCCAAATTTGGGGCGTGTCTATATCGTCAGGAATCAATTCGTTGTTTAGTAAAAAAACTCCTTTGACTGAAGGTGTCAACCTAAATCGATTGAAATAAATACTAATACCAGTTTCAATTTGGTAATTGTAATTATTACTTTTCAAACGGAAAATTCCATCTTCATTATCATCTTGGGAATTTTGATTGCTTTGCAAATTTGCCATATACCCAAAACCAGCTTGAACATAAGGCCGAGTGTTGAACCAGCGGTCACCATGCAGCTGAATGAAAAGTGGTAAATCTAGATAAGTAGATTTGACTGCTCTCGTTTTTGAACCTTCAGTTGCAGTAAATGTTCCTGAACTAAAATGTGGGTCATAAGGATTGTTAGGGTCTGGTTTGTTGTAAGTTTTCCCTACTTCTATGTGATTAAAGTGTAAAATACGCTCAGTGAAATGAATCCCTGGCTGAATGAAAAGATCGAAATATTCACTGACTTTCATCCGCCCCATCAATCCAGCAGAGAACCCCAACTTATTATCAGAATAAACATTGAATTTCCCGTAAGAATTGATGCCAACACCCGTAGGATTTAATTGATTTTGATGAACAGGGTGGACATTAAAATTAAAGTGATTTAAACCAATAAAGTACCCCCAAGAAAAACGCTGCTGGTCTAGCTCAGTAAATTTATCTTTTTTATCATAATTTACTCTGAATTGTGCCTGAATTGTGCAGAAACAAAAGAAAACCAATAGTGTTATAAAATTTTTCATCTTCATAATTTTGGTGAAGTTAAATTACTTGATTGCTTCATATATACTTGAGATACCAAAGGTAAGTTTTTTATCTTTGACTTGCTTAAATTGATTTTTCTTCAAAATATTGAGCATTTCTTCACCATGCGGAAAGGCGGAAACCGACTCAGGCAAATAGGTATAGGCACGGCTATCTTTGGAGAATAATTGACCGATTGCAGGCAAAATACGGTATGAATAAAATTGATACAATTGCTTCATAGGAAATTTCTGTGGTTGAGAAAATTCTAAAATAAATAATTTCCCGCCTGGTTTTAGCACACGGTAGAATTCAGTTAAACCTTGGTCTAAATTTTCAAAATTTCTTACCCCAAAAGCGACTGTTATAGCATCAAAGAAATCATCATCAAACGGCATATTTTCTGCATCTCCCTGAATCATTTCTATGCGATTTTGTAAGTTTTTTTTACTTATTTTCTGCTTCCCAATTTGTAACATACCAGCAGAGAGATCGTAGCCTGTGATTTTTGAAGCCTTTATTTTTCTTGCTAAGGCAATGGCTAAGTCACCAGTCCCAGTGGCGACGTCAAGAATTTTTTCAGGATTTTCTTTTTTGGCTTTACTCACAACTTGGTTTCGCCAAAGCACATCTATGCGAGCCGAAAGCAAGCGGTTTAGGAAATCGTATTTAGAAGAAATATTATCAAACATTTCTTCCACTTCATTTTTTTTGGATTTTTGGGTATTGTATGGTTTTATTTTTTGTGACATATTAGTTTATTCAAAGTGTTCAAAATAAAATTGTTTAAAATCACCTTCACGGAATATCTTGGTTCGCAAAGTATCATTCAAAGAACTTTTGGTGAGCGAAGGGAAATTTTCATTCAAATTGTAATAAAAATCTTCAATGTAAAAAGAACTATCAATTTTTAAAGGGCCAAAATATTTTTTACCTTGGTAAGTGGTTTTATTATGCTCAAAGATGGAATCTACATTTACCTTAACACCATAAGGCAAGCCAAAGATAAAATATGTTTGATGACCGATATTGACTAAACCTCTCAGTTTCTTTACCTCGATTTTTTGTTGACTGATGAGCGAATCTTTCTCATTTTTCACAATAATATGGTGAATTCCTTTGCCCAAAGGTATAGGCAAAGTTTGATGAGCTGCTAGGGTGTAAACCGTATGCCCAACTTGAATTTTATAACTCTCATCGGAATTATTATCTAAAAGATATTCGCTTTTTTTGGCTAAAAAGTGTTGATAAATGTAGACTGAGGCAACCAGCATGATTGCCGCAATAATGAATCCAATAAGATTGGGACTAACTTTTTTCATTTCTTAAAATTCCCCAAATTTAAAAATTAATATGGAAATCCCGTAGCGCATTGCCAGGCAAGATTTATTTTTAGGCTATTAATATTTCTATTTTAGCCAAAAAAATAGGTAAAACAAAATGTCATGAACCCAAAAAAAAATTAAGGCTTTAAAAATTTAAATTTTAATGTGAAGAATTTCAAAAGCTTGTTTTTCCAATAATTCTCTATCATCGGGGTGAGCAATAGATATAAGCAATCTAGCTCTTTCCTTTAAACTTTTCCCAAAAAGATTTATAACTCCATACTCTGTAGCGATATAATGTACATGCGCACGAGTTGTTGTGACGGCTGCTCCTAATTTGAGCTGGGGTACGATTTTAGATTTTCCATTCTTGGTTCTTGCACTAAAAGCAAAAATAGGCTTTCCGCCTTCTGAATGTGCCGCTCCACGCACGTAGTCAATCTGTCCGCCAACGCCAGAGAAATGATAACTGCCAATAGATTCCGCACAAACCTGCCCTGTTAAATCAACTTCCACAGCACTATTTATAGCGGTTACCTTAGGGTTTTGCCTGATGATAGAAGTATCGTTGGTGTAAGCAGCTTCTTTGAATTGAACAATAGGATTTTCATTAATGAAATCATAGAGTTTCTGGCTGCCCAAGGCAAAACAACTGACAATCTTACCTGGTTTGATTTTCTTCTCCTCACCAGTGATGACACCTGATTCCACCAAAGGTAAAATTCCGTCAGAAAACATCTCGGTATGAATCCCTAGGCGCTGATGATTTTTCAAATTATCTAAAACTACATTGGGAATAGCACCTATGCCAATTTGCAAAGTAGCCCCATCTTCTATCAATTCAGCAACATTCGCCCCGATTTTCTTTTCGCTAGCATTAGGCTCAGGCAACTTTATCGAGTTTAGCGGCTCATTATGTTCTACAGCCACATCAATTTTACTTTTATGTATAAAGCCATCGCCATGCACTCTGGGCACTAGAGGGTTAACCAGTGCAATGATTTTTTTAGCAGTCTCTGTTGCAGGCAACGAAATATCAACCGAAGCACCGAGAGAGCAGAACCCATGCTCATCTGGTGGTGAAACATGAATCAAAGCCACATCTATCGGCAAGATATTTTTTCTAAATAACTGATGCACTTCGCTCAAAAAAATAGGAGTGTAGGTAGCTAAACTTTCATTAACAGCATTTCTTACATTCTGACCTACAAAAAACACATTTGTTTTAAATGATTGATTATAAGGCTCCATCACATATTTTGCAGAACCCTCTGTATGAATTGAAACGATTTCTACATTTTCTAATCTTTCATACTCATCTGCCATCGCATCAATTAGAGGGCTAGGAGCCATTCCAGCACTATGAATGAACACACGATCCCCTGATTTAATAAGGCTTACAGCTTCTTTTAAACTTTTGTAAATCATTCTCGAAAATTTATGCCGTTAATTTACTAAATAAAAATAATATTTTAAATCATTTTAAAATTTTCTAAGGCTTAAAAATTTTAGAATTTCCTCGTAGTATTTCTTATTCAGTTTTTATTTCTCTTGTATTTTTTCCAACAGATTATAAATCCTTACTGAATTATAATATATAATATCTTTTCATTTGCTATTTCAGCATAGAATGTTTTGCCCATAATATATATTATGTTAAATTATAGTTTTATTTCTCTGATTTTTCCATTTTCTATTTTTATATTCTTCCCCAAGACAAAATCTGCCTTCATCCCACGTTGAGGAATTTCATAGCCTAACTCATTATTTCTTAAAATCTGCCCCTGTGCATCAAAAATCTCATAGCCGATGGCCATATTTAAATCACCAATTTCAATTACTTCTGCAATTATTTTCACTTGTTCATCAATGAATTCATCCCGAAATCGGATACCTAATGCCGTGATTACCTCCTGATTATTCTGAATAATTTTCACATTTTTTAAAATTAAATCATAAGCCCCCTCAGAATTTAACGGTAATTCTTGATACGCTTCAAAATTTTTTAAAGGCTTAGAAAAATCAATTTGTAATAAAGAATAAAAAAAATAAAATAATTGCTCCCTAATTCGGTTACGCTGCAAGTCATTTAGGCAATACCCTGCTTCAACTAAAATAGTTGGGACGCTTTTCTGAAAATTATCACCCGCAGCTAAAGGGTAAAATGAATCATTAAATTTAGCTAAATTTACATTTGTAAACTCCCTCATTTTGCTAATAATTGCAGCCAAATATTTTTTAGCTAAAATACAATTTTCATTCATCAAATGTTGACCAACAACTGGTGAAAGTATTGCTATTTCCGTTGATTTCAAATTATTTTTGGTATAAAATAAATTCCTTTGATCATGTAAATTAAATATACATTTGTAACCTTTCTTAAAAATATATGATTTTAAGATTTTTATTTCTGGAGTAGATTCTTGTATAAAATCTCGATTTAAATCAACTCCACTGGCAGAATATCGACTCCAAACCGCAGCCCCATCAGGGTTAAGCTGTGGAATCCAATCCAATTGAAATTGGTTTAAAAACTTCGGCTGCTCTTTATCTAAATAATGAAATAAATCTAATAATGCTCTTGTATTTGTACTTTCATTTCCGTGCATTTGAGACCAAAAAGCAAATTTCATCGGCCCATTCCCGAGGCTAACGCTATAAATATCTCTATTTTGTTGGCTCTTCCCTAGAACTTGATAATTCCAGTTTTTTCTCTGGATAAATTCTTTTAATTTTTTAGGATTTACGTATTTATTTTCAAATCCTGGAACACGATAATTTAAATATTGAATCATATTCAAAGATATTTATATTTCTAAAAAATAAATGTAGTTTACATTTATAACTCTTAAGTTTAATTCACATTTGTGTCTAAAATATTAGCTGTAATTTTGTCATGCTGCTTTTGAAGATTTTAAAAACTATATAATTAAATTTAATAATGATTTGTATTTCAATTAATTAATACATTTAATTTAATTGAATAGATTAACTTAACTTTAAGTTTAATGGAATAATTATTTTAAGTATATTTATCGCTTGAAAATAACAATGTAAATGAAGTCTAAGAAAATTTTAGAAAGTATTTTAGAAGTTTACAATATTAACGCAACGGAATTAGCTGAAAAAATAGAAGTTCAGCGTTCAGGTTTATCTCACATTATGACAGGGAGAAATAATTTAAGTCTTGATTTTATTGTGAAGATAAAAAACACTTTTCCCGAGCTGCGTTGGGATTTTTTGATTCACGGGAAGTTACCGATGTTTGAACGTGATGAGAGAAAAGAAGAAAATCATTCTTCAAAAATGAATGAGAATAATGATTTGTTTCAAGAAAAACACGGAGTCGGAAACTCATCTCCTAGCCTTTTTGATGAAATTGGAGAGGAAGTATTGCAGAAAATTCAACCTGAAAAAGGAAAAATTTCTAAAGGCTTAAAAAAAATTGAACAAATCGTTATTTTTTACACCGACGGCAGTTTCACAGCCTATCAAGATAATTCTTTACAATAGCTTTTTCGGGTTTTGTGTAGCGTTGGCTTTAAATCTTTCCAAAGCAATTGAATACTCTTGTTTTCAATTAATTCAGGGTTGGTTTCAATGTATTTTATTCCATATTTTTGAAAGGTATTAAACATTTCATTAAAAACTAAAGCGGTGATTCCTTTGTTCTGATACTGAGGGTCGATGCCAATGAGGTAAAAAGCTGCGGCATCATTTTTCTTGGATGCTTGCATAAAGTAATACCACCCAAAGGGGAAAATCCGTCCGTTGGCTTTTTGTAGAGCTTTAGAATAGCTAGGCATTGTAATGGCAAAGGCAATCAATTTATCATCTTTATTGGCTACGGCTGTCACAAAATCAGTATTGATAAAGCCAATGTATTTTTCTTTGTAATGTTTGATTTGCTCAGGCTGAAAAGGCACATAACTGCTTAATTCTCCGTAGGTTTTATCCATCAAATCAAACATAGAATCTGCTATTTTCAGCAAATCTTTTTTTGATTTAATCTCTTTGATTTTTAACTCATAGCGTTCTTTTATTATAGCTGAAAATTTAGCTACTCGCTTAGGTTTTTCAGCAGGTACATGCATTTCATACTCTACCCAAGTTTTGGCAACTTCATACTGATAATGAAGCAAATGAGATTCATAATAAGGTGCATTATAAAGCGTCACCATGGTAGGTAACTTGTCAAAACCTTTGGTTAGCAATCCAGCTTTATCTAAATTAGAGAAACCAACGGGACCTTCTATTTTTTTCAAGCCTTTAGAAATTATAAAGTCTTCTGCTTTTTTTAGCAAAGCAGCGCTCACATCATAATCATCAATAAAGTCAAACCAACCAAAGCGCCCTTGCTCCTTCCCTAGCTCATTGACTTCTTTCCAGTTGACAATCGCTGCAATTCGCCCTACTACTTTCCCGTTTTTTAAGGCTAAATAATATTCTGCTTCAGCATGTTGAAATACAGGGTTTTTATCAAAATCTAAGGCGGCTAATTCTTCTTGATTTAGTGGTGGCACAAAATAAGGATAATCTCTATAGAGTTTTTTTGGGAATTCGATAAATTTCAGTAAATCTTTTCGACGGTTGCTAATTTTTATAATTTCCATTCAATTTTATAATGCAAATTCAAAAATATGATTTTTTTTAATATTTTGAATGAAGAAGCTTCTCTACATTTTATATTCCAAAAAGGCATTATATTTGTAAAAGTATAAATCCAAAAAAAAGACCATGAATTTTTATTACATATTAATAATAGTGATCTCAGCTGTAAGTTACTATGTTAGCTGGAAATTAAAATCAAAGTTTAAAAAATATTCAAACGTTAACCTCAGCAACGGAATGAGTGGAAAAGAAATCGCTGAGAAGATGTTGGCTGATAACAATATTCATGATGTGCGCGTCATCAGTACACAAGGGCAATTGACAGATCATTACAATCCTGCAAATAAAACGGTAAACCTCTCAGAAGTAGTTTATTATGAAAGAAATGCAGCGGCGGCGGCTGTAGCTGCTCACGAATGTGGCCATGCGGTGCAACATAAGGTGGGTTACTCTTGGCTACAATTTCGCTCAAAAATGGTACCGATGGTCAACATCAGCTCACAGCTATCAATGTGGCTCATCATGGGTGGTATTTTCCTTTATTATAACATGGGGAATCCTTGGATTTTAACGTTTGGTGTATTAGCCTTTGCAGTAGTAACATTATTTACTTTTGTAACTTTACCTGTAGAATACGATGCGAGCAATCGTGCGTTGGCTTGGATGCAACAAAACGGCATTGTACAACCGCAGGAGTACAGTGCGGCTAGAGATTCGCTCAAATGGGCTGCAAGAACCTATTTGGTTGCTGCTTTGGGGTCATTGGCACAATTGATCTACTTCGCTAGCATTCTTTTAGGCGGGAAAAGAGATTAAAAAGTTGCTTTTAAACTAAAAGTCTTGATAAATAATTTCAATAAGTAATTTCAATAAAATTTTATAAAGGCTTTAAAAATTTCTATATGAATTTTAATTTGCAATCTGATTTTCAACCTACTGGAGACCAGCCCAAAGCTATAAAACAACTAAAAAATGGTATCCTAAATCAAGATAAATACCAAGTGCTACTGGGAGTTACAGGTTCGGGGAAGACATTTACGATTGCCAATGTGGTAAAAGAAGTTCAGCGGCCAACCTTGATTTTAGCGCACAATAAAACTTTGGCGGCTCAACTTTATATAGAGTTCAAAGAGTTTTTCCCTAATAATGCGATAGAATATTTTGTTTCTTACTACGATTATTACCAGCCAGAAGCTTATATTCCCCACTCTTCTACATACATCGAGAAGGATTTAAGCATCAATGAAGAAATTGAAAAACTACGACTCAGCACTACATCTTCGCTCCTCTCTGGGCGGCGAGATGTGCTAGTTGTAGCGTCCGTCTCATGCTTGTATGGCATTGGAAACCCAACAGAATTTCACAAAAGTGTCATTCAGCTAGAGAAAGGAATGAAAATCAACCGTACGCACTTTTTGCATCAGCTAGTCAATAGTTTATATGCGAGAACCACAGGAGAATTTGCACGAGGTCACTTTCGTGTTCAAGGTGATACCATCGAAATTTTCCCAGCCTATGCTGATGATGGACTTCGTGTCCACTTTTACGGTGAACGCATCGAAGAAATTGAAACCTTCAACGTTCCCAACGGGAAAAGAGTCGCAGGTTTTGATAAAATTAATCTATACCCAGCCAATCTTTTTGTTACTTCCAAAGAAACAATGAATGGTGCAATTCAGAACATTCAAACAGATTTAGGAAAACAAGTTAATTTTTTTCAAGAAATAGGAAAAAATTTAGAAGCAAAACGACTCAAAGAACGCACAGAGTTTGACGTTGAAATGATGAAAGAATTAGGCTACTGCTCTGGGATAGAAAACTATTCCCGTTATTTGGACGGCAGATTACCTGGCACACGGCCTTTTTGCCTGCTCGACTACTTCCCAGATGATTATTTGATGGTGATAGATGAATCGCACGTAACCGTTCCTCAAGTTCATGCAATGTACGGTGGTGACCGTAGCCGAAAAGAGAATTTAGTAGAATACGGCTTTCGTCTGCCAGCAGCTATGGACAATCGACCACTGAAATTTGAAGAATTTGAAGGCTTACAAAATCAAGTGATTTACGTCTCTGCGACACCTGCCGATTATGAATTAAAATTGGGTGAAGGTGTTGTTGTAGAGCAAGTTATACGCCCAACAGGTTTGCTAGACCCCATCATTGAAGTACGCCCATCTCTCAACCAAATGGATGATCTGATGGAAGAAATTCAAAAACGTGCTGAAATTGATGAACGAACGCTTGTCACCACCTTGACTAAACGAATGGCAGAAGAATTGACCAAGTACTTGACACGCTATGGCGTTAGAACCCAGTATATTCATTCTGATGTCGATACATTAGACCGCGTACAAATCATGCAAGACTTGCGTGAAGGTTTATACGACGTCTTGGTGGGCGTGAATTTATTGCGTGAAGGCTTAGATTTGCCAGAGGTAAGCTTGGTAGCCATTTTAGATGCTGACAAAGAGGGTTTTTTGAGAAATAATCGTTCGCTAACGCAAACAGTAGGTCGCGCTGCACGAAACGTAAACGGAAAAGCAATCATGTATGCTGATAAAATCACGGCAAGTATGCAAAGTTGTATTGATGAAACAGAACGTCGCAGAGAAATCCAAATTCAATATAATAAGAAACATAATCTTGAACCAAAAGCTTTGGTGAAAAAGATTAATCGCATCAAAAAAGAAGTCGATTTCGAGAATAACCCTTACGTGCAGAAATCTGTGATGAAAATAGCTGCAGAAGACCAAGTGGATTATCAAAATCAAGATTTAAACAAAGTGATAGAGAAAAAAACACAACAAATGCAAAAGGCAGCAAAGGATTTAGACTTCATTCAAGCAGCAAAGCTCAGAGATGAAATCAATGTCTTGAAAGAAAAATTAGGAATAGAAATTTAAAATTAATTTTTTAAAAATTTTTTAAGCCTTAAAAAATTTCACTAGAATTTTACCCCACAAAAATCATAAAAATATCAGTACAATAAAAATGTTAAATTTCATTATATTTGTGACTGAAATTTTAATCGATGGGGAAACAAAATATTAATACAATCGGAGTTATGACTTCTGGTGGAGATGCACCAGGAATGAATGCTGCGCTGCGTGCCGTGGTGCGTGCTAGTATTTATAACGGGCTAAATTGTAAGGGGATTCGCCTAGGCTACCAAGGCTTGATAGAGGATAATATATTTTCGATGGGGCCAAGAAGCGTAAGCAATATCATTAACCGCGGAGGAACAATTTTAAAAACAGCTCGTTCTAAAGAGTTCACAACTAAAGAAGGCCGCAAAAAAGCTTACGAAAACCTAAAAAAAAATGGTATTGACGCACTAGTAGTGATTGGTGGAGATGGCTCTTTTACCGGGGCTAAAATATTCAGTGAAGAGCATGACGTCAAAGTGATTGGAATTCCTGGGACGATAGATAATGATATTTTTGGTACGGATTTCACGATAGGGTACGATACGGCACTAAATACAGTTATAAATGCTATTGACAAAATTCGTGATACAGCGCAATCTCACAATCGTGTATTTTTCGTAGAGGTTATGGGGAGAGATGCTGGTTTTATTGCATTGAATTCGGGGATCGCATGTGGGGCTCAAGATATTTTAATCCCAGAGAGAAAAGATAAAATTGAGGAGATGTTTGACTCAATGGAACGAGGTAGAAAGACAGGAAAACTCTCAAGTATAATTGTTGTAGCAGAAGGTGAAGAATTGGGCGGTGTTTATGATTTAGCTAAATTTACCAAAATAAAATATCCTGACTATGATATCCGTGTGACGGTCTTAGGGCATATTCAGCGAGGAGGAGACCCTAGCTGCGCAGACCGCGTGCTGGCAAGTAGGCTGGGAATTGCAGCTGTGGAAGGATTATTGCAAGGTAAAACAAGAGTAATGGCTGGGGTCAGAAGTAATAAAATTGTATTTACGCCTATAGAAGAGGCTATTCAAAAACATAACGAAATTGATCAGGAACTCATAAAAGTTTCAGATATATTAGCAAGATAATTTATAAATTTAACATCAATAATTATGGCAAAAGTTAAAGTAGCAATCAATGGATTTGGTAGAATAGGTCGTTTAGCTTTCCGCTTAATGGAAGACGACAATGATTTTGATATTGTAGCAATCAACGATCTTACCGATGCAAAAACATTAGGTCATTTATTAAAGTATGACTCTACACAAGGTAAATTCAAAACAGACTCACTAGAAGTAAAAGAAGATAAATTAATCGTAGATGGTAGAGAAATTACCATTTATAGTCAAAAAGACCCAGAGCAACTTCCTTGGGAAGAATTAGGAATTGATGTCGTTTTAGAATGTACTGGCTTCTTCAGAACCAAAGAAGCCGCTGAAAAACACATCAAGGCTGGAGCTAAAAAAGTGATTATCTCTGCTCCCGCCAAAGGTGATATGAAAACCATCGTTTACAACGTAAACCATGATATTTTAGATGGTAGCGAAACCGTTCTTTCTGGTGCTTCTTGCACTACAAACTGCTTGGCACCTGTAGCTAAAGTTTTGAATGATAAATTTGGTTTACTCTCTGGTTTGATGACAACAGTCCACGGCTATACTAATGATCAAAATACACTAGATGGGCCACATAGTGACTTGAGAAGAGCGCGTGCAGCAGCAGCTAATATCGTCCCTACTACAACTGGTGCCGCCGCCGCAGTTGGTTTAGTCTTACCTGAATTGAAAGGGAAATTAGATGGAATGGCTCTTCGCGTTCCCGTACCAACTGGTTCCTTAGTTGATTTAACTGCTCGTTTAAATAAAAAAGTAACAAAAGAAGACGTTAATAATGCTATCATTGCAGCAGCAGATGGAGATTTGAAAGATACCCTAGGATATACTGACGAGCCTATTGTTTCTTCAGATATTATAGGAATAACTTACGGCTCTTATTTTGATCTTCTTTCTACAGAAGTTTTAGAAGATGAGAATGGCGAGCAACTAGTAAAAATCATTACTTGGTATGATAATGAAATGTCTTATACCGCTCAATTAGTTAGATTGACTAAGCATTTTGCAGAACTAATTTCATAAATTTTTTAAGGCTTAAAAAAAATCCCGTAAAATTTCTTGCGGGATTTTTTTAGACTCCTTTTTTTACACAGAAACTTAAAAGTCAATATTTATTAAAATTTATAAAGGCTTAAAAAAAAAATAAAAACTCCCGCAAACGCAGGAGTTAAACTGAAAATTATAATTAAGATAATTAGCCAACGTTATCGTTAAACCAATCTTTAATATCTTCTACTGCTTGGCCAGTTTTCTTTTGAATTCTACCAAATAATTCATCTGATTTTCCCTCTTCGTATAATAAGTCATCATCAGTCAAATCAGCCCATTGTTGCTTAGCTTTTCCTTTCAGTTGATTCCAGTTTCCTTTTAACTTTGTTTCAAATGAATTGTCCATAATATTAGTTTTAAATTGTTATAACTTTTTAATTTCAAAAGGTATTCCATAAATTTATCAAATTTGTTAATTCGTTGTTAATTATATTTTTTATCTTTGTGAAAAACGAAAGAAAATGCTCAAAGCAGTACTTTTTGATATGGATGGAGTGATTGTCGATACAGAACCATTGCATAGAAAAGCTTATTACTCAATGTTTGATGATTTTAATATTGAAGTTTCAGAAGAATTATTCCAGACTTTTACGGGGAAATCAACGCAACATGTCTGTGAAACTCTGATAGATAAATTTGGACTTAAAAATCAACCTCAAGAGCTGATTAATGTTAAAAGAAAGTTTTTTAAACATTTATTTGATAACGACCCAAATTTTGATTTAATTCCTGGTGTTTTAGATTTAATTAAAAATTTATACCAAAATAATATTACGTTGATTTTAGCCAGTTCAGCAAGCATGAATACGATAAACTGGGTTTTTGAAAAATTTGAGCTCACCCCCTATTTTACTGATAAAATTAGTGGTGCTTCACTCAAAGAATCAAAACCTCACCCAGAAATTTTTGAAATTGCAGCAAAATTAGCCAAGGCTCAAAAATCAGAATGCATCGTGATAGAAGATTCTACCAGCGGGTTAAAAGCTGCTCATGCAGCAGAAATTTACGCTGTAGCTTATCGGAGTAAGAATAGCCATAATCAAGATTATTCTTTGGCTGGAACAGTTATTTCTGATTTCTCAGAAATCGACGCAAAAAAATTGAATGGATTAATTACTAAACATTAATTTTTGTTTTTTTATCTATTTGATTTTAAATAAAATAAGGAAAGTTCTAATACCTATGCACACAGCAGTAGAGATTGGTTGCCGTTTCTAATCAGAAATCTAAGCCACCTTGCCATATATTTCCTCTATTTTTTCACAATTTCTTTTTTATAAATTTCATTATACTCTTGAGCGGATACATAGATAAGCTAAACGAAGAATAATTAAGTCAAATCATTAATTAATTTATCAAATTCGCTAATAAATTGTCTTAATTTTAGTAATTTTGATTTAGAACATTATAAAAACAAATAAAATTTAATCTTTATGGGAAATACTCACAATCAAAATTCACAATATTATATAGATTTAGAATATAAGCACGGTGCTCATAATTATCATCCGCTTCCAGTTGTTTTAGAAAAAGGAGAAGGTGTTTTTGTGTGGGATGTTGAGGGCAAACAATATTATGATTTTTTATCTGCCTATTCAGCGGTCAATCAAGGGCATTGCCACCCCAAAATTATTCAAGCCTTAAAAAATCAGGCAGAGAAGTTAACGCTTACTTCTCGAGCTTTTTACAATTCAGAATTGGGCAAATACGAGAAATACATCACTGAACTTTTAGATTTTGATAAAGTTTTACCGATGAACTCGGGCGCAGAAGCAGTAGAAACTGCATTAAAAATTTGTCGCAAATGGGGCTATACGCAAAAGGGTGTAGACGAAGAAAAAGCTGTGATTGTAGTAGCCAAAGGGAATTTCCATGGGCGAACAACCACCATTATTTCTTTCTCCAATGACGATAATGCTCGTGATGATTTTGGGCCTTATACTTCTGGGTTCATCAGCGTGGAATATGATAATGCTGAAGCTTTAGAAAAAATCTTGCAAGAAAACTCAAATGTAGTTGGCTTTTTAGTAGAACCGATTCAGGGTGAGGCTGGCGTCTATGTGCCTTCAGATGGGTATTTGAAAGCTTGCTATGATTTGTGTAAAAAACACAATGTGCTCTTCATTGCAGATGAAATTCAAACAGGAATTGCTCGTACAGGCAAAATGTTGGCGTGCGACTATGAAAATATAAAACCTGATATTTTAACGCTGGGTAAAGCGATTTCAGGGGGTGTTTACCCAGTTTCTGCTGTTTTAGCGAACGATGAAATTATGAATGTCATTCAACCTGGGCAGCATGGCTCTACCTTTGGTGGAAACCCGATGGCCTGTGCAGTGGCAACGGCCGCTCTTGAGGTTATTTTAGATGAAAATTTAGCTGAAAAAGCTTATAAACTAGGGAATTTATTCCGACAAGAGATGCAAAAAATTGTTGATGAAAATCCAAATCTTCTCACAAAAGTTCGTGGGAAAGGTCTATTGAATGCCATCGTCATAAACGATACGGAAGAAAGTTCTACAGCTTGGGATATTTGTATAAAACTGAAAAACAACGGATTATTAGCAAAACCAACACACGGGAATATCATTCGTTTTGCCCCGCCATTGGTAATTACCGAAGAGCAATTGTTGGATTGTCTTCGTATCATTAGAGAAACCATAGAAAATTTTAAGGCTTAAAAAATTTATTTAATGTCTCTTTTGAACTAAAATAGAAAAAAAGCTGTTTCAATAAATTTTGAGATGGCTTTTTTTTTTCACACATTTTATCTTAATGAATTTTAATCTCTTTTGGTTTGTAAACAAGGTGGAAAACAGATTATTGGATTTTTTTCTTCCGAATTAAATTTTATTTTTATAAAAGTATATTATTTTTTAAGGCTTTAAAAAAATTTTTAAAATTTCATTTAATTCTTCTATTCCCGCAATTGCTTTTTTCTGAATATGATGAATTTTTTGGTTAAAACTAGGGAATTCAATTGGAGAAGGGTCAATCAAATAAACTGGAACATTTGTCGCTACCTCATGCACCAAACCCGCTGCTGGGTAAACTTGCAGAGAAGTTCCAATTATTAAAAGAATATCTGCTTTTTGGGCTTCTTCTATTGCTTTTTGCATCTGAGGGACTGCTTCCCCAAACCAAACAATATGCGGACGCAGTTGCCCGCCATCGCTGTGTAAATCACCCCATTGAATATCTTTTTCGTATTCGAAAGCAATTTCGTCATTGAACACGCTGCGTGCTTTTTTGAGTTCGCCATGCAAATGAATAATATTTTTTGAGCCTGCTCTTTCATGTAAATCATCGACATTTTGTGTAATGATAATCACCTCAAAATCATCTTCTAAGGTTTTCAAAAAATGATGAGCTGCATTGGGTTCTACATCTTTGAGTTGTTTTTTTCTTAAATTATAAAATTTTAAAACTAATTTAGGATTTTCTTCAAAGGCTTCTGGCGTTGCAATTTGAGAAATATCATAATCTTCCCACAAACCTCCCGAGTCTCTAAAGGTTTTTAATCCACTTTCTTGTGAAATTCCAGCACCTGTGAGTACGAGTATTTTGGGTTTAATTTTCATACAACTCGTTATAGAGAGCAATATATCTCTCTTTGATATTTTTTCGTTTCATCTTCAGCGTTGGAGTCAATAAATCATTATCAATCGTCCATTCTTCTGGAGTCAAAACAAAGCGTTTCACTTGTTCCCAATGCCCAAAATGCTTGTTTTTATCATCAATTCCTTTCTGAATTTCATCTATAACTTGTTTATTTTCAGTAATTTTCTTGGGGTCTAAATCTAGATTGAGATTATTTTTCTCAGCCCAATTTCTGATATAATCAAAGTTTGGCTGAATGATAGCACACGGCATCTTTTGCCCTTCGCCCACCACCATAATTTGTGCAATGAATGGAATCTCTAGCATCTTATTCTGAATCGGTTCTGGAGCAATGTATTTCCCACCACTGGTTTTGAAGATTTGTTTCTTCCGATCGGTGATTTTTAATATACCCTTTGAATTTATCACGCCTATATCTCCAGTTTTGAAATAGCCTTCTGGAGTGAAAGCTTCTTTTGTTTTCGTTGGATTTTTATAATATCCTTTAAAAACACTCGGTGCTTTTACTAAAATTTCGCCATCTTCAGCTATCTTCACATCTACATTTTTGAGTGGTTTACCCACACTCCCAATCTCAAATCCATTTTTATTAAATGAATTTACGCTTATCACGGGGGAAGTTTCCGTCAACCCATAGCCTTCTAAAATTGGAATACCTGCCGCCCAAAACATTCGGTTTAGTTGTTCTGATAGTTTAGCACTACCACTAACTAAAGTCACCATTTTACCTCCTAAACCTTCTCTCCATTTACTGAATACCAATTTGTTAGCAACTTTATATTTTAAATACCAAGAGAGAGGTTTATCTTTTCTCAAAGGGTCATAATCTTCAATTAGATTTAAAGCCCATGCAAAAATTTTACTTTTTACAGCTCCAGAGTTCATACCTGTTTCATAAATTTTCCCATAGACTTTTTCAATAACTCTAGGCACCACCGTCATAACCTGTGGAGAAATTTCTTTTAAATTATCACCAATTTTATCCATATTTTCTGCATAGTAAATAGAAATTCCACTGTATTGATATAAATAAATTATCATTCGCTCAAAAACATGGCAAATTGGCAAAAAACTCAAAGCTTTAGGTTTTTCGCCCAGTGGCGGAATTCGTTTACGAGATGCAATCACATTCGAGACCAAATTTTTATGACTTAACATGACTCCTTTTGGTTTACCAGTCGTGCCAGAAGTATAAATCAGTGTAGCCAAATCATCCTCTTTTACACTATTTTTGATTTGTTCTACTTCATTTTGGTTTTCATTTTTATTGCCTGAATCTAAAATTTCTTCCCAATGAGAAAAGTCTTGTAATTTTTCTATACTGTAAATATATTCTAATGAAGGTGTTTTCTTTTGAGTTTCTGAAACTTTAGAGATTAATTCTAAATTTGAGGCAAAACAGACTTTCACTTCTGCATCGTTGAAAATATATTCATATTCCTCGGCAGAAATTGTAGAATATACAGGAACAGAAATAGCTCCAACTTGCTGAATACCAATGTCTAAAAAGTTCCACTCAGGGCAGTTATTATCTACCACGATAGCAATTTTATCACCTTTTTTAATCCCAATTTTAAGTAGTCCTCTACTTACGCTATTTGCGATGTCAATATATTCTTGCGTAGAGTAAGTTTTCCATGTTTCCCCAGTTTTTTTCGCCAAACAAACTTCCAAAGTTTGTTTTTCCTGTTGGTTGTATAATATATCAAAAAGTCGTTTAATTTCCATCTGTTATAAAGTATAATGATTGCAAAGTACTAAAAAAATTAAAAATATCTCGGAGTGTTATCAATATCTAAATCAAAAATTTTCTGAAGCCTTAATAAATTTTCATTTTTTTCAGCCATTTCATTAAAAATATCTCGCCGTGATTTGATGTGCTTTTTATCTGAAGCTTCATCCTTTACTTTCTTTAATACTTGAATGTAATAATTATTTAAATTTTCTCTAAAAAAAATCACAAATTGCTCTCTCAAATTTTCAAACTCAATTGCCATCGACTCAGAATCAAAGCTCAATACAATATCATTACTCTTATTGATTTCCCATTCTGCCGTTTGCAAAACGTTAAAAGCTGGGCGGTTATGATTTTTAATTTTTTCTAAAAACTCATTCCAAAGTCGGAGAAAATCATGCTTGGTGAACTCTTCATTAGGCAGCTCTTTCTCCTCTTTTGCCATATCGCTCTCCTCTTTTTTTGCTATTAATTTTTCTGCCTCTGCATTAATGCTAAAAATCGGATTTTGCCTGCGAATAGCCATTTTTTTAGGCTCTGTAGGTAGCTCATTGCCACTGGTTTCTGTTTTTGAGATTATATTTTCTTGCAAAACATTTTTCCCAGCTCCAGCCAAATTTTCCTGAGCTGGCGTAGCAGTAGTTTTTTGCTCTTTTTTAGAAGTCTTAAAAAATATAGAGGGGATTATTCTAAACTTTTTTTTTTTAAGATTGTATTATCCTCTGCCGTCAAACTCGCTAATTGCATTAAAGCTAACTCAACTGTAAGTCTTTGATTTTTAGAGTTTTTATAATCAATATCGGCTTTATTACAAATTTCAATACCTTGCAATAGAAAATTTAAATTACAAATTTGAGCTTGTTTTAAATACTTTTGAGCTGTTTTCTCACCCACATCCAATAGGGATTGCGTCTCAGCGTGTTTAGCTACGAGCAAATCTCTTAGATGACTTCCCAATCCACTGATAAATAATTGGGCATCAAAACCTTTCTGTAAAATTTCTTCCAATTGGAGCAAAACTTTTGGGATTTCATTTCCGATTAAATGTTGTGTTACAGAGAAATAAGTTTCATAATCCAATACATTCAAAGTCTCAGTCACCACTTGCATCGAAACATTTCCGTTGCCAAAAGTCACTAAACGGTCAAAAATTGAAAGCGCATCACGCAAAGCTCCATCTGCTTTTTGAGCAATTAAATGCAGTGCATCATCTTCGTATTCAATATTTTCTTGAGCAGCAATTTTCTTCAAGTGATTCTTGATATCAATAATGCTAATTCTCTTAAAATCATAAATTTGGCATCGAGATAAAATCGTTGGAATGATTTTGTGTTTTTCTGTTGTTGCTAAAATAAAAATAGCATGCGCTGGTGGTTCCTCTAGAGTTTTCAAAAAAGCATTAAATGCTTGATTAGACAACATATGAACCTCATCTATAATGTAAACTTTGTATTGCCCCACCTGTGGCGGAAAACGCACTTGGTCAACCAGCGAGCGAATGTCATCTACGGAGTTATTAGAAGCTGCATCCAATTCAAAAATATTGAATGCAAAATCAGAATCTTTGCTGTCATCAGTGGTAGATTCATTAATTTTTCGGGCTAAAATCCTTGCACAAGTTGTTTTTCCCACACCCCGTGGCCCGCAAAATAATAAAGCTTGAGCTAAATGATTATTCTCAATCGCATGCTCTAAAGTCTTTGCAATTACCTCCTGACCAACGACTTCATCAAAAGTTTGGGGTCTGTATTTTCTAGCTGAAACAACGTAATTATCCATAAATCTGACCAAAGATACGTATATTGAAAATTTTTTAAGCCTTTAAAAATTAATTTTCTTTTGCTTAATTTCTAGCTTTTTGTTTTTCAGCGATTTCCACCAAAGATTGAACTAAATAATCTATTTCTTCCTCAGAATTATAAATACTAAATGAAAGGCGTAAAGGTGTAGTCGCTTTCAAAACAGAAGCCTCATGCAAAGCAGTAATTACCGCACTGGCTTTGCTCGCCCCCGAACTACAAGCACTACCTTGCGAGGCGGCAATGCCCTTTAGATCCAATTCAAAGCCAATCAATGAGTCATGGAATGGCAATAGAACACTTAAAATTGTGTATAAACTTTCCTCTAGATCAGCACTTTTCCCATTATAAATGATATCAGGAAATGCTTGATTTAGTTTTTTTATCGTGTATTTTTTTAAGCTTTTAATTTTTTTGATTTCATTGTCAAAATTTTGATTAGCCATCTCAAATGCTTTCCCCATGCCTAAGATTCCGTGTAAATTTTCGGTGCCTGATCTTAAATTCCGTTCCTGCCCTCCCCCAGTAATTTGAGCTTTTAATCCTGTTCCTTTTTTGATGTAGGCAAAACCTGCACCTTTTGGCCCGTGGTATTTATGGGCGCTACTGCTAGCAAAGTGCACTGGCAATTCATGGAGATTGATGGCGAAATGCCCTAAGGTTTGCACCATATCTGAGTGGAAATAGGCTTGATTTTCTTCGCATATTTTTCCTATTTTCTCAATATCATAAATATTCCCAATTTCATTATTGGCATGCATTAGGGTTACTAATGTCTTTTTCGGGGAATCTTTTAAGTATTTTTCTAAGGTTTCAAAATCAAGGTTTCCATCTTTTTTGATGGGTAATAAAAGTAATTCTAAATCTTTTTTGCTACAAACTTCTTTTGTCGTTTCTGCCACACACTTGTGTTCTAAAACACTGGTAATGATTCGCTCTACACCGAGATGCTCGACTACACTTCTGATGATTAAATTATTTGCTTCTGTACCGCAAGAAGTAAAAATAATTTCTGAAGCGTTTACCCCAGTGTATTTGGCAATATCTTTCCTAACTTTTTCAATTTCTGCTTTACTTTCACGACCAAAAAAATGTGTAGAAGAAGGATTACCAAATTTTTCTTTCATTCCATTTATCATCGCATCGATGACTTCTTCGTGCATTTGTGTAGTTGCAGCACTGTCAAAATATACTTTCATTTTATTTGGGGTTTACAATCAGTTGTTTAATTTTTGTAGTATTAACTTTATAAATCAATGTAGAATAAGTCAAAGCCATCGTAAGCTAATCATTAGGCCTAGGCGAAAACAAGGTTAAATCTACGACTAAATTTTGATTTTCGATTTTTGGGTTTTCTAAAATACCTGAATAGCCTCCGCTTCTTCTCATCCCTAAATTGATGATAATCAATGAGATTTTATTAAAATCAATATCAGATAAAACTTGATGAGAAGAAATTCTGCGTTTCTGAAGTTCTTTTTCAAATTCTTCTTTGGAATGAATAAGCTTTTGATTAAATTCATTCAACCCATTCTGGTTTTGTGTATAAATTTTTTCTAATTTAAGTTTGCTCTCCTCCACTGGCACATCAAGTTTCTGTAGCATGCAGGAGTGAAAAATTAAAGCTCCCTTAAACCTAAAATATTTTTAAACACTAAATTAAAGATTGTAAAATTGAGGTGACTAAAGAGAGCAACAAACTAAAAATCAATGCCCACCAAAATCCATTAACATTGAACCCGTCTAGGAAATAAGCAGCTATTAAGATAATCAATGCATTGATAACTAAGATAAATAAACCTAAAGTTAAAATAGTAATGGGTAAGCTGAAGAAAATTAAAATAGGCTTGACGATGGCGTTTAAAATCCCTAAAACAATAGAAAAAAAGATGGCTTGTGTGAAGCTTCCAAAACTAACACCACTTAAAACATTAGCTAAAAAATATGAAGCCACCGCTGTGATTAAAATATTGATAATAATACTCATTATTTTTTTGATGCCAAATTTACTAAAATTTAATAAGCTTTTAAAAATTTAGTGAACATATTAATCGTCAGATTTTAATTTTTAGCATGATAAGATCTTATAAATAAAGGTGATAAATAGTTTTTTTAGGCTTATTAAATTTTTTTAGGCTTATTAAATTTTTTTCAATATCTCTTTAGAAACAAATAATAAAAGTGCTGAGTAACCTGCCTTTGGAAAATAAAATAAAAAGTTGCTCATATCAAATCTTTTGTTTTATTTTGCAAGTACAAATGAAACAACGAGTACAAAATATGATAATGTCTATGATGATGCAATTTAATCTTGCAGCGCATGGGTAATGTCTAAATTTTAATAAAAATCCAAGAGCCGCTGCATTATTATTGTAGCGGTTTTTTATTTTTAATTAAATTAAACTAAAAATGAATTTCAAACCAAATATACCAATGCGAATGATGATGGAGATGATGATGCACCAACAGAAGTATATTGCCTAAATTTAAATAACTAATTCTATTTAATCCCTTTGGCAATACAATGTCAAGGGATTTTTTTTTAAGCCTTTAAAAAAAATAATGAAAAAAATTAAAATTTCAACTAAATCAAAAAGTGCTGAAATTTTTCAGGTAAATTTATCGTACGAGATGTTTGGCTGCCCGCTGGGGCATGCGCCCATTGTTTTGGTAAATCACGCACTGACGGGGAATTCTACCGTGGCAGGCAAAAAAGGCTGGTGGAAAAGTTTAATCGGCGACAGGAAGGTTATTGATAATCAAAAGTTTACAATTTTAGCCTTCAATATTCCAGGCAATGGCTACGATGGTGTTTTGGTAGATAATTATAAAGATTTCACGGTGAAGTGTATTTCTAATTTATTTTTACAAGGCTTAAAAAATTTGAATATCAATAAAATTCACACCATGATTGGTGGCTCATTGGGTGGCGCAATTGCTTGGCAAATGGCGTATGACGCTCCTGATTTGTTTGAAAATTTAATTCCAGTGGTTACAGATTTTCAGACGAGCGATTGGGTGCGTGCACAAAGTTATTTGCAAGATAGAATTTTGAATTTTTCTAAAAACCCAATCCAAGACGCTCGTGTAAACGCCATGTTGGTGTACCGAACACCTTTTTCTATCAACCATCGTTTCCAAAATCAGTTCGATACCGAAAAGAATGAGTTCAAAGTCAATGATTGGCTAGATTATCATGGTAGAGCGCTCGAAAATCGTTTTCAACTAAAAGCTTACCGATTGATGAATCATTTGATTTCTACGATTGATGTGGCACCAAATGCAGCTGATTTAGATAAAATTAAAAGTAATATTCACATCGTTTCAGTAAATACGGATTTGTTTTTCACCGCGGAACGCAACCGAAAAACATATAAAATTTTAAAAGGCTTAAAAAATAATGTGTATTATCACGAAATCCAGTCCATTCACGGGCATGACGCTTTTTTGATGGAATATGAGCAGTTAAACCAAATGCTGAAACCCATTTTTGAATAATTGAAGAATAATTTAAATTAACATTTTTTTATAAAATTAAATAATTATGAAGATCATAAAATTTGGTGGAAAATCCTTAGAAAACGGAAAAGGAATCTCGCAAACTATAAAAATAATACAAAGAAATTACCAACAAAACACTAACTTAGCCATTGTCGTCAGTGCAAGAGGAAAAGCAACCGACGAACTTTTGCATTTGATTGCCTTGGCAAAAAAGGGAGAAGATTTTTCGGCTGAATGGGCTGATTTCCAAACAAAACAGAATCATTTATCACTAATTTCACTACAAAAGTATTTTGATGAAGTAGAAACTTTGCTTTCTGGCATCAAATTGCTAGAAGAATGTTCGGACAAAACACAAGATAGAATTTTAGCTTACGGTGAAATCATCAGCGTGAATTACCTTACGGCTCAATTAGAGAAAAATGGTATTGCGGCTAAGGCAATTGATGCAGGAGATTTATTTTTAACGAATGATGAATTTGGCAATGCAGCAGTAAATTTCGCTATTTCTGAAGCTAAAACTCAAGCATATTTCAATTCACTGGAACCTCATATTTTACCGATTGTTACAGGATTTATTGCTAAAAACAGCCATGGCGAACGTACAACTTTGGGCAGAAATGGTAGCAATTATTCAGCATCTTTGTTAGCAAATTTTTTGAATGCTGATTTGCTTGAAAACTATACGCACGTTGATGGGATTTTCACTGGAAATCCTGATGAAATTCATGAAGCAATAAAAATCGAACAACTTTCTTATGCTGATGCTGCTGAATTGGCTCAATTTGGTGCGAATATTTTACACGCCAAAACTATAGAACCACTTCAGCAAAAGAATATTGCGTTGAAGATTTTAAATACCTTTGGCGATGATGCACAAACGGGAACTTTAATCTCGGCTAATCCAGAAGATAAAACGGTGCGTGCCTTGGCTTCGTTAAAGAATAAAGCCTTGATTCATTTTAAAGGGAAAGGTTTGCTTGGAAAAGTGGGCGTTGATGGAAGAATTTTTAAAGCCTTTCAAAATAATAACATCAGTGTTGGGATGATTTCGCAAGGCTCTTCAGAGCGTGGTATTGCGATGGTAGTGAGCGAAGACCAAGCAGAAAAAGCGGTAAAAAGTTTGAAACAAGAATTTAAAGAAGATATTGAAAAAGGTGATGTAGATGAGATTTTTGCTGAAAAAGGTTTAGGTGTTTTGGCTATTATTGGGTTGAATCTCAATCTGTTTGATAAGCCTTATCGTTCTTTGGTTCGAAATCAAATCACGCCTAAATTGTTTAACAATACAATTACAGGCAACACGATTTGCTTGCTTTTAACCGAAAAGGAACTGAACAAAGCGATTCAGGTCATTCACGGCGAATTATTTGACCAACCGAAAAAAGTTCATATCGCGGTGATAGGTCACGGATTGGTAGGTAAAACGCTGATTGAACAGATTTTAGTTCAAAGAAAATCTATCTTGGAAGAAAAAAATATTGATTTAAGAATTTTTGCCATAGCCAATTCACAGAAGGTACTTTTGGCAGTAAACGGGGTTCAAGAAAATTGGGAAGAATTAAAGAAAAAAATACCACAAAATACTGATATTCAAAAACATATAATTTCATTTGCTCAACAAAATGCATTAGAAAATTTAATCATGATAGATAATACCGCTAGCGAAAATGTAGCTAAATCCTATGCTTTGTTTGCCGAAAATGGTTTTGATATTGTTTCGTCCAACAAAATTGCGAATACGTTGCCTTATAGTGATTATCAAAAATTCAGAAAAATATTAAGAAGAAACAATAAAAAATATTATTACGAAACCAATGTCGGTGCAGGTTTGCCGTTGATTGATACCATTAAATTATTACATCTTTCAGGCGAAAATATTACTCGAATCAAAGGTGTTTTCAGCGGTTCGTTGAGTTATTTATTCAATCACTATTCTATTGAAAATAAGACATTTGAAGAAGTGGTTTTGGAAGCTAAAGAGAAAGGCTATACCGAACCAGACCCAAGAGAAGATTTGAGTGGAAATGATGTAGCTCGTAAACTTTTGATTTTGGCAAGGGAACTTAAAATTCCGAGTGAATTTGAAGATGTGCAGATTCAAAATTTAATTCCAGAAGCTTTAAAATCACTTCCAAAAGAAGAGTTTTTTGAAAGAATGCACGAGATGAATCCGATTTATCAACAAGAAAAAGATGCATTGCAAGATAATGAGGTTCTGCGTTATGTGGGTGATTTACAATGGGATAATGAAAATCAAACCAGCAGTTTAGAAGTGAAATTAGTAAAAGCGTCTCAGGCTTCGGCTTTGGGGCAAATCAAAGGTGCTGATTCTATTTTTGAAATCTATACCGAAAGTTATGGCGATCAGCCTTTGGTGATTCAAGGAGCTGGAGCTGGTGCCAAAGTTACGGCTCGTGGCGTTTTTGGTGATGTGCTACGAATTTCAGAAATTTTAGATTAAATCACTTTTAAATTTTCAAGAAAATGTTTGCTTTGAAGTAATTAATTTTATCTTAGTTTGAGTATTCTTTAATTAAAACCATTCTTTTTTATTTATTTTTGTATTTATGAAAAATATAATTTTACTATTTGTTTTATTATCAGGAGTTTGCTGGGGGCAAAATTTTAAGCCTTATAAAAATAGCACTTATCAACCTGAAGCCGAAAAAATTAATAAGCTTGTTCACACCGATTTAAATGTGCAGTTGGATTTTGAGAAAGAATTGCTTTATGGCACCGCGGAAATCACACTACAACCCCACTTCTACCCGACTGATTCCTTGAGTTTAGATGCTCAAAAAATGATTATTCATGAGGTGGCACTCGTCAACCCAATTGGGAAGAAGAAGTTGAATTACAGCTATAATGAGCGTAAGCTAAACATACAGTTAGACCAAAAATACAATAGAAATCAAACGTATAAAATTTTCATCAAATACACAGCCCAACCTAATGAAATTAAAGGTGAAGGCAACCAGGCTATCAGTGGCGAAAAAGGGCTTTACTTCATCAATTCTAAAAAACAAGACCCGAGTAAACCGATACAAGCTTGGACACAAGGTGAACCAAAATCCAGTTCGGTTTGGTTCCCAACAATTGATGAGCCTAATCAAAAAACAACACAAAAAATCGCTATTACAGTTCCTGATGAGTTTGTGACTTTGTCTAATGGAACGATGACCGATACTAAGAAAAATGATAACGGAACGCGTACCGATACTTGGATTCAAAAGCAAAAACATGCACCATACCTATTCTTTATGGGTGTAGGTGATTTTGCTGTAATCAAAGACCAATGGAAGGGTAAACCTGTTAATTATTACGTGGAATTGCCTTACGCTGATGTTGCTAAAGATATTTTTGGCCAAACTCCTGTGATGATTAGTTTTTTTTCAGAAAAATTTGGTTATGAATTCCCATGGGATAAATACTCGCAAATGGCTGTGCGTGACTTCATTAGCGGAGCGATGGAAAATACCACAGCCGTTTCTCACATGGAAGTTGTACAGCAAAAGCGAGGCGCATTGATTGATGAAAACATTTGGGAAGATGTCATCGTTCATGAGTTAGCCCACCACTGGTTTGGCGATTTAGTAACGACTGAAAGCTGGGCAAATTTAACACTGAATGAATCTTTTGCCAATTACAGCGAATACCTATGGCGAGAACACGCTTACGGAAAAGATTATGCCGATGCTCATCGCTGGAAGGATTTAAGCGCTTACTTGCTGGGAGATAATTTTAACAAAGATTTGGTACGTTTTCATCACGAGAATTCTGGCGATATGTTTGATGCAGTTTCGTACAACAAAGGTGGCTATATTCTGCACATGCTGAGAAGTTTCTTGGGGGATGAAGCTTTTTTTGAAGGCTTAAAAAATTATTTAAAAAATAATGAATTTTCTACCGCAGAAGCACATATGCTACGCATTGAATTAGAAAAAGTTTCAGGAAAAGACCTCAATTGGTTTTTCAATCAATGGTTTTTTGGGCACGGTCATCCAAAATTGAAAGTGATAACAGAAAATTTGGATAATCAAGTCAAAATAAATTTACGCCAAACTCAGAATTCACCTTTATTCGCATTTCCTTTAGCGATTGATTTATTTTTCAACGGAGAAAAAGAGCGCCATTATGTCTGGGTCAAAAATCAAGAACTCAATTCTTTTACCTTTGATGTTCAGCGACAACCCGATTTAGTTATAGTCAATGCAGACTATGATATTGTGGCAGAAATTGAAGAGGAAAAAAACGTGCAACAATATGCTCACCAGTATCTTTGGGCTAAAGACGAATATACTTCAAGATTTTTGGCTTTAGAGCAACTTGGGCAAGCAAAAAACATTGATTCTTTAGCTTTAAAAGCCATCATTGCTGCCTTGGACGACCCCTATTTTGGTTTACGCATGAAGGCGATTGAAATGCTTGATGTTTCCAATGAAGGAATTAAGATTAAAGCTTTAGAAAAATTAAAATATTTAGCACAATATGACGATAAAACTTTAGTGAAAGCAGCTGCGTTACGTGCATTGAATCAAATCAATGACCCTGTATTTATAGATATTTTTAATCATTCACTAAAGTCACCAAGTTATGCCGTACAAAGTGCTGCCCTAAACTACTTGATGAGCCATGACCGTGAGAACGCTATTCAAAAAGCAAGAGGTTTAGACAATGAAGTTATCGTTGGAAGTGCAGAATTACTAGAAATTTTCTTACCTGAATGGATTGAAAAAAAGGAGCTCTCTCACCAGCGTTCTATTGCAGAATTGGCTGCAATTTATCAACTTATCCCCTATCAAAAACCCAAGTTTTCTAATGTAGCTCAAAAAGCTTTTGACTGGATCATGACAACCGATAGTCATACCGCAACATTCAGAGCAGCAGAGATTTATAAACAATATTACCAATATTTGAAGAATAGCCAGCCAGAAGTTATTCCTTTCTTGCAAAATATGGCTAAGGAAGCTCTGCGCAAAAAGAAATCAACTTTTGCTAAAAATCCCACAGAAAGTTTAAAAAAACAAGTAGAAATTTTAGAAAATGCTGTTAATACCATTAGCAACTAATACCTATTCACGAATATTTTGTGTTTTTTCACAGAAATTGGAGCAGAAGATTTAGTGCAAAAGATGAATTAGATGATTATAATGCTGCTATTTGAGTTTTGACCAAAACTATATTAAAAAAACATTTAAAAACAGATTTTAGAACAAATTATAAATTGCAAAAATTAATCAACGAATTCATTAAATACCCCAAAAAATGAAAAATAGAAAAACAAATCACTAGCAACCAAAAACATGAAAGTAACAGAACATATTCAAAATGCAAAAGAGAAAACACTTTTTTCTTTTGAAATTCTCCCGCCTAAAAAGGGTGAAAATGTAGATTCTGTATTGAAAAATATTGAACCTCTTTTGCAATACAATCCATCTTTTATTGATGTAACTTACCACAGAGAAGAATTGGTTTACAACGAGTTCCCAGATGGGAGGATAACCAAACATTCTATCAACAGAAGACCAGGAACACTGGGGACGACCAGTATTATTCAGCATAAATTTGGCGTAGATGCTATTCCGCATATTTTGTGTGGTGGATTTTCTAAATCAGATACAGAAAACATGTTAATTGATTTGAATTTCATTGGAATACATAATGTTATGGCACTTCGTGGAGATGCCTCACCGCACGAAACTTATTTTTCTGCTCATCCCAACGGTAATCGCTTTGCAAATGAATTAGTGAAGCAAATTGTGAATTTAAATAATGGCGAATACATTGACGGGCATACCACTAGCAACAAAACGAATTTCCAAATTGGTGTGGCAGGCTATCCCGAAAAGCATATGGAAGCTCCTAATTTACAGAATGATATGAAATATCTGAAACAAAAAATTGATGCTGGAGCAGAATACATTGTCACGCAAATGTTTTTTGATAATCAAGCATATTTTGATTTTGTAGAAAAATGCCGTGCAGCAGAGATCCATGTGCCGATAATCCCTGGCCTGAAGCCGATTAGCACACACAGACATTTAAATATAATTCCGCATAGATTTCATATTGATTTGCCTCAAAATCTAATTGATGATATTGAAAATGCCAAAACCACCAAAGAAATCAAAGCGATTGGTATTCAGCACTGTATCCAACAATGTGAGGAATTATTAGACTTTGGCGTCCCAGCATTACATTTCTATTCTATGGGCAAAGCTAAAAATGTGGAAGAAGTAGTAAAAGAATTTTTTTAAGCCTTAAAAAATTTTCAGAAAATTAGACTTTAGCCAGTAAAATGGCTTAGCCAAATAGCTTCATTAAATTTCTTTTTCAAAAAGTTGGTTAAAATCATTGATAGTTACATGAATTCCTGTAATTTCATCTTTGCATATAGGAGCAAGTGTTATTGTAATTAACTGGTATTCAACCAATAATATAAATATCTTACTCCTTTTCACAACTTTTTCTTATCCATTATCCACGTTAATTTTATGTACTTTTTGTTTTATGACCCTTAAAAAATTAATAAGTGAATCCAAAAAAAAATCCACTAATAGAACAATTCTTATCTACTAGTGGAGTAAAAAAGGGTGGCAGATGGGTTTCGAACCCACGACCTCCGGAACCACAATCCGGCGCTCTAACCAGCTGAGCTACAGCCACCATGAAAATCAGGATGCAAATATACTAAATCTTATTTTATTCACAAAAAATATCTGCAAATTTAAATTTAGTGTAAAAAATCTAACGGAGAACTCACTCCCAAAGCTGCTTGGGTTTGGAAGCCTTCGCCTGCTTCTTTCCAAATTAAACGCCCTAAGTCTTCTGCTCGAGAACGAATTAAATTCAAGAAATTTTGAGCTGAAATTGCTGTCTCTGGTTCTTGACTTTCTGGGTTATAAAATTGTGATTTATAAGCTAAACAGGCTTCTATTTTTTGCCCCAAATGCCCTGAAATATCTACGATGAAGTCTGGTTGAAAATTTTGCCATTGCATGTAATGGAAAATATGCTTTGGCCGCCATACTTCTTGTCCCGTGTCTATACTCTTCAAGCCTGAGAGAAAACAAGCGTCATGCACTAATTTAGCGGCTTTCCCGTGGTCTATATGGCGATCTTCTAATGCTGAAGCTAGTACAATTTCTGGGCGATATTTTCTGATGATTTGAATAACTTTTAATTGATTTTCTTCATTATTTTCAAAAAATCCATCTCGCATTTCTAGATTTTCTCTTACCTCGACATTTAGTAGCTCTGCAGCTTTTTCGGCTTCTTGCAATCGAATTTCAGGCGTTCCGCGTGTGCCTAACTCTCCTCGCGTCAAATCAAAAATACCTGTTTTTTTCCCTAGAGCAGCTAATTTTAGCAATGTGCCGCCACAGCCCAATTCAACATCATCTGGGTGTGGCCCAGTCGCTAATACATCTAATTTCATATTATTTTTTAAGGCTTTATAAATTTTATGACTTTATCCAACTTTGAATTTTCTCATCCATTGGATTTGTCTTTGAGTAATAAACTTCTGCCAAGCTTCCGTCTGGATTGATTAAATATTTTTGGAAATTCCATTTGACTTCCGAATCCATTTTTCCATTTTTGTTTTTTTGAGTCAGAAATTGGTACAATGGATGCTGCGCCTCTCCTATTACCGATATTTTGCTCATCATCGGAAAAGTTACTTTGAATTGCTGTGTACAAAATTGTTTAATCTTCTGATTATCACCAGGTTCTTGCTCGCCAAAATCATTCGCTGGGAACCCAATAACCGTGAAATTTTGATTTTTATACGCTTCATACAATTTTTGTAAATCTTCGTATTGTGATGTAAATCCACATTCAGAAGCGGTATTTACTACCAAAATTTTTTTCCCTTTCAATTGCTTTAAATCAAAATCATTTCCATCAATATCCTTTACAGTAAAATCAAAAAAGCTTAGTTTTTCTTTGGGCTCTGTTTCTTGTATTTCTGCTATCTCTGGGGAGCTTTGATTTGATTGTTTTTTCTCACAAGAAAATAAAATTATACAACTAACAATTGTTATTAAATGCTTCTTCATAATTATTTTTTTTTAAGGCTTAAAAATTTTTAAATATTTTTTTATAAAATTTCAATTTTAACTCCGTTTTTTTCTTCATTTAATTGAATCGTAACGTGGTCTTTTTCTTTAACTTTACCGCTAATTATTTCCTCTGCCAATGGGTCTTCAATGTATTTTTGGATGGCTCTTTTCAGCGGTCTAGCTCCGTAATCTTTATCAAAACCTTTTTCAGCAATAAAGTTCTTTGCCTCATCAGTCAACTCTACTTGATAACCTAAATCTCCTAAGCGGTAATATAGCTTTTTCAATTCAATATCAATGATTTTTAAAATATCTTCTTTTTCTAAAGCGTTAAAAATAATGACATCATCGATTCGGTTGAGGAATTCGGGAGCAAAACTTTTTTTCAATGCATTCTGTATTGTACTTTTTGCGCGTTCATCAACACTTTCCATTCGTGCAGCTGTTCCAAAGCCTACCCCATCGCCAAATTCCTTGAGTTGCCGAGTTCCGATATTGGATGTTAAAATAATCACGGTGTTTCTGAAATCAATTTTTCGCCCAATACTATCGGTCACGTGTCCATCGTCCAAAATTTGTAATAAAATATTGAATACATCAGGATGTGCTTTTTCAATTTCATCAAGCAACAAGACAGAATACGGCTTTCGCCTCACCGCCTCGGTCAATTGCCCGCCTTCTTCATAGCCCACGTAGCCTGGAGGCGCTCCTACTAAACGAGAAACCGCAAATTTCTCCATGTATTCGCTCATGTCTACCCGAATCAAGCTGTCTTCTGAATCAAATAATTCCTTAGCTAAAACCTTGGCTAACTGAGTTTTACCAACGCCTGTTGTTCCTAAGAAAATGAATGACCCTATGGGGCGATTGGGGTCCTTCAGCCCGGCACGGTTTCGCTGAATAGCTTTTACAACTTTTTCTACAGCTTCGTTTTGGCCAATTAATTTTGATTGAATCACATTAGTCATTTCTGCCAGTTTCTTCATTTCTCCTTCTGCCACACGTTGCACTGGGATTCCACTCATCATCGATACCACTTCTGCCACGTTGTCTTCATCTACGGTTTCACGATTTTCTTCAGCTTTGTCTTTCCAGCGGTTTTGTGCTTTTTTGAGTTCTGATTCAGCTTCTTTTTCGTTATCTCGTAGACGAGCGGCTTCTTCATATTTTTGAGATTTTACAGCAATTTCTTTTTCTTCACGAGCTTTATTTAATTTTTCTTCTAAATCTAAAATCTCTTGGGGGACTTTGATGTTTTTAATATGCACGCGAGAACCTGCTTCATCTAGCGCATCAATGGCTTTGTCTGGCAAATAACGGTCTGTGATATATCGTGAAGTCAAACTCACACAAGCTTCTAGCGCTTTGTCTGTATAAATTACATTGTGATGATCTTCGTAGCGGTCTTTGATTTGCTTTAAAATCTGGATGGTCTCTTCTGAGCTGGTTGGTTCCACTATTACTTTTTGGAAACGACGTTCTAAAGCGCCATCTTTCTCGATGTACTGGCGGTATTCGTCTAAAGTTGTCGCACCAATACACTGAATTTCGCCTCGTGCTAAAGCGGGTTTAAACATATTCGATGCATCCAACGACCCTGTCGCTCCACCTGCCCCTACAATGGTGTGCAGCTCATCGATAAACAAAATAATATCATCATTCTTCTCCAATTCAGTCATAATGGCTTTCATTCGCTCCTCAAACTGCCCTCGGTATTTTGTTCCAGCTACGAGACTGGCTAAATCTAGCGTAATCACACGTTTATCGTATAAAACACGTGAAACTTTGCGCTGAATAATCCTCAACGCCAAGCCTTCTGCTATGGCAGATTTGCCCACGCCAGGTTCGCCAATCAATAGCGGATTGTTCTTTTTTCTACGACTTAAAATTTGTGAGACACGCTCAATTTCTTTTTCTCTCCCTATCACAGGGTCTAATTTCCCTTCCGATGCTAAACTAGTCAAATCACGTCCAAAGCTATCTAATACTGGCGTTCTTGATTTCTGTGTAGTCGCAGAAGACTTAGCTCTTCCCCCGCCCAATGGTCGCCCTGAAGTTCTGCTATCATCCTCTTCTTCTTCTGGGTAAGAAGCACTTGCCTGAGGCGTCGCTCCTTGCTCAAATTGGAAATAAAATTCCTCTTTCACCGTTTCATAATCTATCCCAAACTTATCCATCAACTTAGTTACAGGATCTGTTTCATTCCTAAGAATGCAAAGTAGCAGATGTGCTGTGTCTACCGATGGGCTGTGGTGTAATTTAGCTTCTAAAAACGTAGTTTTCAGTGCACGTTCAGCTTGTTTAGTTAGTTGTAAATTTTGGTGAGTATCGTAATTTTGTTCCTCTTTGGGAGATAAATTTTCTATTTTGTTTTTAACTTGATTTAAATCTACATTTAGTGAGGTCAGCAACTTAATGGCTTTGCCGGCGCCTTCCCTCAAAATCCCGAGTAGTAAATGTTCTGTCCCAATGGTGGAATGCCCTAGGCGAATGGCTTCCTCTTTGCTATAGGAAATAACATCTTTTACTCGCTGTGAAAAATTATCGTTCATTTTATGATTTCTCTATTTTATATATTACATTCAAATGCACTTTCTGTGCCGTTTTATTAAATGAGCAATTTTATTTGAAATTTAATAATTTATTTGAAATAATTTTCCAAATTTGCCAAATTAACACTTCCATAAACTTATAAGATGTCATTTTGGCATAAAAAAAATAAATTTATGTTTCTATATCGTTTAAAGAAATATTATAAATTTGAATATTGGCCGTTTTACATTCTGTATTTACCTTTTACCCCTTTGTATTTATATTTCAGTCTAAAAAACAGAAGTTTACTCTATTTCACAGCAGCTAATCCTGGAATCCACTACGGAGGTCTGTTTGATTATTCCAAATCGGCTATCAATCAAAAAGTTCCTTTTCCCTTTCAGCTCAAAGAGATTCAAAGTTTAGCCACTGCTGAATTTCCTATCATCGCTAAGCCAGACCAAGGTGAAAGGGGTAAAAATGTGCACGTCGTTCAAAAAAAAGAAGATTTGGATAAAATCCAATTTCAAGGGAAAATTTTTTACCAAGAATATGATGATTCTCCTCTAGAGTTTGGTGTTTTTTACTCTAAAATACCTAAAAAAAGGGGGGAAATCATTTCCATTACAGCCAAGCGTTTTTTGACTTTCTATGGGGACGGGAAAACAAGTCTAGAGCAATTCATCTACAAAGATGAGAAAGCTTTTTTATCTCGGCATCGCTTACTCCAAAAATACAAAAATCAGCTGAATTTAATTCTTCAACCTGACGAAAAATTAGTGATAGAAGAAGTGGGAAACCACAATCGTGGAACTACTTTTCTGGATGGGAATAATTATTTTTCTAAAGCCTTAGAAAAAAATATTGATTTTGTAGCGCAACAGATTCCGGGCTTTTATTATGGGCGGTTTGATGTCAAAACAAGTTCTGTTAAAGCTTTCAAAAAAGGAGTGTTTAAAGTCATTGAAATTAATGGAGTGAATTCTGAACCTACGCATATTTATGACCCTAGTTATTCAATTTCTCAAGCCTTTAGAGAAATTTACAAGCATTTAAAACTTCAAGAAAACATTGCCCATTCTCATCTTAAAGATGGTTTTAAAACGCCTAATTTTTGGACTTTTGTAAGGGATTTATATTTTCATTTATTAAGAAAATAATAATTTTTTTTTAAGGCTTAAAAAATTTCATCATTACTGAATATTTGTCTTGCACTCCTCTTTGGAATAAATTATGACTTCAGCCAATAATGAAGCAATCATCCATTCGTCGTGAAGCTTACCTAGTGCCTTTAGCATTAGTCGTGCTAATGATTATCATTCAACTCATTAAGCCCACAGGCTGTTTTGGTATTATTCCTCGCTATGTACAGGGATTGAGAGGGATTTTGCTTGCTCCGCTGTTCCATAGTGGTTGGAAGCATCTCTTCAGTAATGCCTTTCCTATCCTCACGCTAGGGTTTATGATTTTTTCATTTTATCGGCAAGTAGCATATTTACTCATCATATTCGGTTGGTTGCTTACGGGAACTTTGGTATGGTTTTTTGCAGACTTAGGACTTTTGCCTTCAGATACTGGCATCGGTTGCCATATTGGTGCCAGTGGATTAGTCTATGTTTTAGCTAGTTTCGTTTTTTCCAGTGGAATATTTCGGCGCTCATTACCTTTGATTGCCGTTTCATTAATTGTTGTTTTTTTGTATGGGAGCATGCTTTGGGGGATCTTCCCAGAAGAAGTAATTCGCTACTCAGCAGAACAAGAAAATATCTCGTGGGAGAGTCATGCTGCTGGTGCACTTGTGGGGACTTCATTTGCATTGATTTGGAAGAACATTGGCCCGCAGAAAGAGCGCTGGGCGTGGCAAGAAAAAAATTATAATTCGCAAAAAGATGAAGAGCTTTGGCAACGCTATTTGGAATCTGAAAATGAGGAGAATAAGATAAAAAGCACAGAATAGGGAATCAAGAAAATCTGATTTTATTTTTCGCTATAAAATTGATTAATATGCTATGAATTCTACAAAAGAAAACAACTTCAAATATTTCATTTATTGGTTTTAATTTAAGCTATTTGATAGATTCACTTCGATTATTCAATTATTTTTAACCGACAAAATTTCATGGAAATCATTTTTTTAACTGACATTTTGTCGTATTACTAGGATGGTAAGTTTTTTGTTTTATTCAGAGAAAAATTAAAAAAATGGATATTAATAAATTTACAATAAAAGCGCAGGAACTGGTGCAAAAAGCACAGCAATTAGCGCAACAAAACGGCAACCAAGCCATCGAAGTCGGGCATTTGCTTAAAGCTATGCTAGATAGCGAGCAACAAATAGCTCAGTTTATTTTAAAAAAACAAGGTGTTAATTTAGATTATCTAAAAAGAGAAATTGACAAACTTTTAACGACTTATCCCAAAGTAAGCGGTGGGAATCTTCATCTCTCACAGCGTCTAAATCAAGTCCTAAACGATGCCTCAATAGAAGCTCAAAAAATGAATGATGAGTTCGTGAGTGTAGAGCATCTTATTCTTGCATTGTCTAATTCTAAGGATAAAGCTGCAGAGTTAATAAAATCACAAGATGTTAGCTATAAAAATACCCAAGAAGTCATCAAAGATTTAAGAAAAGGTGATCGCGTGACTTCACAATCGGCAGAAGACACTTACAATGCGCTGACTAAGTACGCAAAGAATTTAAACGAACTCGTCAATTCTGGGAAATTAGACCCCGTAATTGGCCGAGATGAAGAAATTCGAAGAGTTTTGCAAATATTATCCCGCCGCACCAAAAACAATCCGATTTTGATCGGTGAACCTGGCGTGGGGAAAACGGCTATTGCCGAAGGTTTAGCTCACCGAATCGTCAACGGTGACGTGCCCGAAAATTTGAAGGATAAAAAACTTTATTCACTCGACATGGGAAGTCTAATCGCTGGAGCAAAATACAAAGGCGAGTTTGAAGAACGACTGAAATCGGTAGTGAAAGAAGTTACAAATTCTGATGGGCAAATTATTCTCTTTATCGATGAGATTCATACCTTAGTCGGTGCTGGCGCTTCTGAAGGAGCAATGGATGCCGCTAATATTCTAAAACCTGCCTTGGCTCGGGGTGAATTACGCTCAATAGGGGCGACAACTTTGAATGAGTATCAGAAATATTTTGAAAAAGATAAAGCTTTAGAGCGTCGTTTCCAAAAAGTAATGGTAGAAGAACCTAATGAGGAAGATGCGATTTCTATTTTGCGAGGAATCAAAGAAAAATACGAAGTTCACCACAAAATCAGAATTAAAGATGAAGCCATCATAGCTGCTGTAGAGCTTTCCGAACGTTACATTACTGATCGTTTCTTGCCAGATAAAGCAATTGATTTAATCGACGAAGCTTCTTCTAAACTCCGAATGGAAATGAATTCTAAACCAGAAGAATTGGACGTTTTAGACCGAAAAATCATGCAACTCGAAATCGAAATTGAAGCAATAAAGAGAGAAAATGATGAAAGAAAACTAAGTCTACTACGCGAAGAATTAGCAGAATTAAATGAAAAACGAGCTAACCTCAGCGCTACTTGGCAATCTGAAAAAGATTTGGCTGAAAACATTCAAGAAGCTAGAAAAAAAATCGATGAACTAAAGATAGAAGCAGAACGTGCAGAGCGACAAGGTGACTATGGCCGTGTAGCCGAAATCCGCTACGGGAAAATCAAAGAAGAGGAAGAAAATTTAAAAGCCTTAGAAAATAATTTAGCCGAGCAAGGTACCAAATTAATCAAAGAAGAAGTTAACCGTGAAGACATTGCAGAAGTTGTTGCTCGGTGGACAGGAATTCCAGTGACAAAAATGATGCAGTCTGAACGAGACAAATTATTGCATTTGGAACAGGAATTACACAAAAGAGTCATTGGACAAGATGAAGCAATTTCAGCTGTTTCTGATGCCATTCGTAGAAACAGAGCTGGCTTGAGCGATGAGCGAAAACCCATTGGTTCGTTCTTATTCTTAGGTTCGACTGGTGTCGGCAAAACAGAATTAGCAAAAGCTTTAGCTTCATATTTATTTGATAACGAGGATAGTATGACTCGCATCGACATGAGTGAATACCAAGAGCGCCACGCCGTTTCTCGTTTGGTTGGTGCGCCTCCAGGCTACGTTGGCTATGACGAAGGTGGGCAGTTGACCGAGGCGGTACGCCGCAGACCTTATTCCGTCGTGTTATTAGATGAAATCGAGAAAGCGCACCCCGATGCTTTCAACATCTTATTGCAAGTCTTGGATGACGGAAGATTGACCGACAACAAAGGGCGTACGGTCAATTTCAAAAATACCATCATCATCATGACAAGCAATATTGGGTCACACATTATTCAAGAGAATTTTTCAGATTTAGAGAGTAAAGATGAAAATTCAGTTTTGGAAAGCACTAAGAATGACGTATTTGGTTTATTAAAACAAAGCTTTAAACCTGAATTTCTAAACCGAATTGACGAAACAATTTTATTTAAGCCTTTAAAAAAAGAAGAAATTCGAGAAATTGTAGAACTTCAATTACGAAGCTTGAGCCGATTATTGGCCAAACGTGAAATCACTTTAGATACAACCCAAGAAGCAATTGATTACTTAGCAAAGATTGGCTACGACCCACAGTTTGGTGCTAGACCCATAAAAAGAGCAATTCAGCAAGAAGTTTTAAACAATTTATCTAAAGAAATTCTTACTGGTAAAATTCATGATAATAGTGTCATTTTGATTGATTATTTTGAAGATAGCGGATTGGTTTTCCGCACCCAAGAGTAAATACTTTAACTGCTAGGCAGCCTCTCACGGACTGTTTTAACTAAAAAGTTATTTCTGAATTTTTTTTTGAGTCCTCCAAAGCTTAGGGGAAATTTTCGGAAATAACTTTCTCAATGATTAAAAATACTTTAATTAAATTTACACACTTTTGGGGTTAGTGTCTGTTTTTCCTATCAGCGGCTAAGGAGCAACTAGTTAATTTTAAGACTAGAATTAAACATAAAAAAGTTCATTGAATTTTGTTTTCATTAATCTTTTTTTATAACTAGGTATATAAATAGTTTTTACCAACTATTTTTTGACCATTAAATTCAAACTTTTCACATATCGTAAACGGTGAGAGTAACTTTTACTATCGGTATTGAAAATTCCGTTGGAATCAATCGGGTCGATACGAACTTTGCCATGGGCATGCAAAATTTTTCCTGGCTCTGTAATTAAACCTACATGTATAATTTGCCCTTCTTCATTGTCAAAAAAAGCTAAATTACCAGGTTGAGCTTCTTCAATGAAACACAGCACTTCACCAAATTCTGCTTGTTGGCTGGCATTACGAGGTAATTTAATGTTTTTAAATTTAAAAATTTCCTGTATTAGCCCAGAGCAATCGATACCAAAATTTGACTTCCCCCCCCAAAGGTATGGAACATTGAGGTAAGTTTTACCAATTTCTACTATATCTATATCAGGGTGTGCTTCTGCTTTTTCACCGAGATATTCGAAAGATAATTCTGGGATATTTTCCCAAATTGAAGCGCCCAGTGGTAGCGTTAACGGGCCGTTGGGCGTCAAGGCTAAGTTAAATAATTCAGTCGTGTAAGCTAAATTTTTGCTAAAAAAAGAATTTTCACTAATTTCTGTAATTTGCTTGGGGTCTACAAAACCTTCATATCCATCAAAATCCACTTTGATTCTCCACCACTTTTTAGATTTCTCAAGTATTTCCAGCTTTTCTCCAAACAGAAGTTGCGTTACCATCTCTGCTCTATCGCTGGATTCTGAACGCACGGGTGCTACACTGACATTACAAATTCCAAATATCATTTTTTTCTAATCAAACTTAAACCATCTCTTATTGGCAACATAACGACTTCTACCCGATGATCATTTTTTACCTTTTCATTAAATTCATGCAAAACAGCCGCGATTTTATCCTTTTCTGCTACTGAATTCAAGACTTTGCCTTTCCACAAAACATTATCGGCCAAAATGATACCGCCGCTACTCATTTTAGGAATCAATAATTCAAAATAATCGAGGTATTGTTTTTTATTAGCATCAAGAAATACTAAATCAAAATTTAAATTAGTTGACTCAATAAATGCTTGGGCATCTTGAAAGATAACTTCTATCTGATTTTTTTTTAAGCCTTTAGAAATATTTTCAAAAATTAAATCCTTTAAATCTAAATTTCTTTCGAGTGTATAGATTTTGCCGTCTTCAGGCAGTCCTTCAGCTAGGCATTGCGTAGCGTAAGCTGTGTATGTGCCTAATTCTAAAATGACTCGAGGCTGAAGCATTTGGCTTAGCATGCTAAGAATTCGACCTTGGTAAGCCCCAGAAATCATCTTTGCTTGTGGCATCTCTGCTTCTGCCGCATGACGTTGATTTCTCAGAAAATCAGGTTCACTGCTACTGTGTTGCTCTACATAGCGGCTTAAATCTGGCGGTAGAACGTCGTCTGCTTTTATCATAAAAACAAATTTAGTATTTTCATCAAAATAAATAAAATCAGTTGCTTATTTGGTTAAATGATTTAAATATGGTTTAAATACAATTTAAAAATAACAGAGATTGTAGCGATTCCCCACAAAGGAGACTTACCTGATGGAATCGGAAGAAAAAAGCGACGTGCCTGAGCAAACTTTTTGACTGATAGTGTGCCTCAAATGCTTTGTGAAATAAGGCTAAAAAAACTTTAATTTTTCATCACAGATGTTGTTTTTTCTTGATAAATTTTGTCTCGTTTAGCTGTAAATTTCACTACCCACAGGCTAAATTCATACAACAGTAGTAGCGGGATACTGGCGACAAACATACTCATCAAATCTGCTGGGGTGATAGCGGCGGCTAAAGTCATGATGACGACAACAGCATGTTTGCGGTATTTAATCATAAATTCTGGTGTAATCAAGCCTATTTTTGCCAAAAAATACACGATGATCGGGAGTAAAAATACCAAGCCCATAGCTAAAAGTGTTTGCACAAATGTGTTGATATAACTAATTAATTTCCAATTATTTTCTACCCCAAAAGGTTGAAAAAAATACATGAAATGAACTGAGAGTGGCATAATTAAAAAATAAGCGAACGCTACACCTGTAAGAAAAAATAAAATGGTGAATAGCATGATGAAATTGGAGTACTTCAATTCCTTCATTGTAAGCCCTGGCTTGAGGAATTGAAATAATTCATAGACGACATAAGGCAATGAAAGCACTAAGCCTCCTACTAAAATTACCCCAACAATGGCTGTAAATTGTCCGCCAAACTCTAAATTGGTTAATTTTTCTTGAACGTCAAATTCAGATTGAAATATATCACCTGCCCCGATCAGCTGCCCCAAGGCATTAAAAGCCCTGTAGGTAATGAAATCAGAGGAAAGTGGTGCCATAATCAAACGTTGAAAAAAGGGCCAAAAAATTCCCATAATAACTCCTCCGATAACGATACCAACCAAGGATTTTAAAATATGTTTTCGCAATTCCCCCACATGATCTAGAAACGCCATTTCATTAGGGTCTTTTTTATTTTTATTTTTCTGCATGAATTCCTTCTTGGGTTAGTCGGTGAAAATCTATTACACCATTGTATTCTCCATTTTTATCTAGCACCAAAAGTTGACCGATAGCATATTTATTAATTAATTCTAAAGCTCTTTTGGCTAAAGAATTTCCAGAAATAGTCTTAGGATTTTGGGTTGCGATATCCTTCGCTCTCAGGTGCTCAAATGAATCATGTTTCTCTAGCATTCTTCTCAAGTCACCATCGGTAATCACGCCTACAATTTCATTGTTTTTCAATACAGCAGTGATGCCATACCGACCTGAAGTTAAGGATTGAATAACTTCTTTTATCGTACTATCCCACTGCACATTAGGTTTTTGATTCTTTTCCATCAAATCTTCCACCGTGTACAGCAAATTTTTGCCCAATGAACCCCCAGGGTGGTATTGGCCAAAGTCTACTTCTGTGAATTGTTTTAACTTTTTTACTGCCATTGCTAATGCATCACAAATCACCAATTGTGCTGTGGTGCTGGAAGTCGGTGCTAAATTTAGCGGCCCGGCTTCTTTGGTAATTGGCGTACATAAAACTAAATCAGCATTTTGGCCGAGGAATGAATTTTCATCAGCCGTTATGGCAATACTTTTTGCCGATAAATTCTTCAGATACGGGAAAACATTTTTAATTTCTTTGGTATTTCCAGATTTTGATAGAATAATTACAACATCTTTTTTGTCTAAAAGTCCTAAATCGCCATGAATCGCTTCTGCTGCGTGCAAAAACTGGGCTCGTGTGCCAGTGCTATTGAGCGTTGCTACCATTTTTTGACCAATCGGCATATTTTTTCCTATACCGACCAAGACGACTTTTCCCGAAGTCTGGCAGATAGCGGATACAGCTGCTGCAAAAGAGACGGTGATATTGTTTTCTAAAATTTCAATTTCAGCTTTCTCCCGCCGAATAATTTCCCGACCAAATGCAATAATTTCTTTTGAATTCAAAGGTTTTTTTATTTTAAAGTTCATACTAATTCATTAAGTTATTGATATACAAAAAATTATAAGCATTTTTTCAATTTCAGGTAACGAATTAGTAACTCAACTTGCTTCTTTTGATTTCATTGATTTTCATCGGAACTCAATACGACAAAGGTACGATATATTTACTTTTTCACAAAATTCTTATAACATTGCCTCGCCCTGCACGGTGCAATGTAAGTTGATAGATATGTTTTTCTTACCAAAGGATTTTCTGCGATAGTTCCGTAATTTTGTAACAACTAATTTAAATATTTAAGCAATATGGAACAGTATTTCAGAAAAGTCTTTCAAGACATTTACAAAGAAGAGGAAAAGGTAACATTACATGTAGAAACCATTATCCCCGAAGCCTTAGAAATGATTCGCTATCTATCCAAAGTTTTAGAGGATGCAAGAGCATATATTCTTGAAAGAGGATTTAATGGACAAACAGGAGGAAATTCATTTCTTTAGAAACATAAAACCTCATATTTATGGAAAGTTGATGTACTACAATCGTATTTACAAAATGGAAATCATTCGTCCTACTACAAAAGGAAAAATTTATGAAGATTATTTCACTAAAGAAAAAAAAAGACTAAAAAGTAAGCACAATCATTTTTTGAAAACCAATGCGTTTTATACTTATTATTATTCAGGGAGAACGGATGAAGACCATAAATATTTTTTAAGGTCTTCTTTTCTTTTTCAAGAAGGGTTAGAAAATCATGCTTTTGATTTAGATCAACGATTTTCAACTTACTATGATTATTTAACGGCTCGTATAATTGGTAGAGAATTATTTTACGAATACCTTCACTTTCGTACAACCACGCAATTTGATAAAATAGCCAATGAAAACCATCGCTCAATTCATTGGGCAGAAAGTAAAGCTGCTGTAGTCGAGCTTATCTATGCACTACATGCTGCAAAAGCCATATCAGGTGGGCAAATTAGTCTGAATAAAATTGCCGTAACTTTTCAGGCTTTATTTAAGATTGAATTACAAGATATTCATCATACTTTCCACCGTATGAAAAGTCGTTCAGGTTCAAGAACCTTATTTTTGAATCAATTAGTCAATTCCTTAGAAACTTATATGGATAAAAATGTTTAAGAAATGACCAGCCTGCTAAGAGGCTGAATCAACTTTACCTATAATTACCCATTGGCAAAACTTGGCGTTATCATCGCCTGAGTCTTCTGAACTTTGTCCCCAGATAAACGATAAAATTAGAAGAAATGAAATTAATCACTATTGAAGAGAACCAATGGCTACAATTACGCCAAGAAATCCAATTTATAAAAGCGTACCCAAAACAATAGTCGCACGAAAAACAAAGACTAAATATTCTCAACAGGCTTAGATACTTAACACAAAACCTTATAGAATGTTGAAAATATCTAGTCTCTAGTCTCCAAATCGTTTTAAGACACAAAATTTAATAACGCTTAATGGCGTATAAATAGTTTTCACTCCGTACTAAATTTTCTCTTCTACCTAGACTTACTAACCGACCCTTTACCTTGTTAGAAAAATTTTCCATATAATCATACAAAGCATGCAAGTAAATGGTTTTAGTTTCTGTTAGAGTAATTAGAAAAGTGCCATAAAGAGGTGTATGACGACCTGTAAAAGTTAATTCTACTGAGTTATATATAGAAGAAGCGTTATCAACTGGAACAATGTGTTGGGAATTAATAAAATCTTGTGGCTCTTTAGTATCAAAAAACCTTGTTCTTACCCATACAGAAGGTTGTTTTACTACACTGATTTTTTCTCCACTCGGGGTATCAACTTGCTCTACTAAAGCATCTTCTCTGTACTTGACAAATAAAGATCCGTAATAAATAACCCATTTGCCGGGTGGTAGTGTAATGGACTGCCCCATATAGCGAGTTAAGTTAGGTTTTCCTTCAGCAAGATGTTGTTTATAATCATGGAAGGTTCTTATACGATTTGGAAAAGGTGCTTCTGTTGTTACTGCGTTGCCTTGCACTAATTGTGTGGTTCCCAGTACGGTAGGGTCAATTCGGGGTACATAGCCCAGATTTCCATTTGCATCTGCCACTATAGAGCGAGTATATTCTGTATCACTTACATTGCCTTTGAGTTCGCGTACTCTTGCTGTTCCGTTGATGTCCAAGGTTGCGGTAGGATTATCAGTACGGATTCCCAATCCACCGGCATTACTCACCGTGATTAGCGGATCATTATCACTATTTTTAATTTTGAGTGCACTGGTACTGGCACTATTTTCTTTGGATACCACCTCCAAAGTCGCTTGCGGTGTATCTGTGTTAATCCCTACCTGTGCAAAGACAGATATGCCAAATGTGAGGGATAAAATAGTTAATTGTTTTTTCATAATGGTAACATTTTAAATGGATTAAACTTTTGAATTGCTTTGTTCTTTTTTATCGCAATCCCTTGATTTTTAAAATGTCATCCTAAGGTATCCGTTGGGTATGGGCATAAAAAAAGGTGTGGATGACTTTTTTGTAGTATACCAAACCTAGGTATCCCCATACCCGAACTATCAATACACCAAGTCCCACACCCGATAGGGTGTAGTTCCTGTATGTTTCTGATAGTTCTTAAAATTGGGGAATTTCAGGTTTTAGAAATCATACAATTACACTATTTTTATGTTATGTTGCCCGTTGGCGCTATGTCATAAGTCTTTGTTTTTTCGTGGTTTAACTTAAATGAAAATAGTCATAGCTATTTGGGGTCAAAGATACTAAAATTGTTGTTTTTGAGGAAATGTTTTTCAGGATTTTTTTAAGGCTTGGATGTTTTAGGAAATTTAACATCTGGTGGTCATTGATGGTATTGCTGATTTAATAAGTTCCGCCAATAATGAAAGCGAAAGTCTTGAAATGATAGAGGAATTGTACGCATTGGCGGGGCATTACCAAACCTGTATGGTATGTGTATTACATTTAACGCCAAGAGGATTAAAACTTCGGGGGCATTTAGGTTAGAATAACAACTACCGATACTAATAACCATCTTTTGGTAAAAAAAAATTGTGAAAAATTTCAGTTATCAATATTCATTACTGAACGTTTAGTTCTATAACCAAATGCATAATTTATTTCTTTTGGCGGATATAGATATAATAATAAAGGGATTACAACTATGAGTATGAGAATAAATCAAATACTAAAATTGAAATTACTTCTTTTGACATTTTTAAATATATTTTTTAGGTTAATTAAGTTTAATTCATTTGGTAATAAAAGTACTAATGCAGCTGACATTGCAAAGAAAAAACTCACTAAACCGTGTGTTATCAAAATAGTAAAATGGAATAAGAGACCAAATATAAATAAAAATATTTTGGTTAAGATATTTTTATTTTTTAATTGATTAATCTTACTTTTTTTGCTTTGATAATTCTTCTATTAAATGATACTCAACAGACTTTACGTCTTGAGGTGCATTTGCTAAATGCTTTTCTTTAATCAATAACAAATATTCAAAGCCTCTTTCATAAGTAAATCCTCGAATTTCATCTAAGAAAAGATAGTCTGTTTTATCGTTTTTCTTTTTTACAATCATAGCCTCTCTTTCTCCAGTAAAATTAGGAGAACAACACTTGATTAAAGTTGTTTCTGATAGAACGGTTACTTCAACCTCTTTGTAATAATCCTCTTCCTTATTGTAATTAAAACATCCAATAGAAAAGCAAACCATAAATAAAAAAAACATTGTTTTAAAATACTTCATATCATCAAGAATATAATCGGAATGTAGGAAAATATATTGGATTATACAAATTATTATAGTTTTTTTTTTCATTAACACTCTATTTTTTGAAATTCTTTTAAGATACTATGTGATAAACAAATGTTTAAATATCTTCAGTACTTATCTGTTCCAAAAAAGGACAAACAAAGCCAAAAAAAGACAGGTAGTATAAAAGATAAAAACAAGGTTATAGTTTCGTTGTCGGATATAAAAATAATAGAAGTATGAGAAAGAAGAGAAACCCTATCAACGAAAGCGAGTTAATGGAACTAATGGCAGGAAAAAAAGAATTATCTCCTGTAAAAGAATCAAGTTCACCAAAACCAATGAACGAGAAACCTATGAGGATTTATTTTTTCAGAAGGGTGAAACTTCGGCACGAGATGGAAAGTCGGTATATATCCGTCCTGAATTTCATCGCAGGATTGTACAGATTGTGCAGGTAATTGGAACTCCTGCTACTAGAGCGGCAACAATAGAAACTTTGTTGAAACGAAACTATATCAAACGCCAAAAGAAAAGTATAGTTCCAACTGAAAAGGGATTGAAAGTTTTTGAATGGGTCAAAGACCGAAAAATCGCCGATGTAGCATTAACGGGCGAATGGGAAGCCTCTCTCAATGAAATTGAGGAAGGGCAACTCCCTCCAAAAGAATTCTTACAAGCGATAAAAGATTATACCCAAAAAATTACGGAAGATTTTTTAGCGATGGAAATCGAAGGGATTGCTTCACCAACATTGGTTTGTCCTGTCTGTAAAAAGCAAAGCGTTCGCCTATATGAGAAAGTTGCTAAATGTATGGAAGATGATTGCGAATGGTTATTCTTTAGAAATGTCTGCGGAAAACAGGTAAGTGATCAAGCGGTAATGGCATTATTAGAAAATGGAAAAACAACGCTTTTAAAAGGATTAAAAAACAAAGCAGGAAAAAGTTTTGATGCTTATTTAGCACTACAAGAAGATGGTTCTACCTCATTTGAGTTTCCACCTCGCTCTAAAAATAAAAAAGGAAAATGAAAATAATCAAAGCATAACAGGTTTAAACAATAAGTATTTGACGGCGAAAAATGCCGTTAATGGATAAACATCTAAACTTATTTTCTTTGAAATGTTTGCGTTAATACTCAAAAAGTGAGTATATTTGCAAATAAATCAAATTAAAAGGAATGTTTATTACGAAAACAACGATTAAGGACTGGGTAGAAGAATTACCTAAAAAGGGGATTATGACTTTTAGTATTGAACAAGTACGAAATCAATTTACAAATTTAAAAGAACAAAGTATTTCCAATGCTTTGCACCGATTAAGTTGTAAAGGAAAAATTTTATCTATTTGGAAAGGATTTTATGTAATTATTCCTGTTGAATATGCTTTGAGCAAACAAGTGCCGCCCTATCTATATATAGATGAACTAATGAATTATCTGGAAAGGAATTATTATATCGGCTTATTAAGTGCTGCCAGCTTTTATGGAGCTGCACATCAACGCCCACAAACTTTTTCTGTACTTACTGAATTACCGCCTTTAAGAACAACCTTAAAGAATAATGTACAGATTGTTTTTCCAGTTAAGCGTTTCATCACCGAGGAATTATGGACATTACATAAAACGCAAAACGGTTATGTAAAAGTATCCACTCCTGAAGTTACCGCCTTGGACCTACTTATCTATGAGAATGAAATAGGTGGTTTGAATAGAGCGACTGAAGTCATACAGGAACTTTGTGCTGAAATGGATTTTAAGAGAATGCCTAATACGCTAATATCTCAGTTTCCGATAGCAAGTATCCAGCGTTTAGGTTATGTACTTTCTATTTTAGAAGAAAAAGAGTTGGAGAAAATACTATGGAAGAAATCCCAAGAAATTGGACTAAACTTTTGGAAAACACCTCTAAAAACAGGTAAAGAAATATCTGATACAGATGATTATCATCCCGTTTGGAAAATAATAATAAATGAACAAATATACATTGACGAATGATACCTAAAAATGCAATTACTTATTGGCGTTCCATTGTTCCGTGGCAGACACCTGAATAAGTAGAACAAGATTTAATTATCTGCAAAGCTCTGGTAGAAATTTATAAAGATGCTTTTCTATCAAAACATTTGGCTTTTCGGGGAGGAACTGCCTTGCATAAGTTATATTTATCGCCACAACCTCGCTACTCGGAAGATATTGACTTAGTTCAAATCAAAGCCGAACCTATTAAAGAAACTATCGACCGACTTCGAGAAGTCCTGTCCTTTTTAGGAGAACCTTATGTTCGTCAGAAAAGAAATAACAATGTACTAATTTTTAAAGTAGCCTCAGAGATTCCTCCTGTGGTTCCCATTCGATTAAAAATAGAAATCTTATATAAATGTTTGACCAAAACTCATCTTGTGTTGAAAAAATAATTCAAATCTATCATCAATATATGAATTTTTCAGAAGGACAAAGTCCTACTCAAAAACAATTTTTAAGAAATTTAGAACTGAAATTAGAGGATAGTGAATTTTTAGGGGATACAGCTTTATTACTACACCCTACTGAGAGTTACGACTACCAAATAGCCTATGAAAAGGTACGAACTGAACTCATTGAAAAAATATAATTAATCATCAATAATAAATATAAAAATTATGGCAACACAAGAAAAAGAAATTTCGTATTACGAATTAAGATTAAAAGAATTATTAAATACCAGTTTTCCTAATCTGGCATCTGATGAGGAATTTATCCAAGCAAGGGGTGATTTAGCAGCACAGGCATATCAAAATGCGTTTGAAGCGGGAAATGATGTGTTAGAATGTCGTCGAATCGCAAATGAAGTCTTATTTGAAGGCTTGTACTTTTCACCATTTGGAATCGAGTAGTAAGCAATGAGTTTGATAGAGAAATACCCGACAATGAATTACGCTCATTTGCTTTAAAAATATTTCCGTACTGTGTAGAAGTTTTTGAAGACTACAACATACACAAAGATTTTGAGGACAGTCCCGAATACGATCAACTTTACACAGAATTGACAGGACAAATCAAATATGGATTGAGGAAAATGGCGTTCAATAAGAAACTACATTTAGAGAATAATATTAAAGCATTGCAAGTCGCTTTTGAGCTAGACCTCGAAAAGCGACTTGCTACTAATGCTGAAAAAGAAATCTTAAAACAATATTCAGGTTTTGGGGGACTAAAGTTTATCCTAAATCCTGCCAATGATTATAGAGATATTCAGAGTTGGACAAAATCCAACCAAATGTATTTTGAAGCTACTTAAAGAATCTTTTTTAATAGTTTTTTTACATTATCAAAAGTATCTAAAGACTCTATATCATCTTTTTTCACCCATTTAGTATTGGGCTGTAAATTAAAATCTTCAATATTTTTTGGTTTGAGTTTATAAATAAAATCTATATGGTAATGAAAATTATTGGGTTCTTTTATAGGTTCTTTTAAAATACAAAAAGGTAAATTTTCTTCTACTACATTGTTATCAGAAAGCGCTCCTACTCTATTATCAAATACCTCTGTATCTAAGTTAACCTCTTCTTTACATTCTCTTATTACAGCTTCTTCCATAGTTTCGTTGTCTTCAATATGACCTCCAGGAAACAGCCAAGCATTTAACTTACTGTGCCATATCATAAGAACGGCATTTTTATCAATTATTATTCCTGATGCTACAAAATCAATTTTATCTTTTTTCATAATGAAATCTCTTCTAAAAATATTTTTATATATAGTCTCGTAAACTCCGTTCTTTCTTTTGCTATTTTCTTAGCGGTTTCGGTATAGAATTCGTTTTCTAACTTAAATAATTTTTCATAGAAATGATGTAATACAGAATGTGTTTTCTTTGCTTGGTAAAAAGTATCATCTTTTAAAGGGAATTGAGGGTTATATATAGGTTCTTCTATCCACTGACCAAAAGAAAACGCTCTTGCTATACCAATCGCACCTAATGCCTCCAAACTATCCGCATCAAACAAAATTTTAGCTTTTATATCAATCTTACTCTTATTTTGTTTATCATCAGAAAAAGAGTATTTATCTGTTGCTGAAACTAAGCTAATAACCTCATTCCTATAATTTTTATACTCACTATTTTTCTGAAAAAAGTTATACAGTAATTCTTCAGATTCCTCAACTTTTTTCAGTTTACTGTCATTCCCAGAAGAAAGCCTATGAAAATCATGAAGATAAGAGGATAATATCAATACTGGCTCATCTTTTTTGTGATTTTCTTTTTCGTTTAAAAACAAGCAATTATTGCAAACTCTATCTAAATGAAAAATATCATGAGCAATATCAATTTCATAATTTGAAATGAAATCAAACACCTGTTGCCTTATTCTTTCTTTCATTTTTAACCCGTAGTGCATTATCGAATGAGATTAATTTTTAAATTGTTAATGTTACTATGAAAGACAAATTTATTGAGATATTGAATAGTAGTCAAGGAGGTAATTTTTGCCAATATTCTTGTTTTGAATCCTTCAAAAGATTTGGCATAATTACGCCGTATCATAAATTGGTCACACAACTGCGAGAATAAAGTTTCTATACGTTTTCTACACTTTCTGAATGGATAGAACTGAGGTTTGTAATCTTTTTGATTTTTTCTTTTAGGGGTTTCTAACTGGATTTTTACCTCATTGAACAAGTCAAGCTGAACCGTTTGAGAAAGATAGCCCCTGTCTCCAAGTAACACGCAATCAGAAATTTGAAGTTTTATGTCTTTCAAATAATGAATGTCGTGAACGGAGGCGGGAGATAAGTCAAAACTTTGGAACACACCAGCAATAGAACAGATCGCATGTAGCTTGTAACCATAAAAGTGTAGATTTTGAGAAGCACAAAAACCTTTATTTGGCATTGAAAAGCTATTTTCTTTACAGATTTTGCTTCTGGAAGAGCGGGATAATTTACACACTTCTAAAGGCATGCTGTCCACCAAAAAATAGTTTTCAAAATCATTGAACTTTTTCACCATTTTTCACCTAATTTCTTCAAGAAAAGGGAAGAGTTTTCGTTTTCTTCTGTTGTAAACACTCCTTTCAATTTTAGATTCAATAGCCCAACCTTTTATCTCTCTAAAAAGCTGGTACTCAGAGTCGATAGATTTAAATTCTGCTAAAATAATTAAGCTTATCAACTCTATATCAGATAATTTTGGTTTCACTGGTTTAAAATAGAAATTTTCAGTTCCTGAAATTTCTATTAGTTTATTCAAAATAAAATTGTAACTTGCCTCTAGGTTGCTCATAATTGTATTTGATTGGTAACCAATGCAATTTACTTTTCTTTAGGCTCATGGGCAACCTTTTTTATAATGCACTACGGGTTTATCTAAAATTTTCAAATAATTCTGGATAATTCTTTTTTGAAATACAATTTATTTGATTTTCGATATCCAAGTTTATATATTTATGTAAATCATACTTATCAAATAAAGACTCTATTTTTTTACAAGATTCATAATCTTTTTGTGATACTTCGTATAAATTGCCATTTGCTCCAAAAATAGAAAATTCTATTCTTGTATCTTTAATAGAAACCCAACATTTATTATTCTCAATCAAATTGTATCCTGAACCCTCAACTCCTATTTTTTTCAAAATAGAAGAAACTTGATCGTCTGAATTAAATTTTAATTCACAAACAAAAGCATCTCCATCATTCGCATGACCACCAATTGCTCTTATAAAATAGAAGTACTTTATATTAATTATCCAATTTATTAAATTGATTGGTTGGGTATTTTGGAAAATCCAAAGTCTTGAAAGTTTATTATTCATAAGTTTGATATTTGTCCAATTAAAAAACGAATTTTTTCATCTAAATTTTGCCCATTAAGTTCACTATACCTAATCCTTTTCTCAAATATATTATCATTATTTTCAAATAATTTGTAAATAATAATTGAGTCATTATTATTAAATTCAAATTCTAGCCAAAAGTTAATCCAAAATATTATTTTAATTTTTGATTGCTCTCTGTTAAACAATTCTATTATTATAAAATCATCTTCATTTCTGCCATTTTCAAAATAAATAGACATAATAGAAAAACCTATTTGTTCTAATAAATTTTGAGAGTTTTTAAATGCAGATTCCAAATCAAGAATTAGCTTTTTCTTTTTCTTATTATATTCCTTATTGTATTCCATTACTTACTTTTAAAAATCTCTATTTTCTCCATATCATAAAAAGCACTTGCGTCAGGTACATTTTGCCTATCAAAACTATTAATGAACTGCCCTGGGTTATCTCCTAAATCATAAATATTATACCCCTGTTCTTTTATCCATTTAACCCATCTCTCATTTTCTTTATACCATAGTGTTGACTTTAATTTATTATAAGGAATAATTCCATTCGGATATTGGCTTTTTATTCTATCAAAATCAGCGTAAATTTCTGATAAATTATTATACCCTTTCCCTCCAAATGCAGAGTTGGGTTCAAATATTTCAATCTCTTTTCCTAATTTTTTCAAATCATTTGCTATTTGTCGAACATATGGCATCTTCCTACCAATAATTGCAATTTTTTCATTATTCCCGGTCAAAATCCTTACTACTGGAACACCATTAATCTTAATAGTTGTTATAATATTTTCTCCTTTTCCCCAAGCTAACCTTGCTGATTTTAATAATGATACCTTCTCAAATATCCTCTTAGCATCGCCTTTTTTTATTTTTTTAACTTGTCGAATTTCCTCAATAGCGCTTTGGGGGAGCTTCTATCCCTTTGTGTTATTCTCCGAACAAATTGAATTTACAATATCCTCTAAATTTTTTAATACTTTAATAAATTCCTCATAAATATTATCATTTAAATCGTTTAGCAATCCTGTTTCGTATAATATTCTACTGAAATTATTAATCTTATTAGCTATAGAACAATACTGTTTTTTATTTTTTTGATTTAAAATCTTTATGGAATTATCAATATCTTCATATCTATACTTTGAATTAAATTCATTGTATAATATTTCTTGTAACTTAATTAGCTCTAACTTTAAAAGTTCATCTTTCATAATCAATTATTTAGTTCGCCCTAATCAAATTAGGAAATAAAGTTTTAAACTCCTCCAAAGAATAAGTTTTTTTTGTCTTCAAATCTTTAATGCTTTTTATCCATTTTTCAGGATATTTTCTAGGTAAGAGAACTTGATCTGCTCCCCCAGAGTATTTTCCATATGGTGCAACCTTTCCTAAATTTAATTTAGCACCTTTTTCAATAACTATTTCTGCTTCAAATTGCATCGTATTCCATTTAGTTAATATTGCTAATTCCTCTCTACTCAATAATGCCTCTGTAGAAGTATAATTTCCAAAAAGTTTTGCTTGATTCTTTCCTTGTCCTCCAAATCTCCTAAAGACTTTTATATTTTCTAATGTCTCAGCTGTATAATAATAATTATCCATAAAAGATTCTACAACACTTCTTGGTAAACTTTTATCTTTTCCAATAACTTTAACTTTATCAAAAATTGAAACTCTATATTTTTTCAATACATGGCTTATTCCTTGAACTTTCTCAAAAATCCTCTTAGCATCTCCTCTTTTAGGTTTCTTAATCTTTCTAATTTCAGTAATGGCATTTTTAGGTAATTTCCCTATTTTACCGAATAATTGAGCGATTGTTTTTTCTCCTTTTAGTAAAGCTTTTACCTCACCTACACCAACAAGTAAAGTTACTACATCAAATGTTAGTTTTCCTTGATTATATCTCGCTTGGTTACTTACACTAGCCGTTTTATCTATATATTCAGATAATTGTTGTTGAATGGATTGAGTAACCTGTTGTAATTTTTCTACTGAACAAAACCGAAGTGATAAAATGTGATTTTACCTTCAAGCCTGATTGCTCAAATAAGGATAAAAACTTTGCATTTTCTTCCTCATTCAGTCGGAATACATAGCGGTGCTTGCGTGGGTTCAATTTCTCTGGGCGACCGTCTTGGGAAGTGTATTTTTTCATTCTTTTGTTTATTGCAAAAAAAAGAATTTATAGTAGAAGAATTACTAAATAAGCCCTTGACAAATAATGTCAATGACTGCCAAATAAAGTTGACAAATATTAGATTTCTTCCAATTGGTAGCCAATATTTTTTAGTGTATTAATTTTCAAACCTTTGTTTTTTATTTTTTTTCGCAAGGAACTGATTATATTTCGCAAAGACTCTTCCATAAAGGTGTCTGCCCAAACATATTCAGTAATATCTGCTAATCTCACTGTTTCTCCTAAATAATCACATAGATATTGAAGCACCTTACTTTCTTTCTCAGATAGTTTTTCTTTTTTTCCTTCACTTATCAATACTCGTTCTTTAGAACTAAATAGACACTGATTGAATTTATATATATCTTGTGTTGTATAAGTTTGCTCCAATGCGTTGATATGAACCTCTAATTCATCAATGCTCACAGGTTTTTTGAGAAAAAAATTACAGCCAATATCAAAAGCTTCTACAACATCTTTGGAAGCCTTGCTCTCACCACTCATAAAGATAATAGGTATCTTTTTATCGAGTTTTCGAATATTTCTAGCCACTTCCTTTCCATCAATCATATCATCTAAGTTGATGTCTAACAAAACAATATCCGGTAGATTTTTCTCAAAAAGAGCTATAGCTTCTTTACCGGTTATTGCTTTTAGAATTGTATATCCTTTTTTTTCAAAATATATTTGGATCACATAAGCAAAATCCTGATTGTTTTCGGCGATAAGTATTTTTTTCATTTTATATTTTCTTTAATAATAGGAATAGAAATCACAAAATTGGTTCCTTGTCCGTAAATGCTATGGACATTCAAAAAACCTTTATGTAGTACTTCTACAACCCATTTCACATAATTAAGCCCTAATCCTAACCCAAACTCATCGGTTTTAACACGATAAAATTTATCAAAAATTTTATTTAAATCCTTTTCCTTAATCCCTATTCCTCTGTCAGATATAGACAGAATAAGATTTTCTCCTGATTCTTTGACTTCAATAGAAACCACCTTTTCTTTAGGAGAATATTTAATTGCATTATCAATCAAATTTCTAATTGCATTAGGAAAGTGGACAGAGTCTGCATAGTATTCCAATACAGGAGAGTTATAATTGAAATCGAAAATAACAGAACCCTCTGTTCTAAAAGTATAATCTGCTATAACTTCATCTATTACATTAGAAATATTAAGCTCTTCTAACTTTGCTGTTTGTTGTAAGTTTTCCGAGTAAGATTTTTCTATAATGGAACTCAGAGTTTGATCTAAATGATATAGATTATTTTTAATTTTTTTCAAAATATTTTCTCGTAAATTTTCATCATTTGAAAAGGACGGTTTTTGCAATATTTCGGATAAAGATAATGCACCCTGAATAGGATTTTTTAGTTCGTGTGTCATACTATCTACGAAATCTTGTCTGATATGCTCTATTTTTTTCTGCCGCTGTATTATCTTTAACTGATAGATAAATGCGTAAATAATAATGCTAATGAGTATGACAGAAAAAATTAAATAGGTTATCATTTTTTCTAAAATCCATTTTAAAGGATTGCTGTACACTGCCTGTACTTTGTTTTTTGCATCTAATTCTAATACAGGAGTAAAAAGATTTTCTGGTGCACTTTCAGTAGTAGGATTGATTAAAATTTCAAATTCTGTAATAATTTTTCTATCTCTTAATTCATTTGAAAAAAGACTGTCTAATTTAGACTTTTCAACAGGTGTTGTTGTTGCCAAAATAAAACTTATAATTTTAGACATAGCCTCATCTGCCGTAAGGTTATCTTGTCTATAGTCTAATTTGTCCGTCAGAACAGAGTCATTATTATTATTTTTAGGTTCATTTAGGGTAAAAGAAATAGGTTCTTCAATTTTTTCAAATTGAATGCCCCTGTATTCTTTTATACTTTTTTCGAATGATTCATTGACAGATCTTTGAACTAACCCTGAAACATTTTGATAGGTAACAAACAATGAATAACCTTGAAATAATAATAACAAAGCAATTGCACCGATAGCAACCCACTGAAAAAAGTGATTTTTTTGATATATTTTTTTGTGATACACACCCCTTAAAATTAATAATTTTAAGGGGGCTAAAATAATCAAAAGCCTTATAAAAAACTAATTTTATATAAGAAAACAATGATATATTGTCAATATAATAGCCCCATTATACTGGCTATATATAAGCATTATATACAATACTTGTTTTCCCTCGTATGTTTGCATCGTTAATGAAAACCAAACTGGTACCTAACGGTTGAAGTTAACGAATTAAAATAATGTATAATTTTTAAATTTTTAGAACAATGAAAAATGTATTTTTAAAAGAAGATGTATTAACATCAGAAATGGAGAACTTATTAGGAGGGAAATCCGATGGTAGGGTAAAAGTAAAAATTGGCCCTATAGAAATTGAAGTAGAATGGTAATTTCAACATTCCTATAAGTTAAGAATAATTAAAAAACAAAAAATATGAAATCGTTTATTTTAGGCTGTATCGCTTTATTTATAAGCCTCGGCTTATCTGCACAAAGTTTTTCTCTATCGGGAAAGGTGGAAGAACCCGGACAAACCCCTTTGGCTTATGCCAATGTGGTCATAAAAAACAATCATCTACAAGATGGTGTTATGACTATGGAAGACGGAAGTTTTATCATTGAAAACTTACCTTCCGGAATCTATGAACTTTCTATATCATTTTTGGGTTATGAAACTTTTGAGAAAACAGTAGAGTTAAATCAAACTTTAGATATTGGAACGGTTACTTTACAAGAGAATCCCGTGGAGTTAGAGACAGTTACTGTTATTGGCTACAAAAAATTAATTAAAAATGACAAAGGAAAAACAACGCTTAATGTAGAAGGGACAATGCTTACCTCAATGCCTACAAGCGAGGTGTTACTAAACTTTGTTCCAGGAGTTAAATCATTTAATGGTGAAATAGAGGTGTTAGGAAAAGGAAAACCTCTTGTTTTTATTGATGAAAAAGAAGTCAAAAGTCCTCAACAAATAGAAATGCTTCGTCCCGAAGATGTAAAAAATATCACCGTAGATAGAAACCCTTCTGCTAAATATGATGCACAATACAGTAGTATAATACACATAGTTACCAATAGAAAATCTTCTGAACAAAATTGGGCAATACAATTAGGACATAGTTCTGCTTTAAATAGAAATTATAACCATAGTGAAGAAGTTCATTTATATCATAATAAAGGAATCTTTCATAATTATATAGGGTATAAATTTAAGAATCAAAGAGAAACAGAAAGAGTAAAGTCTTTTCAACATATATTTGCGAACAATAGTAAACAGTCCAATTTATACGATGCTCAACTTAATGCTAATGATAAAATTCACACCTTAACAATGGGTAGTAATATGCAATTGAGTGAAAATCATCATTTAGATTTACAATATTTATTTACCCAAGAAGATCATTTCGGTAAAATTACAGGAGAAGAAGCCAAACAAGGAATCATAAATGAAGCCTTTGAAGTAAGTAGAACGGGAAAAGATAAAGATCAACGGCATTTAGTAAATCTAAATTATCAATGGAAAATAAATAATAGTAGCAAATTAGGGTTTTATGCTGATTATACCCATAAAAAATCTTCAGGAGGTGAAAAGGTTCACAATTATAACTCTGTTGGATTAGATGAGCATATTGACTTAGACAATCAATCAAAATTTGATGTATGGCTTCTTCGTTCTGAATATAAAAAAGAATTTGATAATGGGCTTGGGGTAGAATTAGGAACTAAACTATCAACTATAGATAGCAAAGCTTTTGTATTTATTCAACCTGAGAATAAGAGCCTACAGATCCAAAATCATACAAAATTATCAGAGCATACTTTGGCAGGATATGGTATATTATCCAAACAATGGGAAAAGTGGTATGCAGAGGCAGGAATAAGAGCTGAGCAAAATCGTGCAGAGTATCAAAAAAATGAAAATAGTATTTGGAAAAAACCTCGAGTACTAAATAATTTATTACCTAGTATGACGATCAATTATGATGTTTCTGAAAAATTAGCTTTACAGCTCCATTATACTCAGAAAATTATTCGTCCCAGTTTTGGAGATTTAGATCCCTCTGTATCTTATCTGAGTACTGCATTATTGGAAAGAGGAAATCCACTATTAAAACCAACAGTAAAAAATAGCATAGAATTATCCTCTACCATTAATGATAAATGGAATATCGGAATAAGCTATAACCTAAACAAAGACGCTATTGTTTACTTAATGCAAAAGGATGAGCAAAACCCCAACCGACTCATTCACGAACCCTTAAATCTAGATAAAATTTCTTCTTGGGATATCAATGCTTCCTATGCAGCACGACTGGGCAGGCTTAATTTGAATTTAGCAGGAAATATCTCTTTTCCTGATGTAGCCTTCCCTTATCAAGGGGAAATCAAGAAAAATACATTGCCAAAATATGAACTAATGACAAATGGAGTATATATGTTTTCGCCCAATGCTATCCTTTTTGGAACTTTTGTAGCAAGAAGTAAATATCATAACATAAACACAACTTTTGATCCGATATATAACCTAATATTAGGGGCTAATTTCAAATTCTTAAAAGGAAAATTACAAATGACTGTATTTGCAAATGATGCTCTGGGATTAGCTTACGGAAATACTTTTTCAGAATATGGCTATGTGAGAAGTGGACAAAAAGTAAATTTGGATAAAAGAATGATTGGTGTCAAATTGAAATACAACATTTTTAATCTCAAGAAAAAGTTTAAAGAAACTGAACTGAGTGAGGAAGAAATCAAAAGAATACAATAAAAAATGAAAAAGTTTCCAATTTGCATTCAACATGATATAATGGATTGTGGGGCAGCTTGTGTTAAAATGATTACAGATTATCACAAAATGTCCCACTCATTAGAAGAAATAAAAGAAATTTGTAGCCCAACAAGAGAGGGGGTATCTCTATCAGGTGTGGCCAATACATTTGATTATTTTGGGTTTAGCACCATAGGCGGCAAATTGAATTTAAAAAGATTGGTGGAAAAAGTACCACTCCCTTGTATTTTACATTGGAACCAAGAACATTTTGTCGTTCTTTATAAAATTAAAAAAAAGAGAGGGAAAACAAGGTTTTATATTGCAGATCCAGGTATAGGATTGATTTCTTACTCTGAAGAAGAATTTAAAGAAAATTGGTATAGTACTAAATCTAATGAAAGTGAAAAAGGAGTTATACTCTTGGTAGAGAAGAAAGCTAAAATTGAAAAGAAAGAAAATGATAAAAAAACTAACAATGGATTTATAGAGTTAGCTCCCTACTTTTTTAAGTATAAAAAATATTTTTTCTTATTATTTATTGGGTTATTTATAGGGAGTTTTATACAATTAGTACTACCTTTTCTTACTAAATCAATTGTAGATATAGGAATAAAAGATGAAAATTATTATATTAATTGCTCAACTTACCTTATTATTAGGAAAGATGGGGGCAGAATTTATTCAAAACTGGCTTTTATTGCATATAAGTACACGAGTAAGTATTTCAATGCTTTCAGATTTTTTAATTAAAATGATGAAATTGCCAATGTTTTTTTTTGACTTAAAACTTACTGGCGACATCCTACAAAGATTTGAGGATCATAAGAGGTTAGAAAATTTCATAACCGTTCAATCTTTAAATGTACTTTATGCTATACTTAGTTTTTTTGTATTTGGAGGTGTCCTTTTATACTTCAACATATATATATTTCTGACATTTCTTATCGGGAGTATTTTGTATATCAGTTGGCTACTTTTGTTTATGAAAAAAAGAAAAGTACTGGATTATCAATTGTTTGAACAAAGAGCTACCAAAGAGCAAATAAAACAGATTAATCAAGCTATAAAATATGCTGAACAGCAAGGTGGTATAAAAATGAATGTTAGAGTTGTAAAATAATTAATTATGTTAAGTAGAATAAAGGACTTTTTAAAAATGGATAATAAAAGAAAAAATCGTCAGATGTGTAGTATATATAAAACTAAAACACAATATAAAATTATTACGATTTACAGTACAGATGTTGGAATTTATGTTGCAAATACTCCTGTTTTTATTTTGGAAATAACAACAGATATGGAAAAAATAAATGAGGCTATATGGACGTGCTTAAATGCAAGTAAAAAAATGAATTATAAAGAATATCAGAGAGAAAGTATAAATTAACCCGTAGTGCATTATAAAAAAGGTTGCCCATGAGCCTAAAGAAAAGTAAATTGCATTGGTTACCAATCAAATACAATTATGAGCAACCTAGAGGCAAGTTACAATTTTATTTTGAATAAACTAATAGAAATTTCAGGAACTGAAAATTTCTATTTTAAACCAGTGAAACCAAAATTATCTGATATAGAGTTGATAAGCTTAATTATTTTAGCAGAATTTAAATCTATCGACTCTGAGTACCAGCTTTTTAGAGAGATAAAAGGTTGGGCTATTGAATCTAAAATTGAAAGGAGTGTTTACAACAGAAGAAAACGAAAACTCTTCCCTTTTCTTGAAGAAATTAGGTGAAAAATGGTGAAAAAGTTCAATGATTTTGAAAACTATTTTTTGGTGGACAGCATGCCTTTAGAAGTGTGTAAATTATCCCGCTCTTCCAGAAGCAAAATCTGTAAAGAAAATAGCTTTTCAATGCCAAATAAAGGTTTTTGTGCTTCTCAAAATCTACACTTTTATGGTTACAAGCTACATGCGATCTGTTCTATTGCTGGTGTGTTCCAAAGTTTTGACTTATCTCCCGCCTCCGTTCACGACATTCATTATTTGAAAGACATAAAACTTCAAATTTCTGATTGCGTGTTACTTGGAGACAGGGGCTATCTTTCTCAAACGGTTCAGCTTGACTTGTTCAATGAGGTAAAAATCCAGTTAGAAACCCCTAAAAGAAAAAATCAAAAAGATTACAAACCTCAGTTCTATCCATTCAGAAAGTGTAGAAAACGTATAGAAACTTTATTCTCGCAGTTGTGTGACCAATTTATGATACGGCGTAATTATGCCAAATCTTTTGAAGGATTCAAAACAAGAATATTGGCAAAAATTACCTCCTTGACTACTATTCAATATCTCAATAAATTTGTCTTTCATAGTAACATTAACAATTTAAAAATTAACCTCATTCGATAATGCACTACGGGTTTTACTTATGATACCATCAATTTTTATTAGATTTAATTTTTGCAAAATATTTTGCTTTAGTTTTTCATATTTTTCACTAAAACTAAATGTATTAATAAATAGAAAAAATGGGAGTATTACAGATATTACATTGTCTGCTCCATCTAATAAATATATATTTCTTATTTTTAATAATAATTTTTTTCTTACTTTTAAACTAACAAAAATAACAAGTCTTTCTGAATTTACATTATGACAATTAAAACCAACCTTCAGGCAGAGCTAAAAAAATATTTTGGTTTTGATCAATTTAAGAATCTTCAAGAGAACATTATTCAAAATCTACTGGATGGGAATGATGTTTTTGTTTTGATGCCTACTGGCGGTGGTAAATCTTTGTGTTACCAGCTTCCTGCGTTGATACAAGATGGCTGTGCTATTATCATCTCACCGCTAATTGCATTGATGAAAAATCAAGTAGATGCCATCAGAGGAATTTCTGAAAACGACGCGGTAGCACATGTTTTAAATTCTTCTTTGACTAAAACTGAAATCAAAAAAGTTCTATCAGATATAGAAAATGGTGCGACAAAACTTCTCTATGTTGCCCCAGAATCTCTGACCAAAGAGGAATACACAGAATTTTTTAAGGGTGTAAAAATTTCATTTTTTGCAATTGATGAAGCTCATTGCATCTCTGAGTGGGGGCATGACTTCAGACCAGAATACCGAAACCTGAAATCCATCATCGAAAAGATTGGTGACTTCCCCATCATTGCCCTCACGGCCACAGCTACGCCCAAAGTGCAAGAGGATATTCAGAAAACCCTAGGTATGACTAATGCTGTTTTGTTTAAAGCTTCATTCAATCGACCTAATCTTTTTTACGAAGTTCGGCCAAAAGTGGATGTAGATAAGCAAATTATAAAATTCATCCACGAGAGGAAAGGGAAATCAGGTATAGTATATTGCCTCAGTCGCAAAAAAGTAGAAGAATTTGCTCAGACTTTACAACTGAACGGAATCAATGCAATTCCTTACCACGCGGGTTTGGATTCTAAAACACGCGCAGAACATCAAGATAAGTTTTTGATGGAAGAAGTTGATGTAGTTGTAGCTACAATTGCCTTTGGAATGGGGATAGATAAACCTGATGTTCGTTTTGTTATTCACTACGATTTCCCTAAAAGTTTAGAGGGCTACTACCAAGAGACGGGACGAGCTGGGCGAGATGGAGGTGAAGGCTATTGCCTGGCTTTTTATGACTATAAAGATATAGAGAAATTAGAAAAATTCCTGTCTGGCAAACCAGTTTCTGAAAGAGAAGTCGGTATGCAGTTGCTCAACGAAGTGGTGGCTTATGCCGAAACTGCAATGTCTCGTAGAAAGTATTTGCTTCATTATTTTGGTGAAGATTTTGATGAAATTCATGGTGAAGGGGCTGATATGGATGACAATATGCGTTCGCCCAAAAAGTTAACCGAGGCAAAAGATGAATTACTACAAATCTTAAAAGTCATCAAAGAAACCAATTCTAAACTGAAATTAAAAGATTTAATAAAAGTCATGCTGGGGCAAGAAAACATCATCACAAAATCTTATGGATTGCAAGATGCTGAATTCTTTGGCTCAGGGAGCGATTATTCAGAATTTTTTTGGAAAGCTTTGCTCAGGCAAGCTCTGATTTATGGATATCTCGAGAAAGAAATTGAAACTTACGGCATCATCAGCCTCACACAAAAGGGGAAAAGCTTCATTCAAAAACCAGTTTCTTTTAAAATTGTAGAAGACCATGATTATGAGAATCTTTTGAATGTATCATTTGATGGAGATAAGAAAAATTCAGCTATTTTAGACGAAAATTTATATAAAGATTTGCTCCAATTGAGAAAAAAAATTGCAAAAAAATACGGAATCCCTCCTTTTGCCGTTTTTCAAGAATCAAGCTTGGAGGATATGGCCTTGCAATACCCCACCTCTATTGAAGATTTGACTAAAGTCTATGGCGTAGGTGAGGGAAAAGCTAAAAAATTTGGTAATGATTTCGTAGCTTATATTGCTAAATATGTAGAAGAAAATGAAATCGAAACTCCAGATGATTTTATAGTAAAACAAATTGCAAATAAAAGCACCAATAAGGTCTACATCATCCAAAGTACCGACCGAAAAATGGATTTTGAAGACATTGCCAACGCAAAAGGCATGAGTATGGATGAACTTCTATCTGAAATGGAAAGCATCGTTTACCAAGGTACAAAAATTAATATCAGCTACTATATTAATGAAATGATTGATGAAGATTTGCAAGAAGAAGTCATGGATTTCCTGATGAAAGACGCTGAAGATGACAGTATGAAAACCTTGCTAGAGGAATTTGGCGATGAATTAGAAGATGAAGAATTAAGACTGATGCGCATTAAATTCATCAGTGAAGTAGCAAATTAAAAAAAATGAAATTGGAATCTATTTTACTCTTAATTCTCATTGGATTAGCAGGCGGATTCGTAGGTGGATTAGCAGGCGTAGGCGGTGGAATTGCCATTGTGCCCATGTTAGTATTTTTCTTTGGCATGACGCAACACGAAGCTCAAGGAACCAGCATTGGAACCTTGATCTTCCCCGTAGCGGCAATGGCAGCATTTAACTATTATAAAGGCGGTTACATTAACTTTAAGTATGTCGCATTTATTGCTATTTCTTTTATAATTGGCGGCTATTTGGGTTCTAAATTAGCCATTTCTTTAGATCAAAAATTGCTGAAAAGAATTTTCGCAACCGTTTTAGTGCTCGGTGCTGTCAAAATGTACTTTGATTCCTTTAAATAATTTTATTTTTTTAAGCCTTGAATAATATTTTTAGAAACCAATCTTGGTTAGACGATTTAGCTGAACGAGATTTTGCTATAATTGATAATTGTTTGGAAGCAGAAGATTTTTTAAGCCTTAAAAAATTTTTTCACCAAAAACAATCTTCTCAAAAATTTCATAAAGCTGGCATCGGCACCAAAAATCAACATCAATATAAAACAGAAATTAGAGGTGATTTCACGTATTGGCTCAATCAAGATTCCGATGTAGAGTTAAGCTTTATTTTTGAATTTCTAGACCAATTGAAAGACATTTTGAATTATAATTTCTATTTATCTTTAGCCAGTTATGAATTTCACTTGGCGCACTACCCTGCTGGGAGTTTTTACAAAAAACATCTCGACCAATTTGACCAAAGAAATAACCGAATGATAACTTTTCTTCTGTACATGAATGAAGATTACCAAACTCAAGATGCTGGGCAACTCAAAATTTATCTTAATAATGGCGAGACCACTTTGGTAGAACCCATTGCCAACCGTGCCGTGATTTTCAAATCTGCCGAATTATACCATGAGGTTTTACCAACTAATAAAGGCAGAAATAGCTTAACAGGTTGGTTTTTATACAATAGGAATCAGTTGATTAATCTTTAATTTTTCGATTAAGATACGTATTATAATCCGCTTGTATCGCTTGGTATTCTTCTTTCATATAGGGAGATTTCAAGATAAAATCAGCCGTTGCTGGGCAACAAGCCATAGGAACATTCCATACAACGCCTAGACGTAGAAGCGCTTTTACATCACTATCGTGCGGCTGAGCTTCCATCGGATCCCAAAAAAATATAATCACATGTATCTCTCCAGCTGCAATCATGGCTCCTAGCTGCTGGTCTCCACCGAGTGGCCCACTCATTACCGTTTGCACACCTACCCCCAGCTTTTCTTCAATCTTTTTACCAGTCGTTTGAGTTGCAATGAGGTGGTGCTTTTTCAGCTCCTCTTCATGCTCTTGAATCCACGCTATCAAGTCATCTTTTTTATGGTCATGCGCCACCAGTGCAATATTTTTTTTAATAGGAATATTCCGATAATTCATCACAAAAATTTTTTGATTTCATTCATGATTGTTTCCTCGGGTAAAACTCCACTTTGTCGCCATTTTTGCACTCCATTTTTGAAAATCATCAAAGTTGGAACACTTTGCACATGATATTTATCAGCTAATTTTTTATTTTTATCAATATCGATTTTGATGATGGAAACCTCATCCCCCATCTTCTCTTTAATATTTTCTAAAATAGGTTTTAGCATTTGGCACGGAGCACACCACACCGCAAAAAAATCAATTAAAACTGGTTTATCTTGAGAAATAATTTCTGAAAATTTAGACATCATTTATTTTTAATTACTCTACAGCCTGCAACAAATAAACCATTTTTTACTCTTGAAGAATATTTTTTTTAAAGTTTATGTAAATTTCACTTTGAATTCTGAATCAATAAAATTGTAAAATGTGGTGAAATTATAATTCCTTATCTATATAGTAAATTATAATTAAAATTAGCCTTGCCAACCGCACTCATTCGGTATTTAAACCAAAACGTGCCGCTAAACTGAGTACAAATAAGGGTAAAAAAACGCGAAATCCTGCGAATGCTGATAAACCAATGCCTAAGCAAAAGGAAATAAGTATTGTTAGCAAATCTATAGAATTGTATTTTTAGGTAATTTTGACAACTTTTATACCGAATATGATGGACTTAGCCTGGCTTATCAGCTTTATTTTATTTTTCCTTCTAATATTGAGTTTGTTTTTTCTTTTTCAGCTGAAAAAAGAGCAGAGAAAACAGAAAAAATTATTTAAGGCTTTAGAAATTAATGAAGAATTATGGAAAGAAAAATTCCAAGAAACTAAAGAAGAAAATATAGCTTTAGTTGCTACTCAAAAAATGATGAAAAAGGAAATTGAAACGATTCATCAACGCCAAATTTATTTGGAAGAAGAATTGGTTTTGAAACAAAATTCTAATCAAACTTTAAGTTTAGAAAATCAAAAATTAGTTTCTGAAAAACAGTATTTAACTGATAAATATGAGGCTGATAAAATTCAACTTCAAGCTTTGGAAAAAAAATTTCAAGAATCCTTTGAAAATTTATCTCAGAATATTTTAGAAAAGAAAAGTGAAAAATACTTGAAGCAAAATGAATATCAAATTTCAGAAATTTTAAAGCCTCTTAAAATGAAGATTTTAGACTTTGAAAATCGGCTACAAGAGCAATATCGCTACCAAACTGAACGAAATGCTAGCCTTGACCAGCAACTGAAACAGTTGCATGAACTAAACCAAAACATCACGCAAGAGACCAAAAATTTGACGCAAGCACTGAAAGGAGAATCAAAAACTCAAGGAATTTGGGGCGAAATGCTGCTAGAAAGTATTTTGGAGAAATCAGGATTGCGCAAGGGGCTTGAGTTCACAGTGCAAGAGAGTTTCTCGGTAAATCATGAGCGCTTGATTCCTGATGTGGTGCTGCATTTGCCCCAGAATAAAAAAATCATTGTAGATGCAAAAGTTTCTCTCTCGGCGTATGAGAAATTAGTCGACCCGCAAACACAAGACACCTCATTTTATCTTCAGAAACATCTCCAATCTGTCAAAAATCATGTAAATCTTTTATCATCCAAAAATTATCATCAGATTCCACAGCTTCGTGCACAGAATTATGTTTTAATGTTTGTACCGCTAGATGCTGCCTTGATTTCTGCGCAAAATGCAGATGCTAATTTGTTCAGTTTTGCTTATGACAAAAAGATTATTTTGGTCAGCCCCTCCTCTTTTCATTCCGTTTTGGCTAGCATTTCAAGTCTTTGGCAAAATGAAAAACAAAATCAAAATGCGGCTAAAATTGCCAAAGAAGCTGGCCGCTTGCACGATAAATTTATTGCACTCACTGAAACGATGCAAAAATTGGGCAGCCAAATGTATTCGGCACAAAATACCTACGATGGTGCTATGAAAAAATTGACTGGACGCCAAAATTTAATCAAAAATATTCACCGTTTAGAACAATTAGGTGCTAAAACGTCTAAAAAAATAAGTTATTATGAGGAGGAATAATTTTTTTTAAGCCTTAAAAAATTTTAACAAAAAAATGACCGATTTTTTCGGTCATTTTCTTTTTAAGTTAAAAAAATTTAAGCTTTACTTCAGTGGTTGGATAATGTATGAATACTCATACTCACTCATTTTGGTTCTAGCATTTTCATGTGGCCAGCGTCCCCAGCTATTAATTCCGCCCAACCCCATTTGGAATAAATCGACACGTAAGTGATTAATTTTATCAGGCTTTAAAAATTCTGAATGTTCTTGTTCTTTTACGTTTTTAGGATAAAGTTGCTCCCAAGAGTACGGCAAAACACTCATATCTAAAACCTGTGTGGTCGCACTGATTTTTATGCCACGTCCTTGCTTATCTTTCACTTCCATGTAGCGTACATCGGTGTGATTTCCACTCTCTTGTGGGCGTGCATACGGATGGTACTGCTCTTCTACTGTTGATTCATAGACGCCAAGCATTGATGAGTTTTTTCGGTCGATGTAGCTTTCCCAAGGTCCATCTCCAAACCATTTCAATTGAGTTAATTTTTTGGAAATTTCAATATCATTCCCGAGCCTCAGTAAGTATTTCTCTTCAGTATTGATGGGCTTGAAATGGTTTTTTACTTCAATTCCTCCTTGTTTTGGAAATTTATAAATCATCGTATTTTGGGAATTGCCATCGAGTAAGTTTTGGGTAATGACAATACTATTTTGTGTAAAATCAATCCCAGCTACTTGAATGTTTAAATTCTTGTATTGGTCAAACCGCTTTCCAAATCCTGCTCCTAAATCATTGTCGGTCAACGGGCGGAATAATGAAATTTGTGGCCCTTTTAACAATAATTCTTGCTTCCCGATTTTCAAATTTTCTATTCTACCATTGTTTTTAGCTATTTTGAAACTTAAATCTCCTGCTGAAATTTGATAATAATCTGATGTTTCAGATTTTTTATAGCTTAAATAATTTGATATTAATTTTGGTTGATATTTGGTGATTTCAAAATCTTGATGAGCTAGTAAGGTTCCTTTTTTCAATAATTGCTCATCTTCATCAAGTATTGCTTTGATTGTGACTACGGTTTCATTTTCATTAGAAAACTTCCAATCTTCGGGTAAATCGATGTAAGCCGTTTGCTGAGCATCTACATTTAAATTTTTAACATTTTTCTGAGCCTTTAATTTTCCATTTTCTAGCCAAGTGATTTCATAGTTAAAATTTTCTAAAGGCTTAAAGAAATAATCATTAAATACCTCAATCTGATGTTTTTTTGCATTGAATTTAAATCTTGCATTTTGGTGAATATGTCGTACTTCATACGCATGCGGATTGTATCTTCTGTCAGACATTACAACACCGTTCATCAAGAAATTATTATCGCTTGGTGTGTTTTCATCGCCCAAATCACCGCCGTAAGCCGTATAGCGAATTCCATCTTTTTCTACATAAATTCCTTGGTCTGCAAAATCCCAAATGAACCCTCCTTGTAATTTAGGGTAGCTACGAATCGTTTCCCAATAATCTTTGAAAACTCCTAGGCTATTGCCCATTGCGTGTGCGTATTCAGTTAAAATCAATGGTTTATCGTAATTACTATTGGAATATTTTTTCATATCTTCAATGGTAATATACATTGGCACAAATAAATCGGTGTTGTATTCATGCTCTGCTCGCTCATACTGAACTGGGCGTGTTTGATCTAAAGCTTTAGCAATGTCATAAGCTTTGTAAAAGTTCCATCCATTGCCTGCTTCGTTCCCCATACTCCAGATAATTACTGATGGGTGATTTTTATCTCTTTCTATCATTCGGCTAACGCGCGTTATGTGTGCATTCTCCCATGCTGGGTCGTTAGCAATAGTTCTTTCTGGTGCATAATGCATCCCGTGAGATTCTATATTGGCTTCATCTACAATATAGAAACCATATTCATCTGCCAAATCATAAAACATTGGAGTCTGTGGATAATGTGAAGTTCTGATTGCATTAATATTTAATTCTTTCATCACGCGCATATCTCGAATGATTTGCTCACGAGTTACTACGTGATGTGTATCTGGCTCTGTTTCATGGCGATTTACACCTTTTATCCAAATTCTTTTCCCATTCACCAATAAATTTCCTTCTGAAATTTTCACATTTCTAAATCCAACTTTGAATGGGATTGCTTCCACTATATCTCCTTTTTCATTTTTTAGGCTTATTGCGAGTTGGTATAAATAAGGTGTTTCGGCAGTCCAAGCTTTTATGTTCGGGATTTTTTGATTAAATCGGACTACAGTTTTTCCCTTCACTCGAGCTAAACCTTTTGTTTTTTGTGTTGATTGATAGATAACGACTCCTTTTGGGGTTTTTAGCTCTACACTGATGGCATAATTTTCTTTTGATTCATTGCTATTATTTGTGAGAGAAGTGGTAATTTGAAGCTTACCATCTTTATAATTATTAACTAAATCACTTACAATTTTCACATCATCAAAGTTAACTTCTGGTCTTGCATAGAGGTAAACATCTCTCTCTATTCCGCTAATGCGCCAAAAATCTTGTGCTTCTAAATAGCTGCCAGCACTCCATCTTCTCACTTCTAAGGCTATTAAATTTTTACCTTTTTGCAGATAAGGTGTTAAATCATATTCTGACTCCAATTTACTATCGTTACCAAAACCAACGAACTCTCCGTTTACATACAATTTAAATGCTGATTTTACAGCTCCAAGATGTAAATAAACTTTTTTACCATCCCAATCTTGTGGTAAATCAAAGCTTTTTCTGTAAAGACCTACAGGTTGATTTATATCGGACGGAATTTTAGGTGGCTGAGGATTTTTCATCGCAAACGGATAATAAGGGTTTACGTAAATTGGCGTTCCGTAACCGCTAAACTCCCAGTTGGCAGGAACTGGGAAATTATCCCAATTTTTATCTGAAAAATTTATTTTGTAAAAATCTTTATAAGCCTTTTTATAGTCTTCAAAATAAGCGAATTTCCATATCCCATTCAAGTCGAGATAATTTTCTGCTTTTTGTTTTTTATCCGCTTTTAAATCTGCTAAATTGTTATAAACAAAATAACTGGAATGCATAGGTAAGCGATTGACGTCTTGCAGTTCTGGGTTCTCAAAAAAGCGATCAGGTTCGTGTGAATAGTCTTGTGCAAACCCACCGATTCCTACTAATAGAAATAGTAAAAATATCTTAGTCTTTAAAGTTAAATGTTTCATTTTCTGTTCTTATGTTGTCTAGTAGTTTTGTCATTTCCTTTGTTTTATCAGGAAATTTTTCGGTTAAATTTATTTTTTCTGCGGGGTCTTCAGCAATATTATATAATTCAATTTCGCCAAATCTTTCTTTGTTTACATTCAATCGAATAGCTTTCCAATCACCTTTGAGTACGGCTTGTTTCCCGCCGAATTCATGAAATTCCCAATAAAGATATTCATGTGGTTTTTGTGGTTTCCCCAGAAGGGTATTCTTGAGACTGATGCCGTCTATTGTATCATCATCAGCCAAGGTTCCTCCTGCTAGCTCAATAAAGGTTGGGTATAAATCCCAAAAAGCTCCTGTGAAATCATTGGTTGTATGAGCTTGAATTTTCCCTGGCCACCGAACAATAAATGGTTCTTTGATGCCACCTGTGTATAAATCTCTTTTAATTCCTCGATAAATCGAACTACTCTCAAAAAAATGGACATCTTCCATTCTTCTTCCACCTTCCACATGCGTTCCGTTGTCACTAGAGAAAATAACGATGGTGTTTTCATCTATCCCTTTAGATTGAATAGCATCTAGAATATAACCCGTGTAAGCATCTATACTTTCTACCAAGCCAGCATAAGCAGCTCGGGGGTATTTTTGTGTTCCATAATGTGCTTTTGAGTGTGCTTTTTCGTCGGGGTATTTGCTTGTGCCATCTGGTTTTAGCTGATTGAGCATAAAACGTTTTGGCAATTTGAGCTCTGCGTGTGGAATCGTCAATGATATAAATAAGAAAAAAGGGGTTTCTGTTGAATTTTTAATAAAACTAATGGCACTATTCACAAAATAATCATTTGCATATTGCCCATTTAAAGCTAATTTCCCCAAACTTTTATTCTGAAAAATATCAATAGAATCTGGCTGCTGAAAATGAGCATCTACATGATGTAGAAACCCTGCAAATTCATCAATTCCTTTCTGATTAGGCGTACTATCGCTTCCCTTTAATCCCAAGCCCCATTTTCCGAAAAAACCAATGTGATAGCCTATTTTTTTTAAGCCTTGAGTAAAAATTTGCTTTTCTGCATCTAATGGATATTCTCCATTTCCTCTAATTTTGGTGTGCCCCGTGTGCTGCCCTGTGAACAAACTTGCCCTAGAAGGTGCACAAACCGTAGAACCTGCATAGAAGTTAACGAATGTCATTCCCTCATTAGCTAACTGATTGATATTTGGTGTTTTAATATACTTTTGCCCATAAGGCTCAATATCACCAATCCCTAAATCATCTGCCAAAATGAAAACAATATTGGGTTGTTTTTTCTGTGCCCACGCATAGATGCACATGAGAGATAAAGAAAAATTAAAGAATAACCTCCTCATTATCTTACTTTGTGGGATTTAAGATATATGAATATTCATAATCTTGGAAAAGAACTCGGTATGGCTCTAGTGGCAATGAATACCAGCTGTCTATTCCCGCAACGCCCATTTGTTTCAAGTCGATACGCATATGATTGCTTTGATCTTCCTTGAGTAATTCTGAATGTTCTTGCCCCTTCTTTGGAGAAGGATACAATTGTTTCCACGTGTATGGTAAAACACTCACATTCAACAAGTTTTTATTGAATCCCACACGGATTCCTCTTCCTCTTCTATCCGTTACTTCCCCCCAGCGGACATCAGTCTTATTCCCAGATTCTTGCGGGCGAACATACGGATGGTATTGCTCTTTTACGCTGCCTGAGTATATGCCAACTAAAGCGCTAGATTTTCTGTCTTCATAGCTCTCCCACGGGCCTCGCCCGTACCAAGTAAACGTGTCTTGATTTTTGGGAATGACTAAATCGTTTCCTATTCTCAGCAGAATTTCTCTTTTGGTATTCTCTTTTGCATCAAACTGATTTTCAACCAAAATGCTTCCATTCGTGCCAAAAGTGTAAATCATCGTTAAATCCGCATCACCGTTGAGCAAAGTGTATTTAGTAATCACTTGATTTTGCTGAGCAACAATGCTCTTTAATTCAAGATTTGGATTTTTAGTATCATCTAATTTTCGGTTTTGCCCTGAACCAAAATCATTATCTGTCAACGGACGGAAAACACTAAACCGCGGCCCTGCTTCGATGAGGATATTATTTCTATTTTTTAGATTATAAAAGCGTCCATCTTTTTTATTAAAGCTTAAAGAAATTCTTCCATTTTCTACCAAAATTTCATTCTCTTTCTCTGTGAATTTAACGGTATTTACTGCTTGGAAAGTTGATGGAACTGCTGATGTTAATTCAAATTCTTCATAAGCCATCTCAGTCCCAGCGTCCATTAGGTTCTCAGCGTTTTTCAAGAATGCTTTAGCTACCAAGCGATATTCATTTTCATCATCAGTTATGGTTTTAATGGGAAGTTTCACTAAATTAGTTTGCCTTGCTGCGATGTTTTTGCTTCCTAAATCCATGCTTTCTACAATTTCCCCATTTTTCAAAATTTCAACTTTGATGATGAAATTTTCTAAGCCTTTAAAAAAATGTTCATTTTCGATGCTCAGTATTTGAGTTTCTTTATTGTAATCAAAATCAATCTCTTGGAACACTTTTTTTACCTCATAAGCATGTGGATTCCAAGTTCTATCTGGCATCACTACTCCATTGATTAAGAAATTGTTGTCACTCGGGGTATTTTCATCGCCCCAGTCACCGCCGTAACCAAATATTTTCTTACCATCGACTTTTTTATACATTCCTTGATCTGCCCAATCCCAAATGTAACCTCCTTGTAGTTTAGGATATTTAGGGTCTTCTATTATTTCCCAATATTCTTTGAAGTTCCCCATACTATTTCCCATCGCGTGTGCATATTCACTCATAATGTATGGTCTTTCGGCATCACTCATGGCATATCTTCGTAAACTTTCAGGGTGTGGGTATTGCGGAACTATCATATCCGTATTCCACTCTGTTGTGGAACGTTCGTACTGCACTGGGCGAGATTTATCGTAACCTTTGAGCCAAGTATACGCATTATAAAAATTATATCCGTTCCCTGCCTCATTCCCCAAGCTCCAAGCGATTACAGATGGGTGGTTTTTATCTCTATCTACCATTCGTTGGATTCTCAGATGATGTGCTTTCTCCCAATCTGGGGCGTTCCCTAAAGTTTTTTCGGGATTATAATACATTCCGTGAGATTCTATATTAGCTTCATCAATCACATAAAATCCATATTTATCAGCCAATTCATAGAAATAAGGTGCATTGGGGTAATGTGAGAGCCTCACCGCATTCATATTTAGTTCTTTCATGATTTTCACATCACGTTCCATTTGCTCTTTGGTAATCACGTGGTGCGTATCAGGCTCTGTCTCGTGGCGATTTACTCCACGGAATAAGACTGGCTTACCATTGACTAAAAATTGACCATTTTCAATTTTTAAATTCCTAAAACCAACTTTTTGCGGAATGCTCTCAATGGTTCTCCCGCTCTCATCTTTTAGTTCAATGTTTAGTGAATATAAATAAGGAATCTCTGCCGACCATGCTTGCACGCTTGGTATTATTTCATCAAATGATAAAACCGTTTTCCCTTGTATTCTTTTTAAACCATAAGTTTTCTTTTCCTCTTGATATAAGAGGTTGCCATTTGCATCTTTTAAGTTTACAGCGACAGTATACTCTCCTTTCGGCTCATTGGTTTGATTGAATACTTCGATTTTCAAACCAAATTTCCCATCTCTATAGTGGTTGACTAAATCTTGGGTTACCGTATAATCATAAAAATGAACATTTGGGCGGGTGTAGAGGAACACATCTCTTTCTATACCGCTAATACGCCAGTAATCTTGTGCCTCTAAATAACTTCCATCATTAAATCTTCTGACCTCAAGAGCGACTAAATTTTTCCCAGGCTTTAGAAATTCTGTGATGTCAAAATCATTTTCTAGTTTACTTCCCTTCCCTAGCCCAACATATTGACCATTGACATATAATCGAAAGGCTGATTTTACCGCACCTAATTGAATAAAGACTTTTTGATTTTGCCAATCTTGTGGCAAATCAAAATTTCTTCTATACAAGCCCACCGATTGTTCTGTATCGTCTGGAATAAATGGTGGCATGGGATTTTTCACTGCAAATTCAAACGGATGATTTACATAAATCGGTATCCCGTAGCCATTGAATTCCCAGTTGGCAGGAACTTTAAAATTATCCCAATCATTATCAGAGTAATTAAGGCTATAAAAATCTTGTGGCATCTGCTCTACTTTGGGTAGCCATTTAAACCTCCAAGTTCCGTTTAAATCAATAAACCTGTTTGACTTAGCTCTATCATTCTCAGAGCTTAAGGCATTATTTTCATATGCAAAATAATAGGCACGCATCGGCAGCCGATTTTCTTGCTGAATAGCAGGATTTTCAAAAATAGGATCTGGATTTGTTTGAGCATTAATCGTTTGGAACAAACAAAGTACCGAAAGAGATATGAATCTTTTCTTCATTTTATGGATTTAAAGTTATTACGCTAACTTCTGCAAAAGAAGCTTTTTTACTACCATCTGTTGTTTTAGTTGATTTAAGTTTTATATATCTTGTGTTTGTTTTTTGAAATAAAATTTTTTGTTCAATTGGGTTATTTTTCACATTACTAAATTCCCCTTCTTTAGCCAAATTCCAGCTCTTCAAATCTTCAGAGGTATATAATTCATAATTCTGAATTGTGCCATACGCCCAGCGTTCTTGTGATGGCCAGTATGTAAAGCCCGTTATATCTATGTTTTCACCCAAATCGATGATGATTTCTGGGGCTTCTGGCGTAGAAACATATACTGAATACACATTTTCATCAATGGCTTTGGTGGCTTCTTTTAATGGCTTCCCATTTTCATCAATGGCTTGCCATTTTGCCTTAGGAATGTCTAAATTCGCTGTCTGGACACTACTGTATTTCTGTGTTTCAGGATCAAAAGAAGCATAATAAATGGTTGTGGGTTCAGAAATTTTTAAAGGCTTAGAAAATTTTGTGAAATTTTGTGGCTGATCTTTTTTGTAACTGTAATAAATTTCTGTCTGTTTATTTGGCACACTGAAAGATACTTCACCAGATTTTTTACGCTCTAAAATTGGCTCTACCAATAAATTAGGTGCTTTATATAAATTAAAGGTTGAAATGACTGGTGCGGCTAAACTTTTTTTGATAATAAGACGTGCTTTCTGAGCTTTTACAGGCTCAAATCTCAACAATCTTTGGTAACCAATCGTTGTGCCTTCGGTGATTTTATGCCATTGATTATCTTTCAAAACCTCTAATTCAAAAGATTCAACTCGCTGGCCAAATTCAATGTTTTCTTGAACTTGAAGGCGATTAAATATTTGAGATTTTCCTAAATCAATTTCAATAACTTGTTGCTGCGAATCTTCTAATTGAGGATTATAATAATAGGTGCTCAACTCATCATCAGTCATGAATTTGCTTTCAATAGTTCTCCCATCTGCTTTAAATTCAGCATTTTCACTCACTTTGTTTTCAAAATCTGCCTGAATAACTTCATACAATTCATATAGTCGTTGCTCATCATTTTCATGCACTAAACCTCTTGTATCTACTGGGATATTCAGCAATAAATTAGCATTTCTCCCTACACTTTTATAGTAAATATCTACCATATGGCTTAGTGGACGAACCAAGTGATCTTCTCTTGCATGGTAATACCAGCCTGGTCGTACAGAAACATCTGCCTCTGCAGGCAGCCAATCTTCAGCATTCTTCACTCCTTTTTGCAATTGTTCTCGTGTTTCATTCATCACAATAGGATTCATCGTACTCCAGTTGGTTTCAGTCCCGATTCCTTCTTCATTACCAATCCAGCGAATATCAGCTCCTTTTGCCCCAAAAATCACAGCATTAGGTTGATGTTCTCGAACCATATCCACTACTTTATTCCATCGGTAGTAAGTTTTTGCATCAATTTTCCGAGCTTCTCGCGCCCCGCCATAGTAACCATCTCCACCATTTGCTCCGTCAAACCATACCTCAAACAAATCACCATAATTTGTTAAAAGCTCATTCAATTGCCCTAAAAACACGTCTACATAAGCATCTTGGGCATATGCAGCGTGATTTCTATCCCATGGAGATAAGTAAACACCAAATAATAAATCATGTTTTTTACAAGCCTCAGCCAATTCTTTCACAATATCTCCTTTTCCATTCTTGTAAGGAGAATTAGCGATCGTATGCTCGGTGTAAGCCGAGGGCCAAAGACAAAACCCATCATGATGTTTTGCCGTTAAAATCAGTCCTTTCATCCCCGCTTTTTTAGCTACCTTCACCCACTGCTCAGCATCGAAATCTGTCGGGTTAAACCATTCTGGCTTTTCATCTCCATAGCCCCACTCACGGTCGGTGAAGGTATTCATATTGAAGTGCACAAAACCATAATATTCCAGTTTTTGCCAATCCAATTGCCGTTGTGTCGGCACTGCTCCAAATTTTTCGGGTTGAGCGATTGATTGTTTCAGCGATTGATTAACCGAACATGAAGAAAATGATAAAAATAGAATAGAGCTACAGATTAGAACCTTTTTCATTAAAATGATTTTTTAAAATTTTGAACCTTAAATTTATCATTTTTTTTGTGTTTCTACAAATCCAAAACATATTTTTTTGAATATCTTTAATTCAGAGTATTACTATTCAATTCATTTTAAATGATTAATATTTTCTTGATTAAAATAAATTTTGTTGATATACAAAACAACTCTTAGCCCTGTAATTTTAGCAAAAATCATAAGGCTAACGGTAATTCAATGGCTCAATAAATTTGTGTTTAGTAGGCCTGTAAAGAATCTTAAAATTAACTTGGCCTAAATGTACGCGGGGTATATAAAGTTTTACATTATTTTGCACTACCAAACGGATAAGTCAAAAAATAGGGCAATAATAGGTCTTAACACACTGTGAATCAATGTGTGTTATTAATTCGAAAAAAAGTTACCTCCTCCTGTTTTAGAACAGTTCGGTTTGAACGCAGAGGGGATTTATTTTTGCTTTTGTGGCGTTTGGGGTAGATCTTCGGCAGTTTTCCACCATCCAAAACAATTCCAAATTACTGATTAGGTGTATCCTAATCAACGCTGCTGCCGTGGAAAATGCTTTTTGCGTATTAGATTTTGCCTTTGAAACCAACAATAATAATTGTGCAATCAAGGTGCACCAAATCTGCGTTTTTCTTTAATCGGCAGACAAATGAAACTTCATTTTGTGTAAATCGGGAAAATTGGAGGTAATTATTGCAATATTTTGTAATTATCATTTATTGAATTATTGATAATTACAAACATTTCAATCTTAATTAATTGGTTCTATTTTGTTCTTCTTCATTACCAAAACTTCTTTTTTCTACATTAATTTTCCTATTTCCTAACGTGTAGGATAATGAAAATCTAAAAAATCTATTGTCATAATAATTGTTGTACACTTGTTTTATATTATTTGTAAAGGTTGTAATATTTGGATTACTGGTTCTAAAAATATCATTTACAGCAAATGTGGCTACTAAACTTTTATTCCAGAATAAATATTTGATTGCAAAATCTAAACTGTAACTTTGTTCAGCTTTATAAATACCTGAATTTCTTGGAAAATTATAATTAAAATTTAACTCTCCTAAAAATGTTTTACTATTATTTAAAACAAAGGAATTATTAGTTGAAAATGCTGAACTTAAACCATTTTTAACAGGTAAATCATTTACAAATTCGCTTTTTATTTTCGTTTCAGAATAAAATATAAAAAACTGATTATTACTTTCCCACCATTTGAATGGAGTATATCTATAGTTTTCTACTAAACCAAAGACATAAGTGTTATTATAATTTGCTCTCGTATATATTTGTTGATTATTTAGACCATTTACACTAGGTATTTGCCCAAAACCGTCTTCTGTGTATTGAAAAATAAAGGTAGAAAATAATTTTTGATTATAGCCATGGGTAAGTTCAACATTATGATTAAAAGAAGGTTGTAAAAATGGATTTCCTTCTGCATATGAATTTGCATTAAGATACCATTTAAAAGGGTTAAGTTCCCAAAAGCCAGGTCGTTTTGTTCTTCTACTATAATTAAGATTTAAAAAGTTGTTTTCATTCATTAAATATAAAGCATAAACAGTAGGGAATAGTTTGCCATAATTATTTGTGAATTCTTGGTTATAAGTTAAGGGTAAACTTTTAGTGTGGGTATGTTCGTATCGTAAGCCCAATTTTACTTGCCATTTTTCTCCAAATTTTTTGGAAACATCAAAGTATAGTGCTTGTATATATTCATCATATCTAAAATCATCAGTTTGGTTTGGATCTATAATTGGATTTCCGCTACTCAAATCAAAAAATTTAACACCACTTTCTGTATTTGAAAATGACAACCTACCACCATAAGTATAATTAGCCCATTTTGTAGGATGTTCTAAATTTACGTTTATGCTGTAATTATTTATGTTTTGATTTCCTAAATTATTTGCTATGTCAAAGTTGTCTATAATATTATTAGTGGTTTGGATTGTTGAAAAATTTCTATTTCTATCTTCTTTAAAATTAAAATAATCTAGATCTATAGTTAGTTTTTTGCCTAAAGTGTCTAATTTTTGAATAAAATGTACATTAGTAGATATATTTTTATCTTTTTCAATGGAATTTCCTTGAGTAAGGATTTGGGAAAACTGCACATTATTGTCATCAAATATGTTGATGTAAGAGTTGTCTTTGGAGTCGGGTAAAAATTCACTTATATTTGCTATTGCCCCAATAGTGGATTTATCAGAAATATCATAATCAATACCCAATCTTCCCGAATAAAAATCTTTTCGGTTTTTGCTGTCCATTTGACTTACATTGCGGGCATTAGGAAAGAATATTTCATGATCTAATAGACTGGCTTCACTTCCTTTTTTGGCATCTACACTGGCATTAATTGCCCATTTGTTTTTATTATAATTAAAAGTGTTACCAATACTATAAGCAGGATAAGTTGTTTGTATATATGCAGTTCTTATGGTATTACTCCATGCGTTTAACGCTCCTTTTTTCAAGATAATATTTATCAAACCACTGTTTCCTTCGGCTTGATATTTAGCAGGTGGTGTTGTTATTACCTCAATACTTTTAATGTCATCTGATGGAATTGATTTAAGATAGTTGGTTAGATTTTCACCTGATAACTCTATCATTCTATCATTAACCATTACCCTTACATTACTTCTGCCAACTAAAGCGATATTATCATTTTGTACTTGAACAGATGGCGTGCGTTTCAAAGCATCTAAAGCATCACCGCCTGTGGCTGCAATTGAATTTTCCACATTAAAAATAGTCCTATCAATTTCTTGCTGAATTAAAGGTTTTTTAGCCTCTATAACAATTTCTTTTAATGCTATGGATTGCTCTACGGGTAATGCTCCTAAATCTAAATCTTTAGCAAGAGAAATGTTTTTACTTAGAAACATTTCTCCAAACTGCTCTAACTTTAAAATGTAATCTCCTTTTTCAGCCGATAAAGCAAAATTACCTAACTCATCTGTTACAGCACCGCTAAAAATACTATCATTTTTTGTTAATGTAACATTAACAAATTCGAGTGGCTCATTTGACAAATCACCAACTATTTTACCTTTGATTTCGTATTGCTGGGAGTAAACATTGATACTTGCTAGAAATAGCATTAGCATTAAAAATACTGAATCGTTTCTTTTCATGATTTACATAATATAGATTTAAGGTTGTAAGGAATTATTTTCTTCTCTTACAAAGGAAATAAAAATTTTTTAAGATGTAATAGAAAATGTTAAAAAAAATTATTAATTCTTAATTTGTTATAAGCTAAAAATAATTTATTCATCCTCCTTCTCAATCAAATGCTGTAAATCTGGGTCATTAGCAATGCGTTCCATTTCACTTTCTACAAGGTTTATAATATCGGTTTTAATTTGTTTGTAATTCGCCTCTACTTGTTGTTTCATTTCTTCATCACTAAAGGACAAAATGTTAGGTATTTTTTTGTAGGCTTTAGTTTCTTTGGCGACCTTTTCATTATCTACCACAATTTGAGCATGGAATATCTTTTGGTCGATACGCTGGTCGAAGTTATCCGATACCGAATCAACAAACATCCCTTGTGTAAGGTTCGATATTTTACTCGGTGGGATCAAACTATCCATTTGTGTACTAATCGAAGTCGATTTATCACTTCGGTTAATGGTCATACTTTGGCGTTTTTGTAAGACTTAAATAAACCGCCACTTTGTTACTCCTTGCTGTGGCAATCAAATTATCTAACCCACGAAAATAAATCGTAGGTAACTCATCAATGATTACAGACGATTTTAACTGCCCTTTTTTATTGATGAGTTTTACAATTCTGGAATTGTATGAACCTAATGCTGCCGAATAAATATTTTGCCTATCGGGATTATTCCCCACACAAAGAATTTTAGGCTCTTACGAGGATCATCGAAGTTTATTACATAGAATTGAGGCTTAATTTCGTATTTATCTTATAACACCAGCCGAGCAAACGCAAATTGTGAATTACCTCAATGAGAGACACCCTACTTTTCTACGTTTTGTAAAAGTCTTGTATCAAACAGCCATTGATTTTTATACCAAACTCATCGAGTTAAACGCTCAATTTAGAAAAATAGGCGTCAATTATAACCAGATTGTCAAGATACTTTACCGCCATAACATCTTACACGCACATCAAAAGATGAAGTTTCAGAACAAGCCTTAAAAAATCCTCTGCCTCAAAAAAAAAATAAATTTGCGTAATTCAAAAACGTAAAATACATTTGCGGGCAGGTTGAGAAAAGAGGAAAAATCTCAACGGAAATTTTAACAAAAAAAAAAATAACGAAATTTTAACAAATGAAATTTGTGAGTTTCAAAAAAAAAGTGTAAACACACAAGTAATGAGCTAAACAACTCATTATCAGCAACTTATAATAATTTTTTGCTTCCCCGCGGGAGCGAACCGCAAAACCGTGCAAGAAAATCTTGTGCGGTTTTTCTATTTTCACTTGTGTGGAAGTAGTAATTTCTTCAAAAAGAAGAGCCTCACGGGTTGGGGCTCTTTCTAAAAGAAGAAGCTAAAAAAGTTGAATAAAAAACAGCAAAAATTTAATTAAGAAAAGAATAAATCAAATATTAACCAAAAAAAATAAAACAAATGAAGAAATTATTACTTTCTTTAGCCGTATTATCAGCGGTTGCGGTCACCGCTCAGGTGGGGATAAATACAGATACACCGCAAGCGACTTTGGAGGTGGTATCCAAAGAAAATAGTGCCGCCACCAGCGCACTCAAAATTAAAAATAGTGATAATGACCCGCTAATCACGGTGAGTAATGCTGGTGGATTGGGAATCCGTACTAATAATCCTACCGCAACCTTGGACATCAACGGAACAGCAAGAGTACGCGAACTCAAAGGCAATGTAAGTGATACAGAATATACTCGCTCTATAGTGGCAGATGCAAATGGAAATCTGGGCTATGTACCCCGAATTGACCCTACCGTACTGGGAACCACACAATTAGTGCAAGGCAACGCAGGAACAAAAGAAGCGTCTTTTCCAAATGATATAACAACCTTCCATGATTATAAACAATATCTTGCTGAAGGAAATCTTAACTTAACTCGCTATATGGGGCAGTCTATTACACTACCACCTGGCAAATGGGTTATTTATTACGGATCTTTATTTGTCAAGAACAGAGAAGATGCTTTAGTAGAGCAAGTTGATACCCCGAGTGGAGAAACAATCAGTGTAGTAAAACAACCTACTGTATGGATAAGAACAAAGTTTTTTGAAACTAAAGAGCCACAAGATTTTATTAATTCCCAACACATTGTTCCGGTTGATAACGCTTCTTCTATATATAACTCAGTAGAATTAACTTTTACAGCTGCATATACACCTCTTTATGGCACTTTTCTAATTACTCTAACAGAAACTAAAACCCTTTTCTTGCATGCTTTGTATGATGATATGAATAATTTTTCTAACGAGAGAAAGGGTTTGTTAGAAAATCTAGGTGCACGTGATTCAGGTGAAACATGGCGTGAAAACTATTTATACGCCATTAAGCGTTATTAAATTTTGTGTCTTAAAACGATTTGGAGACTAGATATTTTCAACATTCGATAAGGCTTTGTGTTAAGTATCTAAGCCTGTTGAGGATATTTAGTCTTTGTTTTTCGTGCGACTATTGTTTTGGGTACGCCTGGTTCGGGTAAATCCTATGCTATTGTAAACAATTATATCAAGCAACAAATTGAAAAAGGTTTTTCAATGTATATCTACGATTTTAAGTTTGATGACCTTTCTACCATTGCCTATAATCACTTATTAAAACACTAAGTTCCTTGATTGGTTTGTTGTATTTGAGCGAACGAAGACCAACGAGGGGGTTGTTTTCAATGATTTCATATTCAATTAATTCAGAAAACACAGATTTTAAATACCCTGAGTGTTTGTTATAAGCGTGTTCAGACCAATTGCGTTTACTTTTAACGTCCTCCAGCATGGTTTTAATTTGATAGCGAGAAATGTTTTGCACATGAAGTCTGTTAAATTTCAGACGTTTTGCAGAATCTTTAATGAAATTGACAGAGCCTTTATATCCAGAAAAAGTTTTAGGAGCGAGGCGAGAATTCATTTTGTCAAGAGCAAAATCCAAAGCATCGCATAAATTCATTTTAGGCAATTCGGGAGCGAATGGAATTTTATCAGCCACAGGATCCCATCCACTTTCTAATTTAAGCTTTAAGGCGTCACGTAGAACGATAGCCGATTCCATACGAGCATCATAGGTTTTCTGTTTATTTATGTCAAGTTCGTATTTTCTTAAAACGTTATTGAACCTAAACCAAACGTACCAGCGTTTACCTTTTGTTCCATCAGGATTTTGGATAGGATAATCTTTAATTTTCGGTTCGGTAAAGTAGTTTTTGTATCGCATCAATATTCAGTGCGACGCCAAAAGAGATTGAGGGCAGAAATTGTTACGATTTGTAACTAAATTTAATTTTTACACTTTGTAAAACAAGCTGAAACCCTTTTGCAGTAAGGGTTTCAGCAATTTAACTGCGGAGAGAGAGGGATTCTCTATTAAAGTAAATTGCTCTTGATAATCAATAGCTTACAGACAATTATATAATAGTATTTTACAATATTTTGTGCACTTTTTGTGTACATTCTTTACTTATCATTAATAATTTCAATTAATTTATTTATTTGCTTTTGACTAGTTTTAATAATTTCCGTTAATTCCTTAGCTATTTCAATTGTTTCTCTTTGCAGTGAAATCAATGATGTAACATTAAATTCATTCTCAGTATCTATGTTACTTTTTGTTACTTCCAACTCTGGATATTGATTTTTAGATTTTTTTTCAAGTTTTATTTCTTCTAATTCATTAAAAACATTATTTATTAATTTAACTTTAGCATCTGGAATGGTGTAACCATTTTCGTATGAGTTGATTGTTTTACGTGAAGAATGTAATAAATCCGCCAATTCTTTTTGTGTGAGATTAGCTTCACTCCTTTTTTTTCTTAATTCTTCCGACGTCATTTACAGTTATTTACAATTATATTATCATTTTTATGAGTAAAAATGTTACACTTATCTTGATTGTTACAAAATGTTACATTATATTTGCAACAACAAACAGTATAAGAAAACAAAACAACATACTGTAGTTGCGTATAAACAAACAAAAATAATAAATCTGATGAAACTATCTCCTATAGTATTAGAAAAACTAAATACAGATATTGCTTTTTTTGAAAAAAAATTTAATAGCTATAAAGAAGGGAAAATTTCTAGTAAGGATCTAGCAGCAAGTGGTATCGATGTTAAGGAAATTGATAGTAGAATTCGTTTAAATAAAGAAAAGATAGAGAAAATAGAACAAACACTTTCCAATCTACCCGAACAAAAAGATGCTTTGATTGAAAGGTTTAAAGTAGAAAAAGCTAAGGATTTAGAAAATAAAAAAAGTATTGATTTTGCCCAGGAAAGGAAGCTTGAAAATAAAACTTTTTTTAAATTAAGAGAGGATAAAGACTTGAAACCTATTGAAATTGATAATAATCAATCCCAAGATGAATTTTCAAAAAAAAGTATGAGAAGATAAAATCAAACAAACTTCTATAAGAAAAATATTCATAAAATAAAAACTATTTGTTTTTTTTCTGTCTATATAATTTTGTGATGTTCTAAAAAGATTTAGAATGTAAGGGATAAGCTTTTAGCTTAATAAAGGAGCGTTTAATACGCTCCTTTTTATATTGGGATTAATAGATTATAAATAAAAAATATCTAATTAATACATTCCTTATCTTTGTGTTATATATAATTTTATTTTATGGAAGAGCTTATAAAAGAATATATAGATTTAAAAATAGAGGACGCTTTTAATTTTGAAGAATATAATAAAATTTTAATAACTTGTCATTCAACAAGAATAGAAGGATCCACCATAACCTTTGAAGAAGCTGATGAGTTAATTAGAAATGGATTTACACCAGGAGGTAAACCGATTGATTTTTCATTAGCTGTCTTAGACCATTACAAAGCTTTAGAATTTATATTAGGTAGAGCTAAAGAAAAATACACTTTCTCAATAGAATTTATCCAAGAAATTGCAGCTAAAGTTATGAAATCTACCGGGGGGATTTATAATAATGCTCTTGGAGTTGTTGATGTGTCTAAAGGAGATTTAAGAAATACTTCTGTTAGAGCTGGAAGTGCTGTTTTTATGAATCATCAAAAGGTTAAACCTGCTCTAAAGGATTTAGTTGATACAATTAATGATGAATTGCCAAGGCAAGATAGCATTGAAGATAAATTAAAACTCACCTTTTATGCTCATTATGAATTAGTTAATATTCACCCTTTTTTAGATGGGAATGGAAGAACATCTAGATTAGTAATGAATTTTCTTCAGAAGCAATACGATTTACCTTTAAGCACTATTTTTTCAGAAGATAAACCTGATTATTATAAAGCTTTAAATTCTGTAGAAAGAGATGAAAAATTTGATAAATATTATGCGTTTATGTTTGACCAATATAGAAAAAAATTGCAAACTGAAATAAATAAAGTAAAGAATATTGATTTAGGTGATAAAAAAAGAGGATTTAGAAGATAGTTTTGATTGTGATATATAAAACCATAAAGCAAAATTGCTTTATGGTTTAAAATAACATTCTATTATTGCTTCATTAATTAAATCTTTCATACTTTTTTCTTTTTCAATTGATAAAAGCTTTAATTTTTTCAAAATATCTATATCAATATAGAGAGAAAATGCCTTTTCATTTTTCATTACACTCTCTTTCACAGGTTTCACTTCCTGCTTTTTTGGTTCTATTTTCTTTACTTGAGCTTGTTTTATCAAGCTGCTTAAATCTTTTTCCATATAAAATCTTTTTTCTAATATATAAATATATATTTATATAATCATATTAAGGATTTCTTCAGTTAGATTATCAATGTGATCTTGAGCTTTAGAATCTAAAGTATCAACTAGAATAGACCGTGTAAATGAAACCAAATCCTGAATTTTTGTTTCTGCTATTTTTATATTGAAGGATTTCATTTCATTTACAATATCCTGTGTAATCGTCGTATTATGTTTAATAAGATTAAACACAATAAGGGCATTATCTTGTTTTTTCGCTTCTGTTATTAAATCTATTGTTCCTTTTATTGCAAATAAATCTAAAATCCCAGCACGTATAGGAACAACGATTATATCTGAAACTTCAAAAATTTTAGTCAAGTTGGTTGCTAAATATGGTGGCGTATCAACTAATACGAAATCATAGTTTAATTCTGGCAATTCTTCAGGTAGAACATTTTCTAGGATGTGAAAATACACCATATCTGATACCTGAGATAAACTACCCTGTTTATCATAATCAACAATACAAACACTTGCTGATTCATATATTTTTTTTGCAACATTGAATGCTAGGGTTGATTTACCAACGCCCCCTTTTTGATGTGAAAATGTAATAATAGGCATGTTTAGATAATTATATATTTATACAAATATAGAATTAATTATTTATATAAATATATATTATTAAATTCTATTTTGCTCCTAGGGCTCTAGTAGGAAAATAATATTAACGTTATATAAGTTAATAACAGAAAAAATAAAATGATAATAAATTATAAAAATCAACAAATCGTTTTTAAACACTTTGGATAAAAGAACAAAAAAAATAGTATTCTATAAAATATTGCAAATTACTATGATATAAATATTAAAATCTTTTCTGTAATTATATAAATATATAATTATTTATTTATATATTTGTGTTTATGTTAATCATATTACATTTTTAATTAAATTTGAAGAAACTATGAAGAATTTATTTCAAGAAATAAATGTAATTGAGAATAGAGAACCTGAAGAAGTTATTTACGAAACTAGACTTCACTGGATAAGCTTTTTGCCCTATATTGTAGGTATGTTATTTACCTTACCTAGTCTATTCGCATTCGTAATTA
>NZ_UNSD01000008.1 GCF_900538215.1 Candidatus Ornithobacterium hominis
GTCGCCAGTTTTTTATTACAAACCTGCATAGTACATTACTATGCAGGTTTTTGTTTTACACCCTAATTGATTCCTTTCTCCCTCCTTTTGTTCGCTTTTCAGATTTTTAGTTTTTATCTAGATTATTATATCACCCTATTCGAAGTTATATTACAAGAATTTTATCTGAAATTTTATAAGGCTTTAAAAAATTATTAGTTTGATAAATTTGTGTTTAGAAGTATTTAATGACTCAAAAATAAGTCCCGCTAGATAAATGCGCTACGAATTCTAATGCTTTTTAGGATTGACAGTCAAAAAAATAAAAATAGCCGTTTAGATATTTATTATCAAGACGGCTATTTTTATGTTAATGAAATTTTAAAATTAAAACCTTAAACCTAAAGTTATGGTAAAATCAGACCATTTTTTGGTGACATTTTGAAAAGACCTCGAATAACCTCTATTGCTTGTATCTAGAGATAGAATATCCAAAGCTTCCTTTAAATCTTTGGCATGGGCAAAATCAACTTGTCCGTTATAATTGTAATAATTTCCGCTCAATAGAATATTTCGATCCTGTTTGGCAAAACTATAAGCTGCATCGATGAAAAAGCTTTGGAAACTATAGCCAGCACCTAAAGAAAATCCAGTTAAGTTTCCGTATGCCTGATACATATTTTTATCAGCAAGATTTAAATTAACTTTTTCAAACGGAGAAGTAATGTATCGGAAACCGCCTCGTAATGTAAAATCTTGAATTCTATATTCACCACCTAAATTTAAAGCTGTACTGGTTTTTAAATGATTGTTGATGAAATTGTTTTCAGCTGAAAAAGAATTCTCAGGTAAATATTTAGCAGTGGAATAATCAATCAAGCTAACATCACCACTGATGAAACCAAATTTTCCGATAATATAAGCTGCGGAACCAGTAATTTTTTGTCCGCTGTTTAAATTATTTACATAATACTTTGTATCTCGACCAGCAAAGAAGTTATTGGTTCCCTTTTCAATAAAATATTCATAAGAATTTTCATTCAAATCTTTGTACCAAGTAGGCGATTCATAAGCTAGCCCCAATCTGAATTCAGGTGTGATGCGTCCTATTACACCAGCAGTGATAGAGAAGCCACTACCAACTACACTATTGGGAGAATAATCTTGTGTATAGACAAAATTATTATTATCCACAGGGTCATATTCGCTTAATGCATTGTAGCGAAAGCTTTCAAATTGTTTTGCATTAAAACCTAAACCAAAATTGAGTTTATCTCGGTAATTCGCTGCAAATGAAAAATTTGTATTAGAAATTTTTGAAGTTAGATCATTTACAAAGCCGTTTAAATTTGTAGACTTTAAATCTGTAGTTTTATTGAAATTTTCGTTATTAACAGATTCTTCATAATTAAAACTAATCGCAAAATTTCTGAAGTTTTCACTAGCTAAATCGTTAAAAACCAAAACACCACCTGCTTGTGATAAATTAAAACGATTAGTTTTATCACTATTGTTCCCATTGGCTTCTAGGTGAGTGGAATTCGTCCCTGCAGTAACAGTTACTTCTGAGTTTAAGAAAACAGAAGCTCCGGCTGGATTTTTTTGAGTAGCACTGAAATCACCACCCAAAGCCCCCATCGCTCCACTTAGAGCTTTGTATCTAGAAGTTCCCGTTAAACTCCCGTTATCAGTAGCATGATATAAGTTTTCAACGTAATTTAGATTTAATTTATTTTGCGCAAAAATCCCTGTAGTGCAAAATAATGTACTTAATAAAAATATATTTTTTTTCATGTCAATTATCTTCTTATTCTTGTTCCTGTTCCAGAACTTCGTGCTGGGCTTGAGGTTGTATTTGATGAAGAATTAGACCAATTGGAAGAGCGAGATGTGCTAAAATCTGACGCTCTATTGGTGCTGACATCGCTTCTTCGGTAAATCACTCTATCCTGATTTCTTTGATTTCTGATAGAGTTTCTATCATAAGCCTGTCTTTGCTGTGAATTAGAAGTATTCACTTCATTGATGCTTCTTTTTCTTAAGTTGGTATCGCTAGAGTTCCAATAATTGGGAGTAGAATTAGTCATGTTAACGTCACTTCCTCTTCTTATGATTCTTGGATTGTTTGAAGAACCTGAAAGATTAATACTATTTACATTGCTTGTCATTCCCTTACCTCTCGTGGCGGGAATTGGCTTTACAAAAATAGAGTTATCCCCATGGTAGTAAGAGCCACCATAGCCATATCCGTAAAATCTTGAATAAGGGTAAGTGTAGCCATAGTAAGGATAAGGATTATAAAAGCGATTAAAGGCATAAAAATCATAATAATTCATGAAATAAGGATTGTAAAAACCATGATTATAAAATCCTCCAAATCTAGGATAACCAAAACCAAATCCAAAATATGAACTTAAACGACTGGGGAAATAAAACCCTGAATGGAATCCAAAATTAAAACCATACGGATAAGAATTAAATCCATAGTCTATCTCTGTTCCCTGATATTTTCCCCATTGAATGTAGTCATTCTGATAGGGATCTACGACAGAAGCGATAGGGTCATTTTGATAGATCTCCTGTTCAAAAGATTGAGGAGCTTGCGTGTTTTTATCAAAATACTTCCCGCCCAATCTCACGATTCGGTCATTATTAATTTGATTTTTACTTTCTTGATAAGTTCTGTCACTTGGTGAAGAGTAGATTCCATCAAATTCTCTATTAGCAAAAGTTTGCGTGCTCATGCAAGACACAAAGCTTACTGCAATGATACCGAGTAATACTGGCATTTGCAGATTTTTTAAATATTTTAGTTTTAAACTCATTGTATTGATAATTTCTTCGCTAAATTTACCAAATTATACAAGATTAACGTATTTTGGCTTTGTTAATATTATGTCAAAACTTATGCCACTTAGTGTTAACTTAGAATTAGAGAATATTAAAAACATTATAAATCAAATAGATGGCGAAACTTACAAAACGTAAAGAAGATTATAGCAAATGGTATAACGAATTAGTCATTAATGCCGATTTGGCAGAAAACTCAGGGGTAAGAGGCTCCATGGTCATTAAGCCTTATGGCTATGCTATTTGGGAAAAAATTCAGCAGGAATTAGATCGGAAATTTAAAGATACTGGACATCAAAATGCTTATTTCCCTTTATTTGTGCCAAAATCACTCTTTGAAGCTGAGGAAAAAAATGCAGAAGGCTTTGCTAAGGAATGTGCGGTGGTAACACACTATCGCTTAGAGGCAGATCCCGATAATAAAGGGAAGCTGAGAGTTGACCCCAAAGCTAAATTAGAGGAAGAACTAGTGGTGCGCCCTACATCAGAAGCCATTATTTGGAATACGTACAAAAATTGGATTCAGTCATACCGAGATTTACCTATTTTAGTCAATCAGTGGGCAAATGTGGTGCGTTGGGAGATGAGAACGAGATTATTCCTCAGAACAGCCGAATTCTTATGGCAAGAAGGGCATACAGCACATGCAACCAAGCACGAAGCAATAGAAGAAGCAGAATTGATGTTGAATGTTTATGCCGATTTTGCAGAAAATTTCATGAAAATTCCTGTTGTCAGAGGTCTGAAAACAGAATCAGAAAGATTTGCTGGCGCAGAAGAAACCTACTGCATTGAGGCGATGATGCAAGATGGGAAAGCTTTGCAGGCGGGGACATCACACTTTTTGGGGCAAAATTTTGCCAAAGCTTTTGATGTGAAATATGCGACTGCAAACGGAGGTTTAGAATATGTGTGGGCTACCAGCTGGGGAGTCTCTACACGACTGATGGGGGCCTTGATTATGACTCATTCAGATGACCAAGGTTTGGTGCTGCCTTCTACATTGGCGCCCATTCAAGTAGTAATTGTCCCAGTTTACTTTAATGATGAACAAAGAAATTTAGTAGCCCAAAAAGCTCATCAGCTAAAATCTGAATTAATGTCAAAAGGCATTTCAGTGAAATTTGATGATAGAGATACCTTCAAGCCAGGTTGGAAATTCAATGAATATGAGTTGAAAGGTGTACCAGTGAGAATAGCAATGGGACCAAGAGATTTAGAGAAAAATCAAATTGAGGTTGCCCGAAGGGATACTGGAGATAAAAATTTTATAAGCCTTGAAAAATCAGTGGAGCATATATTAAGCCTTCTGCAAGAAATCGATGAAAATATTTATCAAAAAGCAAAAGATAATAAACAAGAATTAACAACAAAAGTAGATACTTGGGATGATTTTCAGGACGTTATAGAAAATAAAGGCGGTTTTGTGAGTGCTCACTGGGACGGGACTACAGAAACCGAAGAGAAAATTCAAGAATTAACGAAAGCGACCATTCGGTGCATCCCGTTAGAAGCAGAAAAAGAAGAAGGTAAATGCATTTTCACTGGGAAGCCAAGCCAGCAACGGGTATTATTTGCAAAAGCTTACTAAAATCTTTTTTTTAGAATCCACTAAGAGCTTGTTTGAGATTTAAACAGGCTCTTAAAATTTGAATAAACCCGCTGTGCATTATGAATTAAAAAAGAAAAAGTTGTTCATTTAATTGAAAATCAGTAAATTGATTTAGCTAAAAAAACATTTGCATATTAAATTTAATCTAAATTTGGAACGACGAAAACAGGAAATTTTGATTCCTTTATAACATCATGGCAAACGCTGCCTACCAATGCATTATATAGATTTCCATGACCTTTTGACCCAAGCACAATGGCATACGGTTTGATTTCTTCTGCCGTTTCTAAAATGATTTCTGCAGGGATGCCTTGTTTCAGGAATGAATTACAATTGACTCCTGATTTTTCAATCTGATTTTTTAAATTATTGAGATGAACCGCATCTTTTTCTAGAGCGGTTTCTTCCAATTCTGGTAAATATTGAAAGCCAACCTCGCCTAAAATAAACCCGACGTCTAAGCTAACGACATGAATTAAAATAATCTCAGCAGACAAATCTTGAGCAAAACGAATGGATTGCCGAATAATTTCATCGGTAATATTGGATAAATCAACGGGCACGAGTAATTTTTTCATAACAGATTTTATTTTAGATGAAGATAAGCTTTTTTTATAAAGATTTACAATTTAATAGTTCATTTTTTTCTAAATGAAAATCAATCTTGCTTAGGGTTTTAAAAATTTTTTAAGCCTTTAAAAAAAATTAAATTTTAGGGGATTTTTTCTTTTTTCGCCAGAGCCAGGGCGCGATGGGATTAGGCTCTGCCCATAAACCCAACTTTTTAGCACGAGCCTCAGCCTCTAAAACTGAATAAACGCTATCGGTAGAAAATTTCACATAATGCCACGCTAAACCATTTCTCACCATTGCTAAATTACAATTTGCTCCGACTTGGTTTTTAATCACCGCAATTAGGCGTTGACTTCTATCTCTTCGTCCGTTTTTTCCTTTGGAAACCACCATCACCTCTTGCCCAAAACACAAATCAGATAACATTTTTTTGGCTTCCATACCAAAAGGTTGAGAGCCTCTTTTCTCGGGAGCATCAATATGAGCTAACCTAATTTTGGTAGGGATGCTATCCCAAAGCACTTCCACCGTATCGCCATCTGTAACACCAATAACTTTAGCTTTGAACTGCAAACTATCTGCAATAAGCTTAGCAACTTTAGCTGGCTCTGCCTGATTAATTTTCTTCCCATTTGGTTGACAAGCGAATACGTTCACCAACATCAATAAAATCCATCCTTTCATCTTGCTAAAATAAGAAAATCGGAGGATTAGTCCGATTTTGTGAGAGGTTATTCAAGTATGATTTGTTGAATTTTATAATCAATTGTAACTCTTCCGAATCGTTCTAAAACAGATTGACCTAATAATAAAGGAGCTTCTTCATTGTTTACCACAAGGGCTTCTATGTTTTCTAATGTTATATCTCCTATTTTAACCTCTTTTAAGTTAATTTTCATTCCTTCTGAAATAGTACCTGTTGCATCTTGAAAATTTGTTATCCCTAAAAAATCTCCTTCATCAATAGTTCCTTGTTTATATAAAAATTTAGCTTCTGCAATAGATATACAAATATTACTCGCTCCTGTATCAAAAATAAATTTCAAGGGTATTCCATTTACTTTTGTATCTATATAATAAACTCCTGAACTTTTCTGCATCGGAATTACATTTCCTGTTTTTTCAATGGTAGGTTCTGGTTTATGCTCTTCTACTTGAGGTTGGTATGATGGAGCTGCTTCAACAGATTGATCATACAAACTAAAATCTTCTTCTATATAGAATGCTTTTTTACGACCCTTATCTCCTCCTTTTATTTGATTAGCATCAGGATGATTACAACTAACGATGCTGAATATCATCCACAGTGCTAATAGCCTTTTTTTCATCTTCATTAGAATTTTCATTATTTATATTCAACTCTTTTTTGAAAAAAGGAATTTTTAAACCTTCCGTTCTTATCAAAGAATCATTCTTGAATAAATCTTCATTTTCATAGATAAGGTATTCTCCATAGTCTTTTTCTTTCCCTTCATAAGTTTCACCTATATCTGTAGGGTTTGCAATTAATATACCTTTAACGACTTCATCCTTATGCATAGGTAAATTTTGGAATTTCCTCTTGATGGTCAACCTCAAATCCTTTTCAGATAGATAATCGTTAGGTTTTGGTTCTAATGATAGAGTTTCTTCATTTTCATTGTTAATTTCCTGGTGTTCATTATCTTCTGGAATGTGAGTATTATTAACAATTTGATTATTTTCAGATTTGGAAAATATTTTATATGCAAGGAATCCTAATCCTACTATCATTAAAGCTAAAAAACCTACAACAATAAGTTTTTTAATATCTAAACCTCTGCTATTAAATCCACGCTCATAATGTTTTTCTTTAAATTCTGAAAAAATCTGAGAGTCATAAGACCCTTCTCGTCTATTAGTTATAGTCGAATTATCGCGAAAGGGTTTTCTTTCTTCAGATACTGTATTTATTTCTTTTGGTTTTGAAAATTGACTTTTTTCTTGATTAAAATTATTTAAATCTTGATTAAAAGCTGCAAGCAAATCATTTAACTGTTTTCTTTTTAATCTCCCGTGAGAGAATTTTGTTTTATATTCTTCAAATTTTTCAACTCCTTCTTTATATTTAGAAAACAACGCCTTATATTCTTTCTCGCTTTTTTCTATTTTCTCTGCATTTTCCTGATGCGTTTTTTTATTTTTATTAATGATTTCTGAATATTCACTGGTATTTTTTGTTGCCTCTTCTTTTAATTGGTCAATATACTTGTTAAGCTTTTCTAACTCTTTATTTTGATTTGCCATTTTTTGAGATTCTAATTGATTTATTTTCTCTGAAAACTTATCTATTTCAAGCAAATCAAACAAACCTTTTTTTATAACATATTCAGCTACCTCACTATCTTGTGTAAAATATATAGTATCATAAACATTGAGCAAATCCAAGGATTTCCTAAATAATTCTGCAACATTATTCAGTGTTATATACACCAATGCCGAGCGATTTTTTTCATTAAAATCTATGTCTGAAATTTCAGATGAATCAATTTTTAATTTTTCATAGTCTCTTGGAGCATCAACATTAAATTCATTAGAATGCTTCACCTTAATAATTCCGTTTTGGATATTATGGGGATTGCTCACCAAATTATGATGCAATTGATTTAATACATTTGCCGTTTGCTCCAAATCAGGGACTCCGTTAGCACAAATGACAGATGCCCCTACAAAGGTTCCACCACGGGAAGAACCTTGTTCTTGAGCAAAACTATATTTGATAAAAGAAATGATTGAATTATCATCAACTATTTCTTTCCTAATTGCAAATAATACCGAATTTTGAAAAATTTGTACAGCGTTTGGATTTAAATCAAATAATTTAATATTATATTCTTGTCCAGAAAATGTTTGTTTAAACCCATTAGGATTACCAAATGTTCCAAAAACGCTTAATGATATATTTTCTGCCATTATCTTTTTATTTTAGTCCGATTGACCATTTTAATTGTTCTATCATACTGCCTTCATAATCTAATTTGATACCAGCAATACTCTTATACAACCATTTAGATAAATTTTCAGCTGAATCTAGATTGAGAGAATTGATTTTATTCTGATTATTTTTATCTAATTGACCAATGGTATAATAAGTTTTAGGCAGTCCTTTGGTTTCTAAGAACTGATAAGTCATTGGTAATCTCTCTTTTACAAAGAAATCTAAATCTTCTGAGGTTGGTTTCTGAGTGCCTGATAAGTCCCATTTAGAAATCACTAATATTAAATTGATGTTTCTTAAATTTCTACCTTCATTTTCTAATAAAAATAAAAACTCACTCAACAAGCTATCTTCTTGATGTGCTGAATTGATTCCTGTGACTAAAAGAAATGTAATTGGAATATCCGCTTTAAGATATTGAGATACACTGCTGTGGTATTGCCCACCTCTTCTAATTTCATTATGATTTTCACCTGCTGTTTCTAAAAAAGTGAGATTTATGGGTTTTACTTTTTTAGACTTGTTATTGGGTTCAAAAACCAAGTCCATTCGGGTAACTTGGTCTCTTGTGGTTCTTTCAGGTAGAATTCCTCTACTAATATTTTCAAAAAAATCAGACAATAATACCATCGATTCTCGGCTGTTTGGTGTTCCCACTTGGGGTCTAATAACACCAAACCTACTCCTCAAAGCATATAACATTGAGGATAAAATAACCGATTTACCAGAAGCAGATGTTCCAAAAAAGAAAACAAAATTGCTGTTTTTATTTTTGATTTCAGCAACACCTTCCGCTCTTTGTATCGGTACAAAATCATCTGGCAAATCAGAAAGCGTACTTCCGCTAAAATGATGATTTTTTTCTTCTGTTGATTGATTTGAAGAACCAAACAAAGGTCTTAATTCTTCTTGTTCATTAATTTCAGTTGATTCTGTCCTTTCTTCATCGTTATTAAAAAACAAAGGTTTTAATTCTTCATCGTTATTATCTGGAGATACAGACTCTAAATTGTTTTCATTTTCAGAAGATGAAGTCTTTGAATCGTCTATTTTATCATTTGTATTATTTGTTTCACCAAAAAATAATGGTTTCAATTCATCGCTCATAATTAATCAATTAAGGTTTGACTTTTTCTTTTATTAAACACGCTATTGTTGTTATTTCCTCCTCTCATAGAGCTACCTGATTCAGTAATTAATAACACAATAATCATCACACCAAAATCAAGTAATATACATCCTAACAATACCACAAATTGATACATACCGAAGTTTTCAATGGCGTGACGGAAAGCATACCCTATTTTCCCCACATCGTGTGCATTGGATTTTACTGGTTCAAAATTATATTTATTAGCTCCTAAGGTAGTTTCTGCTTTATTACCCAATTTGTTGTAATCCAAAACCATTTCATCTATCACGCCTACTGCTGAAGAATTAATGATTTCAGATGATTGTGCAACTAATTTTTGGGTATTTTTATTCCATTTTAGTACTGCAGCATCTAACTCTGTTTTTAATTTTTTCTCCTCTGGATTCAGAACTTCAAGCATATTTAATATTTGAGCTCCCATTCTTTCTGCCAAATCTTGATATCCTGCTGGGGTTTGATTTACAGGCGTAAGTGGCGTAATAGGTTTTCCTAATTTATTCTCAATACGAGTTATGATTCTCCTCGCTTCAGTACCAATACCCAAATTAGCAGGGTCTTGAATTTGAATCATCAACTGATTGACATCACTGATAATTTCTTGCCTTGTTTTAGCATCTACTGTGTAAGAAAGACGGCTATCCACATCTGCCTGCAACTCATTAAGTTTATCATTTACCGATTTCAATTCCGTAGTGTAGATTTCGGTTTTCATAAATCTAGTATATAAGGCATTAAAGTTGGCTATAAAACAAAATGATGCAATGAAAATATACATTCCGATTAAACCCATTGTTGATTTGCCTTCCATTTTGTGTTTTCTGAGCATCCATATCAGAAACAATAATAGTAAAGACAATACCAAGGCAATAACAAAAGATGCCCCTCCAAAAATTTGGCTTAATCCAAGCCAAGTTTGCCAAAAACTCACACCAATAAGCATTAGTGCAAGAATGGTTAAAAATAAATCTGTTATTGTGATTTTTCCATTCATAAAATTTGATTTTTATTAATTATTTTCTATTTCTTTTTTTATTCTGTTTAGTAAATTACACGCATTATCATTGCGTTGCTCGCAAGCAGTGCGCAAATATTCCATTGCTTTTTCTTTATTCTGCTCCACGCCATTGCCTTGATAATAACATAAGCCAACATTATACATAGCATCTGTGTTTCCTGCCTCTGCTATTTCTTTCCATAAGTTAAATGCGTCTGTATAAGATTGTTCCACGCCTTTACCTTCGTAATAACAAGATGCCAATAGATTTTTAGCCTCTTCATTGCCTTCTTCCACTGCTTTTTTCAAGTAAAAAACAGCTTCTGCATAAGATTGTTTTAAACCTTTACCCTGATAATATGCCATCGCCTTTTCAAAGTTGCTGAGCTTTTTAGGTTCAGGGGGGCTTTGTTTTTCTTGTACAATGTTTTTGTTTATATTATTATCAAAAAAAAAGATTAACATAAGTATTATTCCAGCAAGAGATATCGATATTACTATTTCTGTTTCCATGAACAAATAGAATTTTAAAGTTGATTATTATTATTTTCCATTTTAATTCTGTTTAGTAAATTACACGCATTGTCATTGCGTTGCTCGCAAGCAGTGCGTAAATATTCCATTGCTTTTTCTTTATTCTGCTCCACGCCATTGCCTTGATAATAACATAAGCCAACATTATACATAGCATCTGTGTTTCCTGCCTCTGCTATTTCTTTCCATAAGTTAAATGCGTCTGTATAAGATTGTTCCACGCCTTTACCTTCGTAATAACAAGATGCCAATAGATTTTTAGCCTCTTCATTGCCTTCTTCCACTGCTTTTTTCAAGTAAAAAACAGCTTCTGTATAAGATTGTTTTAAACCTTTACCCTGATAATATGCCATCGCCTTTTCAAAGTTGCTGAGCTTTTTGGGGTGAGGGGTAGGTTCTTCTTTTTTAGGTTGGAGTTGTGTTACAGCGTTTTGATTCTCAACAGCTGTTCTATTTTTAGGGGCTTCCCCATACTGATTAGAACCTCTTTGCCCATCTTGGAATATCATCCATAAACCATAAAAAGGAATTAATTGCCACCAGCCATTTTTTCCTAAATCATGGCATCTTTTTGCTCCTTGAGCCCACAGAAACCACAATAAAGGAATGAGCAGTATTAAATTTAACACTACGTATTGTTCAGTTCCCAAATTTATAATTGTTGCTAGAGTGGCATAAATAATTAAACTTAAGCCAAATTCAGTTCTTCTAATTCTTCCATTAAACGAAAAAGGTGCTTCAAACATAATTTCTCTTTTTTATCTATTCATTTTTTAATTACCTACAAGCACCACAACTATTACTTTTGCTGGCGTTACAATGTTTGCAATAGTTACAATTTTTGCAGGCTCTGCAATTAGATGAACCTGTGCATTTGGCTGCTTCTACGGTGTCATTATTATGCTGTTTAGCGTTAACTTCTGTACAACTGCTCATACTTATAGTCGCCATAGCTAATAGCCCTATTTTTATTATCTGTTTCATATTTTATTTAAAATGGGGTTCAATAGGTTTTGTAATGTATTTCAGTAGGTTTTATACCTTATTTAGGTAGGTTCCGAACCTAGTTAAATACACTTCCGAACCCTATTCAATAGCCTTTTTAACCTAGTTGAGGTGGGTTCTGAATCTAGTTAAATACATTTCTGAACCTAGTTAAACCACTTTAAAAACCTACTAAAATCCATTTTTGAAATGTGTTTTACTCTGCTTTTGGCAGTATATTTTTCACTATACCACCTTTGGGTTCATCTTCTTTTTCAGCAACCCTTCCGCCAGAAAAATGCTGTTTTAGGCTGCGGTAGATGGTATCGCTTCCTGGTTCGTTTTCGCTCGCTAAATATTTCATATACCTATAGTATGTAATAGCGGCATTGTAGTTATCAAAATCCAGAAGAATTTTGGTATCCGAAAACATTTCTGTAATTCTTGCCAATTTTCTCAAAGGTTCTTCTACCTGCCCTCTGGCGGTATAGTCTTTATCAAACTCCTCCTTATCTATGGTGCGTGGCAACAAGCTGGGATCTTGCTCCATAAAGGCTTTGCACTTGTCTACAAAAATTTTGTTTCTATCGGCAATGCTACCGTATTGTCTTCTTTCTTCTGGGGAGAGGTTCACTGCTTTTGTCTTGATGATGTTGTGAAGCTCCTGAATTGCGGTGTTGATTTTCTGTAATTCTTCTTCAGAAAATTCTAACGAGATTAGATTGTCTAGTGCCATAATATTTAATTTTTTGTGATTAATATTTTATTAATTTTTTAATTGAATGATTAAGAATATTGCTACTATTTATAATATTCTATTTTTCTCTCTGTAATTCTATTAGGCTTATTATTGTTATATTCTTTTTCTTGAGTCCAATTGTCTTTGGAATCATATTCATAAGTCCATTTTTCATCCAAACTACCATCAGCATTGTAATTATTTTCCTCTACTTTATTACCCTTATTATCATATTGATAAGTTGTTGCCCATTTTTCATTGTACCTATCTCTCTCTACTATATTACGCTTATTATCATATTGATAAATCCATTTTTCATTGTACCCATTTTCCTCTACTATATTACCCTTATTATCATATTGATAAGTTATTGCCCATTTTTCATACAAACCAACATAAAGATCGTAGAAATTTCCCTCTACTATATTACCCTTATTATCATATTGATAAGTCAATTTGTACTCCAAACTACCATCAGCTTTGCACCTATCTCTCTCTACTATATTACCCTTATTATCATATTGATAAGTCAATTTTTCATACAAACTACCATCAGCATTGTACCCATTTTCCTCTACTTTATTACCCTTATTATCATATTGATAAGTCCGTTTTTCATACAAACTACCATCAGCATTGTAATTATTTTCCTCTACTTTATTACCCTTATTATCATATTGATAAGTCCATTTGCGATCCAAACGACCATCAGCATTGTACCTATTTTCCTCTACTTTATTACCCTTATTATCATATTGATAAGTCCATTTGTACTCCAAACTACCATCAGCATTGTACCTATTTTCCTCTACTATATTGCCTTGTTCATTGTATAATACATAATCATATGAAGATCCTCTCATACTTCCTTTCTCTACTTTGCCAAATTTTTCAACAGCATCATACGTAATTTCTCTCACAGATTTTACCCTACCTTTTAAATTAGCTTCTTGTAAATCTGTTTTTTTCTCATTATATCCACGGCTTATCATTAGTGTGGCACAAATCATTAATAATAATATTCTCATTTTTCTTTCTTTATCTGAATTATCTGAATCACTAAAAACACCGCTACCAGCACATCTACGATATTCCATAAAGTTCTGCCGAGTGCTATTTTTTCAAACGGCTGAAAGAGTATCGCTAAAAAAATATAGAGAATGCCCAACGCTGGATTATTTTTTTCACAAAAAGAGGTATAAGCCAAATACGCAAAACCCACAAGAGAAGCCAGCCTCACCAACTGAAAGTAGCCATAAGGCATCGGTGCTAAACAAAGCAATAATAGAATGGCGAGTATGATTTTAATCGTGTTTTCCATCATCAAGATTTTGGGCATAAAAAAAATCCTTGCAGGTAGCACAAAGCCATCTACAAGGATTTCCTTTTTGTTAAGGGGGGAATATTTTCTAAGTCTGTGTCTGTGTTGTGTTGTGTTGTGTTGTGTTGTAATAAATTAATAGACTACAAGATACGTAATCTATAAAGTTTTCACAAGTTTTTGAAACAAAATTTATAACAAACATAGAAATCTCTTTTGTAAAGAAAAATTAGAGCACAATGATATGAAAAATTTCCTTAAAATTTAATGAAATCTAAAAATTTTTTAAGCCTTTAAAAAAAATCTAAACAATCCATTTCCTTTTTAGCAGAATTAAACTCTTCAATCAGTGATTTAAAGACATCATCCACGCTCAGAATCTCATCTACCAAAGAGGCACATTGCCCGATTTCTAGTTTACCATCGTCTAAATTACCTTCAAACATACCTTGTTTTGCACGTCTTTCCCCTGCAAGTTTTATTAAATCTTCTTTGCTCGCATGGCTGGAATAAGCTTGCTGAATTTCATCAAAAAATTTATTCTTCACCAAGCGTACATTGCCAATTTCTTTTAGGGTAGAGTAGGTGTCGCCATCTTTCAAGCTTTTGACTTTTTCTTTGAAATTTTGGTGTACAGAAGCTTCCCGAGTTGCCACAAATTTTGTCCCCATTTGCACAGCATCTGCGCCCAAAGTCATTGCGGCTAAAATTTGTTTTCCAGTAGCGATGCCTCCAGCAGCAATCAAAGGTTTCTCGATATTTCGTGCAATATCAGGAATCAGGCAAAAAGTCGTTGTTTCCTCTTTCCCCAAATGGCCGCCAGCCTCAAACCCTTCACAAACGATAGCATCTACGCCAGCATTTTCTGCTTTTTTAGCAAATTTGATGCTGCTGACCACATGGGCCACTTTAATGCCATGACTTTGAAGTTTCTCAGTCCAAATACTCGGATTCCCTGCACTGGTGAAAACAATTTTTACTTGATTCTCAATAATGGTTTGGATGTGTTCTTCGATATTGGGGTACATCAAAGGCAAATTCACACCAAAGACCTTGCTTGTAGCCTTTTGTGTTTTAAGAATATGCTCTCTCAAAACCTCAGGATACATGCTACCAGCACCCAAAATGCCTAAGCCGCCAGCGTTAGACACTGCAGAAACCAATTCCCAGCCACTCGCCCAAATCATCCCCCCCTGTATGATGGGGTACTGAATACCAAAAAGTTGACAAATTCTATTTTCCATTTTTTAAAGGTAAAATTTTTCAGGAAAATATCCTAAGGCTTAGAAAATTTTATGGATTAAATTTTTAATAGGAAAATGAGAGATTTCGGAAGAAAAGCTTATTTGGAATTCATTGCCATTGGTAATGAATTTCTAAACGCGAGCAAAGTTTTACAAAATTTTTTAAGCCTTTAAAAAAAAAAATTAAAATTCAATACGTTCGCCCGCTTCTTTCAATTCTTGACTTAGTTTTAAAATATTATCAAGAAACAAAAGATTCTCAGTATCTTTTAGCTTTTCTATTGGTAAAATAAAAGATTTATCAGTGGGTTCAGAATTTTGATTCCCTAGCTGCAGGCGGAGCAAGATTTCATCTAGAAGTTTAATGATTTGATTTTTGATGAAAAAGTCATTTTCATTGAAATTCAAACTTTTACGATGAACGCCCAGTGCTGAAATATAACTTAATAAAGTATGATTGAGGTAAGTAAAATTCCGTGCTGGGGTGATGAGTTTTTGTTTCGATTTTGGCTCGAATCGCATACTTTTCCACACTTGAGCCAATTGATTATCTGCGCGGTGAGCGTTTCGCTGGTGGTGCAAATATTCTTGTGTTGAAATTTGCTGATTCATTACACTTTCAAAGTAAATTTTATCTTTTTCTATCGCTTTGATTAGTAAATTTTTTAGATTTTTATACTGCCACTCTGGCCAGATGAAGCGGATGGAAAGGTAGGCAATTACAGAGCCGATAAGGGTATCGATGATTCTGGGAGTCATGACCTGCACTCCAGTCCCCTGCAAGAGGTTGTAAACGGCTAAAACGTAAACGGTGATAAAAATGGCAGCAATGATGTAATTTCCCCTTAAGTACTTGAAAAATATAAACATACTGGCAATCAAAATGACTACTTGCCCTGCAGTCGTGGGCAATAGGAGAGATAAGGTGATGCCAATGATGACTCCCATTAAAGTCCCGATGATTCTTTTAAAAAAGCGTTGGCGTGTAGCATCATAAGTTTGTTGGCATACAATGAGAGAAGTCAGGATAATCCAAGCTCCTTGCTCGATTTTGAAAACATTCATAAGTGTGTAACCAACAGCAAAACAAGTGCTTAGGCGAACGGCATGCCTGAATTTATTGTTTTTGGGAGAGAATAAATCTCGCCATTTTTTTTCATCAAAGGTGTATTCTAAATTGATATTAGCTGGAGTATGGCGTGCTTCAAATGTTTCTTCCATGGATTTGATGTTTTTCCACAGATAATTAATTGAAGCTTGATCTTTGCACAAATTTTGGCGCAAGAGTAGCTCTAAGGCATTAGACGTCCAGCGGAGATTTGGCGAGGACTGGAAGGTATTTTTTTTCAAAATGTTTCGGGCATATTCATCACTGGCTTTACCGAGTTCTCTCAACATTTTACCCAAGCCCGCCACCACCAGAGAGGAATTCACATTTTGGCTGATGGAATCATAAGATTCGTGGCTAGAGACGGCTCGCTCGTGCAGTAATTGCAGTTGATTCCATTCAGAAACGTATTGGTTGAATTTAGTCCTTTGGTGAAGGTTTAGCTCTTGCCCCAAACGCTGTAAAATATTTTTAATTTTTTCTGACTGAGAAAATAATTGAATATTGATTAGCGCCAATTCATTTCTAATTTCTTCCTGCTCATCTGCAGAGCTAGGGAAGAATTTGGATTTCATTCTCAGGTATTTAGCTAGTAATTGATAAGCGTTGGCTAGCTCATTTTGTAGATTTTGATAAGGATTGAGCAATAAAATGACAATGGAAGTTGCCATATGAATAATCACTGCAACTACAAAAAGGAAAGGAATTCTAAACCAATCAGCCTCAGGTTGATAAATGAAAATAGAGTAGAGAATAATTAAAACAGAGCCAAAGGCTAAGTGATTGTATTTGGACTTTAGTTCCCCTGCTAGCATGATGAAAAAGCTAGAAGAGACCAAGAATACCCCAAAAATAATAGGGTAGGGCAATAACAATTGAACTAAAGATGAAAAAATGAAGAATAAAAAACCAATAAGAAGCGTAGAGCGTAAACTGGATTTGATGTGGACATCATTCTCAGTCAAAGCGGTGGCAACAATCCCCATGCTCACAGTCAGCCCTGCTTTTGGGATTCCTAATAAATAAAAAATGCCCAAAGCCAAAATAGCACTAAAACTGATGCGTAGTGCCCATAGATTTTCAGGACTTTCTAAGAAATTGTTTTCCCAGAATTCGATGCTTTTTTTTAAATATTTTTTGACCAATTTTTTTTTAAGGCTTAAAAAATTTTTCTTCGATTATAAAAATTTATAAGGCTTTAGAAATTTCTTCCAGTTTTAGATAAGCCAAATCAATAGTTGAGACTTGCTCTACTCGCAAAAGTAGACTAGGAAACTCTTGCCCTCTTACTTTCTTCTCTTTCAATATACCAAAGTTAGGATTTTGACTTAGAAATTGCATGATTTTTTGAAAAACTGGCTTCTGATAAAAAGGCGACCGAGGATTGTTGATAAAATAACCCAAGAAGATTCCATTTTTCAGAACGATTTTTTCCATGCCCAGTTTTTCTGCAAGCCACTTTAATTCCATAGATTTTAGTAAATCACGAGCTTGTGTAGGCAAATTCCCAAACCGATCGATTAGATTTTCTCTGAATTGGTTCAGTTGATTTTGACTTTCAACTTGTGCTAGCTCGTTATAAAGCGCCATTCGCTCTTCTACGTTGTTCACATAATGGTCTGGAATCAGTAATTCTAAATCAGCATCTAAATTAAAATCAGAAACATAATCTTCTTTTCTTTTTAATTCATCTTGAAATAAATAATTAAACTCGTCAGAATATTTCAATTCTTCTATCGCTTCGTTTAGTATTTTTTGGTACGTATCAAACCCCATTTCGGCCATAAAGCCAGACTGCTCTGCACCCAGTAAATTTCCTGCTCCACGGATTTCTAAATCCTTCATTGCAATATTGAATCCTGAGCCCAAATCTGTAAATTGCTCAATGGCCTGTAATCTTTTGCGTGCTTCATCCGTCAAAGTAACGAGTGGAGGCGTGATGAGGTAGCAAAATGCTTTTCGGTTGCTTCGCCCCACGCGCCCACGCATTTGGTGCAAATCTGCCAGGCCAAAATTTTGCGCATCCACAATCAGCATCGTGTTAGCATTTGGCACATCGACACCACTTTCTACAATCGTGGTAGAAACCAAGACATCAAATTTCCCGTCCATGAAATCCAGCAAAGTTTTTTCTAACTTTTTCCCGTCCATTTGCCCGTGGCCTACAGCAATTTTGGCTTCAGGCACTAGGCGCTGAATCATTCCTGCCATTTCCTTTAGCCCATTGATTCTGTTAAAAATAACAAAAACTTGCCCGCCACGTTGCAATTCATAGAAAACCGCATCACGAATTTGTTCCTCATTCAGCCCGATGATTTTTGTTTCCACAGGCTGGCGATTGGGTGGGGGAGTTTTGATGATAGACAAATCCCGAGCTGCCATTAAGGAAAATTGCAAAGTTCGTGGTATTGGTGTTGCAGTGAGTGTAAGTGTGTCTAAATGAGACCTTAAAGTTTTGAGTTTGTCTTTGATGGAAACCCCGAATTTATGTTCTTCATCAACGATTAATAAGCCTAAATCTTTATAAATCACTTTTTTGCCAACAATCTGGTGTGTACCGATGAGAATTTCAATTTTCCCTTCAGCTAAATCCTTTAAAATCTCATTTTTTTGCTTTGTTGTTTTGAAGCGGTTAAGGTATTCCACCCGAACAGGAAAATCTGCTAAACGTTCTTTGAATGTTTTATAATGCTGGAAAGCCAAAATTGTAGTAGGAACCAGCACAGCGACCTGTTTTCCATCCGTTGCAGCTTTGAATGCGGCACGAATAGCCACTTCAGTTTTCCCAAAACCGACATCACCGCAAATCAAACGATCCATGACCTGCTCACTCTCCATATCGGTTTTCACATCTTCGGTTGCCTTAAGTTGATCTGGCGTATCTTCGTAGATGAAACTCGCTTCTAGTTCGTTTTGCAAATAAGTATCAGGAGCAAACGCAAAACCTTTATCTAATTTTCTCTTGGCGTAAAGTTTAATTAAATCAAAAGCAACTTCTTTGACTTTTTTCTTGGTTTTATTTTTTAAATTTTTCCAAGCAGGCGAACCCAATTTATTCACTTTAGGAATTTGCCCGTCTTTACCCGTATATTTAGCAATTTTGTGCAAAGAATGAATGCTGACATACAAAATATCATTATCTCTGTAAACCAGTTTGATGGCTTCTTGCATCGTTCCGTTGACATTGATTTTTTTCAACCCACCAAATTTGCCCAAGCCGTGGTCGATATGCGTCACGTAGTCGCCAACCTGCAGGCTAGTCAATTCCTTGAGTGTGAGGCTTTCTTTTTTAGAAAAACTATTTCTTAAATTAAATTTATGGTAGCGTTCAAAAATTTGATGGTCGGTAAAGCAAGCTATTTTTAAATCTTTATCTACAAACCCCGCATGAATGCTCGCTAGTACTGGTGTGAACTGAACTTCTCTGCCGATGTCTTGAAAAATTTCTTGAAATCGCTGAATTTGCTTGGCCGAGGAGCAAAAAAGATAATTTCTAAAACCGCCTTTACTTTGTTCCTGCAAAGCATCAATCAAGAGGTCAAACTTTTTGTTAAACGCTGGCTGAGGCGTTTGCGAATATGAAAATTTAGCGTGTGGTGAGAGTAAGGTTTGGGCAGAGAATTCTAACACATCAAAATTTGAAATTTCTGTAAGGAAATTTTCAGCCTTTAAAAATAAATCTTCTGGGTTTTTATGTTGAATTTCTGAGTTTAAATTTTCAAAAGCCTTCTCAGATTTCTTGAAATTTGATTGAACTAAACTTTTAGTTAAAATCAAATTTTGCCCTAGAATAAGCGTTTTTGAATTTAAAAATTCCAAGAGAGATTGTCTTTTTTCGGTATCTAACTTATTCTCCAAATTCGGAACAATGACGAATGATTTCACCTCTGCTGTGCTAAGCTGAGTTTCTAAATCAAAAGATTTGATGCGTTCGATTTCATCACCAAAAAAAGAAATGCGATACGGCTTCTCATCGGCGTAAGAAAAAATATCAATGATTCCGCCACGCACCGAGAATTCGCCTGGTTCGGTCACAAAATCTGTCCTTTTGAAATCAAAAGAAAATAAAATTTCATTCAAGAAATCGACTGAAATTTCATCACCAACTTTTAGCCGATAAGTTTTCTTGGTGAGTGTTTTTTTTGTAACGACTTTTTCTGTTAAAGCATTAGAAGTAGTGATGATAATCCTTGGTTTCTTAGAAGAAGATAATTTATTGAGCACCTCAGTTCTTAAAACTACATTAGCATTATTGATTTCCTCAATATCATAGGGTCGGCGATAACTTGCTGGGAAGTAAAGTACTTGATCTTTATCGAGCAAATCTTCCAGTTCGTTCAGGCAATATGCTGCGTTTTCAGCGTCATCAAAAATATAGAGTAATGAGCGTTGCGTTGCTATAAAAAGTTGATGTGCAAAAAAAGAAAAAGCTCCGCCAACTAATCCTTTGCATTGCAAATGTTGAGGTTCTTCTTGGTTCAAAAAATGAATAATATTTTCAAAATCTTTTTGATTCTTGAATTGCTGACTGATTTTTTGAATAGAAATTATTTCCAATTTTTTTAAGCCTTAAAATTTTTTTTGTTTAGATTTTTCCCAATAGGCATCCATTTCTTCTAGACTCAGGTCGCTAAAAGACAGTCCATTTTTTTGAATTTCAGCTTCCATCCATTCAAATCTATTTTTGAATTTTTGGTTGGTTTTTTCCAGCGCCGACTCTGGGTTGAGCTGGAGAAAACGAGCGTAGTTGATTAAAGAAAATAAAATATCGCCAAATTCATTTTCTAGGTTTTCCTCATCGGCTTCTTGCAGTTCGTGTATTTCTTCCTGAATTTTAGCAAAAGATTCATCGCCATTTGGGAAGTCAAACCCCACGCCTTTCACCTTCTCTTGTATTCGCATGGCCTTTACCATAGCGGGCAAGCCTTTGGGTACGCCAGAAAGCACAGATTTCCTACCTTCTTTCATTTTTAATTGTTCCCAGTTGCGCTTGACTTCTTCTTCATTTTTGACTTCTACATCGCCGTAAATATGCGGATGCCGAAAGATGAGTTTTTCTGCAATCGTGTTTAGGACATCGGCGACATCAAAGGCATTTTTTTCTTCACCGATTTTACTATAAAAAACCAAATGAAGAAAGAGGTCTCCCAGTTCTTTCTTCACTTCAGTTAAATCATTATTGAGAATTGCGTCTCCCAGTTCGTAAGTCTCTTCGATGGTCAAATGGTATAGGCTTTCCATAGTTTGTTTGCGATCCCACGGGCATTTTTCTCGTAGCTCATCCATGATGTCTAGCAAGCGGTGGAACGCCTGAGTTTGCTCTTCTCTGCTGTGCATTTATTCTTCTTCAGAAGTTTTGGGCGCTTTTTGCTCTTTTGAACCGCTTAAAAGTTCTTTTCTCAGTAAGATATTGTACCATTGGAACAATTTTTTCAAATCAGAATGGTAAACACGCGACTTATCATAGTCTGGTAAAACTTCTTCCATGTAATTTCTTAACTCAACCTCTGGTGAACGGTGATTGATGGTCTCGCCACCGTTTTCTTTGTCATAAATTTTTCTAAAAACTTCTGCCAAAGGGACTTCCTCTGTTGTAGTGTAAATGGCTACATTGCTCAAAAGACTGACATTGTAGCTCGCTGGCACGTTAGTTTTTTTTCCGTCATCTAAATTTTCTGCGATAAAACCGCTTTTGGTTTGTGATATTAGATGGTATAAGCCTGGTTTTCCGCTAATTGCAATTACTTTATCTATCTTCATATACTTTATTTATTTAAAATTTTTTAAGCCTTAGGAAATCTCATTTTATAATTAACTTTCACATTTCCGCGCTTGATTTTTTCTAATTTTTTATGAATTAATTTTTTCTTGAAATTACTGAGGTAATCTACAAAAAGAATGCCCTCGATGTGGTCATACTCATGCTGAATGACTCGTGCAAAGATATCATTAAATTCTTCTTCATGTGGCTGAAAATTTTCATCTAAATATTTGATAGTGATTTCAGCGTGACGGCTGACATCTTCTCGGATGTTGGGGATACTCAAGCAACCTTCATTAAACTTCCATTCCCCCCCTTTTTCGTCGATGATTTCTGCATTGATGAATACTTTTTTAAACTCAGCTAATTCCTCGGCAATATCGGCATAATCTTGGTCATCCTTGAATGGTGATAAATCAATGATAAACAAACGAATAGGAAGCCCAACCTGTGGTGCAGCTAAGCCGATTCCATTAGAGTCATACATGGTTTCAAACATGTTTTCTATAATCTCATCTAGATGTGGATAGTCTGATGAAATGGCTTGGCTTTTCTCTCTCAATATAGGGTCGCCGTAGGCGCGGATATCATAAATCATTATTTCAATAATTTGGGAGACAAAGGTAATTATTTTTGATTTTTCATGAAAGATTGCAGTATAAGAGTTGCGCTGATTTTATCTAGCATTCCTTTTTTTTGGCGTTTTTTCTTTTTCATTCCACCTAAGACCAAAGCTTCAGCAGCGTGGAGAGATGTATAACTTTCATCTTCTCTGTAAACTTCAATTTTTGGGTATTTTTTTTTGAAAGCCTTTAGAAATTTTTGAATATCGACTTCGATTTCACCTGCTACACCGTGTGCTCGCATAGGTAATCCTACCACTAATTTTTCTACTTTTTCAGTCAAAAAAAGTTGCTCTAAGTAGAGGAATAATTGTGAGGTAGAGACCGTATCTAGCGGGCTAGCAATGATTTGCAGCGGGTCTGTGATGGCTAAACCCGTGCGTACTTTGCCGTAATCGATAGCGAGAATACAACTCATCTAAACAATCTCTGCCGATAAACCACGTTCTAGTAAAGCAGAACATCGGGGTTTTAAATCTTCGTACGAACCACTTTTTACATCACATCGGCCGTTATAGTGTACAATCATAGCACACTGCTCGGCCTGTAATTCATTGTGCTCACAAACGTGAATTAGACTTTCTATGACGTGATCAAACGTATTGATGTCATCATTGTAAAGAATAATTTTATTTAATTCTTTTTCTGATGAAAGAACGTCTATTTCTTTTTCCGTTTTATGTTGAAAATTAATCTTCATTTTTTTTAAATTCTAAGGCAATCCAATCGTTACGGTATTTGGTGGAAACAAATTGTAAGCCAAAATTTTCTACAAAATTAATCATTATTTTTTCATCAGAATCCAGTAAGCCACTCAAGAGTAAAGTTCCGTCATCTTTCAGCGCATGCAGGTAGAAACTCATATCTTGCATCAAAATATTTCGGTTGATATTGGCAAGAACAAAGTCAAATTTTTCTGCAGGAATACTCTCTGCGCCGCCTTTTAAAAACTCAATAGCGACATGATTTCTTGCTGCATTTTCTTTCGCATTTTCATACGACCACTCGTCAATATCAATGCCCACGACGTGCTGCGCTTTTTTCATTTTAGCGAGAATAGCCAAAACGCCAGTCCCTGTGCCCATGTCTAGCAAACTTTTCTCGGTGAAATCTTTTTCTAGAATATATTGTACCATGAGATGTGTTGTCTCATGATGTCCTGTACCAAAAGACATTTTGGGCTGAATGATAATTTCATAAAGCGAAGTAGGGCGGGGGGCATGAAATTCTGCACGAATGTAGCATTGGTCATCTACATTCACAGGGTGAAAGTTCTTCTCCCATTCCTCATTCCAATTCACAGGTTCAATTTTCTTTTTTTCATAACTGATTTGCGCTTCATCAGTTTCACCAAGGATTTCTTGCACAAAGCTTTCATCGTCAAAATCTTGTAAAATATAAGCCTTGAAACCTTCTGGTGTTTCTTGAAAGCTTTCAAATTCTATTTCACTCAGCCGAGCGATTAAAATTTCTGTCCACGGTTGTGTGGGGCGAGTTATAAAATGATATTCAATGTAATTCATAGTTTTCCGAATATAATAATTGAAAGGAAAAATCAGGGTAAAAATTTTTTAAGCCTTTAAAAAAAATTAAAAAGGATACCCGATGGCAATGTTTAGAATTAAATTATCTTTTCTCCAATTCTTGTCATTAAAATTAATTTTATCAAACATCCAGCGTTTGCCTTCTTCTAAGTAAGGTTTTCTAACAGGAGTGGCTAAGTCCAAGCGCAATACCAGTACAGAGAAATCCAATCTCAAGCCCACGCCCGCACCTACGGCAATTTCTTTGATAAAATTTTTGGTAAACTCTCCGCCCGGGCGTTCTATATTTTTGTTTACGAGCCAAACGTTCCCTGCATCTGCAAATAAGGCTGCATGAACGAATTTATAAACTGGAAAGCGAAATTCTGTATTTAATTCCAATTTTATATCACCTGTCTGGTCATAGAAAAAGGTGTTTTGATTGTTCCTAGAATCAAAGCGCCCAGGGCCTAAAGTCCTAGCACGAAATGCCCGAATACTGTTGCTACCGCCTGCAAAAAACTGCTTTGAAAATGGGATTTCTATAGAATTACCATAAGGATAAGCTACCCCAGCAATTAGGCGCGTAGCAATGCTGCTGTGCGAACTGATTTTGTGGAAAAATCGAAAGTCATTTTCGATTTTGGCGTATTGGCTGAACGCAACATTGAAGAACTTAACTTGCTTATCTTTTTTTGCATCGGCACCCGTGATTAGACCAGAGAGATTTCCTGATAAATCAACTTTACCTTGGTAATAGAAGGTGTTTTTTTGAGGTAGCATTGTGTTGGTAAAAGTGAAAGAATAATTGGGGCCAAAAATCAATTGATTTTCTATAACTCTCTGCAGGTAAGGGTTTTTTTCAATTTGTCGGCGGTAATTTTCAGTGACGTTAGAAGCCGAAACGTATGAGGCCACAAAGGGATTGAACTCATGTTCTTTCTTTAAATTTTCTTTCCAGTAGTAGCCAAAAGAGAAATTGTAATTACCTAAAGTGTAAAGTTTAGTTCTCTTCTGAAATTCATACCCTGTTGTAATCTGTGTTTTGGGCAAAAATGAACCGCCAGGCTGAGGTTTGAAAAATGGTACCCAAAGCCGAGGAACAACTAAACTCATGCGTGTACCGTAGCGAAAGAGGTTATTGGAGTTCTCGGGGCCGCCAAGCTGGTAATCAAATGCGCTGAAAATTGATGCCGTAAAATGTTCTGCACCACGGAATAGATTGAGATGAGACCAGTTTAAATTCACTTCTCCCCCCACAAAATTATCTGAATTTGTTTTACCTAAAGTTTCTAATCGTAAGGATTTAAATTTTTTAGGTGTTAGTAAATAATAAGCATCAAATTTATGATTTAAGCTATCTGAAATGATGAATTGATTTTTCACGAATTTGAAAACGCCTAAGCTAATGAGTCGATTCAGTGCAATATTGTGGTCTTTACGGTTGTACAAATCGCCACGTTTGAAGGGTAAAGTATTATCAAAAATTTTTGGATTAAATTTATTATTAGGGTCGATGAAAAATTTATCATTATACATTTCCAAACCATCTAAATTAGCGGGGATTCCGTAATTGTTTCTTTGAGCTTCATCTAAATCATAGTCTGTGAAAACTACCGTTTGATCGATGGTAAAGGCTTGGCGTGAAAGCTGAGGAGCATCATCTTTGACTTTTAAGATTAACTCAACTTCGTGTAGATCGGTCACTGTAGAATCAGCTTGTACAATGATGTTATCGGGATGGAAAAAGTAGAAACCTTTCTGTATTAATTCATTATCAATTCGCTCCCTTTCATTTTTTATAACATCTAAATCAAAGGCATCTCCACTTTTGAGTAAAGTTTCTGCGTGTGTTTCTGCGATAGCTTTTTCTACCAAAGTTGAATCAGACGGGAAGCGTACATTCCTGATAAAATAACGATAATCAGGATTGACGTTGTAAACGATTTCAGCTTTTTTCCCTTTGGTTAGCGTGTCAAATTTAGCTTTGGTATTGAAGTAGCCTTTGTTCTCAGAATAATTAACGATGATATCTCGGTTAAATTCTCGGTTAACATCGCTGAGCAAAACTGGTTTCTCACCGACTTTGTACTTCAGCCAATACCAAAAACCTTTTGGTTTCTCTGGCTCTGAAATCATATTGTGAATAGCCACACGCGGGCGCATGCCTAAGAGGCTAGCGTTGGGTTTTGGGGTTAAATTGTTTTCGATGCCTTTTTTTAATTCTTTTTTTTCTTTTTTAGAAATATGCGCATCATCAATGTTGATTTTGGCTCCGGTGTAGAGTTTTTCATTTTCAGCGAGTCCTCTAGTTCCTTGGCAAGAGAAAAAGTTGAAAAAAATCAAGCTGTAAAGGGTGAGAAAAGAAATTTTATAAAATGCTTTTGTATTCATTCTGAAGGGAATTTTTTTAAGGCTTAAAAAATTTAATTGCTTTTAGGATTTTTCGTTTTTCTAAAGATTTCAGCAAAATCATCGTATTCTAATGTAATGATAAAACCTAAGCCAGTCTCTATCACTTGACCTTGAAGTGCAACTTGGTACTCATTCTTCCTGTAAGCTCTCAAAATGTACTTGCCGTCGCGAGAGAGGCTATAGTCTAATGAAATTTCACCAGCGATGTTGGTCATATCTTCATTGGTGCGTGCTTCGCCTTCCACACCAAATTTATTGCCCACGGTGACTTTCAGGCGATCATCGAGCAATCTTTTACTTAAAGAAACATTTAAATCTGTACGATTTTGTTTTTTACCAGTGGTATAGTCCTCACGACTTTCTAAATCAAAATTTAAGTCCACACCATCAATCAAGTCAGAAGCTAATTGATTTAATTGCTCAGATAAAATGCGGCTCACGCTTTGGCGTGCCATTGATTCTGGCGATAGACCTGAATTGCTTTGGAAGGGATTTTCACCAATAAAGCGGTTGAGTAGAAGCAAGGCAAAAACTTGTTTGTTCATCTCATTACTATCATTTCTGATGAGCGAAAGCTTTGTTTTAGTATTATCAATTACCTCCGTTGCTACACCAGCATTATTCCCATCGACATTGATGTCAAACGAAATTTCAGGTTTCATCAAATCTCCTTTCATCATCAGTAATGTATTGAAAGGAATCTTCTGTTTATAAATATTCAAACTTGCACCACTTAATCCTGAAATTTGCTGTTCTAGCAAATCAATAGGAGCGGTTTCAGTTTTGTAAACCGCGGTGATGTCAATATTGGCAGAGAGCGGGTCACCTGCCCATGTAATGGTGCTGCCTTTCTGTATATTAAATTTTCTTTGTAATAAATTGATATTTAATTGGTAAGCTCCTTCGTTAACCTCGTAAATACCCGTTAGACTTGTTTTTCCTGAAGGGTCAATACCCCCAGAAAGCTCAGCTTCTCCTTGCAATTGTATAAAATCACCCGTTGCTTGGTCTACAATAATGGAGAGTTTAGCTTCTTTTTTCACATGAATATCTACGGCAACATCTAAGCCTTTGATGCGTGAAGTTCTATCAACACTATCCTTTTTTAAGCTTTGATTTAAGACAACTTGGTCTTGGTCTATAAATTCTACAACGCCTTCTCTTTTCTTCAAACTGGGGCTGCTTTGCGGTATCGTAAAGCTAAAATCTGTAGGCTTATCAATACTTATATTTCCGCCTATTTTAGGCAAATCTAAATCACCTTTGATGGCCAAATCAGTGTCAACAGAAAGTACACCGCCGACTAAATTTTCACTATTTTTTTCAGCGTCGACGATTTTAAAGTCCTTAGCAGTCAAGCGTAAATCAAAAGAAAAATCTTGGTATTTTTGAGTGAAAATAGTTCCGTCAAGCAACATTTGATTTTTATCTTTATCAAATATGCTAAACTGATTGACTTCAATTCCCTTTGGCTGAAACAGCAACTCATCATTCATACCCTGAAACTTAGTTCCCAATGTAGTCACAAACATACCTACATCATTGAATTTTAATTTTCCGTGGATGGAAGGCGAATCAGACTTGCCAAAAATCTCTAAATTCCCTGATAAGAAACCCTCTGCCTCTTTTATTTGCTGAGCTGTAAACCCTTGAATACTAGTCATATTCAAGCGGTTAATCAATAATTCAAAGTTTAAGTCATCATTTACTAAATTGTAATTTCCATCCAGATTCACTTGATTTCCATTCCCTTTCAGCTCTATTTGTGTATTTATATGTTCTGCCGATCTTTGATTTAAATTCACATCCAAATGCCCCAAAGGAGCATTGAAAACCTGCAAACTATCTACTTTTAAATTCCCATTAACTTGAGGGGATTTCATTAAATTTTTCAGCTCAAAACTTCCGTTCAAAATACCTTTAGCCAGTAGCGTATCTTGCTGAGCTAGAGCTGTGAGCGTTTCAAGTTTAAAGTCCTGAATATCTAGACGCAACGGTGAAAATGGAGCAGAACCACTAGACTCCAAAGAGAGAAAGCTATTCCCGTACGAGAGTTTGAAATTTTGAGCATTAATTCCTTCGGGGTGCACCGTGATTTGATTATCATGCTCCACATGCCAGTTTTCTCCGTTTAGCACCAACTGCCCAGGGTGGAGGGATAGCTGAAAAACTTCATCCAGTCGCTGTGCACTTCCGTCAATTGCATAGGCGATATTTTGATTTTGGTCTTTAGAAGAAAAAGAATATAAAATTTGCTGATCTTTCACCGAGCCCTCTAGCGATGAATTCAAAATTTTAAACCGCCCAGATTTCAGCTCATCCCACTTGACCTGGAAAACCAAAGCTTGGTCTACATTGTCAATATTTAGATTAGCATTATTGATTTCATTTCCAGCATAGTCCACCTGAGGAATCTCCGCATTGAGGATGATTTTTTGAAAATCAGCATTGAAATCTCCGGAGATAGAAATAGGCTCAAAGGAATTTAAGTTTGGAATCAAATTCTTTAGAAGATTATCATTTTTTATTTCTACCGAAAGATGGAAAAACTGATGAGGGTCAATATTTTCTAAGCCTTTAGAATTTTTAAAAAATGGATAATATTGATTTAAAGTTTTTTTTAAGGCTTGAAAAATTTGTGAAACACGATATTTCCCCTCCAATTTTGCATCAGCAAAAGATGAATTCAGCTGTAATAAATTAAAATCTGACGTATTTTTTGCTAAAATCTGAATATCCTGAATAGGATAAACATTTTGAGTGTCAGACACGGCAAAATCCCTCAAATATAAATTCCCATTGAGCTCATCAGGATTTAAATTTTCAAAACTTCCACTAACTCTCCCAGCAATAATCAGTGCTTCGTCATAGAAGTTTAATTTGTTGAAATCCAATTTATTAATGACACCATCTATTTTAGCTTGTGGATTTTTATCGTTGTAAACTCCACTGACTGCTAAATTTAAACGTGCCGCAGGGTCATTTGAGAATAGATTTAAATTAAACCTAGAATTTTCAATGTTACCCTTTAGCTCAATTTGGCTGTAATTATATTGATTGTAGAAAAAATGCTTAATATCCCCTGAAATTTTTGCTGTAGCAGAAGTTAAATCAAAGCCATTGCCTTCTACCTTTATTGCCCCGCTCATTTTGCCTAAATCCGGGTTTTGAATAATTTTTCCTAAATTTAGATTCGTTGTTTCTAAATCTAAGTCATAAGTCTCTGATTTTCCCCAGTTTATGATACCGGCTAATAGCGCATCGCCATCGGTAGAATTAATATTAAGTTCTGTATCAACTTGCTCTGTATTCCCTTTCAATTTCCCTTTGGTAGTGATTTTTTCAGGTAGAGAAAGATTGTTTGGCAGCGCCTCAGCAGGCAAAACTCGGCGAAGTGTTTTTTCTTGAGCATGCAGGCGGATAAGATTTACATTATAAGATAAATTTTCAGGTTTCGTTGCGTTTTTGATGCTTCCGCTTGCTTTCAACTGAAAATCATCTAAGCCTGATGCCGATAGTTCCTCAATATTCAAATCATCCACCAAGCCATTTACTTTAGCATTAAGAGCTAGCGAAGCATTTGGGTAATTTTTGAATATTTTTTGATTGGAAACCTCGGGTGCCAAAATCTGAATATCTTCAAATCCAATTTTAGATTTTTCTAAATTTAAATCAAGTTGAGCCATCCCTGGATTTTTAGTCAAATCCTCTAAAGAATGATAGGAAATTTCAAAACGATTTTTTAGCAGAGAATTAGGTGTTTCTAGCAAAAAATTTTTAAGCCTTATATTTTTTTGAGTATATTCAAAGTCTGTTTGAAGTTTTTGGAGAACCAGTCCACTTTTTTCCTCAAAATTACCTTTATTAATTTCACCCTTTATTTCAGAATCTTTCATTTCAAAATCAGAGACACTGAAATTCAGATTTTTAATGTCTAAATGATTGAAGTCAATTCCTTTTTCCTGTGGAGTAGTTGCCGTATTATTGTATAGAACATTAATGTTCTCTAAATCAAAATCATTTACAGCCAAATGCAAGGGGTTAGTTGGATTGGTCTCTGAATTTTTGGTTTCAGAATCTTCACTAGCTAAAAACAAATCAGCCTTGATTTCAGCATTTTTCAGCACAAAATCATCTAGTACGAAACTACTTTTCTCTACATCTAGCCGTTTAATTTCGCTTAACAGTTCATCAAACTTTACTTTCACATAAGTTTTAGTGATTTCATCTTTATAATCAATGTCAAAATCAACCAGTTCAAATCCGTTTAAATCTAGCTTTAGTGGGCTTTGAGCCGATAGTGAATCTACTTTTTTCTCCACTTTTTTAGAGGCTTCTTGCAAAATATCTTGCTTGAGTTTCAGTCGCAGACCCTCCATATACAAATCTCCGAGAGCGTAATCATTCTCTTGCAAATCAAAATTTTTAAAACGCGTCTTTAGTGCTTTAAAAATCACTTGCGTTTGGTATTGAGTTATTGCATCGCTATAATTCAGGCGGATGTTCCTCAAATCAATCTTATCTAGATTGATGATGAAAGGTTTTGAAGACTTCTCTTCCGTCGTACCAAAAGCATCGACGATGTAGTCAAAATTAAAATTTCCATTATTATCACGCTTCACAAAAGCCACCAAACCATTCAGTTCAATCGAAGTAAATTGAGCCTGATTGTCTAGTAACTTCGGTATCGCTAAGCCTACATTCAGGTTTTTTACCAGCAAAATTGTATCTCTATTTTGCCCCTCTACGTATAGATTTTGCAATTCCAGCCCATTGGGGAAGTTCACATAGACATGCTCTAGCGAAATCGGTGTACCAATTTTATCTTGAACAAAGTGAATCACTTTGCCTTTCACAAAATTTTGTACACTTGGCAAACGCAAACTTAGCGTCGCTAGTACTAAAATCAAAATCAAGCTCAGTAAACCTAAGCCAAGTCGTTTAAAAAAGTTTCTTTTGTTAAATTTCAAAATAAAAATAGAATTTTAGTTAATGAAGATAAATAAAAAGCCTTTGTTTTTTAGTCTAAAAAAATTATTTATTAAGGTAAGGTAACGTATTTCGTTCCGATTCAAGAAAAATCATACCACGCAACACACTGCGAATCAACTTTTTTAATTCTTTAGCAAAACTCATGCGTAGTTGGCTATTGTGGTAAATTAAACTCACCTCGCGCGTTGGGACTGGATTTTTAAAAGGTTTTATGAAATTTTTGTCCTCCATTTTCAGGTCATTTACAGCTAGCGCAGGCAAAACAGTCATCCCAAAACCATCTTTAGCTAATTTAATTAACGTCTGAAAGCTCCCACTCTCTATCATCAAACTTTTCTCTTCTTGCTGCTGCAAATGGTGACAAATCGACAGCACATTATTCCTGAAGCAATGCCCTTCCTCTAGCAAAATCAAATCTCTAATGTCCAAATCTTCCTCGCTTATATTCTTTCTTTGACTCAAGCGATGCCCCTCTGGCACAAAGGCCAACATTGGCTCATAGTATAGCAATTCCTCCACCATATCAGGTTGAAGTAGAGGTGTTACCGCAATGCCAAAATCAATGGTATTTTCTCGTAGTGAGATTAATATTTCCTCAGTCTTCATCTCTTGCATGATGAGGTTCACATGCTTAAATTTTTTATTAAAAATTTTATAAAAAAGCGGTACCAAAGTCGGCAAAACCGTTGGAATTACTCCCAAGCGAAAATCACCGCTCAGATTTGTTTTCTCCTCATTTACAATCGCAGGCATTCGCTGCACCTCATTGAGAATCGTTTTAGCTTGAGCCAAAATCTTTTCACCTATTTTCGTTACCCGAATCGGGTGCGTACTTCTATCAAAAATATCAACACCCAGTTCCGATTCCAGCTTTTGGATTTGCATGCTCAGCGTCGGTTGCGTCACATACGCTTTTTTCGCTGCGAGTGTAAAATTCTTACTCTCAGCCACAGCCAACACATATTCTAATTGAATAATCGTCATAGAAATAAATGAAAATAATTGAAACTCACAAAAGTAAAAAAAAAATTAATAATTCTGTGCATACTCCACGCAGTGGCAAGGGGGGGATATTCAAATTTAGCAGATTTCAGCTATAATTTTTTAAAGCTTAAAAGAAATCAATGCTTGTTGAAGATCGGTATAAATCTCTATTCCATTAATGCATAAACAAGTTTTTTCAGCATCAGCATGAAATCAAACAAATAAAGAAAAAGTGAAGTCAGAAAAACTTGATTTTTTTTGCTTCGAAAGCTTAGATAGAAATAAATGATTTCAAAATTGGGTGGGGCAGAGGAGTTATAAAAATGTGACTCGGCTGGGGTTCGAACCCAGGCCCCCAACATTAAAAGTGTTGTGCTCTACCAGCTGAGCTACCGAGTCGTAAAGTTTTTTTTCGTGTGCTCACGACTGGATTCGAACCAGCACACCCATTGGGCACCACCCCCTCAAGATGGCGTGTCTACCAATTCCACCACGTGAGCAAAATTTAAGGCTTAAAAAAAAGAAATTTTTAAGCCTTATAAAAAATGTGACTCGGCTGGGGTTCGAACCCAGGACCCCAACATTAAAAGTGTTGTGCTCTACCAGCTGAGCTACCGAGTCGCCTTACTTTTTTTCTTTTCGGATTGCAAATATAAGAGCTTTTTAAAATTACACAAAAAAATATTACTTTTATTTTTCTAAAATAATAAAAATGGTCTTGACATTAGTGGGCTACATGGGAGCTGGGAAATCAACTATAGGTAAAAAATTGGCTCAGGAATTAAATATTCAATTTATTGATTTAGATGAATTTATAGAAGAAAAAGAGCAACAACCTATCCCAATCCTATTCAAAGAAAAAGGGGAAATTTACTTCCGAAAAAAAGAGAACCAATATTTGAAAATATTTTTCCAAAAGCATGAAAAAGCAATTCTCAGCACGGGTGGCGGGACGCCTGTTTTTTATAATAATATGGAACTCATTAATCAAAATTCATTTTCGGTATATTTGAGAGCTAATCCACAGCAGCTGGCGCAGCGAATTTCCCCTAAAATCAAAGAAAGACCTTTGGTGGCTCACCTCAGTGAAGAAGATTTACCTGAGTTTATAGCGAAACATCTTTTTGAACGCCGTATTTTCTATGAACAAGCAAAAGTGACTCTTTCTACCGACCATCAATCCCCAGATGAGATTGTAGGAGAAATTTTACAAGCCTTTAAAAATCATCAAAATCAGCCATAAAATCATCAAGCTCTCGACGATCTTTTTTAGTTGGTCGCCCTTCGCCTTTTTGGCGGTAATAATTTTGGTCAGTCTGCCTGATTTTCAGTTCCTCGAGTTGTTTTTTGTCGGTTAAATCTTTGATGTGAAGTCCTACCAATTTAGCACCCATTCGGCTAGAAGGAATTTTCAAAACCTCAAATTCATAGAAAATTTGATTTTTGCGAAGCTTTATGCAGTCACCTACCAATACGTCTTTAGATGGTTTTGCCAGCTCTTCGTTGACCCAAACTCTGTTTTTTTTCACGACTTCTGTAGCAAGGCTTCGGGTTTTGAAATAGCGTACACACCACAGAAATTTATCAATCCGCATATTTGTTTCCATAGAGGAGTTAAAAAAAATACTGGTAACAAAGGTAAGAAGTTTAAAGAAAAAGTGTTTTATTGTTTCTCTGTGGAATTAATTTTTTTTAAGCCTTTAAAAATTTAACTGCTTGTTGAGTTTAGTTGAAAGCTTTGAATTATTTATATTTGTAGTTTTCAAATTAAAATAGAAATATGGATTTAAAGAAATTAGGATTTTTGCTTTTAGCTGTTTTCGTTTTTTGGAGCTGTTCAGAGGACAGGCCAGGCTTCTTTATTAGCCAAAATAAGCAAAACAAAATTGATGACAGAGCTTTGGTGAAATACTTGGAGGAACATTATTTCGCAGAAGATGGAAGTGTAAAGGTTTTTAGTTCAAAAGATAAAAGTGATGACCACTACACACCGCTAAAGGAATTGGCAGAGAAGGCGCCAGAGGGCTACTATGTTGTGAAAAACCCAAAGCATCAAGCTGCGGGGCGTTCAATTAGCGATAACCAGACAGATAAAATATTAATTCAGTATAATTTGCAGTCACTCAAGGCATTGGAGCAGAAAGACTCAGTCTATTATCTGCCTTCTACGATTGTATCTACGGTGAATAGCACTGGTTTGCCTGAGTGGGATCCTGTTTTTTATCACACCACCAAAGAGGCTGGTTCTTATGAAGTTAAATCTATTATCGAAGGCTTAAAAAAATTTAAATCTTCTGATAAAAAAGCCAATGAAGAGCCTTATGTGAATTTTCAAGGTTTGATTTTAGTGCCATCTCGGTTGGCTTATGGAAGGTCTTCTAACCCGTTTAATATCAAGGAGACAGATCTTTCACTTATTTTAAACTTTGAATTGTACCAAGTCGTTCAGCGGAAGGAATGAAAAATAAAAAAGGCTTGAAAAAAAATTTTAAGCCTTTAGAAAAATTTAATTCGATTTTTTCTCTTCGTAGAACGTAAATGCGTTTCCTTTTTTTCCTGCGCGCCCCGTTCGCCCAATACGGTGGATGTAGGTTTCATAATCTTGTGGAATTTGGTAATTGATGACGTGCGTCACATCAGAGATGTCTAGACCACGGGCAGCTACATCAGTAGCGACTAAGATATTAATTTTCCCACGCTTGAAGTCCTTGAGTGCAAATTTTCGGTAATTTTGAGATTTATCACCATGAATTTCATCGACTTTAAATTTATTTTGTTTTAATTTTTTTGTAATTTCAGAAACACTTTGTTTGGTTTCAGAGAAGATTAAAACTTTTTCAAAATCTTTCTGAGAAATTAAATCAATCAGCTTGTCAAATTTATTTCTTCGATTGAAGAAAACGACATCTTGGTCAATATGTTCTGCTGTTGCCTTACCGCTGCTTACATGAATTTTTATAGGATTTTTGACGAATTGTGTGATGATTTCTTTTTGATTTTCAGCGAGTGTAGCAGAGAAAAGCAAAGTTTGATCTTTCTGAGTCAGTTGGCGATTGATTTCTAGTACATCTTGGCTAAAGCCCATATCAAGCATGCGGTCAAATTCATCTAAAATTAAAATTGAAAAGTTATTGAATTTTAAGGCTTTTCGGTTGGCTAAATCTATCAAACGACCTGGCGTACCAATCACAAAATCAAAAGGTTTTTGCAAGGTTTTCAAATCTTTCTTGATGCTAGTCCCGCCGATGAATGAAGTTCCAAAAAGTTTTAATCCTCTAGAAATGGCTTTAAATTCTGCTTCGACTTGTTCTGCTAATTCGCGGGTAGGAACCAAAATCAAGCAAGAAAATCGTGTGTCACTATACAACATACTGTTGATCGTGGGAATTAAAAAAGCAGCTGTTTTCCCAGTCCCAGTATTGGCTATGGCTAAAACATCTTGAATATTGGTGATTGGCTCAAAGGATTTTTCTTGAATTTCTGTTGGCTGAATATAGCCCAGCTGTAGCAAGTTTTTTAATAAATCAGGGTGTAGCGGAAACTCCTTGTAGCTGTACTTGGGTTGGTATTTGATTTCTTCTATAGGTTTGCCTACGTGCTGAAAGCGTTCTGGCCTTAAATCCAGTTTTTTTATTTTTTTGGAAGAAGATTTTCCTCTTCTCCTTCTATTTTTTTGGGGTCTTGCTTTCCCTTTTCGGTCAGAAAATTTTTGACCTTGACTTTTCTTAAGTCTTGAATTTGGTTTGTTTTTCATAAAATAAAAATGTTGTAGAAAAGTTTTGACTGAAAAAAAATTCTACAACCGATATTGAACGAAGAATATTTTAGTAAAAGGAACCTTTCTAATTTTGAGCTGGCAAAGGTACAACTTTTTTAATGATTTATGAATTTTAAGATTAAGATTATTTCTTCGTTAGCTTTGGGAATGACTAAATTGTGAGGGAGAAGCTCTGTTTTAATATAAGTTTTTAAAAATTCTCTAAGGCTTAAAAAAAATAGATAAAAACGAGTGAAAAAAATTCTAGATGAAATTAATGATTTTAATTTCAAACAGAGATACATTCAGATTTCTTAAATTTGCATTATGAAAAAAATTCTAAAGCCTTTAAAAATTAAAAGAAAAACAACAAATGAGGTTCGTTTTCATCCAAAAATGGGAGCTTTGAGCACTAAGGTGACCAAAATTCAGCGAACGCTGTATGGGATTCCTTTTGAGACATTGCATAAGTACCGAGAAACTTACTCTGGAAAGATGAAAGATGTGGAAGATTGTAAAGTTTCTGAGCTGAGATAAAAAAAGCCACCTTTTGGGTGGCTAAATTTTTAGAAAAAAGAAGAACAATTATTCATTGTTTTCCATTTTTTCTTTCAGTGCAGCAAGACCATCCAAGTCACCAAGTGTAGCTCTTTCTTGCGTTTGATTTTCTAGAGCTTTTTTCACCTGTTTCATTTCTTCGTCTTTGTAAGTAGCTGAATGAGAAACAACTACACGCTTAAATTCTTTATTGAATTCAATTACTTTGAAGTTTATATCTTCACCTTGTTCTACACGCCCACCATCTTCTTTATCCAATGTTCTAGCAGGGGCAAAAGCATCGATTTCTTCATCTTCAAATCTTACTTTAGCACCTTTGTCAAACACATTATAGGCGTTACCAGTGTGTTCAGTGCCAATGGCATATTTAGTTTCATAAACACTCCAAGGGTTATCTTCTAATTGCTTGTGGCCTAAGCTTAATCGGCGAGCTTCTACGTCTAGTTCTAGCACAACAACTTCTAGTTTGTCTCCAACGCTACAGAATTCTGAAGGGTGCTTGATTTTCTGAGTCCAAGAAAGATCAGAAATGTAAATCAATCCATCAACACCTTCCTCTAATTCTACGAAAATACCAAAGTTAGTGAAGTTTCTTACGGTACCAGTATGCTTAGAATCTACTGGATATTTTGAAGTAATGTCAGTCCAAGGGTCTGGCATTAATTGCTTCATACCAAGAGACATCTTACGCTCTTCTCTGTCAATACTTAAGACAACAGCTTCTACTTCATCTCCTACTTGAACGAAGTCTTGAGCGGAACGTAAATGTGTGCTCCAGCTCATTTCAGAAACGTGAATCAAGCCTTCTACTCCTGGGGCTACTTCTACAAAAGCACCATAGTCAGCAAGCACTACTACTTTACCTTTGATTTTATCTCCGACAGCAATATTTTGGTCTAACGCTTCCCATGGATGAGCTTCTAATTGTTTTACCCCCAGCTGAATTCTTGTTTTATCTTCATCAAAATCAAGGATTACAACATTGATTTCATCATCTACTTCTACGACCTCATTTGGGTGATTGATTCTGCTCCAAGAAAGATCTGTAATATGGATTAATCCATCAATACCACCTAGGTCTACAAAAACGCCATAAGAAGTAATGTTTTTCACCACACCTTGCAGTACTTGACCTTTTTCCAGCTGACCAATGATTTCCTTCTTCTGCTCCTCGATATCAGCTTCAATCAAAGCTTTGTGAGATACCACCACGTTTTTAAATTCAGGGTTTATTTTCACAACCTTGAACTCCATGTTTTTACCTACGAATTGCTCATAGTCGCGAATTGGCTTCACATCGATTTGTGAACCTGGTAAAAAAGCCTCAATGCCAAAAACATCCACAATCATACCACCTTTTGTTCTCGCTTTGATGTTACCCTGAACGATTTCACCGCTTTGGTTTGCTTTATTCACATGATCCCAAGCGTTTAAAGTTCTTGCTTTTCTATGAGAAAGCTGTAATTGACCATTTTTATCTTCACGTTGGTCAACCATTACCTCCACTTCATCACCCACTTTCAAGTCAGGGTTGTAGCGGAATTCATTCAAAGAAATAACTCCTTCAGATTTGAAGTCGATATCCACGATTGCCTCTTTGTCAGTTATACGAACCACTTTTCCTTTAAAAACCTCATTTTCATTCAGTTCATCAAGTGTGTTTTCATACATTTCCTCGAGTTCAGCTTTCTCCTTACGATCCTCCTCGTTCAGGCCACTTTCAAAAGACTCCCAGTCGAAATCCTCTCGGGAAGGGCTGGCGTTGACCAACTCTCTTTCCTCTTTTGGTTGATTTTTAACAGCTTGAGCTTTGTTTTCTTGGGAATTTGCAGAAGACGTAGCTTCCGTTTCTTTAGTCTGTTCAGACATAATAAAAAAAGTTTGTATCTCAATGCCGATGCCTGGGAAAATACGACAACATCTTAAAATTGAGAGAAATGATTAAATAATTAATTTTTAAGCTTATCCCTATGTCGCTAAGCGGCGGCAAATATAACTATTTCATTCCGAATAAATTATTCATTTCATAAAAATTTCACTAAAAATCATAAATTATAATTGATATTAAAAAAATGGGCTTAAACAAAAAAATGATTTTTCCTGTTTAAGGATTTGAATAATAGGAGTTTATAGCTGAATTATGTAATTTAATTTATAAAAAAAAGAAAAATATCAAGCACTACGGGATGCGACCAAATTAAATCATTGTAAAAGTGTGAGATCAAGAATTTTTTAAGCCTTAAAAAAAATAGCCTAAAAAAATGAAAAAATTCACTAATTTTATCTTTGAATTATGGAAATAAATAAGGCTGTAGAAAAAATTCAAAATCAATTATTAAACTACCATCAAAACGGGAATAAACTGTGCATAACCTCCTCTTTTCAGTCGCATAGTTTGCCGCTTTTGCATATCGCTACACGTGCTTTGCCCAGTATAGATGTACTTTTTATAGATACAGGATTTCATTTCCCAGAAACTTACGCTTTCAGAAATCAAATTGCTGAAGATTGGGGATTTCGACTTGTGAACGTGCAGAGTAAAACGGCTAAAAACCAGCAAATTGCAACAAGTGGAGAGTTCTTGTTTGCCAACAATCCTGAATATTGTTGCCATATTAATAAGGTAGAGCCACTGAATGATGCGATTGAAAAATACGATATTTGGGTTGCTGGCTTGCGAAGAGATCAAACCAAATTCAGAGCTACATTGAACGAAGAGGAAATTTTGGCAAGTGGCGTAGTAAAATTTCATCCGATTTTAGACTGGAATTCCAAGATGATTTATGTATACGCTCAGCAACATCATTTGCCCAAACATCCGCTGGAGGCTAAAGGATTTTTGAGCATCGGTTGTATGCCTTGCACTACCAATATTGATACTGAAATGGAAAGAAACGGCAGATGGTATGGCAGCAAAAAAAGCGAATGTGGCATCCATTTAAACAAATAAAAAGCATGAGAATTTTAATCACAGGAGGAGCAGGGTACATTGGCTATTCTTTAGTGCAATCATTAGATAAAAATGAATCTGTCACAAAAATCACCGTTTTTGATAATTTGTACAAAAAGAATTTCAATTTCTTTACACAAGGTGAAAATTTGAATAAAACAATATTTGCAAAAGGTGATATTCTGAATATTTATGAGTTAGAAAAAGTGGTGAAGAATCAAGATATTGTGATTCATTTGGCGGCTCATGTGGATTCTCCGTTCAATTACCAAGACAATTATAAATATGAGCAAGTAAACCATTACGGGACGGTGGTTTTGTTCAATTTATTAGAAAAATTCCCACCCCAAAAAGTGATTTTTGCCAGTTCTGCAGCCGTGTACGGATTCAAGCAAAATGTTACCGAAAATACACCACCAGAACCCATGAATTATTATGGCTCTTCTAAATTAAATGCCGAAAATTATTTAAAAATTTTAGAAAAAAAATCACAAGTATACCTCTTGCGTTTGGGTAATGTTTTTGGCTATAATCCGATGCTGAGAATGGATTCTGTAATCAATAAATTAATGATGGAGGCATTGATTTACAAAAAAATCAAAATTTACGGCAACGGAAATCAAATAAGACCATTCATTCACTTACCTTCTTTGATTGAAAATTTACAGCAGTTTATCTTCAGGAACAAAGAAAATGGCGTTTATAATTTGGTGGAATTCAACCAAAATATGAATGAAATCAGAGATTTTTTGATAGAGGAAAATTCAGATTTAGAGTTTGTTTATTTGAATTCAAATCAAGAAGTTAAATCGCTAGAAATGTTCTCAGAAAAGATAAAAATAAAAGCCAACCCAGCTGAAAAATTAGCTTTGGCATATCAGGAATTTGAGAAAAATGTGAGAATTTTTTAAGCCTTAAAAAAAAATAAAGGTTGAAAAAATTTAAGCCTTAAAAAAACTCAGAAATTTTGAGTTCTTTTTGATTTTTAAATAACTTATTTGAAGTGTTTGGCAATTGAATCCCTCAAGTTTTTAAATAAGCTATAAATTAATTAAAATAATTTTGTGGTTTTAAATAAAGTTTTCCATACATTTAATGCATTGTTTATTAATAGAATAAATTAGTTTATTTAATTTCATGAGCAACTTTTTTGTGTTTTTTTTCAAATGCACAACAAGTTAAAGTTCATTTATGTTTAGTAAATTCGCAAATCTTGAATAAGGAATATGATGCAGAAAAAATTCCCAGAATACAAAGAATTAAATTTAGCGAAAGTAGCAGAAGACGTACTTTCATTTTGGAATAAGGATAAAACCTTTGAAAAAAGCATTCAAACCCGTGAAGGGAATGAAACTTTTTTGTTCTACGAAGGACCTCCATCAGCCAACGGAATGCCAGGGATACACCACGTTTTGGCACGTTCGGTCAAAGACATATTTTGCCGCTACCAGACGCTAAAAGGCAAGCAAGTGAAGAGAAAAGCTGGCTGGGACACCCATGGGCTGCCCGTGGAATTGGGTGTAGAAAAAGAATTAGGCATCACCAAAGAAGATATTGGAGCCAAAATTTCTATAGAAGATTACAACAAAGCCTGTAGAGAAGCGGTGATGCGCTATACAGATGTGTGGAACGAGCTGACAGAAAAGATTGGCTATTGGGTAGATTTAGAAGATCCCTATATTACTTACCAACCCAAGTATATGGAATCGGTGTGGTGGCTGCTCAAAGAAATTTATGACAAAGGACTGATGTACAAAGGCTATACTATTCAGCCCTATTCACCCAAAGCAGGGACTGGCTTGAGCTCGCATGAGCTTAATATGCCTGGGACATACAAAGATGTTTCAGATACGACGATAGTTGCTCAGTTCAAGGTCATTAAAGATTCCAATAAAATTTTTAAAGGCTTAGAAAATTCTATTTATTTATTAGCTTGGACTACCACACCTTGGACGCTGCCATCTAACACAGCATTGACTGTCGGTAAAAATATCGATTATGTTTTAGTAGAAACCTTCAATCAATATACTTTTGAACCTATTTCTGTCATTTTAGCGAAAAGCTTGGTCGGGAAACAATTTGGTAAAGCCTATAAAAAAGCTGAAAATACAGCAGATTTAAATAATTATAAGGCTGGAGATAAAGAAATTCCTTACCAAATTATTAAAGAATTTAAAGGAGCAGATTTGCTCGAGACAAAATATGAGCAATTATTAGCTTGGGCACAACCGTATCAGAATGCAGATAAAGCCTTTCGAGTGATTCATGGTGACTTTGTGAGCACCGAGGATGGCACAGGTATTGTGCACACAGCACCAACTTTTGGTGCAGACGATGCCAAAGTGGCAGAAGAAAACGAAATTCCACCAATGCTGGTGCTTGATGAGAATCAAAACCCAGTTCCCTTGGTTGATTTACAAGGAAAATTCATAGAAACAATGCCTGAGAAATATGCTGGCAAATATGTGAAAAATGAATACTATGAGGACGATAAAGTGCCAGATAAATCTGCAGATGTAGAAATTGCTATTGAACTGAAAGAGCAAAATAAAGCCTTTCATGTAGAAAAATATAAGCACAATTACCCCCACTGCTGGCGAACAGATAAGCCAGTTTTATATTATCCGTTAGATTCATGGTTTATTAAAATTTCAGAGAAAAGACAACGATTGGTAGAATTGAACAATCAAATTAATTGGAAGCCGAAATCCACTGGAGAAGGGCGATTTGGTAATTGGTTGGCAGAAGCAAAAGATTGGAATTTATCACGCTCTAGATACTGGGGAATTCCGTTACCGATTTGGCGAACAGAAGACGGGAAAGAAGAAATTATTATCGGTTCAGTAGCTCAGCTGATGATTGAAATCGAAAAAGCACAAAAAGCAGGAGTGCAAAAAAATAATCCTTTTGAAAATTTTGTTCCGAATGATTTTTCAGAAGAAAATTATGAAAAAATAGATTTGCACAAAAATATTGTAGATAATATCACGCTGATTTCAAATTCAGGCAAGCCAATGAAGCGAGAAAGTGACTTGATTGATGTCTGGTTTGACTCTGGAGCGATGCCTTATGCACAGTGGCATTACCCGTTCAATACAGATAAGAAACTAGAAGAAATTGCCCCCGCAGACTTTATTGCAGAAGGCGTAGACCAAACTCGTGGTTGGTTTTACACGCTGCATGCCATTGGCACCTTGGTTTTTGATCGCTTGACGTATAAAAACGTGGTTTCAAACGGTTTGGTTTTAGATAAAAACGGACAAAAAATGTCTAAACGATTGGGCAACGCTGTAGACCCGTTCGAAACCTTGGCTGTTTATGGCCCAGATGCCACACGCTGGTATATGATTTCTAATGCACAACCGTGGGAAAACTTGAAATTTGATTTAGAAGGAATTGATGAAGTGAGAAGAAAATTCTTTGGGACACTATATAATACCTATTCGTTTTTTGCACTTTATGCCAATGTAGATGGATTCAGAAATCAAGAAGAGCAAGTTCCATTAGAGAACCGCCCAGAGTTAGATCGTTGGATTTTATCTGAACTAAATTCATTGATTCAGAAAACGGATGCATTCTATACTGATTATGAACCGACACGCGTGGCTCGAGCGATTCAAGAATTTGTAGATGACAATTTGAGCAATTGGTACGTGCGCTTGAATCGAAGACGCTTCTGGAAAGGCGACTATACCGAGGATAAAATTTCAGCTTATCAAACGCTTTATCAGGTGCTGAAAAATATAGCTCAATTAGCTTCCCCGATTGCACCGTTTTTCATGGATCAACTTTACCGTGATTTAACCTCGGTGGAGGGGAATGAAACATCAGTACATTTATCTCAATTCCCAAAGGCAGATCTAGAAGCAATAGATGAAGAGCTGCAAGAAAGAACACATTTAGCGCAACGTTCGACTAGTTTACTGTTTTCATTGAGAAAACAAGCAAACCTAAAAGTTCGCCAGCCATTACAAAAAGTGATGATTCCTGCTGACGATGAAACAACCAAAGAACGCCTGAATGCCATTGCAGAGTTGCTAAAACATGAAGTGAATGTGAAAGAGGTACAAATCATAAGCAATGATGAAGCAGCTGATATTTTAATCAAAGAAGTAAAACCAAACTTTAAGAGTTTAGGCCCTAAATTTGGTAAAGAAATGAAAGCAGTGGCACAAGCTATTTCACAAATGAGCCATGCCGATATTCAACAATTAGAGAGAAATGCTGAATTTGAAATCGAAGTAGATGGGCAAAAACATCTTTTGCCGATAAATGATTTTGAGGTGAAAACCAAAGATATCCAAGGTTGGGTAGTAGCCAACGATGGAAATTTAACAGTGGCTTTAGATACAGAATTAAATGAAAACTTAATTTTGGAAGGAATCTCAAGGGAATTGATAAATCGTATTCAAAACATTCGGAAAGAATCTGGGCTAGAGGTAACCGATAGAATTCAAGTTTTCATTGAACCTAACGAAAAACTTCAAAAAACGGTAGAAAAAAATAAAGAATATATCTGCGAAGAAACTTTAACCGATGAGATTGAATTTAAAAATATAAATGTTGGAAATTCCATTGAAATTGACGATATTGGAGTAAAGATTTCCATTGAAAAAAAATAAAAATGAGTTCAGAAAAAGTACGTTATTCAGATACAGAATTAGCAGAATTTAAAGCCTTAATTCTAGAAAAAATTGAAAAAGCAGAGCATGATTTGCAAATTGTACGCGAATCTTTTATCAATAATCAAAATAATGGGACAGATGACACTTCGCCCACGTTCAAGGCTTTTGAAGAAGGTTCAGAAACTATGAGCAAAGAGCAAAACGCTCAATTGGCAGCAAGGCAAGAGAAATTCATTAGAAGTCTTCGGAATGCATTGAGCCGAATTGAAAATAAAACTTATGGAATCTGTCGGGAAACAGGGAAATTAATTAGCAAAGAAAGACTCAAACTAGTTCCCCATGCAACTTTGAGCATTGAAGCTAAAAATCGCCAATAACTAAAATTTTAATTTTGAAAAAAATAACCATAATCACCATCGTTATTGTGGTGCTAGACCAATTGTCTAAATTTTACATCAAAACCAATTTTGAAATCGGAGAAAGTGTTACGATTTTTCAAGATTGGTTTCACTTATTGTTTGTAGAAAACCCTGGCATGGCCTATGGAATGAACTGGGGCGGGCCAATAGGGAAAACTATTTTAGCCATTTCTCGCTGGGTATTCATTTTTGCAATGATATATTTCATCTCACATCAGGGCAAGAAAATGCAAAAACCTCTTTTCAACTGGACTGCCGGGCTTCTACTGGCAGGTGCGCTGGGCAATGTTTTAGACAGCACATTCTACGGGCTGATATTTGACACTGGCACCACATGGAATCCCGAAATCCAAGATTGGAATCGCTTTTACCCAGGTGTTTCAAAAGCAGATTTTAGTGGCTATGCACCACTTTTTCAGGGTTGTGTGGTTGATATGCTTTACTTCCCACTCTTTGATTATTCCATACCAGAAAGCATCCCGTTAATAGGTGGCAAGCAAGGCACTTTTTTTAGTCCAATATTCAATATTGCAGACAGTGCCATTACCATCGGAGCCGTGATTATTTTATTTTTTCATGAACGAATTTTTAGAATCAATTAAATTTTTTAAGGCTTAAAAAAAAATTTTATGAGTAGAGTTTTAACTGGTGTTCAATCGACAGGAACGCCACATTTTGGCAATATTTTAGGAGCAATTTTACCCGCTATACAAATGGCGAATCAATCTGAAAGCGAAAGCTTTCTCTTTATCGCAGACTTGCATTCACTCACACAAATAAAAGATGCTGAGAAATTAAAGGAAAACACTTATCAAACAGCAGCAGCTTGGTTAGCATTAGGTTTAAACCCCGAGAAAACCGTTTTTTATAGACAATCAGACGTGCCGCAAGTTACAGAACTTACTTGGTATTTATTAAACTTTTTCCCATTTCAGCGTTTGACTTTAGCGCATTCTTTCAAAGACAAAGCAGACCGACTAGACGATGTAAATGGCGGGCTGTTCACTTACCCGATTTTGATGGCAGCGGACATTTTGATTTATGATGCAGAAATCGTTCCTGTGGGCAAAGATCAAATGCAGCATTTAGAAATCACAAGAGATGTGGCACAGCGATTTAATCACCAAATGGGTGAAACTTTTGTGATACCAAAGGGAAAGACGAATGAAAATACGATGTACATTCCTGGTACCGATGGACAAAAAATGAGTAAATCTCGCGGTAACTTTATCAATGTTTTTTTATCAGATAAGGCTTTGAGAAAACAAGTAATGTCTATCGAAACAGATAGTACACCGCTCGAAGAACCTAAAGATTGGTCTTCCTGTCATGTCTTTTCTATTTACAAAACTTTAGCTTCCCCGCAGGCGATAGAAGAAATGAAGAAAAAATACGAAGCAGGAAATTACGGCTATGGGCATGCCAAGCAAGAATTATTTGAGCTGATAAAAGAAGAGTTTGCAGAAGCAAGAGAAAAATTTACAAGCTTGATGGAAGATAAGAGCACCATTGATGAAGCTTTGCGTTTGGGAGCAGAACGAGCGAATGAAATTGCCGATGCTACCTTAAATCGGGTTCGAGAAAAATTAGGACTAAATCTAAAAAAAAAATAATAAGCCTTAAAAAATAATCTAATTATAAAAATAATGAATAGAGGTATCAATATTTTATCATTTTATTTAATAAAATGTCTATAATCTTTTTTATAGATTTGCATAAAAATGAATTTAAATGATAAAAGTTTCTGATTCAGCTCGGAAAAAAATAAAAGAACTTTTAGCAGAAGAGAACAAAACGTTTGAAGACAGTTTTGTACGCGTCGGAGTTACCAGCGGAGGTTGCTCGGGATTGTCTTACAATTTGGTTTTTGATTCTCAGCAAAAAGAAAATGATAAATTATTTGAAGATAATCAAGTAAAAATATTGGTGGATAAAAAATCTTTTCTATACCTAGTAGGGACTACCTTAGAATACTCAGGAGGCTTGAATGGGAGAGGTTTTGTTTTTAATAACCCAAATGCGAGTAGGACTTGCGGCTGTGGTGAAAGTTTTGCTGTTTAAAATAAATTCACTACAATAATTAAGTTTTAAAAAAATAAGGCTTAAAAAAATAGAAAAAATGAGTAAATATACAGAAGATGATTTGCGTGTAGAACTCGAATCAGGAAAGGATTATGAATTTGGTTGGAGTACGGATATAGAATATGAGGATTTTCCATTCGGGCTGAGCGAGGAAATCGTAAAAGCAATTTCTAAGAAGAAAAACGAACCAGAATGGATGACCGAATGGCGTTTACAAGCCTATAAAATATGGAAGGAAATGGAAGAACCCGATTGGGCAAATGTGAATTATGAAAAACCTGATTTTCAGAGTTTACGCTATTATGCAGCACCCAAAAAGAAACCTCAACTGAATTCGCTAGACGAAGTCGATCCAGAGTTGCTTAAGACCTTTGAAAAACTGGGGATTTCATTAGAAGAGCAAAAACGATTGACTGGCGTTGCGGTAGATGCTGTTATAGATTCTGTTTCGGTAAAAACAACTTTCAGGGAAACTTTAGCTGAAAAAGGCATTATATTTATGTCAATTTCGGAAGCGATTCAAGAACACCCTGATTTAGTCAAAAAATACATAGGGAAAGTAGTGCCGAGAGGGGATAATTTCTATGCTGCTTTGAATTCAGCGGTTTTCAGTGACGGGTCATTCTGTTACATTCCTAAAGGCGTGCGTTGCCCCATGGAACTCTCGACCTATTTTAGAATTAACCAAGCTGGCACAGGACAATTTGAGCGAACCTTGGTGATTGCAGATGAAGGCTCTTATGTTTCTTATTTAGAAGGTTGTACCGCACCTCAACGTGATGAGAATCAGCTACATGCCGCTGTAGTGGAATTAATTGCGTTAGACAATGCAGAAATAAAATATTCAACCGTTCAAAACTGGTTCCCTGGCGGGAAAGATGGGAAAGGCGGCGTGTATAATTTTGTAACCAAACGCGCTTTGGTAGAGAAAAAAGCAAAGGTTTCCTGGACACAAGTAGAAACAGGATCCGCCGTTACGTGGAAGTACCCGAGTTGTATCTTGAAAGGCGATGATGCTGTGGGCGAATTTTATTCTATTGCGGTAACTAATAATTATCAACAAGCTGATACAGGAACAAAGATGATTCATCTAGGGAAAAACACACGTTCTACCATTATATCTAAAGGAATTTCAGCTGGATTTTCACAAAACAGCTATCGTGGATTGGTAAAAGTGGGAAAAAACGCTCAAAATGCTAGAAATTTCTCGCAATGCGATTCCTTGCTAATGGGGAATAAATGTGGGGCACACACATTTCCTTACATCGAAATTAATAATGATACGGCACAGCTAGAGCATGAAGCGACGACGTCTAAAATTGGCGAAGATCAAATCTTCTATTGTAATCAGCGAGGGATTGATGAGGAAAAAGCCATAGCTTTGATTGTCAATGGATTTAGCAGAGAGGTTCTGAATAAACTTCCGATGGAATTTGCGGTAGAAGCACAAAAATTGTTAGAAATAAGCTTAGAAGGAAGTGTAGGCTAAAAACATTTATACCAAATCAAATTGAATGATTGTATTTTTTCTAAAGCCTTAAAAAAAATAACTTTTTGATTTCATATTTCGTAAAAAAATAAATCATTTTGTTTTTATATAACAAAGAATAATTGTATATTTACTTGAAGAAAAGAAAATAGTTACAATGAGTCGAGCTACAGAAAAAACACGTACAGGAATGTATGAGAATGTGATGCACGAGTTTAATAAAGCTGCGGATAAAATGAATTTAGATCCTGGCGTTAGAAAAATTCTAGCCACCACACAAAATGAAATTATCGTTCATTTCCCAGTGAAAATGGATGATGGAAGTGTAAAGGTTTTTACTGGTTACCGTGTGCAGCACAACAATGCACTAGGACCCTATAAAGGAGGTCTCCGCTACCACCCAACGGTAGATATAGATGCAGCAAAAGCTTTAGCTACTTGGATGACATGGAAAACAGCTTTGGCTGGTTTACCCTACGGGGGCGGGAAAGGAGGAATTCAAATTGATCCTAAAGAATATTCTGATTCTGAATTAGAGAGAATTACAAGAAGATTCACCTATGCGTTGGGTGAAAATATTGGTCCAGATTATGATATTCCTGCACCAGATGTGAATACCAATGCACAAATTATGGCCTGGATTGCAGATACGTATGCAAGTAGTAAAGCACCAGCAGTACGTTTTAAAAACCTTCATGTAGTGACTGGAAAACCTGTTTTCTCTGGTGGATTAGAAGGGAGAGACAGAGCCACTGGATTTGGAGTTGTAACGAGCATCAAAAAATGGGCTGAGAGCAATGGTGTAGACTTAAAAGGTAAAAAATATATAGTGCAAGGCTTTGGAAATGTAGGCTATTGGGCAGCACATTTCATGCACGAAACTGGTGCAAAATTGATTGCTGTGCAAGACCACAGCGGTACAATTTTTAATACTGATGGAATCGACCCAGAAAGTTTAGCTGCACATAGCAAAGAAAATCAAAATAGTATAAATGCTTATTCTCAAGCTGAAAAAATCAAAGATGAAGATTTTTTTGGTTTAGATTGCGATATCGTTATCCCAGCAGCACTCGGGAATCAAATCACGGTAGATAATGCACAACACATCAAAGCTCAGCTAATAGCGGAAGGAGCTAATGGCCCGACTGATAGTGCAGCTGAAGAAATTTTGCTGGAAAAGGGTATTACTATCATTCCTGATATTCTCTGCAATAGTGGAGGAGTAATTGGTTCATATTTTGAATGGTTGCAAAATAAAAGAGCTGAAATATGGAAAATTGATGAAGTCCTAAGTCAATTGGAAGATAAAATTTTAACAGCTTATGATAAAGTAGAGAAAGCAGCAAAAAAATATGAAACAGATTACCGAACAGCTGCTTATATTGTTGCTCTAGAAAGAATAGAAAAAGTTTATAAAGAAAGAGGAGTCTTTCCGTAAATATATTTCTATTTTAAACATAAAAAAGAGGGTTAAACATTAATTAATCCTCTTTTTTATAATAAATTTTTTAAGGCTTAAAAAAAAATCATTCTCTAATCAAAGGCATTGTAGAACAGCGTAAAAGTCCACCCATTTTAGAAATATTCTGATATGGAATTTCCTCTACTTGAATTCCCCATTCATCTCGCATATGGCGATTGAGTCGTGTGAAGTTTTCCTCTGAAACGACCACATCTGGAGCAATGGAAAAAATATTGGGAGCCATGTAAAAGAACTCGTCTTTTGTGATTTCAAATATGTTTTTTCTCCCAAAAAGGTCGATGAGTGTTTCATAGTTTCGAGGGTTGATAAATGCATCTTTGTAAATGATTGCTTTGTCTTTGCCTACTGGCTGGAAGCAACAATCTAAGTGCAAAACACCAGCATATGGGTCGTTATCGTTTTTATGCAATTCCATGTCAATCACCCATTTGTCGGGGAATTTTGTTTTTAACATCTGAATGGCCTTAGCATTAGTACGAGCCGTTTTGTAATGAGGATAATCAGGTTTTTTGTATGTTCCGACAAACATGAATTCATTCCACAAAATTACATCTCCACCCTCAATGTGTTCATCTTCAGCTACTCGAATAATTTTATTCTCACTCACGGAGTTGAAAATTTGTTCAAAAGCCTCTAATTCTTTTTTTCTATCTTCAATGAGATTAGCAATGATGAGTTTTTCATCAATCACAAAGGCAATATCTCGTGCATAAATTTGATTGTAATTTTCGATTTCATAGGGTCTGAAAACTTGCACGGCATGTTTTTTTAGTACATTTTCAAAGATTTTCATTTCCTCTATCACAGCCTGTTGTGTAGGGTAGTCATCATTTAAAACGCTATAAAAAGACTTCGCATCAAAAGTTTCTTTCAGTTCAGGTTTTTGCCCCATACTATACGGATTTCCCAAGACTACAGCTTTGAGCCTAGAGGTTTCATTTTTTATATTTAAAATCATAAATTGCTGAGTTGTTGAAGTTGAATTCCTGTAAAGACTTTTTTGGTATATAAAGGGAAATCAGCATTTTGAATCCAGCTGAAATAACCTCTATCTTCTTGAAAAACTTTTTTCACTTTTTTATTTTTATATTTCCCAAAATTAAAAATTTCATCACCATCTTTATCGTAACCAATGAATCCTGCAAAATCAGCCATTTTGTAATGTTGAGAAAAATCACTTAGAAATTTCAAATCATTTTCTAAGCCTTCATATTTTTCGATTTGAGCTTTTAGGATTTCATAGGTTGCTCTAGTATCTGCCTCGGCAGAGTGGGCGTTCTCTAATTCTTTATGGCAATAGAAAGAATAAGCCGCAGAGAGCGTGCGAGGTTCCATCTTATGAAAAATCACTTGCACATCGACTGGTCGGCATTTCTTCAAATCCAAATCTTGCTCGGCGCGTAAAAGTTCCTCCGCCAGCAGTGGAATATCAAAGCGATTACTGTTAAACCCTGCAATGTCACTGTCTTTCAGTAGTTCGACTATGCGTGGAGCCAAGGTTTTAAAGTCAGGCTGATCTGCCACATCTTCATCTGAGATGCCATGAATGGCGGTGGTTTCTGCTGGAATAGGAATCCCTGGATTGACCAGCCAGGTGTAACTTTCTTGATTACCTGAAGGGAAAACTTTTAGAATTGAAATTTCTACAATTTTATCTTTACTTACATTGACTCCCGTTGTTTCTAAATCAAAAAAGCAAAGAGGTTTATTCAGGTTTAATTTTCGCATAGATTAAAATGTTTTTTTAAAGTTAAAGATAACAAAATATAAATAATAATGATAGGAGCTATGGCTAATTCTCGTAAAAGAAGAAAAATAATAAGGCTTAGAAAAAAGAAAATCAAAATATGAACATTGTTAAAAAAAGGTTTCTTTAAATTTTTAAATGAAAATAAAGGGATTTTGGCGTTTAGTAAGAACCAAGAAAGTGAACTATAGATGATCAAAATAATTCCGTTAACCAATGGGCTAAACGACGCGGAACTGCACCAATAGAAAATCCCGATAGCGAAAAATGTATTGGCAGGTGTCGCTAAGCCAAGAAAATAATCTTTGGGTGTGCCAGCTTGGTTGAAATTCGCTAAACGATAAATACTTGCCGCTGCAATGGCTAAACTTATAAATTTAAAGCCTTCAAAATCAGAGAATTTTGTGAAGCAGTGCAAAATTAAAAAAGAAGGGAATACACCAAAAGTGACGCCATCTGCCAAGCTATCTAAATCCTTGCCAAGTGAAGACGAAACGCCTAATTTCCGAGCAATCCATCCATCTAAAAAATCACCGATTAAAGCTAAATAAATGAACCAAAAAGCTTGCTGAGGTTGCTGATAAACCAATAAAAAATAAATGGCTAAGCACCCGAGAATTAAATTTCCTAGAGTGATGGAATTTGGGATGTGTTGACGAAATTTCATAGCTTACGAAGATAGTGGAATTGAATAAATAAAACGTATAATTTTTTTGAATATAAAGCTTAATGTAAACTCATGAAATCAGAGAAGCCTCTTAAAATTCTATAAAAATTGCTTTGGATCTAAGTAATTCATTAATTTTATCAAAAATTTTTTAAGCCTTAAAAAAAATGTATAGAGCCTATCTACTGAGTCTTATTTCAGGTTTATTGTTTGTCGTATCGTGGCCCACGTACGGGTTTCCTATTTTTCTTTTTTTTTCTTTTGTGCCATTGCTTTTGATTGAAGATCAATTTAGCATCATCAAAGAAATAAAAAATAAGGCTTGGAAAATTTTCACACTTTCATTTATCGCTTTTTTCATTTGGAATTTTTTCACTTATTTCTGGCTAAGTAAAGCACATCCACAAGAAAACCCAACCCAGGCAGAACTAGGGCAGGCTTGGTTTGCCTTTGGATTTGCCAGTGTTGTGAACACGCTATTGATGAGTTTGGCGTTTTTGTATTATCATAAAATTAGGCAAAGGCACGGGAACTTTTATGGTTATTTATTTTTTATTTGTGCATGGTTTGGGTTAGAAAAAATGCACCTCAATTGGGATTTTGCTTGGCCATGGTTGAATTTAGGTAATGGTTTTGCGACATACCATCAGTGGATTCAATGGTATGAGTATACGGGGAGTTTTGGTGGGACGTTTTGGGTTTTATGTGTTAATATTTTAATTTTTCTAAGCCTTCATTTTTTTCTCAATCACCAGAGGAGACGATCTCTTGTTTTTGGTTTAGTTTCAGTTTTGGCAATCGCTTTCCCGTTATTGATTTCTTTATTAATTTATCAAAATTACAAAGAAAAAGGAGCGGAGGAATATGTAGGCTTGATTCAGCCAAAACTTAATCCGTACACAGAGAAATACAATTTGCCTGAAGCTGAAATAGTAGGGCAGATGATTTCACTGATGGGAAAAGAAGATTTGAAACCTGCAAGCATCCTCATAACGCCAGAGACATCTTTCCCAGGCAAGGGGAGTATAGATTACGATGCCATTGCTCAAAATTTAGGTGTACAGATGTTTGAGGAGTTTTTGAGTCAAAATCCACAAAAAGTTATTTTGGCTGGAGTTGATATGACTAAATTTCACCATCAGAAAAATCAACCCAATGAGCGAAGCATTCCGTTAGGGAATGATGCTTGGGCAAACCCGAGCAATGCTGTTTTGCAGATAGAAAATGGAGCGAATGAATACCCCGTTTACAAAAAGTCAAAATTGGTGGTGGGTGTAGAGCTTTTTCCGTATTCAGCTTTTTTAAAACCTTTGCTGGGTAATGTAATGTTAAATTTTGGAGGAGGAGTTTATTCTCTGACGACGCAAAATTCGCCTGAAGTTTTTGAGAATTCTAAGAACAAAGCAAAAATTGCTCCGCTGGTTTGCTATGAATCAATTTTTGGAGAATTTGTTTCGAAATTTGTGAAAGAAGGAGCGAATTTAATCAGCGTATCTACCAATGATTCTTGGTGGGGCAATAGCCAAGGGCATCGCCAGTTGCTAGCGTATGCCAAACTACGCGCGATAGAAAATAGAAGATACGTAGTGCGTGCGGCAAACAGCGGCGTTTCCGCCATTATCAATCAGCGAGGCGATATCGCCCACCAGCTAGATTACGGTTCAGCAGGGGCTTTAGCAGGAAAAGTTAAATTAAACGAAAATAATACATATTATAGTACCTTTGGCGATGCTATAGCCCGGGTAGTCTTGTTGTTTTTAGGTATTTTATTGGGTTATGACCTTTTATATTTAATAGGGAAAAGATTAAATCATGGTAAATCGAAATAAAAATACAGAAATAGCTTATTGACTTTTGAACAAAGAGAGGAAGTTAAGTGGAATAGAAAAATAAATAATTAAAAAAGTATTTGTGTAACTCAAATATTTATCGTTAATTTGCACTCCGTTTTAAACGAAAAAGAATATGTCACGAGTTTGTCAAATTACAGGAAAGAAAGCGATGGTGGGAAACCATGTATCTCATGCGAATAATAAAACCAAAAGAAGGTTTCATATCAACTTAATGAAAAAGAGATTTTATGTACCTTCAGAAGATAAGTGGGTAACGTTAAATGTTTGTGCTCAAGGTTTGAAAACGATTAATAAAATCGGAATAGAAGAAGCTTTAGAGCGTTCAAAAAAAGAAGGGCTTATTAAATAATATTTAAAGTTATGGCGAAAAAAGGCAATAGAGTACAGGTGATATTAGAATGCACTGAACACAAAGACAGTGGAGCAAAAGGAATATCAAGATATATTACAACAAAGAATAAAAAAAACACACCAGATAGATTAGAATTGAAGAAATTTAATCCTATCTTGAAGAAATATACGGTGCATAAAGAAATTAAATAAATTTAGTTATGGCAAAGAAAACAGTTGCGACTTTACAAACAGGTTCAAAAAAATTAACCAAAGTAATCAAAATGGTGAAATCGCCAAAGTCTGGAGCTTATGTATTTGAAGAAAAGGTTTTAGGCGCTGATGATGTAGATAGTTTCTTAAAAAAATGATTTTGAAAGACATATTTAAAAAAGTCGTTGCAAATTATGCAACGACTTTTTATTTTTATACTTTCTACCTAGCAATTTAGATAATTTAGATAAAATGAGTTGGTTTAAAAAAGTTTTCAGTACCGAAAAAAAAGAAACATTAAATAAAGGCTTAGAGAAATCAAAAACATCATTTTTTGATAAAATGAGCCGTGCTGTAGTCGGAAAATCTAAGGTTGATGAAGAAGTTTTAGATAATTTAGAAGAGATTCTCATTACTTCTGATGTGGGAGTAAATACAACCATCAAAATTATTGAAAGAATTGAAGAAAGAGTGGCTCGAGACAAATATGTAAATAGTGCAGAGTTAGATAAAATTTTGAGAGAAGAAATCATGGCTCTCCTCTCAGAGAATAAAACAGAAGATTTTGAAAACTTAAATCTTCCAACACATCCTGATGGGAACCCACATGTCATCATGGTTGTAGGCGTGAATGGCGTAGGGAAAACAACGACGATTGGTAAACTAGCCAATCAATTTAAAAATTTAGGAAAAAAAGTTGTGATAGGCGCAGGGGACACTTTCCGTGCAGCGGCAGTAGATCAAATACAAATTTGGGCAGATAGAGTAGATGTCCCGATCATTAAACAAGCCATGGGATCAGACCCAGCATCAGTAGCATTTGACACAGTACAATCAGCCAAAGCACAAGGGGCAAATGTTGTTTTGTTAGACACCGCTGGGCGATTGCACAATAAAATTAATTTGATGAATGAACTTTCTAAAATTAAAAGAGTTATGCAAAAAGTTATTCCAGATGCGCCTCACGAGGTTCTTTTGGTTTTAGATGGCTCCACTGGCCAGAATGCCTTTGAGCAAGCAAAACAATTTACACAAGCAACAGAAGTAGACTCACTAGCTATTACAAAATTAGATGGAACAGCGAAGGGGGGGGTAGTCATTGGAATTTCAGATCAATTCAATATCCCCGTCAAATACATAGGCGTAGGAGAAAAAGTAGAAGATTTACAAGTGTTTAATAAAGCAGAGTTTGTAGATAGTTTTTTTAAAAAAAATGAAGATGAAAAATAGTATTCTTGTATTAGATTTTGGTTCGCAGTACAATCAGCTCATTGCTCGTCGAGTCAGAGATATGGGCGTTTACGCAGAAGTTGTCCCTTGCAACATTAGCATAGATGAGCTAAAATCCTATCAACCGATAGGCATTATCTTGAGTGGGGGGCCCTCTTCCGTTTTTGCAGAAAACGCAATTAGTATAGACCCAAATATTTTTAATTTAAACATTCCCATTTTGGGGATTTGCTATGGGATGCAGTTGACGGCTCATCTTTTGGGTGGGAAAGTAGAAAAAGGAGTCAAAGGAGAATACGGGAAATCTAAATTCAAAATTTTAAAGCCTTGTAAAATTTTTGAAAATATAAGTGAGGAATCTATCGTATGGATGAGTCATTTTGATGAAGTTGTGCAGGTGCCTTATGGTTTTGAGATTGGTGGGAAAAGTTCAGCCGAAATCGCTTCATTTTTTGATGAAGAGAAAAAAATCTATGCCCTGCAATTTCACCCAGAAGTTTCTCATAGTGAAGAAGGAAGCAAGATTTTAGAAAATTTCGTTTTTAAAGTTTGCGAAGCTTTAAAAAATTGGAAGTTAACTAATTTTCTTGATGAAGAAATTCAAAAAATCCGAGATAAAGTAGGTGATAAAAAAGTGATTTTAGGCTTATCGGGCGGTGTAGACTCCTCTGTAGCAGCTGTTTTAATTCACCGTGCAATTGGAGATCAGCTCACATGCATTTTTGTAGACACTGGCTTGCTGAGGTGGAAAGAAGCTGAAATGGTGATGCAAAGCTATGGAGAATATTTTGATATTAATATCATAAAAATTGATGCCAAAGAAAGATTTTTTAAGAAATTAGAAGGCGTTTCAGACCCAGAAGAAAAAAGAAAAATTATTGGACACGAGTTTATAGCTGTATTTGATGAAGAATCATCTAAAATCGAAGGCGCAGCTTTTTTAGCGCAAGGAACCATTTACCCAGATGTGATAGAATCTCAGTCGATTAAAGGCCCTTCGGCAGTCATTAAATCACATCACAACGTAGGCGGCCTGCCTAAGGAAATGAATTTGAAACTGCTAGAGCCGTTGCGAGAATTATTTAAAGATGAAGTGCGAAAAGTAGGTTTGGAACTAGGAATCCCGCATGAACTAGTTTATCGGCATCCATTCCCTGGCCCAGGATTGGGGATCAGGATTTTGGGTGAAGTAACACCAGATAAAGTCGAGATATTGCAAAAAGCTGATCATATTCTTATAGAAGAATTGCGAAACGCAGATTGGTATGATAAGGTAAATCAAGCTTTTGTTGTTCTTTTACCAGTGAAGTCAGTGGGAGTCATGGGGGATGAGCGAACTTATGAATACACTGCCGTGGTGAGAAGTGCTGATACTGTAGACTTCATGTCAGCAACTTGGTCTAAACTTCCTTATGAGTTATTAGAAAATGTTTCTAGCCGAATAATCAATGAGGTAAAAGGAATCAATCGTGTAGCTTATGATATTTCTTCAAAACCGCCCGCAACAATTGAGTGGGAATAAAAAGGAATTTAACTTTTTTCATGATAAACTAATTTTTTTAAGCCTTAGAAAATTTTTTAAGGCTTAGAAAAATTAGCCTAAAGCTACATCGAGTAACATCATAATAGCAAAACCAAACATGGCACCAATGGTAGAGTAGTCAGTCTCGTTTCCGCGCTGAGATTCAGGGATTAATTCTTCGATGGTCACAAAAATCATGGCACCTGCTGCGAATGACAAAGCGTAGGGTAAAATAGGAGTGACCCACAAAACCAGCAAGGCTCCTAAAACACCAAAAACAGGTTCTACAACGCCAGAAATTTGACCATAATGAAAGGCTTTTAAGCGAGAGAAGCCTTCTCTTCTCAAAGGAACTGAAACGGCAGCCCCCTCTGGGAAGTTTTGTAAACCAATCCCCACAGCTAGTGCGGTAGCCCCCATTAATGCACCAATGCTTGGCTCTTCAGCTAAAACGCCAAAAGCTACGCCCACAGCTAATCCTTCAGGGATGTTGTGTAGCGTAATGGCTAAAACTAAAAGAATGCTTCGCCGCCAATTGGTAGATAAACCCTCTGCATCTTCTTTGCCTCGGCTCATGTGCAAGTGAGGTAAAATTTTATCAATTAATAGTAAAAAACCTCCACCCGCTAAAAAACCAACCACAGCAGGAATATAGGGAATATCACCACTAGCTTCAGCCATTTCAATTGCAGGATTTAGCAAAGACCAAAAGCTGGCTGCTATCATAACTCCAGCGGCAAAACCTAACATGCAGTTTAAAAATTTTTGATTTATTTCTCGAAAGAAAAAAACCATAGCAGCACCTAAGGCTGTAACAAACCAAGTGAATAGCGTTGCTAGAAAAGCTAGAAAAACAGGATTATAATCTAACAATTTTTCCATGAAATAAGTTTTAAAAAAGCGTGTAAAGTTAGTGAAATTCTATCAAGACTATAAAATATAATTTTTTTTAGACTTAAATTTTGGAATTAAAAAAATAATATCTATATTTGCCGTCCAATTGAACCAAAAATAGACCCATGGTGTAACGGTAGCACATCGGTTTTTGGTGCCGCTTGTCGGGGTTCGAATCCCTGTGGGTCTACACTTAATTTTAGCAACTACTTATAAATCAAGTAGTTGCTTTTTTATTTTTGGTGATTTTAGGGCTTTGGTCACGATTTTGGTCACGGTAATTCTAAATTTTATACATATTGAATTTCTTTAAAAGATAACGAATCTTTCTTTGTGGAAAATATTTATTTTCTAAAGAATTCCCTCTTAAATAATTAATTACAAAAGTAAAATCCTAATTTTCTACCCGATGAGTTTTAAAATAAAAACTAACTATTAAAAGGGGGATACAAAAAAAATCACATTTCACATATGCAGAAGAGGTATAGTAAGGAGACACTAACCTCTATTTTTATCTTAAAACAAAAATGCTTGTTGAAAAAATTTAAATATTGAGAAAAACATCCTTATCTTCGCAAAGATTTTAACGATAAATAAAGCGTTGGCTTTTGTTCTGTTGTCAAGGAATCTACCAAATTTCAAACAACAAATACAGAACTAAGAGGTCTAATGCTCATACCGTATAGGCATGGGTTGAGACTATCTGTATTTGTTAGGTTTTGGTAGAACCTCTTGCAACAGATAGATTGATATCCGTGCTTTTTTATTGCAACATATTATTGACATAAAAAGAGTTAGCTTTATTCTGTTGCAAGAGATCTACCAAATTTTAAACAACAAATGCAGAATAAGTTAGCCTAAAATGGTAAAGGGAGGCTGTAATAGGTCTCTTCCTTTACCATAGGGTTTGTATCTGTATGGAATAATGCTCTCGTTCCAGCTCTTTTTGAGTAAAATATTCACATCTCCAAAGGAACAGAGGAGATATCTATTCTGTACGGATATTAGATGGAAGACAGACAGATAAAATCCAAAAAGCGGGTAGCAGACCATGGAGAGGTATTTACTAACGAAAGAGAAGTAAAAGCCATGGTAGACCTTGTGTGGAAAGGGTTAGAAAAAGGTACAGTGGACAAAGTCCTTACTGCTACTTTTTTAGAGCCGTCATGTGGTACGGGTAACTTTCTTATAGAGATTTTACAAAGGAAAATAGCCTTGCTGAAAAAGACCAAGAAAAACAAATCTGATTATGGATTTTACTTGGTGCTGATAGCAGGCAGTCTTTATGGTGTGGAGCTTCTTCCTGATAATACCCAAGAGTGCCGAGAGAGACTTCTCACAGAATTCAAAAAATCTCATCCCCAAAAAGAAGCAGACTATGAGAAACTGATGAAGAGCATTGCGTTCATTATCAGTCAAAATATTATCTGTGGAGATGCCCTTAGCTATACTACGCCAGAGGGAGAGCCTATTGTTTTCACACATTGGTCTGGACTGAATGATAAAAAAATAGTCACTAACTATTTTGACTAAATGGTAAAGGGAGGCTGTAATAGGTCTCTTCCTTTACCATAGGGTTTGTATCTGTATGGAATAATGCTCTCGTTCCAGCTCTTTTTGAGTAAAATATTCACATCTCCAAAGGAACAGAGGAGATATCTATTCTGTACGGATATTAGATGGAAGACAGACAGATAAAATCCAAAAAGCGGGTAGCAGACCATGGAGAGGTATTTACTAACGAAAGAGAAGTAAAAGCCATGGTAGACCTTGTGTGGAAAGGGTTAGAAAAAGGTACAGTGGACAAAGTCCTTACTGCTACTTTTTTAGAGCCGTCATGTGGTACGGGTAACTTTCTTATAGAGATTTTACAAAGGAAAATAGCCTTGCTGAAAAAGACCAAGAAAAACAAATCTGATTATGGATTTTACTTGGTGCTGATAGCAGGCAGTCTTTATGGTGTGGAGCTTCTTCCTGATAATACCCAAGAGTGCCGAGAGAGACTTCTCACAGAATTCAAAAAATCTTATCCCCAAAAAGAAGCAGACTATGAGAAACTGATGAAGAGCATTGCGTTCATTATCAGTCAAAATATTATCTGTGGAGATGCCCTTAGCTATACTACGCCAGAGGGAGAGCCTATTGTTTTCACACATTGGTCTGGACTGAATGATAAAAAAATAGTCACTAACTATTTTGACTATGGTGAACTGTCCAGAAAAGAACAGGGCATGGTTTCTTTATTTGCGGAACATACAGTGAAAGAACCTGTGATAAGGCATTACTTGGAACTCGGTAATCTTTTCTAACAATGAATGCACAAAAATACAATCCCGATGTGCTTACTTGCCTTGCCAATCTGAGTAACGATGAGGTTTTTACACCTCCTGATGTTGCTAATAAAATGTTGGATACCCTGCCCAATGAATTATGGAGTAATCCCGAAACTAAATTCTTAGACCCTTTCTGTAAATCTGGTGTATTTCTGAGAGAGATAGCCAAAAGACTACTGAAAGGTTTAGAAAGCCAAATCCCAGACTTGCAGGAACGCATAGACCATATTATGCACCACCAGCTGTATGGAATAGGCATTACAGAGCTTACTGCTTATCTGAGTCGCCGTAGTCTCTACTGCTCTACCCGTGCTGATGGTAAACACTCTGTAACTGAATTCCCTGATGAGAGTGGTAATATCTACTTTGAGGAAATCTCCCATACATGGGACAAAGCAGGGAAATGTACTTACTGTGGTGTGAATAAAAAAGCCTTTGGAGATGAAAAAAGAGAAGGACTGTCACAACACGCCTACGCCTTTATACACGATAAAAACCCTTATGAAAACATGAACTTTAATGTCATTATAGGAAACCCGCCTTATCAATTAAATGTAGGAGTTGATAAGAAAAATTTTGCTATTCCTATCTATCATAAATTTATCCAACAAGCTAAAAAACTTAATCCTCGTTATTTGTGCATGATTGTACCAAGCCGTTGGTTTGCAGGAGGAAGAGGATTGAATGATTTTCGTGATGAAATGCTCAATGATAAAAGATTGAAAGAAATTCATGATTACCCTAATGCTTCTGATATTTTTTCAGGAGTTGAAGTAAAAGGAGGAATCAATTATTTTCTTTGGGATAGGGATTACAATGGCGATTGTCTCATCAAAACTTATGAAAAAGGAGAGATTATATCTGAGATGACAAGACCGCTCAAAGAAGAAGGGGCAGATACTTTTATAAGGGATAATCAAGCTATTAGTATTTATCATAAAATAAGTAATTTCAAAGAAAAAAGTTTTAGTGAATTTGCAAGTGTTCAAACACCTTTTGGATTATTATCTTCCTTTAAAGCTTATAAAAAGGAACCTTTTGATAATGCTATTAAAGTTTATGGAAATAATTATGTTGGTTATATTAGTAATAATTTAGACATAAAAAATAAACATTGGGTAGATGCTCATAAAATTATTGTACCTAAAGCAGTAGGTTCAGGTAACATGCAGGTAGATTGGGTAAAACCTATCTATGCAGAACCTAATTCTTGTTGTACTCAAACTTATTTAGTGATAGGTCCTTTTGCTAACAAAGAAAGATGTGAAAATGTAATTTCTTACATTAAAACACGATTTTTTAGATTTCTAGTTTTATTGATTAAAAATACACAAGATGGAATGAAAGGAGTTTACCAATTTGTCCCCATACAAGATTTTACAAAAGAATGGACAGACGAAGAACTCTATAAAAAATATGGTTTAACAAAAGAAGAAATCGCCTACATAGAAAAAATGGTGAGACCTATGGAGTAAATTTAATAAAAAAATAAAGAAATATGGAAAGAGAAGAATATGGAAGATATAGTAAACCCGATAAATAACTCCACTGATTTTAATGAATATTTTCCTGAAACAGTATATAAGTACAGAGATTGGAATAACGAGTATCATAAAAAAATAATTACTAATCAAGAGTTGTTTTTTCCCTCTTTTGAAAGTCTTAATGACCCTTTTGATGGAAAGCGCCCATTTATGTTTGATAAATCAGGAATCGACAAAAAAACATATAAAAAAGGATTAAGAAAAAGTAATCCTTTTAAGTATGATAATTTAACTAAAAAGAAAATTGATGAAATGTATAGAAATTTTCAGTCAGGAAAAGATTGGAAATCAATGTTAAAATATCAAATAGAATTTGTAAATAGTATATATGGTATCATGTCTTTAAGTGAAAGCGCTACTATTACGCCTATGTGGGCTCATTATGGAAAGAATCACGAAGGAATAGCAATAGGATTTAATTTAAATGAGTTACAAAAAATAGTTGGCGGGACAATAAGTCGTATTAAATACACTGAAGAATCTGTAAAATTTCCTTTTGGGAATACAGAAGATGTATATAGTTATCAAAATTTATTTTTTACGAAATCTCCCGAATGGAGTTATGAAAAAGAAATTAGAATTTTAAAAACCGATTTTAGTAATAAAAAAATTAAATTAAATGAAAATACAATATCAGAAATTGTTTTTGGTATGAATGCAGAAGCAAAAAATATAGAAGAGATAAAAAGTATAACCAATAAAAATTTTGAAAATGTCACTTTTTTCAAAGTATATAAAAATAATAAAAAATCTGTATTAGATATAAAACCTATATAAAGTGTTTTATTTATAACCAAGTAAAATATTAAAAATATAGAAATTAAACTACTTAATAATGTTCACACAGAATAATATTCCCAGAATATATGCCTATACCGATGAAAGCTATCCTGATATGCTAAAAGTAGGCTATACCACCAAGACCGCAGCAGAGCGTGTAAAAGAGCAATACCCTATAAAAACACCCCGCCAGACTTGGGAAATTGTTTTAGAGGAAATCGCTACCAGAGAGGATGGTACTTACTTTACTGACCATGAACTCCACAAAAGACTGGAGCAGAAAAGCTTTATCCGTGAAGCTGGAGAGTGGTTCCGATGCACCATAGAAGACCTGCAAGCGGTGATTTTAGAAGAGAAAAGAGGCATCAGAAATACAGAAAACCGTAGTCAGAGCTTTGGTATGAGACCAGAGCAGAAAGAGGCTGTGGAGAAGACTGCTTGGTATTTTAATTCTGTGAAAGATGAAGGTGTTATCCCTCACTTTCTTTGGAATGCCAAAATGCGTTTTGGGAAAACCTTTGCTGCTTATCAGCTGGCTCTAAAAATGGGCTGGACAAAAATACTGGTGCTTACCTTTAAACCTGCTGTCCTCAGTGCATGGCGGGAGGATTTGCAGACTCATATAGATTTTGAGAATTGGCAGTTTGTCTCTAACCGAGAGGAAGACCTCAGCGTAAAAGATATAGACAGCACAAAGCCTTTTGTGTATTTTGGTTCTTTCCAAGACCATCTGGGAGAGGATAAAAAAACAGGCGGAATAAAATCTAAAAACGAATGGGTACATAAGGAGGACTGGGACTGTGTGATTTTTGATGAATACCATTTTGGTGCATGGCGGGATAAGTCTAAAGACCTTTTTGGCAAAGAAGAAAAGGAAGAAATAGAGGAAATACAGCAAGAGATAAAAGAGCTGGAAGCCGAAGAGTCTGGTAAAGCAGAGAATTTTAGTTATTTTGATGAAGGGCTATTACCTATCACTACCAAGCATTATCTTTATCTTTCAGGAACTCCGTTTCGTGCCATCGCAGGGGGAGAATTTATAGAAGAACAAATCTATAACTGGACTTATTCTGATGAGCAAAAAGCTAAAGCAGAATGGCAGGGCGAGAACAATCCATATGCTTCACTCCCAAGAATGGTCATGATGACTTATCAGATACCTGATGAAATAAAGAATGTAGCTGCTAAAGGAGAGTTTGATGAGTTTGACCTCAATACTTTTTTCTCAACCGAGGGAAAAAATAAAGAGGCTGTTTTCAAATATGAAGATGAGGTACAAAAATGGCTGAACCTTATCCGTGGACAATTTTCGGGCAATATAGAATCTGACCTAAAACTAGGTAGAAGTAAAAACTTTATGCCTTTTTCAAATGTTAAATTATTGGAAATTTTACAACACACATTTTGGTTTCTGCCCAATGTAGCATCCTGCTATGCTATGGCAAATTTATTAGGTAAGACACAGAATAATTTTTTCCATGATTATGATATTGTTGTGTGTGCAGGAGAAAAAGCAGGAATAGGTGTAGAAGCACTGAAACCTGTGAAAAAAGCTATGGGAGATCCATTAAAAACTAAGACCATTGTCCTTTCTTGTGGAAAACTGACTACTGGAGTATCTGTACCTCCTTGGTCAGGGATTTTAATGCTGAGAAACACTTCCAGTCCAGAGACATATTTCCAGTCTATTTTTAGGGTGCAGACACCTTGGGTTATTAAAAACCCAAATGGAGACAACCCAAACCAGCAAGAAATTATCAAAAATGAATGCTATGTATTTGATTTTGATGTCAATCGAGCCTTAAAACAAGTAGCATCTTATGCCTATAGCCTTAATGTTAATCCTAATGCTTCTCCAGAAGAAAAAGTGACAGAACTAATTAGCTTTCTGCCTGTTTTAGCATATGATGGAAGTAGTATGAATGCTTCAGATGTTTTAGATTTGGCAACTAGTGGAACTTCTGCTACTTTATTAGCAAGAAAATGGGAGTCAGCTCTCTTAGTGAATGTAGATAATGTTACTTTACAAAGACTGTTAAACAATGAAGAAGCCTTAAAGGTATTAGAAAGAATAGAGGGGTTTCGAAGTCTGAGCCAAGATATAGAAACCATCATCAATAAATCTGAAAAAGTAAAGAAAACGAAGAAAGAGTTAGCAGAAGCAGGTGTAGAGATGGATACTAAAACAAAAAAAGAAATAACGGAAGAAGAAAAAGAATACAAGAGTAAAAGGAAACAGATTCAGGAGAAATTGATAAAATTTGCAACAAGAATTCCTGTCTTTATGTATTTGTCTGAACATAGGGAGCAGACTCTTAGGGATGTTATTACTAAATTAGAGCCTGAGCTTTTCAAAAAAGTAACAGGGATAGAGGTAAAAGATTTTGAACTCCTGCAAAATTTGGGACTGTTTAATAGTGTGATGATGAATGATGCTGTATTAAAGTTTAAATATTACGAAGATGCCTCACTTGCCTACACAGGAAAAGCTACTTATGAAGGCTTACGATTCATAGGGGCGTTTGATACAGTAGTTCCTGTCAAAGAGTATGTAGAGGAATAAGCCTTATACCTAATTATAAGCTATATATAATTGTGTGACTATGTAAAAAAGTACCATATGAATTTAAAATGTTTTTTTTGTTCTTGGTCAAGCCTTTTTATTTCAGCTCCAAGTGTTCTTAATTGTCGTTCTGTTTCTCGTTTTTGGGTTTGCCACTGGGCAATATTTTGTTCTCTAATGGTGGAAATTTGTTTTTGAAGCCCTTGATAATGATAAAAAACTTTATCATATTCTGCACGAGGTGTTACGCCTTGATTAAGTAATAAAGTCGCTCGGTCTAAATCTTTTTTAGCCAAAGAGAGTTCGGTTTGGATTTGAGCAATACGCTCTTGCATTGCTCCTACATCCCTTTGGTATTGTCCTGTTTGTAAGCCTGTAAAATTCCCAGCAGACAATTTAGTAAGGTCTGAAAGTTGAGCATTATAATCTGCCCTTTGGTTCTGCTGAAATTGTTTCTGTGTATCTAATTGCTCGGCAGTAATAATGAACAAAGTGTCCCCTTTGCTAATATTTTGATTGTTTTTTTCTAAATGATTTTGAATAACTCTACCACTAACCATTACAGAAATAGAAACATTCTCTTTTGAATCACGAACTATCCCACGAGCAGATGTGGAAATGGGGATTTTGATAAAAGGCAATGAAACAAATGCTCCTATGATAAGTATTAGGAGAATAGAGTATATAGAAGTTTTTTTCATTTTTAATCATTCTAAAAGCCCTTCGTAAAGCCCTACAAGAAACCAATAAATATATTCGTAGAATAACAACATTAATAAAATCACAATAATATAGATATAATACTTCTTTTTCATTTTATCAAAGTTTTAATAATAAAAGGTAGAGACACTAAAGTATTATGAAAGCAATGTAAAAGGATAGAATATCCTAAACCGAATTTTAAGCGAATAAATGAAAGATAATAACCTGACCATAATGCCATAAACATAAGTATCACAGATGTTCCCATATTCTTTGAAAAATTATGATTCCAAAAATGTACTAAACAAAAAACTATTGTTAAAAAATGCATCCATAATAAATAATTATTCTTGATGCTCTCACTTATAAATTCATACTTATAATATACAAACAACCACCCCGCTATCGCAAAAGTAATAACTCCAACTATCATGTATCCAATTTCTACTCCTTGAATATTTTTTTTAAGGAGTCCAAACAGAACTACACAAAAAAGAGAAAGAGCAATCCATAGATTAATCTTCGTAACATATAGCGGCAACCTAAATATCAATTCCTCGATTATTGGTCCTAACATACATATGACAATTATTCTCATATAAAAATTAAGATTTTCCATTCTCTTCATAGCAATAGGAGTAGAATCAGAGGTTTCAATCTTAAATACAAACGCCAATATTACTGCGAAAATTATGTATATGAATAAGACCTTAAAATACCCCGCTAATGATATGATGATATTTTGATATATGCTTGAACTCGAAGAAATGGGAATCTCTCCAAACATAAATGAAAAAAAATCTTTCATAAATACTTCATATTTTGTACTGGCTTTGGAAGTTTTTTTCCTCCATCAATGCTTACTAATTCTTCAGCATTTAATGGTACTAAATTTAATGTTTCTAAATTCATTGTTTTTAATTTTGTAAAATTAATAAATTATTATTGTTACACTTACAAAAAAATATTTGTGCACATTTATTTTTTGTGGGAACACAAATGATAATAATATTTTACATATTCTATATTGCATAAGTTTTCATATCTTTGTTTATAATTATTATATTCAACTAAGAAAATAAAGGGACGATTTAATACGAGAAGCTAAACGAAATAAAAATTTTTCACAAGAATATATGGCAAATCCATTGGATATTTCTCAATCACAATATTCAAGATTAGAAAAGGGAGAAATAGATTTTGAGGTTTCTAAACTCAGCATTTTAATAGATACTTTAGAACTTAATCCTATGGGAGTGATAGAATTTACAGAAAAATAACAGGTTTTTATTAACTCTCATAATACTATTGGGACTAATTTTGGAGAAATAAAATCTCCTCTTGTTGCTAATGATATGGAGATTATAAGACAAATGATCAAAGAAGAATTAGATAAAAGGAAAGAATAATACTATAATCCTATTTAGAAAAAGGCGACTATAATATAGTCGCCTTAATTGTAAAAAATAGTATAAGGTCTAACCAATGACCTGTAAAAAATAATACAGGGTATCCCACACCACCTGTGAAAAATAATGCAGGGGTAATTTTGTTAATATATTGATTATCAAGGAGTTAATATATTTTCAATAAAAAAATCCTTTTATACTATATATATTAAATATAATATATATGAGTATATATATTGTGTGAATATATTATGAGTATATGAAAAGGAATAAAAATTTCTTTTTCTGCAATTCTTCTTTTTAAATAAAAAAATCCTTTTTTCAGAGCTTAAAATCTATTTTACAAAAAATAGACATTGAAAATCAATGTTTTATGTTGCTCTAATAAAATTCCTTTACCAAAAATAAAATATCTGAAAGCTAACCGAAATGAGAGGTGTGCAAGATGTGTCTTTGTACCCACAACTTTTTCAAGTTTTGGACAAAGACCATTTTGCCTTTTTTGAGAAAAAAGGATTAGAAAAATTTCGGAACTCATTTTTCTTTTCAAAGGAATTTAAATTTATCTGATTTGAGATGAAGAGATTTTTTATAGATTTTTTTAGCCGATGGTACAAAATAGTTCAACCTTCCCTTAAATCCTTGTTTCTTATAAAATTAAGTTGAAACTTTGCCAAAAGACAAACCTCAAAATGCAGAAAAAAATAGTGAAATTAAGATTAGAATTAAAAAATCTAAAAAAGAAGAATGGAAAAGATACTGCAAAGAAAAGGGAATAACATTAACAAGTCTCATCATCAACTCTGTGGAAGGCAGGGCTTGGGATAATGAGCGAAAAAAAGCATTAGAGTTCATTGAAAAACAGGGAAACCTATTTGCCAAAGTGGAGAATAATATCAATCAACAGGCAAAGTTCATTAATTCTCAAAAATTCATGACAAAGGAGCAGATGCTTCAGTTTGGGAATGATTTGACAGAAGTGATAAAATTGAAACAAGAGCAAAATCTGATTTTTAAGAAAATCTACCATTTTATAGCAAATGAAGTAAAGATTTTAAGTTCAGCTAGTAGTGATTTTCATGGCGTGAAATACAACGACAAAAAAATGGAAAGCGGTGCTGGGGAATTGATGACAATGGAAAATTTTCCAGAGGGTTTTGATGAAAACACAAAGCAGGAAGATGTTAGAAATTATTTCAAATCTATTTCCAAGAGTGATAAAGTCAAGAAACCGCAGTTCCACGCCACGATTTCTACCAAGTTTCAGAATCATTCCAAAGAGGAATTGACCGAGATTGGCAAGGAATTTATGAAGGAAATGGGCTACGGCAATCAGCCTTATATCGTTTTCAAACATACGTACATTAACCGAACGCATATCCATATCGTTTCGACCTGCGTAGGTATTGACGGAAAGAAAATCTCCGATGATTACGATCACTCACGTTCAATGGCTATCTGTCGGGATTTGGAACGGAAATACAACCTGCATAAAGCTACCGAGCAGGAGCAGAAACAAAGCAATAAAGTTTTCAAACTTTGGGAAGCTATAATGCTTTATTATCATTATTCAATATCACAGCGGAAGAAGTCAAAGGCGAACGAAACGGTCAGACCGTAAACGGATTGGTCTATGTAGCATTGGACGAGAATGGCAACAAAGCAAGTAATCCGTTCAAAGCATCGCTGTTCGGAAAAGACGCAGGCGTGGCACAACTGCAAAAACACTTTGAGCAGTCCAAAGAGAAAATGAAAAGCAATCCTGCAATATTAGTTTTAAAGAATACTGTTGAATTGGCTATGCACATGACAAGCAATGAAAGGGATTTTAAAAAAGCAACTGACCGAACAGGGCATCAATAGGGTTGTCCGCAGGAACGATAACGGACGGATTTACGGTATAACTTTCATTGACCACGAAAGCCGAAGTGTTTGGAACGGTTCGGCTTTGGATAGAAACCTATCGGCAAATGTGTTTAATGATTGGTGGAACAACGATAACAAACCCGAACTGAAAACACAGGATACCCCTGTTTCCAAAGCAAATACATTGGACGATTTACCAACGAAAGACCTTTTCGAGTTTAGTCCACAGGAACATTTGACTAATTTCGATTCGGGATTGTTCAGCTTGTTACCCGATGCACAGGGAGTGGATTACAAAGAAGAACAGTTTGCCAAGCGATTGAAGAAAAAGAAATATTATCCAAGGAAGAAGATATGATGTTTATTATTTACATAACACGAAAAACAACATCAGATTTCAAATCAGTTATTAAAAACTTTGTATATTTACGGATTATGTCCATTCTTAATTTTATTCGTTGAATTTAAGATGAATTGAATACGTGAATTTTTAAGGTTAAGAATAAAACGAAACAGAGATTATCTAATGAAAATATTTAAGCCCACAACAGGACACAAACAAAGCGAGAAGCTATTGATTAATTAATTACATTTGTGAACTGAAATTATGGCAAAATTTATACAAAATATAATTGACGAAATAATAGACCAATATCTGTTTGCGGACGAAACAAAACGTCCGTGGATTATTGGTTTTAGTGGAGGGAAAGATTCTACTGTAATGCTTCAATTGGTTTGGGAAGCATTGAAACAAGTCAAAGATTTACACGGAGTTGTAGGCAGGGATATTTATGTCGTGTGTAACGATACAATGGTTGAAAATCCTGTTATAACAGAATATGTTTATCGGGTTTTAGCAAAAATAGAACAGTCAGCAGTCGAACAAGATTTACCTATTCAAGTTATAAAAACCATTCCGAGATTAGAGGATTCTTTTTGGGTAAACTTAATAGGTAAAGGTTATCCAGCACCAAATAATGCTTTTCGTTGGTGCACAGAACGGTTGAAAATAAAGCCTACTCAACGTTTTATCATAGAGCAAGTCGATGAATTTGGAGAAGCTGTAATTTTGATAGGAACACGTTCATCAGAATCTGCCAATCGTGCCAAATCAATGAAAAAACACGCTATCAAAGGAAAGCGTTTAACTAAACACCCAACTCAACCCAATACGTTTATGTATGCACCAATCCGACATTTGATGTTGGAAGAAGTTTGGTATATCATTAACACAATGCCCTCACCTTGGGGTGCAGACAACAGTGAATTGTTTCAAATTTATTTAGATGCAAGTGCAGATGATTATGAATGTCCAACAGTTGTAACCAATAAGGAACACAAATCTTGTGGACAAAGCCGTTTTGGTTGTTGGACTTGTACAGTTGTGAAACAGGATAAATCAATGTCTGCATTGATTGAGAACGGCTTAACGTGGTTAACGCCTCTTTTAAAATTAAGAAATGAATTAGCAGAAGAGCGTAATATCATTGAAAACCGTATGCCAAAACGTAGAAATGGAACAGATGCAGTAAACGGTATGGGGCCTTATAATCCTAGGTATCGTGCATCTGTTTTAAAAAGATTGCTTCAGGCTCAAAAAGAAGTACAAAAAGAAAAACCACATATTGAGTTAATTACAAATCAGGAATTAATTGCAATTCAAACAATTTGGTATCGTGATTTTGTGTTTGACCAAAAGGTTTCGGAAATTTATCGCAATGTTTATAAATCAGATTTGGATATGAAAGACCAAAAAGAGAAAAAGGAAAAAGAATTGGAATTGCTTAAAAAATCTTGTGAGAAGAACCCACAGGATTTTGAGTTGATTCAAGAGCTTTTGACCTTACAAAAAAATAAATCTCTTTTGAATCGCAAACGTGGATTAAAAGAAGATATTGAAACAAGAATTGAAGAATATCTAAAAAAAGAGAAGAAGGATGTTCATTAAAGAAATAGAGTTAAACAACTTCCGTATATACAAAGGAAAAAACAAAATCGACCTACTACCAGAAAATGACAAAAACATTATTGTTGTAAGTGGTAAGAACGGTTTCGGTAAAACGACGTTTCTGATGTCGTTAGTTTGGTGTTTGTATGGTAAGCAAATGGAAAAAGTAGATGAGCTTTACCAAAAAGAAATTGCAGACAAAGGTGGATATGGAAAATATATCGGAAACAGTTTAAACAGGTTGGCAAAATCGGAAGGAGAAACAAAATTCTCTGTTTCAGTAACTTTTACGGATGTAAAAATCCCTGAAATAACTTGCAACGAAATCAAAATCACAAGGACTTATGACATAGTAACAAGTTCAAGTGATAAAGTAGAAGTATTGATTGACAGCTACCAAAATGAATTGATTCAGGACTTGACAACAGAAGGAAAGCAAGACGGAGAAGAAATTTTTATCCGTGATTTTATTCTGCCTATTGAGATAGCCAAATTCTTTTTCTTCGATGCAGAGAAAATCGTTTCTCTTGCTGAAATAAATTCACCTGAACAAAGAAGATTATTAAGTAAGGCATATACAGAAGTTTTAGGAATTAAGAAATACGAAGACCTAAAAGACCAACTCGAAAATATACAAGACGAATACAGAAAAAAATCAGCAAAGCCACAGGAACTAGCTGAATTTAATCAAATTGAAACTGATATTAAAAACAAGCAGATTGATATTGATGAGGTTGAAAGTCAAATAAAAGAACTGAATCAGGAAAAAATTGAAAAGCAAAGCAAATCTAACGAAATTCAAATGAAGTTAATTCAAGAGGGAAATATGATGACCCTGGAACAACTTAATAAATTAAAATCAGAAAAATCTACTTTGAATGAGAAAATCAATAATCTTCAAAATGATTTAAAAGATTTATTTGATTTAATTCCTTTTGGATTAGCAGGAGAAACTTTAATGGAAGTTTCAAATCAATTAGAAAGCGAGAAAAACTACAAAGAGAGTAAATATAAGCAGGAAGATGTTGGAGAAAAAACAAACCGTATTTTAGACGACCTTGAAGAAGAAAAGAAAAAATTTAACGGAGTTATCGAAACGGAAATCCGTAATTTTTACGAATCCCAAATTAAAGATTTGATAAAAAAACATTTCTTTTCGGATGTCCCTGATTTGCCAACTTCGTTTAATGCTTTGCACGACTTTTCAGATGTAGAAGCGAACGAGCTAAATGCCCTTATAAATAATTTAAAGCATACTTTCAGAGATAAATTCACTCGATTGAACGATGATTATCTACGAACCAAAAATGACCTTGATTCTATTCGCAGAAAAATCAGAGCCGCCGAAAAAGATGCAGAAGATGAATACATAGCAAACTCACGAAGTGAAAAAACTTGTTTGGACAATCGTATTTCCTCAATAGATAAAGATATTTACGATTTAAGAGAGCGAATAGGGGGATTCAAAAATGAAATCAAGTCTTTAAAACAACGTCAGAAAAAATTAAGGGATAAAATTGACGATTCAAGACGATATTCAGAAAAAGACGCAAAAATACAAGAGCTAATTTCTAACTTAAAAGAGTTTATTAAAGACTTTAAGGTAACTACAAAGAAGAAATTAGAAGAAAATATCTTAAATGGGCTAAATATCTTGATGCACAAAAAAGGGTTCATTAAAAAAGTTGTTGTTGATATTAATCAAGCAGGCGATGATGTGGATATTAATCTTTTCAATTCAAGAAATGAAAAAATTGATAAAGGCTCTTTGTCAATGGGAGAACGCCAAATGTATGCTTCTGCATTATTAAAAGCATTAGTTGATGAATCAGACATTGAGTTTCCTGTGTTCATAGATTCGCCAATGCAGAAATTTGATAAAGACCATGCAGAAAACGTAATCAAAGAATTTTATCCAAATGTTTCTAAACAAGTGGTATTATTCCCGTTAATTCACAAGGAGTTGACTGAAAGTGAATTTGAATTATTGAAACCTAATATCAGTAAATCTTATATTATTCATAATTTCAGTACAGATGCTTCTGAATTTGTTGAAGCAGTTCCAGAAAGTTTAATCAAAACATATAACGAGCTTTATGCAAATTAATATAAGAACTTCGGAAGCTAATCAGGGAATCGTTAGAAAACTAACGTCAAAATTACCTGTTGGAACAAAAGAGAACGTAATTGCGAGAATTGCATTAGGCTATTCTTTGCAAAATGGGAAACGTTTTTCTACTTCCGAATTTAATGTTTACGATTCCAAAGGAAAGGAATATAAAGACCATATTTTGTTTGATGCAAAATACAGAGATTTTTACATTGCTTTGATTTGTCAGCATTACGGAGTTTATAAAACAAACGAAAATATCCCAAAATATATCAAACTGCACATTGACCACGGTTTGGAGTTAATGGACAATTTGTTTTCCAACAGCAACAATTATTCTTTTTTAGACTTCTTAACCGAACATTTAGACAAGGGGATTTCTCTGTTAGATACGGTAAGAGTTAGTTTAGATGCGGTAAAAAACAACAATCAAAGTATTGAGAAAGCATACTTTGCCGAACCAATTAAAATTTTGGTTGGAAACAAACTTGAAGATAAAAACGAAGATATTGTTTTGAACTTCAACGATACAAATTCGTATAACAACAATCATATTGCTGTTGCAGGAAGCTCGGGAACAGGGAAAACACAATTTGCATTACAGCTTTTACGAGAAATTTCTGAAAAATCAAATCATCACGTTAATTTCATTTATCTGGATTTTAAAGGTCTGAAAGATGATGATTTAACGGAAATGCAACCATTTTTTGAGAAAACAAAAGCTCAATTTATTGATGCACCTAATACACCTTTTCCTGTAAATCCATTGTCGTTTATTGACAGCATTAACGATGTAAATAAACAAATGGGAATTGACAAATTTGTAGATATTATCTGCAAATATTCAAATATCGGAATTAAACAAAGAGGGAAATTAAGGGAAGCAACAAACGAAGCTTTTATTGCTAAAAAGCCAGGCGAATATCCAAGTTTTTCGGAGATAAACGAGCAACTTTTAGAGCTTGTTGGGGATAAACGAGATACATTAACAGAAATTATTGATGAATTAAGCCGATACGGTGTATTCAAAGAAGACAAGAAGATTAAAAATTTTTTAAATCAGAACGTTTATTTGTCTTTATCGGGCGATTTATCAAACTCTGTCCGTTTTACTTCATTGTTTCTTATCATCAATTACATATACAACGTATTTATGAATATGGACAGCACACCAACTAACAATGGTTATCGTGCAATGCGTTATGTTTTATTGATTGATGAAGCTCACGTAATTTTTAAAGAGAAGAAATATCAAGATATTTTAGAAAAAATTCTGCGTGAAATCCGCTCGAAAGGCGTTTCTGTTGTGCTTTTATCACAAGGGGTTGAAGAATTTAATCAACCAACTTTTGATTTTTCAAGTATGTGTGAGATTTCTTTCTTGCTAAATGTGAAAGATAAAAACAACACAAAAGCAATCAATAAGTTTTTAGGATTTAGTGACAAAGACGGAACAAAAGCATATAGAAGTCTTGAAAAAATACAAAAAGGACAAGCGATTTCCAACATAAGAGAGTTCCCGAAAGGAGAACTATTTGAGATTAAACAGTTTTATAAAGATGGGAACAAATAACAAATACGAGTTTAAGGAAATAAACATCAGTAAATTAAAGCTAGATGACCAAAATCCACGTATCCCAAAGTCAATACGTGATGAAAGTCCTTCTGAAATTGAGTTGATTGAGTATATGCTCCTTGATGCTTCATTAACAGAATTAATGTTAGCAATCGGAGAAAATGGCTATTTCCCAGGAGAACAGCTTTTAGTTGTATTTGATCCCTCTGATTCAAAATACAGGGTAATTGAGGGAAACAGAAGGTTATCTGCGGTAAAACTTTTAAATAACCCTGAACTTGCAACTGTACAAAAAGCTAAAGTTCAAAAAGTTATTAAAGAAACCACTGAACGACCAACCGAAATTCCTTGTTTAGTATTTGAAAGTGATGATGAAATTCATAAATACCTTGGTTATAGGCATATAACAGGAATAAAAGAATGGAGATTGCTTGAAAAAGCAAGATATATGCATAATCTAAAAGAAACATTATTCTCTGACAAATCTATTTCTCAAGCATCACGAGAAATCGCGAAAATGATTGGTAGTAGAATGGATTATGTTAGAAGAGTATTGGTAGGCTATGAAGTTTACAGAATTATTGAAGATGAAAACTTTTACAAAATAAGAGATTTAAATGATACTACATTTTATTTCAATTATATTGTCGATAGCTTAAATAAAACAAATATTCGTACTTTTATAGGAATTGATTTTGATACTGCACAACCATTAACAGACTTGAATCCTGACAATTTACAAAAATGGACACATTGGCTATTTGAAAAAAATGACCAAAATAAAACAAGGCTGATAGGAAATAGTTCTGATTTAAACGATTTAAACGCAATATTGGAGAATCCTGAAGCTTTAGAAGCATTTGATAAAAAGGGATATACATTAGAAAGAGCTAAAGAGCTTACGGGAGAACTTGACAAAGTATTTATGGATTTTGTTATTAATGCTTATAGAAATCTTGAAAAAGCGGATGGAATGGTTATTCGTGTAAAGAATTTCTATGTTGATTTAGATGATGATTTACGGAAAATCAGATTATTGACAGACAAAATTAAATCAACTGTAAAAGCTGTTAATGAAGATGAGTAAACTTGATAATTTTTTCCTTTCGTTCACTTTAAGGTTATCAGAAAAATATCCTACGGACTCAAAAATATATCTCTATGCAGATTATTTTGAGTTAGTTTCTTTATTTAACAAGGAAAGCATAATTACGCCAGCCAATATGTTAGACAGGTTAACAGATGAAGGCATATTAAAACAAACAGAAAATTCCGAAGACCAAGCAGAACAAAATGACAAAGAAGAAGCATTTGTGCGTGAAGTATTTATATTATTAGCACAAAGAGCCATTTCTTTCGATAATGACTATCCTTTTGATATTCAAAATGAAAATTTAACCCTAAAAAATAATCTTTCAGATAAACAAAAATTATATGTCTTTTTGCTCTTATCATCAAATTTAAATTTATTCAAACCTTTTCAATCAGACTTAACCTCTGAATTTGAATTAGTATCAAAAGAAGCTTTAAAGAATTATTTACCAAATTTTGCTCAAGTGAAAAACTTTGGAAAAAATACCGAATTTCAAGGTTACGCCCACGAAAAAATAAGATTGTTGGCTTCAGAAATGAATATAAATGTTGATGAAGAATATTTAAGTACTATTGCGTCGATGGGGACCCAGGATTTAGGTTTAGATGTCGTTGGGTGGATGCCGTTACTTGATGAAATAGGTAATTATGTCTCAATCTTTGGGCAGTGTGCTTGTGGAAAGGATTGGAATAAAAAGTTAAATGAAACAAGGCGATATAATAAGTTTTTAAAAATTTATCTATCGGAAATCACTCATTCTTTATTCATTCCATACTCTTTGATTAACTACAATAATTCAATTTTTTTTGAACATCACGAGTTTGGAGAGCCTATTTTATTGTTTGAACGTAAAAGAATATTATCACTGATTAATGATGGCAATATAATTAACACATTACTATCAAAAGACTTGATAGAGCAATGTGTTACTTTTGAAGAGGATATTGTTTAATATATTACTTACAGAATTGCTAAATTCAATCAGTGAAAATTACTATTGATTGAAATTAAATTTTATATATTTGCTATGAGTGAACTGAAACATCTTGAAAATCAAAGCAATAAGTGTCGTTAAAAATCGTTACCTTGTAATCTTTGATTATCCATATAAAAGATTAGTATTCAACCAATAATATCCTTTTGTAAAATAGTCGTATAAAAGAATTACATATTCTTGTCTATCGGGTTGATGGTAGATAAAAAAGAACTTCAGGTGTTGGTGTGGGCTTGGTTGATAAGGCCCAATTTTTTTGATGCTGACTTTTGGGTCTATTTCTTTATCTCTACCGAACCTTAAATTATTGGAATGATAATGCGTAGCATATACCTTATCTGTTGGTATTTGATAAAAGTTATCTGATGGTTTTAGAAAACTTAATGTACTGTTGTTTAAATATTTCTTTTTAAAATCATTGATTAACTGATAATAGGTTTTGTATCTGTTGGTTGTTTTATCAATCGTATGTTCTATTCCTAAAATGTTTTTTAGTCCGATGTTTAGCACAGGATATACTTCCTCCAAATGTAATTTTGCTTCGTGATGTAGCTTATCGAAACTTAAAATCTCGTTTCTGAATATTACTTTTTTGAAATGATGGGTTGGAATATTAAATGTGTTGATGGATTGTGTAGCTACCTTAGATACGCCATCATACGCTATTAATAACGCTAGGCTATTGATGAGGTATGAATATTCTATTTTTAATGTGTACTTATCGTATGTGGTGTTCTCTATTTTAGATAGTTGGGTGTTCTTCATCCGAACTTCTCTGTATAAAAACGACATTGTAATGTAGCGTTATTGATCTCTAATGGTATTAGGTTTATCGTAAGTTGCTGCATATTTCATCGTGATTAATTAGGCTTATCGGTACCGAATGGACGCAACTAACTTACAATATTTTAGGGAAATAAAAAAGGAGCAAATTTTTGCTCCTTGTATTTTTAATCTTCTGCTGCTATATGAATAGCTGTTTGCTGTTCTGGATATGGTTTAATCAAATATTTCTCAAAATCATCACATAATTGAGAAAGTATGTCTTTTGTTTCTCTTTTAAAGAATTCACCCAATTCCTTGTTTTTAATCGTGAACTTACGATATAACTTTGAGAAATCTTTTAATATTTCTTCGTGTGAAAATGAAGAACTTGTTGATGTCATTTTAGCTATTAATCGTTTGCCATCTGCATCTGATTTAATGTATTCAAAGAATAAAGTTATCTTTTCTTCAAAATCTTTAATTAGTGCATCTATTTCTTCTTCTTCTTGATTGCGTTTTTCTATAACTTTTAGAATATTATATTTAAACTTATTCGGTTTATCACTATCAGTTGGTGTAGGATTCTTTATTTTAGATTCTTTCTCTTTGTAATCTTTTGGAGCGACAATCCCAATTCTGTTGTCAAAATAGATTTCTACATCATCAATAATTTCTTTAGTACCATTAATTTGGTTGTATATTAGATTGTATCTATGCCAGAATTCTAAGAAAATATCTTCTGAATACTTTTTATCCAACTCTATTACAAACTCAATCAAATTTAGGATATTGAAATATTTCAGTATTTTAGATTTTATCGCTTTAGCCTCGTTTTCATTATTGCGAATAAAGGCGTCTAAATCATTTCCTAAATCTACGATAGTCTGTACTTCTAATTTCCCTTCTTTATACGATTTAAAATTTGCAAAATGCTTTTTAAATATTAATTCTTTATATATTTCTATCAATCTTTCTTCGTCACCTAAAGGATCAAAATCTGAAACCACTACATTAGAGAAATGCTCAAAAGCTTCTTTTATATTTTTTACATTAATGTTTTTATAAGAGAAATCTACAATTTTACAATCGTTTTTATATTTTGCTGTACGGTTTACTCTTGAAATCGTTTGAATAGCATTAATACCTCTAATTTCTTTATCTAAAAATAAGGTATGTAGTTTGGGTTCATCAAAACCTGTTTGTAATTTATCTACAACGATGATAATCCCATTTTTAGCTATTTTAAAGTTTTGTAAAACACGTTCTTCTCTTAATCCACCATTTAAACCACTACAACTTCGATGTTCCTGATTATCTGAATAAACGATATATATAGGAGCATCTGCAAAGCGTTCGTATTTTGGTTGTTTGGTTATTTCAGCATAATATTTTGATATAAAGTTTTTATACTTAATAGCCGCTGGAATAGATGAAGCAGAAAGCATCGCTTTTGCTTGACCTCTTATTTGATGATAAACCGTAGTTACTAATCTTTCTACTACAAATTTTGAAATGGCTTCTATACGTTCGGTATTCAGGTATATTTTCTTTTTACGAATCGCATATTTCTTCCCATATTCATCAATACCTGTATCGGTGTCGTCAGGTATTGGGTCAAAACCATAACCAAGATCCCCTTCAAAACCTTCTAAATCATTGTCAGGTATTTCGAAATACATCTTAGCTGAAACAGGTACAATCCCTCTAATTGGGTTCAAGATATAGCCATCTTCAATGGCTTCACGCATTGTATAGCTATCAAAAGGAATCCATAATTTTTCAGCTTCTGCATAACGATTGTACTCACCAAATCTGGCTAAGGTATGGTCGCTTGGTGTTGCTGTAAAACCAATGATTAAATTCTTTTTGGTACGTTGTTGGGTATAGGCATCATTATTATCGAAACCAGCTTGTAATTCGTCAAAAACACTTAACATTTCTTCGTGTTGCGCACCACTATTGCTACGGTGTATCTCATCAATTAAAAATGCTATTCTAAGATTAGCTAAATTTTTAATTACCGTTTCATCTAAAATGGTATTGACAGAACCAAACTTTTGTAAGTTGACTACTACAATTCTTTTATCAGAACTTAGAGCATCAATAAAGCTTTTACGGTCTGTAGCTTCTATAAACATTGCTTTTTGAATGTTCATATTGTGCATTTTAGAATCTAATTGATCTCTTAATTGTAAACGGTCTACCACCAGCATTACTTTGTCGTACACATATTCGCCTTCTTTGAGTAAGTCTTTTAATTGTAATGCTGTCCAACCAATAATATTTGATTTACCAAAACCTGCTGCATATTGTAATAGTAACGAATACACATTTTTGTTGTTTTGGTATTTTAAACGCTTGTTGACTAATTCTTGTACGCGTTCTTCTCCAATCCCTTTATCTCGTAATTCGGTTTCTAATTTTTTGATAAAATAGCGTGGTTCTTGTTCGTGTTTTAAAAATTCTTCGATTTTGGCTAAAACCTTATCTGTACCGAATTTTTGTTTAGGACGTGGCGAAATTAAACGACCGTTATTATGTTTGTATTCTTTGGTTTTGCTTCCTTCTTTTTTGATTAATTCACGTTCGATAAAGTTGTAATACAAAATTTCTTTTTCCATCATTTTTTTATCGTACAAGGCTCTAAACACTTCTTCGAAACGTGCTAACTTATCCGCTTTAGGATTAACTAATGGATAGGGTTTAAAATCTTTCACCATTTTCTTTTCGTAATCCGAGAAGTCATAATCTCCTTTTAAAACGGTTGCTTTAATATCATCAAAAAACGTAGCAATATTTCTGATCACAAAGGTATCTGACAAATCGGTAGCGGTGATATGAATTGCTTTTTCGAATATATGTAAGAAGTCCTTACGGATGGTTTGTGAAATGTCGTTTTTATCGGCTATTACCAAATATTCTTGTGTAGCAGATAAGTAATCTTTCATTACTTTATGGCGACCATTTTTGCCTGCTGTTTGGTTGTTCCAATTGCTTTTTAACTCGCTATATCCTAAATAGATACCGTTTAAGAAAAAAGACAGATCGGGACGAAATGAAAACCTCGTTTTGCCTTCGTGTTTAAATACATAGGGTAACTCTTGTACAATGGTAAAGATGTTTTCATCGAATAATTTGTCTTCTTGCAATACGCTACCACTTGGATAAAACAAATGCAGCTTTACGCCTTCGAAAGTTATCGACTTATTGGAATTGATAAATACAGCCATATTCATAGAAGATTTTATTTTATCATCTAAGAATGAAGTAAAAGCATCCATTAACTCTTTTTCGGAATCAAATTTTTTAAGCAATTTTTTATAATTGCTTTTGTTGAGTGAGGTTTCTGAAATAAAGTATTTTAAATCTTCTGTGATAAAAAATTTAGGAGAAACGCTATTTGCTTTCGCTTCTTTGTAACCTAATCCTTCTTTTCTTTCGCAGAAAAAATTGATTAAGTATTTATCTTGTAAGTCGAGTTCTTTCATATAATCATGCAGTTTGTACTGCTAAAATATTAAATTAAAAAATGTCTTTAATTTTTAAATAAGGGTTCTTTTCTCCAGTCTAATAAACTTCCTTTTCCGTCGGATGGAATACCTAAATATTGAATAGGAACTGTCGGATATTTAGCAAACAATTCGTCTAATTTGAGTGTCAAGCTATTGTTATCATTGGCAGAATCCAACAAATATTTCAATACACAAATAAAATAAAAAACTCTTTTATTATTGTTATAGGAAGATGACACCCAAGCTGCCTGAGGTTTTAATAACAATCTAGGTTCTACTGCTAAATCGCGGTTCCACAAACGTGAGTGGTGCGCACAAATGTTACGAACATAAGTCAGCGAGTGTAACCAAGATTGAAATATCGTATGATGAACTTTAAAAAAATCAGCTATACGTTTTTTGTCTTTATTGTTTCTCAAACCTCTGTATAGATTAGACAATTCACCTATGGTTAATAATTCAAAACACATCCAAGACGGTGGATTTGATGGCTTGTCGTAGCAGTCGGTGTAATGTTTGATAAAAACTTCCAGTTTTCGGTGTGTTTTTGCTTTGGAAATAATGCTCTGAAAATCGGAATAAGGATTAACCGTATTTCCTACGCTATTATAATACGGTTTTACAAATAGGCTTTTGTCATCCTGCCAATGTGAATTGTTGTAATGCGTTGCCATTTGATAAATAAACTGCGTACGGATAGCCACTTCTATTCGCTCGATGCAATCAAACACTAATAGTCTTAATTCCCTATCAAATGCATAGGTCTGAATAATCTGATGAAAGGTAGTGCCTTTATCAAAAGTGTCTTTTACGGATTGATACGGAAGAAAATAAGCGCTCAATCTGTAATAACTAATTTGCTGCAAATAGGAAACTGCTCGTTGTTCATTAGCAACTGCTAATCCACGGTCTTTTAATTTTTGCAATTGATCTGCAAAAGTCAAAGGCGGTTTGGTGTACGTTTTCTTTGACATAGGCTATAAAAAGAGAAGACCCCCCAAGTGTGCATCGCGGAGAGGCAAGGAGGGTGTATTATCTTGAGTAATTAAACTGTCTTGTTGGGCAACTTTTCTATGCATAGAAAAGTTTTTCTGTACTGCAAAGATACAAAATAGTAATATAGTATCGTCATATTTATTTACTATTTTTATATGTTTAATCATCACATACTTTTATTTTACCTGTTACTACGTCGTTAATTAATGTTTTGCGTAACTGTTTTAAGGTGTCTATTTGTTTACTAATATTACTTACGATAGCATCTATAGTAGCTGTTTTATGGTCTAAATATTGGGCTATTTCTTCTTGTTCTGATTTGGGAGGATGAATTACTAAAGCATTTGCTATCAATTTCTGATTTAACATTTTAGCTCCGTATATATTTTCTGTTGCTGCTAACTCTAAATAAGTCGGTAACATAAAATAATAATATTCTAAATCAATATTTTTATTAGGGAATATAGACGAAATTGCTTCATTAGTATAAACATCTTTAGTTGTAAAAGCCATTTTACCAATAGATAATTTAAAACTATACAATAAAGAGCCTTTGGGTGTTTTCACAATATTCGCATCTTTAATAGCTTCATCTGTCAAATAAATTGAGGAGTCACTTATATATTTAGAATCTCCTATATCTCCAATGCTGATCCAAATATTATCTCCTTCAAAATAACTTCTATTCGACGTAGAAGGTGTACCACCTGTTGTATATTTACTAACTACATCCTTAAACCTTTTCACCTCCCAATGTTGTGGGATTTGCCCAATCCAAGAGATGCCACTGTCTTTTAATCGTGCATTTTTATCTAAACCTTTGGTAATAGTTTGGGTGATGAGTGTACGTTTTAATTGCTTATACGTTTCTATCTTTTGTTCTAAAAGCGTTATTTTTTTATCTATGGCTTGGGTTTTCGCATCTAAATAATGGGCAATGGCTTGTTGTTCGGAAAGAGATGAAGGATAAAATAATTTAAAATTATTTATCTTCTCTTGCGAAATTGCAGGCGTTGCTCCCCCTGATTGAAAACATTCAAAATAATATTTTATCAAATCACTTATAAGAACATAATATAAAAATGAATTGTCAATTTTTATTTTTTTTAAAACTACGACTTGTGGATTTAAAGTTAACTTATATTCAGTTGGAGGCACAAGAGCCGCTTTGCCAATTGTAGAACCTGTTTTAACCAATATTATGTCCTTCTCAAAAATTTTTATTTCTGGAGACTCATAATATTTATCCCAACTTATAAAAGTTTTACTTTTTAATGTAAAAGTATCATTAAATATATTGCCTGGACTTATGGATAATGCACCATCGCCTTCTGATACAATATCGGCTACAGTATATCCTCTGTAACCTATTCTTCCATAAATATTGGCTACATTTTTTACTCTATCCAACTTCCAATTTTTTGGTATAGAGTTTAAAGCTTTATCCTCAAAAGTATTCACTATCATAACCCCAACTCATTTTCCAAGTTAGCTAATTCGTTTTCTAAACTTTCTAATTCAGCTTGTAAATCCGTAATCGGCGTTAATTGTTCAGGTACATAGAAAATCTTGTTGAAGTTGATTTCAACCCCAATTACATTATCGCTGTATTCAAATGGACGCGTTACATACTTCGCCATAAAATCGGCAATCTGCTTTTGATTGTCTGCTTCTATTGGATGATACGGTATAATCTCGTAATCCTTCACCGTATCTTTCGATAATTCAACGGTTATCCGAATAGACGCATCTTTGGTTTTGGTTTCTTTTTTATACGTCGCTTTTACAAGTATTTTACCGTTACCTAATTCTTTGACTTCGACAGGCTCAGCCACCGTAGTTTCTACAATGGTTTCTTTTTCGGTATCGTAGCTATAAATAGCTTTAGCTGTATGGATTTTAAGATTTGATTCTTTGTAGTCGATGCTATTGATTAATTCTTTCACCTCTTGATTGAAGTAATCTTCTAAACTATTGTACGCCGTATTGTCAAATGTTGTTATTTTGAAATTTGATAATTTTTTTACTTCACCCTCTAAGGATGTGAATTCTAATTGAGTAGGATTGAGTTTTATTGCTTTTTCTTCTACGGTTTCACCAGCTCTATTGGTTTTAGTAGGCATTTGAATTGCCTTACCGTTTTCATCTACATTGGTTAGAATAATAGACTGTTTGTTGTAATAGAAATGCCATTTGTCGAAGACTTTAGCGAAGTCTTTACCGTCCAATTGTACATCTTCGAAATTGACAAAAGCATCTACAATTGCTTTGCGATTATCGGCATTCATCTGACGACGTTTTTTACCTTTGGATTTCTTTAATAATTCCCATTGGTTGCTACCATCAATTAATATCACTTTGTCTTTACGATTGGCAGGTTTATTTTTATTAAATACCCATAAATACGTGTAAATACCTGTATTGAAGAACTCGTCTTGTGGCATTTGAATTAAAGCCTCTACCCAATCGTTATCAAAGAAATGCTTACGGATATTCGATTCACCCGAACCTGCATCACCTGAAAATAAAGTGGAACCGTTGTGAACGATTACCCCAAAACCATTGTCATTTTCTAACTTCGATAAGATGTGCTGGGTAAACAAGAATTGCCCATCTGAAATAGATGGTAATGCGTGAAAGCGATCTGTTTCATCAGTTTTTACTTCCTTTTCAAAACCTTTCCAATCCACGCCATACGGTGGATTAGCTACTGCGATATTGAACGATTTATCAAAGAATTTACCTATTTCTGTAATGGTATTCCCATATTCGATATAAGTATCTTTACGGAATCTACTTTCGATTTTAGCCAATGCGTATAAGGCATCGTTCCACTCTTGACCATAAGTAGCCGTAGGACGATTAGAGATTTCTTGAATTTTATCTTCAACTCCAAATAATAAGTTTCCACCACCACAAGTGGCATCATAAATCGTTAGAAACTCATCGTTATCTTCAATCTTGGTTGCAATTAATTCAGAAATTAAAGAGATAATATCATCAGGCGTATACTGTTCCCCAGCTGTTTCAGCCGAAATGTCTGCCCATTTGCGTTTGATGTGTTCTTCTAAAGTGGTAATATCGGAGTTGTTGAAAGGTAATAAATCAATCTCGCTCCACGCCTTTACGGTATTGAATAGAATACGTTTTTTCTTCAGTAATCCACTAACACCTGTAATGTCTAAGAATTTTTCTTCATCGTTCCCTTTATTCACTCCTAAAAGGTATTTGGTTTCCGCATCAAACGCTTTTAAATAACCATCAAAATCGGTATCAAAGGTTTTATCGTTTTTACAAATGTCTTTTAAGGTAATCTCTTTACGAATTACATAATCATTATAACCTAAACCTTCTAATTGGAAAATCTCTATAAAATCTTCCGTATCTTCTATGTTTTCTTCTTCGCGTATTCTGTTGGCTTCACGAATCAATCTACTCTCTACCATTACTAAGGCAAAGAAGGGCATCATAAATTTAGGAAAATCGGATTGTTTGATTCCTGCACCGATCAATAAATCGGCTGTTTTCCAAATGTCTGATTCGTATTTAAGTATATTATTGCTCATTGTTGATGAAGTGAAAAATATTCTTTATTTCTATTAAATTTTAAAAGAGTTAAATATATAGATAACATTTATAAGTAATTAACAAATAAAAGAAAGGTAACTACTTCCCGATACAAAACTCACTAAAAATCGTACCCAGAATATCCCTATCTACATCAATTTCGCCAGTTATATTACCGATTTGTTTGATGCCTTCTCTCAAATTTTGAGCAATCAAATCAGATGGAATTTGCATGATAAAAGCATTTTGAGCCTCAGTAAGTGCTGCATGAGCTTTTTGTAAAGCATCTAAATGTCTTTGATTTGTGATAATTATTTGATTATCTGAATCTTGCCTCTGAATCAAGTCAAACATCATTCGTTTCAAATCTTCTATGAAAATCCCATTCTTTGCAGAAATTTTCAACAAAGGGAATTGATATTTTTCTTCTAATTTTTGGTCAAGAATAACTTGATTTTCAGCATTTAAATCAATTTTATTATGCACTAAAATCACGTGCAAATCTTCTCTCACCAGTGCAGAAAGGTGCATATCAATTTCATCCTCAGTGTTTTCTAAGGTATTGAAAAGATAAAGTAAAATCTTGGCAGACTGAGCCTTTTCAATAGCACGTTGCACGCCAATTTTTTCAATTTCATCTTCAGTTTCTCGAATTCCAGCCGTATCTATAAACCTGAAATTAATACCATTGATTTGAATCACTTCCTCTATCGTGTCGCGTGTAGTCCCAGCAATATCGCTCACAATGGCTCTTTCCTCGTTGAGTAATTGGTTTAGCAGAGTTGATTTTCCAGCATTTGGCTTCCCTATAATCGCTACAGGAACCCCTTTTTTGATGGTATTTCCATAAGCAAAAGATTCTATCAAAACTTGAATTTCTTTTAGAATATATTTCAGTAAATCAGTTAGTTGACTTCTGTCGGCAAATTCCACATCATCTTCAGAAAAGTCCAACTCTAATTCCAGCAAAGCCGTCAATTTGATTAATTCTTTTCTTAATTCGCCTAATTTGGTAGAAATTCCGCCGCGCATTTGGTGCATTGCCACTTGATGAGAAGCTTTGGAGTCCGATGCAATCAAATCTGCAATTGCCTCTGCCTGCGTTAAATCAAATCTTCCGTTTTGGAAGGCACGCATTGTAAATTCTCCTGGCAGAGCTAGGCGCGCACCGTTTTTTAAAAATAAATCAATAATTTTATTCTGAATATAAAGCGAACCGTGGCAAGATATTTCAACAGTTTCTTCGCCAGTAAAAGATTTTCCTTCTTCAAAAATCGCTACCAAAACTTCATCTACCCACGTTGCATTATCTTTTATATCACCAAAATGCAGCGTATGAGAAACTTGATTTTTAAGTTTTTTATTAAATCTAGACTCAAAAATTTTCTCGGTCATTTCTATAGCCTTATCGCCAGAAATTCGTAGAACAGCAATTGCAGAGGCTTGATTTCCTGTAGCAGGGGCAATGATGGTTTCTTTTAGATACATTTTGCAAAGTTAAAATTTATTGTAACCTTATTTTACAAGAATTTTTTAAGCCTTAAAAAAATTTTTGAAATTTATGGAAAAAAGAACAGAACACTTTTTGTTTGGAGAATACTTACTTGATTCTCTTAAGTGATTTATAAATAGTAAATTAAGATTAAAAAAAACATTTTAATAATCGCTCAAAAGAAAAAAATATTTACTTTTGCCGAATGCATTTTTCTGCCAAAGAAATTTTGAAAAAATACTGGGGATATGATGAATTTCGTTCGCCCCAAGCAGAAATTATAGAAACCATCTATTCAGGGAAAGATTGCTTCGCATTGTTGCCCACTGGCGGAGGGAAATCCTTGTGTTTTCAAATTCCAATTTTGATGCAAAAAGGCATCTGCGTGGTTATTTCTCCACTGATTGCACTCATGAAAGATCAGATTCAGCAATTGAAGAAACGAGGAATCAAAGCGGAATTGCTTTCTTCAGAAATTCCTTTGCCTGACCAAGAAAGAATTTTAAACAATTGCCGTTTTGGCAAGGTTAAATTGCTCTATGTTTCTCCCGAGCGCATAGAAAGTGAACATTTCATAGAACGCTTGGCTGATTTAAATCTCCGTTATTTTGCGGTGGATGAAGCGCATTGCATTTCTGAGTGGGGGCATGATTTCCGCCCCAGTTATTTAAGGCTTAAAAAATTAAAAGAATTTTCTCCTTCGACGCCAATTTTGGCACTGACGGCAACGGCTACTCAGAAGACAATAGAAGATATCATCAAAGAGCTTCAGTTGAGTGATTGCCGTATTTTTAGGAAATCATTGGAAAGAGAAAATTTAGCTTATCGTATTTGCAAGACTGATGATAAAATGAATGATTTGCTCTATTTTCTAAGACAAAAGAATGAATCTTCTATCGTTTTTGCAAAAACACGAGAAGAAACTTATGAATGGGCTAAGATTTTAAATGAGAAATCTTTTGATGCAGATTTTTTCCATGCACGTCTTTCTCCCGAAGAAAAAAATGAAAAACAAAAAACCTTTATCCACAGTGACCAAAAAATTTTGGTAAGTACCAATGCCTTTGGTATGGGAATAGACAAGCCAAATGTGCGCCGAGTTTACCATATGCATACGCCCAATACGATTGAATCTTACTTCCAAGAAGTAGGGCGAGCGGGGAGAGATGGTAAATTTGCTGCAGGAATCCTCTTTTATAATGAAAGGGATAAAAAAAATAGTCTTCAATCTTTTAAAGCTTCAAATCCTGATAAGAATGAGTTCCTTACTATTGTGCTGAAATTGTATGGCTATTTCCAAATAGCTAATAATGAATTAGCTGAAGGGCAAAAAGGATTTTCTGAGAAAAAATTTAGAGAAGTTTACCATTTCCATAAGCAAAAAGTGCGCTTGATTCTTCAATTTCTAGAGAAAAAAGAAATCATAAAAATTCATAAAAATCAGCGGCAAAGTTTAGTTAAGATTTTGGTAAGAAATACCGATTTGCCAAATATTCATCAGCCCAAATATCATGTGCTAGATTACTTAGCTCGGAATTTTGGCGGAATCTTTGATAAACCTCAGCCAATTGATGAATACAAGGTTTCTAATCGGTTGAAAATCAGTAAATCTTTATTGAAAGAATATTTAAATGAGTTAAACGAAAGAAGTTTGATTTATTACCGAGATGCAACCGTAGTAAAAATCGAATTCTTGCAGCCAAGGGATGACAATGCAGCAGCGGTTTTCTGGTGGAAAGAATTTAGAGAACAGCAGCTGCTGAAATGGAAACGCTTGAATGATATATTCTTTTTTATCGAAAACGAATCAGTTTGCAAAAGTCAATTATTGCTTCGCTATTTTGATGAGAAAAGTAAAAGAAGATGTGGTATTTGCAGCGTTTGCAAGCCAAATTTATTCTCTCAAGAATTAGAAATACAAGATTTATATAAATTTGTGACCTCAGCGGTGAGGACTGAAATAGAAATTTTAGAAGGCTTTAAAAATTTTGATAGAAATTTAATTTTTCAGAGCCTTCAAAAATTAATTGATGAAGAAAAAATTAAATTTACACCACCCAATTTTTATAGCAGATGAATAAATCTTTAAAAATAGTTTTCTTTGGCACGCCAGATTTTGCTGTTCATATTTTGCAAGCCATTTTAGAGCAAAAATTTGAAGTTTCAGCCGTAGTTAGTGCGCCTGATAAGTCAGCGGGGCGCGGCAGGAAAATTCATACGCCAGCTGTAGCAAAATTTGCCAAAGCTCATAATTTAGCTTTGCTGCAGCCAGAAAAATTAAAGTCTAAGGAATTTTTAAAGGCTTTAGAAGAATTTCAAGCAGATGTTTTTGTAGTAGTAGCTTTTCGTAAACTTCCGCGTGCAGTTTGGCAAATGCCCAAAAAGGGTACATTTAATCTTCATGCCTCATTATTACCTGATTACCGTGGTGCCGCACCGATTAATTGGGCAATCATCAATGGTGAGAAGACCACAGGCGTTACGACTTTTTTCATTGATGAAAACATCGATACAGGGCAAATAATTTTACAGAAAAAATGTGCTATTTCACCAGATGAAACGGCCGGAGAGCTACACGATAAATTAATGGAGCTTGGTGCAGAAACAACTGTAGAAACTTTACAATTGGTGAGCAAAAATGGCGTGAACCCAGCACAGCAATCTAAACCAAAACTCAATAAAGATGCTCCAAAACTCTTTAAAGAAAATACAAAAATTCAGTGGCAAGATAGTTTAGAAAGCGTATTTAATTTTGTGAGAGGTCTAAATCCCTACCCAACTGCTTGGACTTATTTCAAAAACGAGAACGAGAAAAAGTATGTGAAAATCATAAAAGTTCAAATTCAGCATACCCCTCATTCGCATAAAATTGGCGATTTATTTATAGAAAATGCTAAGCTAGGGGTAGGGCATCGCAATGGAATTATTTGGGTAGAAGAACTTCAAATGGAAGGGAAAAAACAATTAAAAGCTCAAGATTTCATCAATGGATTTGGCGATTTAACCTCTTGGAGAGTTGATTAAATGAATGTAAAATCTTAAATTTATGTTAATTATTAGTTTTTTCCTTTCGCTATGTGGCTTTACACTTGCGTAGACAAAGAGAAACGCTATATTTGTTAAACAAAATTTTTAAAAATCATTTTACTATGAACAAATCTGAATTAGTAGACGCAATGGCAGCTGATGCTGGAATCACAAAAGCACAGGCAAAAGAGGCTTTAGATTCTTTCACAAACAACGTAACCAAGGCTTTAGCAAAAAAAGATAAAGTAGCTTTGGTTGGTTTTGGGACATTCTCAACTTCAGAAAGAAGCGCAAGAGAAGGTGTAAACCCACAAACTAAGAAAAAAATCAAAATTGCTGCTAAAACTGTAGCTAAGTTTAAACCTGGAGCTCAATTGGCAGACGCTGTAAACGAAGGGAAATAATAACTTACGATTAAAATTTAATTGAAACTGCCTGTCTTGCGATGGGCAGTTTTTTATGCTCAGAAAATGAAACTAAAGAAAGCTTAAGAATAAAAGATTCAATGAAAAATGCTTGGTTTACCAAAAATGAGTTTAGCGGTTTATTGCCTAAGTTAGCTAGGTACTAGAAAGAAATCTTAGATTAGTAGTTAATCCAAATAATGTAGATATAATATATAATGAATCTCAAATTCAAAATTCAGTTCGTTGCATCAAACATGAAAAAAAATTTTTTAAACCCGAACCCAAACCCAAAGTAATCTGCCCTAGTTTTTTCTTTTTAAAATATTTCAATTTTTCTCAAGCCCTAAAAAATTGCAGAAAATAGTCCGTGCACCGATTATTCCAATCAGTTTTCACATTGGCTTAGATTTAATTTTTTAAGGCTTAAATTTTGCTGAGAATAAAATTGGAAAAATAAAATCGAAAAAAAATGAGGCTTGATTTTTTTTTAAAAGCTTTAATTTTCTAAGAGTTAAATAAAAAAAATGAAACAAAAAACATATTATATCAAAGGAATGACTTGCAAAGGCTGCGCCAATAGCGTTCAGCAGAAGCTGGAAGCCGTGCCAGGTGTGCAAAAAGTTAGAATAGATTTAAGCACAGCTCAAGCAGAAATTTCAGCAGAAAATGAAATTAGTTTTGAAGAATTTTCTAAGGCTTTAGAAAATACCAACTATAGTATTCATCAAACGCCAGAAGAAGCATTTACCCACACGTATTATGTGGAAGGAATGACTTGCACAGGATGCGAAAACACGGTGAAAAAACATTTATCTTCAGTAGAAGGTGTAAAAGCAGTAAACGTGGATTTGAAGGAGAGGAAAGTCTGTGTAGAGGCAGATAAAAATATTTTATTCAGCCATTTAAACTCAGCTTTAGAAGACACGCATTATCATCTATTGAAATTCGCTACGGAATTAGAAAATTCGAAGAAAACAACCCCGAAAAATTCAACGGATGATGTTTATTATTGCCCCATGATGTGTGAGGGTGAGAAGGTTTATGACAAACCCAGTGATTGCCCTGTCTGCGGAATGGATTTGGTGCCAAAAGTCAAATCGATGCCAAGTGATGTACAATACACTTGCCCGATGCACCCAGAAATTATCAGTGATGAACCTAGCGATTGCCCCAAATGTGGAATGGATTTAGTGCCGGTGGAGCCACAAGAGAACGCAGAGCTGAAAAATTATCGCCAATTAGTAAAAAAACTGATTTGGGCAGCTGCATTTACGATTCCTATTTTTCTCATAGCCATGTCTGATATGCTAAATAATAATCCGTTGTATCAAATCATGGAGAAAAAACACTGGGATTATGCACAGTTTATTTTATCGATTCCTGTAGTTTTTTACGCAACATGGGTATTTTTTCAGCGCGCTTGGAATTCCATAAAAAGCATGAATCTCAATATGTTTACCCTCATTGGGATTGGTGCTGGCACTGCATGGATTTTTAGTGTCATTGCTTTATTCTTCCCTCAAATTTTCCCTCAGGAATTTTTTGGTCAAGACGAGAATATCCATCTGTATTTTGAATCTGCTACCATGATTTTAACCTTAGTTTTAGTCGGGCAAGTGATGGAAGCTCGAGCACATTCTCGCACCAATTCTGCCATCAAAGAATTAATGAAATTAACGCCACACGAAGCAATTTTAGTAGAAAACGGTGTGGAAAAAAAAGTAAGCCTTAAAAAAATTGAAAAAGAAGATATTCTAAAGGTGAAACCTGGAGCAAAAATTCCCGTAGATGGCATGGTAACCGAAGGCGAATCAAGTGTGGATGAAAGTATGATTACGGGCGAACCGATTCCTGTAGATAAAAAAGTGGGAGATAACGTGAAAAGTGGAACCATCAACGGGAATGGCAGCTTCCTGATGCGGGCAGAGAAAGTCGGAGCGGAAACGATGCTCTCGCAAATCATCGAAATGGTGAATAATGCAAGCCGCAGCCGTGTGCCCATTCAGCGTTTGGCAGATAAAATTTCGAGTTATTTTGTGCCTGTAGTCGTGGGAGTAGCGGCTTTAACTTTCATTATTTGGTGGATTTGGGGGCCGCAGCCCAGCTTGACTTATGCTTTTGTGAATGCCATTGCAGTTTTGATTATCGCCTGCCCATGTGCTTTGGGCTTGGCTACGCCAATGTCGGTAATGGTGGGGGTAGGCAAAGGAGCGCAAAACGGCGTCTTGGCGAAAAATGCCGCATCACTAGAAGAAATGAATAAAATTGATACCTTAGTGATTGATAAAACAGGTACCGTAACTGAAGGTAAACCTCAGATGGAAAAAGCCATACTAGCAACGGGTTTTTCTGAAGAAAAATTACTTGGTTTAGTTAACGGATTAAACCAAAATAGCGAGCATCCGTTGGCGCAAGCAACTTTAGATTATGGTGATTCAAAAAAAATAAAGCCTTTAGAAATTTCTGATTTTCAATCCGTTTCAGGAAAAGGAGTCAAAGGTGTTTTTGAAAAACAAAAAGTTCTGTTGGGAAACAAAGCACTACTCGCTGACTTCAAGTTAAATATTCCTTCTGACGTTGCGGATAAAGTAAATGCCGAAGCCAAAAAAGGGAAAACAACTTCTTACTTAGCTTGGGGCGAAAAGATGGTAGGAGCCGTCGTGATTTCTGATCCAATAAAAGCATCTAGTGCTGCAGCTATTCAAAAGCTTCAAGCACAAGGTATTTCAGTCATTATGCTGACGGGCGATAATGAACATACTGCGAAGGCAGTAGCAAAAGAAGTCGGGCTGAAAAACTATAGTGGCGGGAAGTCCCCCGAAGATAAATTGCAAGAAGTGAAAAAACTTCAAAACGAAGGTAAAAAAGTAGCGATGGCAGGTGACGGGATTAATGATGCCCCAGCATTGGCACAGAGTGATATTGGAATAGCAATGGGTACTGGGACAGCTGTCGCAATGGAAAGTGCAGATTTGACGTTGGTGGATGGTGATTTAAACGGCATTGTGAAGGCTCGTGTTTTAAGCGAAAAAGTAATGCGCAACATTCGTCAGAATTTATTTTTTGCACTGATTTACAATAGTGTTGGTGTTCCAATAGCGGCGGGGCTATTATATCCATTCTTTGGGTTGCTTTTATCACCCATGATTGCTGCTTTGGCAATGAGTTTTAGCTCGGTAAGTGTTATCCTGAATGCGCTAAGATTACAACGCATAAATTTGAAATAAATGAAAAAAATCTAAAGGCATAAAAAAAGACAAACTTCTTACTATTGAAACTTGTCTTTTTTATGCTGAAAATTTTTTAAGCCTTAAAAAAAATTAATCAAAAATTTGCATTAAATATTTTTCAGCATCTAGAGCGGCCATACAACCAGAGCCTGCTGCAGTAATGGCTTGGCGGTAAATCTTATCTTGCACATCTCCAGCCGCAAAAACCCCAGGAAGTTTGGTTCTTGTGCTTTTTGGTTGGGTAATGAGATAGCCCGTCTCGTCCATATCTAATTTCCCTTGGAATAAATCGGTATTAGGTTTGTGCCCGATAGCAATGAAGACTCCATCTACTTTTAATTCTCGTTTTTCACCAGTTTGGTTGTTGAAAACATGAGCTTTTTCTACTACATTTTCTCCACTCAAACCTTCCAGTTCATGGTGAAATAGCACTTCGATGTTTTGTGTTTTCATCACACGAGCTTTCATCGCTTTAGAGGCACGGAACTCATCTCTTCTTACAAGCAGATAGACTTTATTGCATAAATGAGATAAATAAGTTGCTTCTTCAGCAGCTGTATCGCCACCGCCAACTACCGCAACATCTTTCCCTTTGTAGAAGAATCCGTCGCAAGTTGCACAAGCAGAAACGCCGCTCCCAGCATATTTTTTCTCATCTTCTAAGCCTAAATATTTTGCAGAAGCACCAGTAGAAATAATGACAGAATAAGTTTTAAACTCTTTGCCATTGCTTGTTTTTATGGTATGAATTCCTTTTTCTTCCTCAGAAAAAATTACTTCATTAACTAAGTCAAAAACGATTTCAGTGCCAAATCTTTCAGCCTGTTTTTGCAAATCTGTCATCATTTCAGGGCCTTTGATGCCATCGGGGTAGCCAGGGAAGTTTTCCACATCGGTAGTGGTGGTTAATTGCCCGCCTGGTTCCATTCCAGTCAATAGAAGAGGTTTCATATCTGCTCGTGCTGCATAAATAGCAGCGGTGTAGCCAGCAGGTCCCGAACCAATAATGATGGTTTTATGAATTTGTTCTGTCATTTTTTTAAGTTTACACAAAGTTAATTAATCTAAAATAAAAAATAGAATTTAGGAGAATCCTTTAAATTACTTTTTAAAATTGTTAAAAAAAAAGCTTAAATTTGTTGAGTGTTAGAATTAACGTTCTTGAAAGATGAATGCTGCTGTACAGAATAAATGGAATGAATTGGAAGGTGAAGTGCACGAGCTTTTGGTTTCATATGAAAAACAAAAGGCACAACTGGCTAAACTCAAAGAGGAAAATGAACGCTTGGAGGAAAGCATCTATCAGCAACAGGTAAGAATTCAAGAACTTCAAAATATAAATAAACAATTAAAGGTGGCTGGTGCCTTGGGAGGGAACCCTAAACATCGGCGGTTGATGAAGTTTAAATTGAATCAGTTGATAAAGGAGGTTGATTATTGTATTGCTGAGGTGAGTAAAGCTAATTTGTGAAGATTGTAGATGATGAATAGGCATAAGGTTAAAATAGCGATTTCGGGCAGAGAATACCCGATGCACATCACGGCAGATGAAGAGGAGATTGTGCGAAAAGCAGCAAAAATCATCAAAGAATCAATCAGTCAGTTTGAAGAGAAGTATGAATTGCGAGATCACCAAGATGCTTTGGCTATGTGTGCCTTGCAGTACGTTTCAAAAAGCTTGTATCACGAGCAAACTGAGATGTCTAATTCTAGTGAGATCGAAAAAAAATTAGATGCATTAATTGAGAAAATTAGAAGAAATTTCATCTAACAAGAGAAGTTCCTTTTGCCGAAAGGCAGTTTAAATAGTTACCCACATTAGTTCTAACATTATTTGGTAAACTCAACGAGTATTGTATTACCGGGTAAAAATCGGTTCTAAAACAAGCCGCCACCAGTTTGGTATTGAAGCAGCGGAAGTTTGAATGCCGAGATAGCCCAAATCCTGTTATTTAGGAGTTTTACACAAATCACCTGAGCTAATGTGGTTTTTTTTTGATGAATGATATGCTGCGAGAGCAGCTCTAAATAAATATAAAATATGGAATACGTTATTGGAATTATAGGTTTTATAATTGGAGCTTTATTGTCTTTTTTTCTTACCAAGAAAAAGATAGATAATCAAGGCGCTATTTTATTAGAAGAAGCTAAAAAGAAAGTTGATGAAATTGAAAAAAATGCCTTAAAAAAGAAAATAGAATCAGAAACTTTGGTGAAAGAAGCTGAAAAAGAAGGCGAAAGCATTAAAAAAGAGAAAATTTTACAAGCGAAAGAAAAATTTTTGGAATTAAAGGCTCAACACGAAGAAAGCGTTAACCAACGGGAAAGAAAAATTGGTGAAAAAGAGAATCAAATCAAAGAAAAAGAGCACAAACTCAATGAAGGTCTCTCTGATTTAAAGAAAAATCGAAAAACGCTTACGACCGAGTTGGCGGAAATGGAAGAGAAAAAATTGGCATTAAACAAAAAAGTAGATGAGGTCAACGCTAATCACAGAAGACAAGTCGATTTATTAGAAAAAATTTCAGGTTACTCTGCAGAGGAAGCACGAGCCGAGTTGGTAAATAGCTTGAAAGAAGAGGCGAAAACTAAGGCTCAGGCTCAGATTCAAGAAATTATAGATGAAGCTCAAATGAATGCACAAGATGAAGCCCGTAAAATTGTGATTCAAACCATTCAACGCATTGGTACAGAGCAGGCTATAGAAAATTCAATTTCGGTATTTAATTTAGAAAATGATGATGTAAAAGGGCGAATCATCGGGCGTGAAGGGCGAAATATCCGAGCCTTGGAAGCGGCGACAGGCGTGGAAATCATCGTGGATGATACGCCAGAAGCAATTGTCCTCTCATGTTTTGACCCCGTGCGTCGAGAAATTGCACGTTTGTCTTTGCATAAATTAGTGACTGATGGGCGAATTCACCCAGGTAGAATTGAAGATGTGGTGGATAAAACGTCAAAACAAATCGAAGATGAAATCATCAAAATCGGTAAGAAAACAGTGATTGATTTAGGAATTCATGGGCTGAATTCAGAATTGATAAAAATCATTGGACGAATGAAATTCAGGTCTTCTTACGGGCAAAACCTTTTACAGCATTCACGAGAGGTAGCTCACATTGCAGGAACTTTGGCAGCAGAATTGGGGCTAAATCCTAAGTTGGCAAAACGCGCTGGTTTGCTACACGATATAGGTAAAGTACCTGAGCAGGAATCAGAATTACCACACGCTATTCTAGGAATGAATTGGGCCGAAAAATTTGGTGAACACCCCGATGTGGTGAATGCAATTGGTGCACACCATGATGAGATTGAAATGACTTCTCTGCTTTCACCCATTATTCAAGTGGCAGATGCCATCAGCGGAGCTAGGCCTGGAGCCCGCAGACAAGCAATGGAAAGTTACATCCAGCGTTTGAAAGATTTAGAAAGCACAGCTTTAGGCTTCAGCGGGGTAGAAAAAGCTTATGCAATACAAGCTGGGCGAGAACTACGCGTGATGGTAGAGAGTGAGAAAGTTGATGATTTGCGTGCGAAAGAACTTTCTTTCTTGATTATGGATAAGATTCAAAACGAGATGACTTACCCTGGGCAAGTGAAAGTCACGGTGATAAGAGAAACGAGATCTGTTCACATCGCAAAATAATTTTTTTAAGGCTTAGAAAAACTGAAAAATTTTTTAAGCCTTGAAAAAAATAATTTAAATATACTTTAAAAATTCGTTTGAAATTTAAATTTTTTAAGCCTTAAAAAAAATGAAGGATTTTTTACCATACAGAAATTTGTATGTTGGTAGTATAGAAATTCTGAAAGCAGTCTTTTTAGAAAATAAATATACCGATAAGGAAATCGAGAAGTGCTTTAAACGCAATAAGCAGTGGGGGAGTAGAGACCGCGGGTTTGTGGCAGAACTCATCTATGAATGTGTGCGCTGGAAACGACTCATCAACTACGCTTCAGGAAATAGTTTAGAGCAAAAAAATTACTGGAAGTTTATTGCCACATGGATGATAATCAATGATGCTGAGATACCAGATTTAGATGAGTTTAAGTCGTTAAAAATCAATCGAGAGAAAGTCAAAAAAAACTTTAGAGATGCTCATCGAGATCCAGCGATAGAGCAATCTGTGAGTGAAGAATTGAAAGCGCTAGGCTTACAACAATTACCTGAACGTTTTTGGAAAGAAATTCAAGTGATGAATCAGCCAGCACCTGCTATTTTACGCACGAATACGCTGGTGAATTCCCGAAGCGAATTAATTAAAAAATTAAAAAAAGAAAATGTAGAAGTAAAACCTCTGCAGAAGTTCCCCGAAGCTCTGGTGCTGGCGGAAAAAGAAAATATTTTTTTGACGCAAGCTTTTAAAGATGGAAGTTTTGAAATGCAAGATGTTTCCTCACAGCAGGTTGCTCATTTTTGTGAAGTAAAACCTGGAATGCGTGTGGCAGATGCGTGTGCTGGTGCTGGCGGGAAATCTTTGCACCTCTCTGCATTGATGGAAAATAAAGGTCAAATCATTTCGATGGATATTTATGAATGGAAATTAAAGGAATTGAAGCGACGTGCCAAGCGAAATCATTCGCATAATGTGCAGATCAAATTCATTGAATCCAGTAAAACCATCAAGCGTTTTCACCAATCTTTTGATAGAGTTTTGATTGACGCGCCTTGCACAGGCATAGGAATTCTCGGCCGCAATCCTGATGCAAAATATAAGATTGATTTTTCGTTTTTTGACCGTGTTTTGAGAGAGCAAAAGGAAATTTTGAGAAATTACGCTGAGATGGTAAAAAAAGAGGGATTACTGATTTATGCCACTTGCTCGATTTTTCCTGCTGAAAATAGACAACAAGTTCAAGCCTTTTTAGAAGAAAATCAAAACTTTGAATTTGTAGAAGACCGAATGCTTTGGCCTAGCGAAACGGGATATGATGGCTTTTACATGGCAAAAATGAGAAGATTAAAAGTTTAGTGATATTCTTTTAATTGATTTTCAGTGGATTAAATTATAAAGATTGAATTTACACAAAAGCTTTAATGATGAAAATTAATCGTGAATGAGACTTTTTTGCGGATATAAAAAAAATCTATTTTTAAGCTGTAGTGAAATTATGAATCAAATTTACCTTGAATTTTCTAAGCCTTAAGAAAAAATAGAAGTTATAATTTAGGTAAGTTCAAAACTAGAAACAAAGTATTTTTTTAACTTTGCAAAAAATGAAATAATGACAAATTATTTTATTAATTAACAATTTTTAGTCTATGAATATTACCATCGAAAACATTGTATTAATTGGTTCTCTCTTACTTTTTATCAGTATAGTAGTAGGGAAAACCTCTTATAAGTTTGGTGTTCCCACACTTTTGCTTTTCTTGGCTATAGGTATGTTGGCAGGTTCAGATGGAATTGGGCGCATTAATTTTGATAGTCCTGAGATTGCTCAATTTATTGGTATTGTTTCATTAAACTTTATTTTATTCTCAGGGGGTCTAGATACTAATTGGAAGGCTGTAAAACCGATTCTAAAAGAAGGAATAGCACTCTCCACCATAGGAGTTTTTCTCACAGCGGTTTCATTAGGAATTTTTGTTTACTATATCACTGATTTTACTATATATGAGAGTTTACTTTTAGGTTCCATTGTTTCCTCTACAGATGCGGCAGCGGTATTCTCCATTCTTCGTTCTAAAAGCTTGGCACTCAAGGCAAATCTTCGCCCAACGCTAGAGCTAGAGAGTGGTAGTAACGACCCGATGGCCTATGTTCTTACCATTGCATTTCTATCGCTGGTTATGAACCCAGAGCAAGGCTTTTTTTCTATCATTCCACTGTTTTTGCAACAAATGATTTTAGGCGGAGCATTAGGTTTTGGCTTTGGTGTTTTGAGTAAAATTATCATCAATAGAATTAAACTTGGCTTCGAGGGTTTATATCCAGTTTTAGCTATTTCACTCATGTTTATTACATTCTCAGCCACTGATTTTGTAGGAGGCAACGGATTTTTAGCCATTTACGTCTGTGCAGTTTACCTTGGGAATCAAGATTTGATTCATAAAAACACCATTCTAAAGATGTTTGACGGCCTAGCATGGCTAATGCAAATTGTGCTATTCCTCACATTAGGCTTACTTGTTTTCCCAAAACAAATTATACCGTACGTTGGAATTGGCTTATTAATTTCTTTATTTTTAATTTTCATAGCTCGTCCCGTTGGAGTTTTTTTAAGCTTAATGTTTTTTAAAATGAGATTACGCCGTAGATTTTATATCTCTTGGGTAGGGCTGCGCGGAGCGGTACCAATTGTATTTGCCACTTACCCATTATTAGCAGGGGTAGACAAAGCAAATATGATTTTTAACATCGTATTCTTCATTTCGGTAACCTCGGTTTTATTACAAGGAACGACTTTATCTATCGTTGCAAAATGGCTTCATGTAGCATTACCAGAGAAAGTAAAACCAGTTGCTATGAATGAGCGTTATTTCTTAGATTTACCAAAATCTGCTATGAAAGAAATTGAAATTCCAGTAAATAGTTTTGCTGTAAATAAGAGAATTATCGACTTACATTTCCCTGAAGCAGCTTTCATTACAATGATAAAAAGAAATGGAAGTTTTGTGCGGCCAGGTGGCTCAACATTGATTCAAGCACATGATGTTTTAGTCATTTTATTAGACAAAGAAGAAAGTTTGGCTCAAGTCAATGAAGTCTTAACAGACTTAAAAAGTGGTTTGTAATTAAAATTAAATTTAGAATCTATAGAAAAATTTTAAAATAAATTTTTTAAGCCTTAAAAAAATTATTACTCAGCCTCGCAGTACACAGGTAAAAAAGGTGATTTAAAATACTAAAAACAAACGTATCATATTGATTTTAAGTGTAATATTATTAAATCTAACTTTGAGACAAGTTACAAAATAGTTTTGAAAAAATTATAAAAAACGCCAAGTTAAGAAAACCTTTATTGCAAATGAATTAAATTCAAACTAATTGATTTAAAGTTGATTAGGGTCATATTTTTAGCTAAAACTTGAAATTTATTGACTCAGAATATCAATTTGTATAATTTGAAAATTTAAAAAGCCTTTAAATTTTGTAGTATTTAAAAATTTTGTAGTTTTGCACTCCAAATTAAAATTTTTATAAATGAATCATTATGAAACTGTTTTCATTTTAACTCCCGTTCTATCTGATTCTCAGGTAGAGGAAGCAGTTAAAAAAGTAGAAAGCTTTTTGAAAGAAAACAATGCAGAAATTGTGCATCAAGAAAACTGGGGTTTACGCAAATTAGCTTACCCAATTCAATTGAAAAGAAATGGATTTTACAATCTGATTGAGTTTAAAGCAGAAGGTAACACCATCAGCGATTTAGAACTAATGTTTAAAAGAGATGAGCGTGTAATTAGATACCTTACCGTGAAATTAGATAAGCACGGAGTTGATTGGGCTGAGGATAGAAGAAAGAAAAAAGCAGAAAAAAAATAAAAATTAAGCGATGGCTATAGATGATTTAGCAAAACAGGTAGCAGAAGGAGGTGAATCTGAAATCAGGTACTTAACTCCCATAGATATAGAAACTCAATCAACAGAAATGTTCTGTCGATTCAGACGATTTGGAATCAAGTATGTTGATTATAAAGATCCAGATTTTTTACTTCAATTTGTAAATGAACAAGGTAAAATTTTACCAAGAAGATATACAGGAACATCTCTAAAGTATCAAAGAAAAGTAGCTCAAGCAGTCAAAAGAGCTCGTCATTTAGCTTTGTTGCCTTATGAAACAGATTTATTAAAATAATTAAAATCAAGACAAAATGGACGTAATTTTAAATAAAGACATAGAAAATCTTGGTTTTGAATATGAAATTGTTTCTGTAAAACCAGGATACGGTAGGAATTTTTTAATCCCTCAAGGTTTAGCAAAATTAGCAACACCTGCCAATCGTGAAGTGTTAAATAAAATCTTAGAAGATAGGAGAGAGCAAGAGGAAGCAGCTATAGCAAAAGCGAAAAAAATTGTTTCTTCTATAGAAGGTTTAACTATTGAAATTTCTGCAAAAGTAGGTGAAGGAGATAAATTATTTGGTTCTATCAATAACGCAGATTTGACGAAACATTTAAACGATAAAGGTGTAGAAGTAGAGCGTAAACACGTTCAAATTTTAGGGAAAAACATTAAACGCTTGGGGCGTTACCATGTTTTGGTAAAACCACACAGAGATGTAGCGCGCGAATTCACTTTTGATGTTGTACCTGAATAAAATAAATTTTATTAATTAGTATTTAAAATCCCTTAATTTTGAAGTATCATTTAAGGGATTTTGTTTTAATATTGTAATATAAATCAAAAACTTATGCAAGAAAATACACAAAATATAATGAGTGGTACAGAAAATCTTGATTTCAATGTCTTGAATTGGGATTGGAATAATATGTCAGATAAAATTTTCACCTATGGGCTGCAAACTATCGGTGCTATTCTTATCATGATTGTTGGATTTTGGCTAGCAGAAAGACTTTCTAAAATAATTATAATAGGCTTAAGGCGGCCAAACATTAGCATATCAATGCTAAACTTCATTAAAAGTCTCATTAGTATAATTTTTAAAGTTTTAGTTCTGCTAGTTGCATTAAGTACTGTTGGCTTTGAAGTTACAGCTTTTATAGCCCTTTTAGGTGGTTTAGCTGTGGGAGTCGGGATGGCGTTGCAAGGAAGTTTATCAAATTTAGCAGGAGGAATTTTAATACTTTTATTTAAGCCATTTAAAATTGGAGACTACATTCAATCTCTTGATAAAAAAGGGACTGTAACTGAAATTACTGTTCTGCAAACAGTCTTGCTGACTCCAGATATGAGAACCGTGATTTTGCCTAATGGGAACGTTTTTAATAACCCCATAGAGAATTACTCTAAACATGGGATGAGAAGAGTTGAAATTAAAATTGGTATTGGATACGATGATGATTTTGATAAAGCTAAAGAAATTTTATTAGAAGTGTTTAAAAATGAACCTCTTATACTTGATGAGAAAGACTATGTTTTAGAAATCGATGAATTTGGAGATAGTAGTGTTAATTTAGCAATGTACGGCTATGCCAGAGCAGAAAATTATTTGAAAGCAAAGTGGAAATTAAATCGATCTGCTAAGAAAGCTTTAGATGAGAATGGATTTAGCATTCCTTTTCCACAGCGGGATTTGCATTTGGTGACAGTGGATAATAAAAAAGCTCAATTTAAAATAAATCAAGAAAATAATTAGAAAAATTTTCTAAGCCTTAAAAAAAAATAATAAAAAAGGATTTCTTCATGATGAAATCCTTTTTTTCTATATTAAATTTGATTTAAGCGTTTGAGGGATTGAATTTCCTCTTGCAATTTTTCTATTCGGTTCAGTAAATGCCGCATGGCATCTATGCCAGCGAGGTTTATGCCTAAATCATAATGCCAGCGACTAAACATTTCTAGGTCAGCCAAGAACTCTTCATCGAGATAATCGTCATCATCCCTGATTTTCAATTGAATAATGCCTTCTTGATTTAACTCTGAAATAAAGTTTTTTTCAACATTCGTCTGCTTACAATATTCTGTGATTTTAATATATCTGCGTTCCATTTTATTTCAAATTTTTAAGCTGATTAAACAATTCCTTCTCTTTTTCTGATAAAGAAGTAGGTAGCTCAACCTGATAAGTAATGTATAAATCCCCAAAATGATTTTCTTTTTTGTAGACAGGGAATCCTTTACCTTTTAGTTTCACTTGGGTTCCATTTTGTGTGCCTGGTTTGATTTTCAATTTCACTTTTCCGTCAAAGGTTTCTATGGTTTTTTCACCACCTAAAACTGCTGTGTACAAATCTAATTTTTCAGCCTTGTACAAATCATCTCCTTTTCTTGAGAAAATGCTGGAGTTGTTTAAATGAATGCTAATATACAAATCGCCCGCTGGTCCGCCATTAATGCCAGGAGAGCCATAGGATTTTAACTTTATGGTTTGTCCATCAGCAATTCCAGCAGGGATGGTGATTCTTATATTTTTACCATTCACGTTTAATTCTTGTTTGTGTGTGGTATAAACTTGATGGAGATTTAGTTGAAGCTCAGCGTTTAGATCTTGACCTCTGAATTGATTTCGGCTACTTCCTCGATTTCTGAAACCACTTTGTGCTCCGCCAAATAAATTGCTAAAGAAGTCAGAAAATTGACTTTCATCAAAATTTCCGCTATAGGCCTCAGACCAAGCTTGCCCGCCACTGTCAAAAGGATTTTCGCCTCCATTGGGCGATTGCCCATGCTGGCGTTTCATTTTCTCAATTTCTTCGGCATGCATCCAGTTTTCGCCGTATTCATCGTATTTCTTACGTTTTTCGGGGTCGCTTAGGACTTCATTGGCTTCATTCAGTTGCTGAAATTTTTGCTGAGCTTCTTTGTCATTAGGGTTTAAATCTGGGTGATGCTGACGTGCTAATTTGCGATAAGCTTTTTTGATGTCTGCTTCGCTTGCATCTTTACTGATACCTAGAATTTTGTAATAATCTATAAAGGACATATTATTTTTTTTAAGGCTTAAAAAAACCTGTTTAAGATAAAATTCTAAACAGGTTTTAAAGTTACTCAAAAATTTTACCAAAATATGATGTAAAGTAAAGCTGTAATCAAAAGAATGGCATAAGCTGCAATGTTAAAACCCTTCCCTGTTTGAAAGGTTTTAGAATACAACGGGATACCTTTTGGGTTGTCGTCGCCTTCGCTCATAGTCAAAGATACTCCAGCTATTATGACCATAGAGGTAATTAATGTATAAAACATTTGATCCATAAACGGCATTTCTAGCGGAAGGAATTTTAATGCTAAAGCAAATGGGATAGAGGCTAAAACGCCGATGATTGCTCCTGTTGTATTGGTTTTCTTCCAAAACAAACCAAGTAAAAATACGGCTAAAATTCCTGGGCTAACTAATCCTGTCCATTCTTGAATGTATTGGAACATTTGGTCTATAGAACCTAAGGATTTTGCTAATAATGTGGCTATAATCAAAGCAATTAATGATGCCAAGCGCCCGATATTCACTAATTTTTTTGAACTAGCCTTTTTATTAAAATAAGGTTTATAAATATCCATCGTGAAAATTGTAGAAGTAGAGTTTAGCATAGAGGCCAAAGACGAAACAATTGCGGCTGAAAGTGCTGCTACGACTAGGCCCTTCAATCCTGTAGGTATGAAGGTGTTAATCAGCCAAGGGTAAGCCCTGTCATAATCGATTCCACCGTTGGCTTTAGAGAAAATTTCTTTAGCACCTTGAATGTCTTCGGTGTACATTACATAAGCAATAATACCTGGAATGACGACAATTAAAGGGACGATTAATTTTAAGAAACCAGCAAAGGCTAGACCTTTTTGTGCTTCTCTCAAGCTTTTTGCAGCTAAAGCTCTCTGGATAATATATTGATTAAACCCCCAGTAGTATAAGTTGGCTACCCACAATCCACCAACGAGAACAGCAATTCCTGGTAAGTTCATGAATTCTGGATTATCTTTAGAAATAATCATATGGAAACGTGAATTGGCGTTATCATAGACATAATTTATTCCATTAATTATACCTCCATCGGGTGCTACATGGTCTAGAGCGATGAAGGTGGTAATCAACCCACCAATAATTAATAGCACGACTTGAATGACGTCAGTCCAAGCTACGGCAGATAAACCACCCCAAATGGAATAAGCTGCTGAGAAAAGAGCTAAACCAATAATGAAAGGCATGATGCTGGAGCCATCACCAATACCAATTATGGTATCTAAAGCTTTAGCTCCTAGGTATAAAACTGAGGTTAAATTCACGAAGATGAAAAGTGCAATCCAAAAAGTGGCTAAAATGGTTTTCAGATTAGTGCTAAAGCGTTTTTCGATAAATTCAGGAATAGTATAAAGTCCATGATTGATGAAAACTGGCATAAAAAATTTGGCTACAATCAGTAAAGTTATAGCCGCCATCCATTCATAAGAAGCGATAGCTAAACCGATAGCAAAACCCGAACCTGACATCCCTATAAACTGTTCGGCTGAAATATTAGCAGCAATCAAAGAGGCGCCAATCGCCCACCAGGGTAAGGACTTCCCTGCTAAAAAATAATCTTCTGCCGTTTTTTCTTCCCCCTTTTTCCCTCGAGAAACGTATAAACCTACGGCTAAAATTACAATGGCGTAGACAACGAATACAACAATGTCTACAGTTGAAAATTCACTATTCATAAATTCAATAATTTTTATAATTCCTTAACACCGTCACTGATATTCATTTCATAAATCGATGGTGCATATCCAATTTTTTCAGTATATTTTTCTTTTAAAGTAGACTTATATTCCTCCACTTTATCTTTTTCGACGATAGCAATAGCACAACCACCAAAGCCAGCTCCAGTCATTCGACAACCTATGACATAGGGAAGTTTAAGGCTTTCTTCATTCACAGTATCTAATTCATTACCAGTTACTTCGTAGTCATTTTTTAATGAAGTATGGCTTTCATTCATCAATTGAGCAAATAGTTTAATATCATTATTGGCTAAAGCTTCTTTACTTTTCAAAACCCGCTGCTGCTCACTTATCACATGGCGCACTCTCTTGAGTTGCTCTTCATTTAATTCCTCATGGTGAGACTCAAAGTATTCCATCGGGACACTGCATAAGTCAGGGTAATTTTTCCCTTGCTGATTTAAAATTTCTAAAGCCTCTTCACAAGTAGCACGGCGTTCATTGTATTTAGAATCAGCTAATTTCCGTTCCTTATTTGTATTGATGATGACTAATTTATGATCTTCTAACACAAAAGGAGTATAATCAAAATTTAAGTTTTGGCAATCTAGAATAATGGCATGCTCTTCTTTCCCTTGGCTCACAGCAAATTGATCCATAATACCACAATTCACACCAACAAATTCATTTTCAACTTTTTGAGCTAAAAGTGCAATCTGAGTTCGATTTAAGCCCGCGTTTAGCAAAGAATTTAAAGCAAAAGCCATTACTACTTCTATAGAAGCCGAAGATGATAAGCCACCGCCATTAGGAATGTTTCCGTAAAATAAAAATTCCATGCCAGTATCTAACCCAAAGCCCTTTTCCATAAAAGCATTGATGACACCAAGAGGGTAATTTACCCAGAAATTCTCCTTTTTAGTATATTTATCACCAGTTAATTCAAAATCAAAATTTTCTTCAGGAAAGTTTAGACTATGAAAATGTAGTTTTTTATCGTTAGTTATTCTCAGCGTAAGGTAAGTTCCATTTTCCAAAGCAGCAGGCATCACCAGCCCACCATTGTAGTCAATATGCTCTCCAATTAAATTGACACGAGCTGGAGCAAAATAATAAAAATCAGGGGTAGAGTTATATACTTTTTTAAACTCTTCTTTTAAAAAGTCTTTCATAAAAATTAAAATTTAAAACTAAACTTAGTCTTGTGATTGTAAATATCGTTAGAATTTAAGACATTGCTGGGGAATTTCTCATGATTTTCCGCATCTAAAAATCCTTGCGTTTCAAAGCAAACACCCGCATTTGGTTGGGTAGTTCTTCGGCCCTCAGGCTTTAGTTCAGGAATATAAAAACCACTATAAATATGTAGAATTTTCTGATTAGTATAAACCTTCATTTCTATCGTTTGGTCTTCATTTCTCAGAACTCCCACAGGTTTTTTATCAGATTCTACCAAAAAAGAATTATCAATCTCAGCAGGAATCATCTTAAACATAGAAAAATCAAATTTAGTATTTTCCACATCCAATATTTCTCCAGTCGGTACCACATCGCTATTAAATTCCAAGATTCTTTTAGCATTGATTTTTATCTCATCCTTCAAAATAGAATCACAAGATTGATTGAGATTAAAATACGTATGTTGAGTTAAATTGATAATGGTAGGCTGATCTGTTTTAGCCGAATAAGAAACAGTAATTTCATTTTCATCATTAAGTTCGTAGGTAACCTCTACATTCAAATTCCCAGGGTAATTCTCGTCTCCGTCGGGTGAAAATAAAGATAGTGTAACTCTACTATTATCAAAATTTTCAAATTTCCAAACTTTAGAATCAAAACCAATTTCACCACCATGTAGATGATGCCCAGCATGATTTTTTTTAAGGCTTATTTTTTTTCCATTAATTTGAGTTTCACCATTTAGTATTCTGCTAGAATGTCTCCCAATCACTGCCCCAAAATAAGGATAGTTCTCTCGGTATTCGGGTGATAAATAACCAGCTAAGTCATTGAATCCCAAAGTTAATTCTCTTTTAGCAAACCCCTCAGGAAGTTTGATAGATTGAATGATAGCTCCTAAATTAATGACACTTATTTGAAATCCATTATCGTTGGTCAAAGTTATTTTGTCAATTTCTTGATTTTTGTAATACCCAAACTCTTCTTTTTTTAAACTTTGCATATAAAAATATTGAAAAGAAAAGTTAAGGAAAAAATCTCAATTTCTAGGAGATTTTTCATAGATTTTTTTAAGGCTTTAAAAATAAAAAAATAACCGCCTCAATTTTTATTATTGAGACGGCTACGCTTTATTTTTTTTAAGGCTTGAAATTAATTTACAGCCTCTACAGAAACATAAGATTTATTATCTTTCTTCTTACGAAAAACAACTTTCCCATCAATCAAGGCATACAAAGTATGATCTTTGCCGATGCCTACATTGTTTCCAGGGTGATGTTTTGTACCTCTTTGTCTTACTATGATATTGCCAGCAATACACTTTTCGCCACCGTAGATTTTCACACCCAAGCGTTTGGATTCCGAATCACGACCGTTTTTTGAACTACCGACTCCTTTTTTGTGTGCCATTTTATTTTAGTTTTTTATTTCCTACCACCATTCAGTTTTTCCTGAAAGGCATTTAATTCATCAAATTTCCCATCTGCAGCCAGTTGAGCTTGTTCTGGCCAAGTTGTTGGGTCCATAGCAGCATAGATTCCACCTTTTGGTTCCAAAATAGCTTTGATGTCTTCTGCTTTGGAGTTTGCCAAATCACTGAAAGTATAGATGTTACTTTCGTTCAATAATTCTTGAACTTTTGGCCCAATACCTTCAATTTTAGTTAACTTATCATTTTTAGAAGCACTTTTTTTAGGCTCAGCTATTTTTTTACTCTCTTTTTTTTCTTCTCTATTTCCACCGATAGAAATAATTTCAATTTTTGTCAAAGCTGCACGGAAACCATTTTTCTTTTGGTAACCTTTTCTTCTTTTCTTTTTAAAAATGATAACTTTATCACCTTTCACATGCTCTAGGATTTTTGCTTCTACAGTCATGTTTTCTATAGCTGGGGCGCCTACAGTAATGTTACCGTTATCAGTCAATAAAACTTTATCAAAAGTTAATGAATCACCTTCATTTCCTTTCAGACGGTTAACATACAACTGCTGATCTTGCTCAACTTTGTACTGAAGCCCTGCTATCTCTACAATTGCATACATGGATTTATTATTTTTAATTTTAGGACTGCAAATGTAATAAATTAATTTTATTTAGAAAAATTAATTTTGGTTATTTAAAATTTCCATCACATCGGTATAGCCACCGCCGTTAAAAACTTTTTCAAAACCATTTTCATCCAAAAACTCTTTTGCTCGCCCTGCTCTGCCTCCACTTTTGCAAAAAATCACAATAGGTGTAGTATAGGTTTTGATTTCTTCTATCCTCTCGGGTAGCTCAATGAGGGGGATGTGTTTTGCTTTTTCTAAAGCACCATCTTCTCTTAATTCCTCTGAATTTCTAACGTCAATAAACGTTGTTTGAGGATTTTTTATAGCATCTAAAGTCGTTTCTTTCATCACTTTTCTAAAAAATAAATATTTAAATAATTTCGGCATGAGCATATTTACCAAATTTTAATTCTTTCATTTTCGGGTTTGTACATTTTATCTTTGGACTCTATATTGAAAACCTCATGAAAAGTTGTCATGTTTTCCAATGGGCCTACAGCACGGTATTGCCCAGGTGCATGGAAATCGGTTTTAATTTGATTTTTCAATGCTTCGTCTTTATTTTTAGTTCTCCATATTGTTGCCCAAGAAATGAAAAATCGCTGCTCTGGTGAAAAACCATCAATTTGCTGAGGTTTTTTATGATCTCGATAATATAGCTGAAGGGCATCATAAGCCACATTCAAGCCCCCTAAATCTGCAATATTTTCGCCCAAAGTGGCTTTTCCATTTACAAAAACACCTTCAAATGGCTGATAGGCACTAAATTGCTGAACTAAGCGTTCACCCAAGGCATTGAACTTCCTTTCGTCCTCTGGCGTCCACCAATTGTTAAGGTTTCCGTCGCCGTCATATTTTGCGCCGCTATCATCAAAACCATGTGAGATTTCATGGCCAATCACAGCACCCATTCCGCCAAAGTTCACGGCAGCATCGGCTTTGAAGTTATAAAAAGGGGGCTGTAAAATCGCTGCTGGGAAAACAATTTCATTGAACTGCGGGCTGTAGTAGGCATTTACCGTTTGTGGCGGCATAAACCACTTTGATTTATCTACGGGCTTGCCAATTTTTTTTAGATCTTTTTGGTAGCTCCACTGCGCTGCATTTTGAATGTTTTGGTACAAACTTCCTCCGTCTGAAAAATTAGAAATTTTTAATTCAGAATAATCTTCCCACTTATTTGGGTAACCGATTTTTACATTAAATTTATCTAATTTTTCAAGAGCTTTTACTTTCGTCTCATCACTCATCCAAGTCAGTTGATGTATATGCTGGCGGAATGATTTTTTGATGTACTTTACCATTTCTTCCGCTTTGACTTTAGCCTCTGGAGGGAAGACTTCCGTCACATATAATTTCCCGAAAGCTTCTCCCAATATAGAATTCACCAAGCTCAGAGCTCTCTTATCTCGTGCTCGCATTTCATCTATTCCTTTTAGTTCTTTGCTGTAGAAATTAAAATTTAATTCCTCTAAATCGGTTGAAAGATAATTTGCGTTTGAATTTAGATTTTGAGCAATCAAGTATTTTTTTAAAGCCTTTAAATTTTGAGAAGAAATAATTTCACCTAAGCTTCTATAATAGGTGATTTCTGGAATAATGACTTCAGGCGTTTGAATTTTTAAAGCCTTGAAAAAATCGGCTAAATCAATCGCTGTATTGACTTCGTTTAGAGAAGAAAAAGCGATGGGATTATATTTCTTTTCAGAATCTCTTAAATTTTCAAAGCTTAATAATTTTTGGGCGATTTGTTTTTCTAAATTTACAACCAGTGCTGCTGAATTTTCAGGATTTTCATCTTGAATTAGGCTAAAGAGCTTTACCAAATAATTTTGGTAGGCTTTTATTTTGCTTTGACTTCCTTCATCGGTTTTTTGGTAATAGTCACGATTCATGCCCAGGTAAGGTGTCTTTAGATAGACGGCATTTTGTTGGCTATTCTTCATGTGAGGACTTACATAGAACGCATACAAAGGGTTGTTCTCGAGTGGAGTTTGTTCAAACAAAAAAGCTTTGAATTCGGTTAAATTTTTTAAGCCTTGAATTTTTTTCAATAAATTTTGGACCGGTGCTAAACCCATTTGGTTTCGAGCTTCCACGTTCATGAAAGTTTTATACAAATCGGCTACTTTTTGCTCTTCGCTGCCCGCTTTAAATTGCTGATTAAAAACGGAATTTAGTATTTCTAATGAAATGGAATCGTTGGACTCTCTTAGTTCGTTAAAGCTACCCCAGCGGCCGTGGTCGCTTGGTATTTGAGTTTTTTTCATCCAATTACCGTTCACAAAATCGTAAAAATTATCTTGTGGGCGAATGTTTAAATCCATCATCTCTGTGTTGATTCCTGTATGGGTGTTCATTCTAGTAGAAGATATATTTTTGCTATCAGCTTCAATTTCAGTTCTTGGTCGGTTGGCACAAGAGGCTATTGTAGTAATTATTGATAAGCTTAAAATTGTTTTTTTCATCAGTTAGTATTATTTAACTTCATTTGACTTCCCAAAAGTTGCTTCCCGCCAAAAGCACATTTAAGTCAGCAGTTTTGGCTTGTTTTGCATTTTCAATTTGCTCTACCAATAAATCCTCATAAGTCGGTCGCTCTTCGGCATAAATAACACCAAAAGGTCTCGGGAATGAGCTTTCAGCAGGATCATCAAAAAAACGTGTTAATAAATTTGCTTTGTTTAAATCTTTTTCATCATGAATCATTAAATCGTTCACGCTTAGTCCTAATTTTTTGTAATTTACGACTTCTGGGGTTAAACCATCTAAGCGAATTCCTAACTCACTGTCTTCACCAAAAATTAAAGGCTGCTGATGCTCAACATAAATGGTGGTTGAGTTTTTTTTCTTCTTATCTGTAAAGTCTTCAAAGACTCCATCATTAAAGATAGGGCAATTCTGATAAACTTCTAGAAGCGAGGTACCCTTGTGTTCTGCCGTGCGGCGCATCATATCTCTTAAGTGCTTTGGGTCTCTATCCATAGACCGAGCAATGAAAGATGCATTGGCCCCCAAGGCTAAAGCTAATGGGTTGAACGGATAATCAATTGAACCTAGGGGTGATGATTTTGTCTTTAAACCTTGATGAGAGGTGGGGGAGTATTGACCTTTGGTCAAACCATAAATTTCATTATTAAACAACAATATATTTAAATCCATATTTCTTCTCAAAGTGTGAATCAAGTGATTCCCACCGATAGAAAGTGCATCGCCGTCACCAGTAATTACCCAAACGTGCAAATGAGGATTGGCTATCTTCAAACCTGAAGCAACCGAGGGTGCTCGCCCGTGGATGCTGTGCATTCCATAGGTATTCATATAATAGGGGAAACGCGAGGAACAACCAATCCCAGAGATGAATACAATGTCTTCTTTTCTGTACCCCAACTCGGGCAGGGTTTGCTGCATTTGTTTCAATATTGAATAGTCACCACAACCAGGGCACCATTTGACATCTTGGTCGCTAACAAAATCTTTTGCTGTAAGTGTTCCTTCCATCATTCAACAAAATTAAGGAAAATAAAGTATTTTTTTGAATCAAATAAAAAATGAATACATAAAATCCATAGCAGATTAAAAGGAAAGCGACTCAAGGCACTCAGAAAGGTGATGAAATTGAATATATTGTTTTGATTATTAAGAGAATACAAGTTTGGGCGATTTTGAATATGATTTAAAGAAATGCTTTTTTGAGGATGGGCAAATTAGCTGAAAATTTTTTAAGGCTTAAAAAAAATTTAAATTAAAGATTCTGAGTTTTCGTAGTTTAATTTTAGGAAAATGAAGAGCATCAGCATAAATCCCCATAAAGAACTTCCGCCGTAGCTTAAGAATGGTAACGGGATACCGACTGTTGGGAATAACCCCATCACCATTCCTATATTTACAAAAAAATGTAGCATCAAAATCGAACCTATGCTATACCCAAAATAGCGGGAGAAGATTTTCTTTTGCTTTTCTGCCAAGAAAAAAATACGTGCAATTAAAATTCCATATAAAATGACCAATAAACTGCTGCCTATAAAGCCCCATTCTTCGCCAACGGTACAAAAAATGTAGTCGGTCCATTGCTCGGGGACAAATCTACCGTCGGTTATCGTTCCTTTATTCCATCCAGTTCCCCATAATTCGCCAGAGCCTATGGCTGTTTTAGAATATAATAGATTGTACCCAGATGTGTCTCGGTATTTGGCTTCTCCTTCAAACAAAACTAAAATTCTTTCTCTTTGGTGCGTGGGCAGTTTGTCTAGAATATCTAAGGCTTTGTAGGCTATGAAGCTAATAATTCCTAGGCTGGTAAATATTATAAGGAACCCTGTGGTAAATTGCCTGAAATGACTGGCTTGCACGTTGAGTATTTTTCTGATAGAGTAATGATAATTATGGTAAGATAAATACATGCCTAGTGCTGAGAGTAATGCTATTAATGATAATACTGCTGAGGATAAATTAACAATAAAGTCTAATCTATTATTGAATAAATTTAAAAAGCCTTTCTCGTTATAGAATTTATCTGTAAAAATAAAGTTCATCAAAAAGAATATGCTTATGCCTACCAAAGCTCCTAGAAGTAGATGCATTTCTCTCATAGACAGCTGAGGGCGAGAAATACTCAATAAAAAGATGATGAGAAAAATAAGTAATAAGAAACCAATGATGAGTACTAAAAAATGGGAATCCCAAATGATACCTAACAAAAATACACCTCCTAAGGTAATGGGCACCAACAGCCAAAATGGGCTCATGCCCTCACGATACAAGGCTAGAAGAAATGCGCCAAAAACAAAGAGTGAACCGACGTCTGGCTGAAGTAGTATTAAAATTGCAGGAATAGCCAAAAGCCCCATACAAAAAAGAAAAGTTTTGGGTGTTTTGATATCATTCCCTGGGGTGTTGAGTACATGACCAATCATTAGGCCTGTGGCGATCTTCATTAATTCAACTGGTTGAATCCCTACGCCTCCAATGGAATACCAGGCTTTTGCCCCATTAATTTCTTTCCCTACAAATAAGACGCCTACTAGTGCTAGCACTCCAATGATGTAAAACACACCTGCATAAATATCAAAGAAGTTTTTACTGATACTAGTGATGATTAAAAACCCAAAAATCATCCCAAAACCTAAGCCTATTCTTACAATTTGCTTCATTCCGTAGTCTGGGTCAACACTGTAAATATTGGCGACACCAAATCCCATGATGATGAGGACAATGGTGATGATCAACCAATCGATGGATTTATTGGATCGCGTCTGTAGCATTGCTATTGATTTTAGGTTCTACGTACCACCCGTTTCGTTTCAGTCGCTCAATTTCTTGTCGGCGATATTCTGGGCGAAGGTCTCCTTCCAGCATTCTTTTTTCGAGCCACTTTCTTTGTTCTCCCTCAATGGAGTCAAACAAGTATTTCTCTGCCACCAAACTAGCCATAGGCCCTGCCCAGCGTGAGCCCCAGTAGCCGTTTTCTACCACTACGGCAATGGCTATTTTAGGATTTTCTGCAGGGGCTAGTAATGTGAAACTAGAATGGTCTTGCCCGTGGGGGTTCTGTGCTGTTCCTGTTTTCCCAGCTTGGCTAAATTTAGGCGAAATAAATCCTTGAGCTGTCCCGTTAGTAAAAACGGCTTTTAGCCCTTTCATGATGGGCTCAAAGTATTCCACGGGAACTTTTACCTTTCTTTTAGTCGTAAAAGCAGTATCTTGAATCGGTTTCCCATCAATTTCTTTTACAATATGAGGTGTGTAATAATAGCCTTTATTTGCTACGGCTGCGATGAAATTAGCCATTTGTATTGGCGTAGAAAGCACTTCACCTTGCCCAATTCCGTTGGAAATAATTTGAAAGCTATTGTATTTTCCTTCACCTAAAATTTTATTATAATATTTGCTCGTTGGGATATTGCCTTTGCTCCCTACGGGCATATCTATACCTAGGTATTTCCCCATTCCAAAGCTGTGCATAATGTCTGCCCACTCGTCTATATTTTTTTCTATATGGAGTGAATCCTTATTCAAAATTGCTAGCCAGGTTTTAGAGAAATAAGAGTTACAACTTCTCCCTATTGCTTCCTCTATCTTGAGGTGAGTTCTACCACAGTGGCACGCCATATGTGCTCGCCCGTAGTGGAAACCATGCTGGCAAGTGAAAACCGTAGCCGTGTCGGTAACGCCCATGGTAAATCCTGATAAACCTGTCAAAATTTTAAATGGAGAACCAGGTGGGTATGTTGCTTGTAAAGCTCTGTCATACATGATTCTATCAACAGAATCACGAATCATCCGACTGACTTCTCCTGGAATATTGAATCTCCGAGGGTCTATCACAGGGCTGGAGGCTAAAGCTAAAATTTCCCCCGTGTGAGGTTCTATGGCAACAATCGCTCCCCTTTTATTAGCTAATAAAGCTTCTGCATATTCTTGAGTTTTATAATCTATGCTAAGCGTTAAAGTTTTTCCATTCTCTATTTCTACATCTTTTTCTCCGTTTTCATAAGGTCCAATGGTGCGCAAGCGAATATCTTTTTTTAAAAAACGATAGCCTTTCACTCCTCTCAAAGTTTCCTCATATGATTTTTCAACACCAGCTTGGCCAGCTAAATCACCAGGGACATAATAGGAAGAATCTTTTTTGATATAATTTAGGTCTACTTCTTGAATGTATCCTAAAATATTTCCTGCTGTGTGCACACGGTATTCTCTACGAGGTCGTTTAACAATATCAACTGCAGGAAAATTGTAAATCTGTTCTTGAAATTTTGTGAAAGTTTCTCTATCTATATTACTGATAAACGGGAAAGTGCCTACTTTACTGTAGCCTTTTTTAGCTTTGATTTCAGCCATTTTTTGGTTAAACTCTTCTCTTGTTATACTCAATAAATTGATAAATTGAATCGTATCAAAGCCTTTTTCCATCAAAAAAGGTGTGATTTGAACTTCAAAATTATTGCTACTGGTAACCAACAATTTCCCATTCCTGTCTAAAATATCACCTCTCTTGGGGTAAATAACTTCCTGTTTTATCGAGGTATTGAAAGCGTTAAGAATATACCGATCTGTGCCTAATTGCAAATAAGCCAAACGCCCAATGAATATTAATACCGTAGCTATGACTAAAAAATAAAATAACCAGGTTTTTTTCATATTTACAATTCCTGTTTTTTACGAAAAGGGAAAATAGCTAAGTATAAAAAACAAATGATTAGAGTTAATACAGCTCCTAAGCTAGAGCGTTCTATAATCGTTTGCCACTGACTCAGGCTCATCGTTTGTAGCCAATCTATTAAGATATGATGAGAAAAAATTAATAAGGCTAAATAAATTCCCCACTGGAAAAAAGATAATTGACTCAAGCTTAATTCATCTTCTATTTGTGTTGATTTACTTAAGAGAAGCTTGACTAAAGGTTGACGTAAAAAAGCGATTAATACACAAGCAAAAGCATTTAAACCTCCTGTGTTTTCAAAAAAATCAATGTATAATCCCAAAAAGAAAGCATAAGTGAGAACTAAATATTTATTTCTACTAAACGGGAGCAATAAAATAAATAGTATATAAACATACGGATCGGCATAGCCGTAGAAATTTATATTATTGAATATAAAAACCTGTAAACTTGCAAATATTAAAAGCCTTAAAATATCAAAAATCCTAGTCTGTTGCATCTAACCCCGTTTGTTGTACCTTTTCAATTTCAATTCTATCTAAATCTTTAATTACGTAAACATTCTGCACCGTAGCTAAATCTTCAAAAGTCGAAACTTCAATATCAAAATCACCCGTTTTCTCATTAGGTTCTAATGAAGAAATATAACCAATTAAATGCCCCTGTGGGTAAATAGCAGATGCACCAGCAGTCATCACCGTATCTCCTTGTTTTATATTCAAATATTTAGGAATTTCAGTTAGCTGTAATTTCTGATGATCCTTCCCGTTCCATCTTAGAATTCCGAAATAATCAATATTTTTAACCTTCGCTTTTATGTTAGCCTGTGAATGTAAAACAGATAACACCGTGGAATAATGCTGCGTGGAGTGCAAAACTGCACCAATAACCCCCCGTGAAGTTAAAACCGCCATGTTGGGTTGGACTCCGTCCTTTATTCCTTTATCGATCATAAAGTAATTATCTCTTTTTCGGATAGATTGGTCGATGATTTGTGCATTGGTATACTCAAACCGCTGGAACGATGAATCTACAACCAAAGAGTCTAGCCCTAAATGAGCAGAATTTTTTAAGCCTTTAAAAATTTCTAACTGATTTTTAAGCTTTGCATTTTCTTCCATCAAAATTTTATTTTCTTTTGGAAGGTTTTGGTAATGTTTCAACTTAGAAATTTTAGCTGAAAAAAATCCGTTGACATTCAGTAGCTGCTCCCCCACCAAAGTTTTATGAAAATTACTCTGAGAGAACATCGCATACACAGCGCCTATTTCTAATAATATAAAAAACAAGAAATAACCTACCTTAGAGAGTAGGTGCGCCAATAACTTCATAATTTATTTTATCGCATTAAGAAATTATACTTATCGATATTTTTAAGTGCAATTCCAGTACCTCTCACAACAGCACGTAATGGGTCCTCTGCCAAGAAAACGGGTAAACCTGTTTTCTTTGAGATTCTTTGGTCTAGCCCCCTGAGCATAGAGCCACCACCCGCCATGTAAACGCCTGTGTTGTAAATATCTGCAGCCAACTCTGGAGGAGTTTGAGAGAGGGTTTCCATCACAGCATCTTCGATACGAGAAATAGATTTATCTAAAGCACGAGCTACTTCTTTGTAGTTCACGACAATTTCTTTTGGTTTACCCGTGATTAAATCCCGTCCTTGCACGTGGATGTCCTCTGGCGGGTGGTCTAATTCTTCTAGCGCTGAGCCGATTTCAATTTTGATTCGCTCTGCGGTACGTTCGCCCACATACAAATTGTGATGTGTGCGTAAATGATAAGCAATATCGTTGGTGAAGACATCTCCAGCAATTTTCACCGACTTATCACTTACGATTCCCCCCAAGGCAATCACAGCAATTTCTGTTGTACCACCACCAATGTCGATAATCATATTTCCCTCTGGCTGCTGAATATCAATCCCTACACCAATCGCCGCCGCCATTGGCTCATAAATTAGCCTAATATCTTTCGCATTCACGTGAATTGCTGAATCTTTCACCGCACGTTTTTCTACTTGCGTGATTCCCGAAGGAATACAAATCACCATACGCAGTGCAGGAGCCATCACCCCTCCCTTAAGCCCAGGAACCATCGAGATGAATTTACGAATCATCTTCTCCGAAGCCTCAAAATCAGCTATTACTCCGTCTTTCAGCGGGCGAATAATTTTGATTTCATCATGGGTTTTACCTTGCATGCTTTTGGCTTCATGCCCTACAGCAATCAACTTCCCAGTCGAGCGTTCGATTGCTACAATCGAAGGATGATCTACAACGACTTTATTGTTATAAATAATAAGGGTATTTGCTGTCCCTAAATCTATGGCTATATCTTTGGTGAAAATATTAAATAATCCCATTCAAAAATGTGGTTTTTAAAGTAGTTTGAAAAAAATTAAATACAAAAATAAGCTTTGTTATGATTTTTACATAATGATTATAAATTATTTAATGCGTATTTAAAGTTTTTTTATAAAAAGCTTTAAAAATTAACTGGTAAATACATAGCAAATTATCCTACAAGTTTTTTTTTCAAGCTGTTAAATTTTTTAAGCCTTAAAAAAAATAGCTAAGATCCTAGTTTTAAACCCTTAAAAAATTAACATAATTTCTTCTAATCACTAAATTGACCATAGAGTTGAGAAAATAAAGTTTCAATACGCTTTCTATGCTTTTTAAATAAATAAAACTGCGGGTCATAATCTTTTTGATTGATTCTTTTAGGCGTTTGCAGCTTTATAATATTTGCATGATTGAACAAATAGGGGCAGCCTTCTCAGAGGAGTGACTAACTAATAAGTTCCTTAATAGTTTTTTTATAAAGCACAGCAGCTTATATTTAATCGAATAAGAATTTAAATTATTCAAAATTGTGTTAAAAAAAGTTTTTTATATATTTGGCGACATTTTTAAAACAAAAAATATAAGAATGAAGAAAAAATTAATCTTACTGACAGTGTTTTTTAATTTTTTAAGCCTTGAGGCTCAAGTTGAAAATTATTTAGACAGTCTAATAGCGACGGGCAGAACTTTACCACTTACAACAAAAAAGCATAACCAAAATGTGGTAATCATAGACCGAGAAACCATCCAAAACACGCCATCACAAAGCGTGGAAGAAATTATTTCTTATTTTTCTGGCATTGATTTACGCCGTCGCGGAGTAGGCGGAATGCAATCAGACATTTCTATACGTGGAGGAAATTCTGAGCAGGTTTTACTTTTGATAAACGGTGTACGAGTGACTAATCCCCAAACGGCACACAATTTATGGAATATTCCCTTTGATGCAGATGCCATTGAGAGAATTGAAATCATCAAAGGACCAGAGGCAGCACAATACGGCGCCAATGCCTTTGCTGGCGTTATAAACGTGATTACACGAGCAAGAGAAGGAAAAAAAGTTCAACTGAGCGCTGAAGCTGGAAGCTACGGAACTTATAAAGTCGGAACAAACATTAGCATCGCTTCGCCCAAAGTAAAGCATTTATGGAATGCAAATTATGGCGCTTCAGACGGCTACCGACACAATACCGATTATACGAATAAAAACATGTTCTACCAAGGGAAATTCCAGTCTGGTATAGGTGAATTTAATTTACAGGCTGGTTTTGGTGAGAAAAAATTTGGTGCAAACGGTTTTTATGCTTCTCCTACTTACACCGAACAATATGAAGAAACGCAAAACTCCATCGTGAGTTTGGGATTGGATACGAAAAAAGACAACTGGGGAATCCGTGCTAGAACTTATTGGACGCGCGCACAAGACATGTATTTGCTTAATAGGAAAAACCCACAAATTTATCGTAACATGCACATTGGTAATAATTTAGGGGCAGAAGTATCGGTAAGTTTCATGAATGATTTGGGCTTGACTTCCATTGGGTCAGAATACAAAAAAGAATACCTAAATAGTAATAACTTGGGTAGTCATGAGCGTGACATCATATCTGTATTTTTTGAGCATCAGTTTTCTTTTTTCAACGAAAAATTAAACATTATACCAGGTGCAAGTTGGTTCCATTTCAGCAATGTTGGCGATTTTTTCTATCCACAGTTAGGCGCTGCGTATAAAATCAATGCTGAAAATAAATTATTTGCCAATGCAGCACGTGTGCACCGCTTGCCATCATACACCGAGTGGTATTACCAAAGCAAAACAGAGGTGGGGAATCCAGATTTAAAGCCAGAATCAGCCAACAGCTTTGAGGTGGGCTATCATTTTCTGCAGCCTACGTTCTCGGCAAAAGTCAGTGCCTTCCGTCGCCATGCAAAAAATGCAATTGATTGGGTAAAAAAAGATAAAAACCAACCGTGGAAGCCCATCAATAGCACGAGTGTAACCGTAGATGGAGTAGAAGTTAATTTAAAGAAAAACTTCAATGGCTTTGTAAGATCTTTTGCAGTGGACTACACGTATTTAGACAAAAGCATAGTTAACTCTGAATTTGCATTATCTCGCTATTTATTAGATAATCTAAGACATCAAGTCGTGGTGAAATTAGAGAACCAGTGGTTCAATCATCTTTATAGTCATTTAGTTTATCGCTACTTAGACCGTGTAACGATAGAAAATTATCATTTGCTGGATGCGAAGTTGAATTATAAACACAAGAATTGGCAGATTTTCACTTCGTTCAATAACCTTACAGGTACTAAGTATACAGAGACTAGCTTAGTGCAAATGCCTGGTTTTTGGGTGAGCGGGGGTGTAACCTATCAATTTAATTTTTCAAATTAAGAAGCAAATTTGCATAATTCAAAAACGTAAAATACATTTGCGGGCAGGTTGAGAAAAGTGAAAAAATCTCAACGGAATTTTAACAAAAAATAACGAAATTTTAACAAATGAAATTTGTGAGTTTCAAAATAAAGTGTAAACACACACACACACACACAAATAATGAGCTAAACAACTCATTATCAATAACTTATAGTAATTTATTGCTTCCCCGCGGGAGCGAACCGCAAAGCCGTGCAAGAAAATCTTGTGCGGTTTTTCTATTTTCACCTGTGTGAAGGTAGTAATTTCTTCAAAAAGAAGAGCCTCACGGGTTGGGGCTCTTTCTAAAAGAAGAAGCTAAAAAAGTTGAATAAAAAACAGCAAAAAAACAGCGAAAATTTAATTAAGAAAAGAATAAATCAATAAAATATTAACCAAAAAAAATAAAATAAATGAAGAAATTATTACTTTCTTTCGTTGTATTGCCAGGAGCCTTAGCCACCGCCCAAGTAGGCATTAATACAGAAGAGCCACAAGCCATGCTAGACATCAGTGCAAAAGACAACCAAAAAGGAGACCTGCGCATACAAGATGTTGAGATGAAAGAAAAGACCGATTGGCTTTTAATTTGGGATGAAAAAGACCAAAAGGTGAAGCGCACAAGCCTCTCAGACCTCAAATGGGATATAATAGTAGACAAAGGGAAAATAAATTATATCCGCGGTAAGCAGCCAACCAAAGCAGATGGGATCATCAATAAAATCAAGCAATGTCCGCCAGAAAACATAGTTTTTGATAAATTATTTGGTATCAGCGGTAAGCACGATTTTGTGTATTGTGCTACAATTGTAAGCGAGGGCGGCTACAATAGAACATGGCTCAACCTCAACCTTGGAGCGGCGTATGCAGACATAAATAATCCTGATTTTGACCCGACGGTTAATAAAACAGGCACAGATGCCCATAATGAAGCTAAAACCTACGGTTCATTATACCAATGGCAGAGAGCGAGTAATGGACATGAGTTTAGGGATTCAGAAACTACCAAAGAATTAGCCGATACTTGGACAGAAACAGACAAAGCAGCAGGGAAGTTTATTACTCCTAGCGAGGAGATTTATTATTGGACAAAGAATGGTGGTAATGCTACAACATATAATTTAAAAGATTTTGAGTTGTGGCAAGCAGGCGGAGTTAATAACCCATGCCCGTCAGGTTACCATGTTCCGACTTATCTGGAGTGGTTACCATTTTATCAGGTTCTAATGGGTGGTGACGGTGACATTACAAGCGATTCTACTAATAAAATGTGGGTACAGACTAAGTTGCCAAACCTTTCAGCTGCTGGCTACCGTAAAAAAGATGGAGATGAGAATTCTTATTCTATAAGCGAAAAGGATACTCCCGGCAACTACTGGAGTAGCTCTGATGTAGTAGGAGGGTCAGGCCAGGCTCTGCGCATATCCTTCAGCAGTGAACACAGCTTAGTGGACGACTACTACACCCCCTACTATCACGGCGCCAGCGTGCGTTGTATTAAAGATTATTAAACGTTTATTTAAAATCAGAAAATCATCAATTAAAATTAAAGGCTTAGAGAAAAATTTTCTAAGCCTTTAAAAATTTTAGGAGAATAAATCAACCCGTAGTTCATTTAGATTTTAATGATTTATTGGGCTAAAAAAGGAGGAAGTTGATAAAGTAAGTTTAAAATCGTTGTCTTTTAAGAAATGATAAATCTGTTTGTAAATTGCGAGCAGATTTTTTTATAGCAAACAATCAATGAGATTTTTTAAGGCTTAAAAAAAAATATTTGTTATAAATCCCCATCACAAATTTTATTATTTTTTCAAAAAATCAAAATCAGCATTATAAATATCAGCCGTATCTTGTTGACTTTGGAGCTGGCGTTGCTTCCAGCGTTGTGCTAAAAATTGTAATCGGCTATGGCTGTGTTCTAAGAAATCAATAGTAGATTGGCAAAATCGAGGATTCCCTTCATCCCTCATATCTTTTATACGGTCTTTGGTGCAGCCGCCATAGCAGTTTTTATACCATTCACAAGTGTGGCATTTTTCAGGCAAAATATTTTTCATTTTCCCAAATTTCATTTGGGTACTGCTGTTTATCATTTCAATCAACTGGTCACCTTGCATGATGTTACCCAAACGCCAATGATCTTCTACGAAAAAATCACAACTAAAAACATCGCCATTATGTTCCACTGTAGGGTAGACACCACATTGCTCTAAAAGTGTGCATTCTGGTGAAGGCATATCTACATAGGTATAAAAGACTGAGTCAATATTACGTACCATCGTTGTGGGTTCTCCATTTTCAAAATCATTCCACCATAAATCAAAAATTCTTTTGAGAAATTTCCCATATTTTTCGGGAGTGACAGAAAAATCTGCAGCTTTGCTAGGGTTTTTTTTATCTGTTTCTACAATCGGGATAAACTGCATCCATTTCATTCCCAGTCTTTTGTAGAAATGGTATAACTCATCTGGAAAATCTGCGGAATAATTGGTAACGCAACACATCGCATTCATTTCAACATCCCAATGACTTAATTTTTTTTGAGCCGCCATCACCTTTTCCCAAGAAGCTTTTCCTCCTTGTGTAAACCGATATTTATCATGAATATGCTGAGGCCCATCCAAACTTAAACCAACTAAAAAATTCCATTTGCCGAGAAATTGAGCCCATTCATCGTTAATCAGGACACCGTTGGTTTGCAAAGCATTGGCTATCATCTGATTTTTAGCATATTTTTGTTGTAAATTGACAACTTTTTTATAAAAATCAAGCCCCATCAAAGTTGGTTCGCCGCCTTGCCATGTAAATTGCACGTAATCATCAGCTTGAGATAAACCTTGTTTGATTAATTCCTCCAAAACTTCATCACTCATACGATGTTTTTTAGTCCCAGGGAACATAGCTTCTTTTTCTAAGTAAAAACAATAGGTGCAACCTAAATTACAATCTGGGCCGCTGGGTTTTACGAGAATAAAACTTAAGGGATTTTTGTAGTACATGTTTTTCGTTTAGAATGATTTTTTTCTTACTTTTATAGACAAATTTATAACTTTCACAAAAAATTTGTTCGATGAAAAGGTACGTAATTATTTTCTTTCTCTATGTTTTTTCGGTAGCATATTCACAAAATAAAAAGCCAAATATCGTCATCATCATTTCAGATGACCATGCATACCAAGCCATTAGCGCTTACAATAAAAATCATCGTTATATCGATACGCCCAATATCGACCGCTTGGCAGAGGGGGGAATGATTTTTCATAAATCTTACGTAAATAATTCCATCTGTGGCCCGAGCCGTGCTAGTCTGTTAACGGGGAAAATGAGCCATAAAAATGGCTACAAAGACAATGAAAATTCATCATACAATAGTAATCAGCAGCAATTTGTAAATTTATTGCAAGAAAACGGATACCAAACAGCTTGGATTGGCAAATACCATTTAGGCTACGACCCTAAGGGTTTTGATTTTTATAAAATACTCATCGGGCAAGGTTATTATTACAACCCAGATTTCATCGAAAGAGGGAAAGGAAAAATAAGAGAAGAAGGCTATGTAGCCAATTTAGTAGAAGATGCGGCAGAAAAATGGCTAGATGAGAGAGATGCAGAGAAACCCTTCTGCTTAGTCATAGGGCATAAAAACACACACCGAACGTGGATGCCTGATTTGCAGGATATTGGAGCTTTTGACAAAGCGAAATTCAGTATTCCTGAAACTTTTTATGACGATTACAGAAGCCGAAAAGCAGCTGCTCTGCAAGAAATGTCTATAGCAAAAGATATGCGGATGGGCTATGATTTGAAGATGCTGGGCGACGACTTTCGGGTAGATAATAATTTTAAGCGGATGAACGAAGAGCAGCTGAAAGCTTTTGAAAATTACTATAAACCGATTCAGAAAAAATTAGAAAAAAGTAAGCTTAAAGGAGAAAAATTAGCTGAATGGAAGTATAAAAGATATATGAATGATTATTTATCAACAGCGGTTTCATTAGATAGAAATATTGGTAGAACTTTAGATTATTTAGAAAAAAATGGCTTAGATGAAAACACAATCGTGATTTATACTTCAGACCAAGGTTTTTACTTAGGGGAACACGGTTGGTTTGATAAGCGATGGATGTATGAAGAATCTTACCGTACGCCGTTACTCATCAAATACCCCAAAATAGTACCCGCAAAATCATCCTCAAATTCTTTTGTGATGAATATTGACATTGCCCCAACATTACTAGAATTGGCAGACGTGAAAATTCCTCGAGATATTCAGGGAGTGTCAATGCTACCGATTCTGAAAAATCCAAATGCTGAAACTCAAAATGAATTATATTATCATTATTATGAAAATGGAGAACATGCCGTTTCGCCACATTTCGGAGTGAATAATAAAAGATATAAACTGATTCGCTATTACAAAAGAGTTGAAAACTGGGAACTTTTTGATTTAGAAAAAGATCCGCAAGAAATGGACAATATTTTTAATGCACCAAAATACCAAGAAGTGAAAAAAGAAATGATGAAATTACTGAAAAAAGAAATTCAGGAATATGAGGATTTTGATGCTTTGAATGTGCTTTTTGAAGATCAAGAATTTAAAAAATATTCTAAATAATGTAAAAAAAGAATGGTTTTTGCTACAAGTATAATTAAACAAATAAAATTAAACTTTATGGCAGAGATTACATTGAAAGGAAATAAGATCAACACGAGTGGGAGTTTACCAGAAAAAGGCTCTCAAGTGAAAGACGTGGAATTGATTAACACCGATTTAGAAAGAAAAAAAATTTCAGGTTTCAACGGGAAGAAGTTAGTTTTCAATATTTTCCCGTCGGTTGATACTGGAGTTTGTGCTCAATCAGTAAGAAAATTTAACGAATCGGCAGGAAATAAAGAAAATACATTGGTGCTTTGCATCTCAAAAGATTTACCATTTGCACAAAAGAGATTTTGTGCGGCGGAAGGCTTAGACAATGTTTTGATGCTGAGTGATTTCAATAGCGATTTTGGTGACGTTTACGGTTGTAAAATTGTAGATGGGCCAATGCAAGGCTTGCTGAGCAGAGCCGTAATTGTAACGGATGAAAACGGCAAAATCGTTTATAATGAGCAAGTAAAAGAAATTACTGATGAACCAAATTATGATGAAGCTTTAAGCCACTTGTAAAGAGGTGAAATTAAAAATAATGAGAAAAAAGCGACTTAAAAAAGTCGCTTTTTTTTTAAGGCTTAAAAAAAATTAACGAAGAATTAACAAACAAAAAGTTTTCTTGGTACAATATTTACAAACGAACTGAAATGAGAAAATTAATTCTTTGGGTAATTTTGGGATTTTTGACTTTATATTCTTGCCAATCTCAAACGAAAAAAACAAAAATAAACATGGATAATTCAAATAAAAATTATGAAATAGCCACATTAGCAGGAGGTTGCTTTTGGTGTATTGAAGCTGCTTTTGATGAGCTAAAAGGAGTCGTGGAAGTACAATCAGGCTACGCTGGGGGGAGCGTGAAAAACCCAACATACAAGCAAGTATGCACTGGTGAAACAGGACATGCAGAAGTAGTCCAGATTCGCTATAATCCGTCAGTGATTTCATATGCACAATTGCTAGATGTTTTTTGGGTTTTGCATGACCCGACGACGCTCAATCGCCAAGGGAATGATGTTGGCACGCAATACCGCTCAGCAATATTTTATCATAACGATGAACAAAAGAAAATTGCAGAAAAATCGATGGCTCAAAGTGAAGAAAGAGGGGACTACTCTGCTAAATATGTGACAGAAATAGTCCCTTTGAATGATAATTTTTACCCAGCAGAAGACTATCATTCCGACTATTTTGTTAACAATCCTGAAAACCCGTATTGTGGTGCTGTAATTGCTCCTAAAATCAAAAAATTTCATCAGAAATTTCATGATTGGCTGAAACCAGAATTTCAATAAAAAATTTTTTAAGCCTTAAAAAAATCCCTTTATCAAAAATTTAGCTTTCAAAAATGAAAATAGTATTTTTGCCATTCATTCAAAGGTAAATAATGTATAGAACGCACAATAACGGAGAGCTTCGGCTAAGTCACGCAGGCAAAAGAGTAAAACTAAGTGGCTGGGTACAAACCATACGAGATAAAGGATTTCTAATCTGGATTGACCTGCGAGATCGCTACGGCATTACGCAATTGGTTTTAGAAGAAGAAAAATCTGCCCCCGAATTGCTAGAGAAAGTTCGCCGATTGGGTAGAGAATTTGTGATAAGCGTAACGGGGATTGTAATAGAAAGAGAGGCAAAAAATCCCAAAATCTCAACAGGTGAAATTGAAATTTTGGTTGAGAATATAGAGATTTTAAATCCTTCAAAATTACCCCCCTTTACCATAGAGGACGAAACAGATGGGGGAGAGGAGCTACGAATGAAGTATCGCTACTTAGACATTCGCCGAAATCTGGTAAAAGATAAATTGATTTTCAGAAGCCAAGTCGCACAAAAAGTTAGAGAAATTCTAAGCCAGCAGGATTTTGTGGAAGTAGAAACACCAGTTCTTATCAAGTCTACACCTGAAGGAGCTCGTGACTTTGTCGTGCCATCACGTATGAACCCAGGGCAATTCTATGCCTTGCCTCAGTCGCCACAAACTTTTAAGCAATTGCTCATGGTAGGTGGTTTAGAACGCTATTTTCAGATTGTGAAATGCTTCAGAGATGAAGATTTAAGAGCTGATAGACAGCCAGAATTCACGCAAATCGATTGTGAAATGGCTTTTGTGGAGCAAGAAGATATTCTAAATATTTTTGAAGATTTGCTAAAAAAATTACTTCAAGATATAAAAGGAGTAGAGATAGGTGATTTCCCGAGAATAACTTACGCTGAAGCGATGAAAAAATATGGGAATGATAAACCTGATATTCGCTTTGGCATGGAATTTACCGAGCTGAATGCGTTGGCACAAGGTAAAGGCTTTCAAGTTTTTGATTCGCAAGAATTAATCGTGGGTATTGCGGCGCCTAGCTGTGCAGGATATACGAGAAAAGAAATAGACCAATTGATTGATTGGGTGAAGAAACCGCAAATCGGCGCACTGGGCTTGGTGTGGGTAAAATACAATATCGACGGGAGCATGAAATCATCAGTAGATAAATTTTATTCGCCTGAGGATTTAAAGGCTTGGGCAGATGCGATGGGAGCTCAGCCTGGAGATTTATTATTGGTGATGGCTGGGCCTGCTAACAAAACACGAAAGCAACTGAGTGAACTGCGTATGGAAATGGCAAAACGCCTCAACCTGAGAAATCCAGAGGAATTTGCCCCACTGTGGGTGGTTGACTTCCCTTTGCTTGAGTGGGATGAAGAAACACAACGCTACTATGCCATGCATCATCCCTTCACGGCACCTAAACCAGAAGATTTGAATTTACTAGAAGAAAATCCCAAAGAAGTCCGTGCCAATGCCTATGATTTGGTGCTGAACGGGAATGAAATTGGTGGAGGCTCAATCCGTATTTATAATAAAGAAATTCAATCTAAAATGTTTGAAATTCTAGGTTTCACAGAAGAAGAAGCAAAAGCACAGTTTGGCTTTTTGATGAACGCCTTTGAATTTGGTGCACCTCCACACGGCGGGATTGCTTTTGGATTTGACCGACTAGTAGCGATTTTGGACGGAGCAGAGACCATACGGGATTACATTGCGTTTCCGAAAAATAATGCAGGTAGGGATGTGATGATTGATGCGCCAGCAAAGATTGCAGAAGAGCAGCTAGAAGAATTGAACTTGAGAATAGAAGAAAAATAATTTTTTAAAGGCTTAAAAAAATAAAGCTTAGAAAAATTCAATAATATTTAATAAATTTGTTTAGATTTTAAGTTGAAAAGATGAGCGAAAAAACATTTAGAGAAGTTATAGCAGAAGCAATGAGTGAAGAAATGCGACGAGATGATTCCATCTATTTAATGGGTGAAGAAGTTGCAGAATATAATGGAGCTTATAAAGCTTCAAAAGGAATGTTGGATGAATTTGGCCCCAAAAGAGTCATAGATACACCTATTGCTGAAGGTGGATTTTCTGGTATTGGTGTAGGTTCTGCTATGAACGGAAACAGGCCAATCATTGAGTTTATGACGTTTAACTTCTCACTTGTAGCAATAGACCAAATTATCAATAATGCGGCAAAAATGAGACAAATGAGTGGAGGGCAATGGAATATTCCGATTGTTTTCCGTGGGCCAACAGCTTCGGCTGGTCAATTGGCAGCGACACACTCACAGGCCTTTGAGAGTTGGTATGCCAACTGCCCAGGGCTAAAGGTTATAGTCCCGTCTAACCCGTATGATGCCAAAGGTTTGTTGAAATCAGCCATTCGAGATGACGACCCAGTTATCTTCATGGAATCAGAACAAATGTATGGTGATAAAATGGAGATTCCAGATGAGGAATATACCATTGAAATTGGTAAAGCTGACATCAAAATCAAAGGAGATTCTTGTACGGTAGTTTCTTTTGGTAAAGTCATCAAAGAAGCACAAAAAGCAGCAGAAGAATTGGCTAAAGATAACATCAATATTGAATTGATTGATTTAAGAACTATTCGCCCCTTGGATTATGAAACTATAATTAATTCTGTGAAGAAAACCAATAGATTGGTTGTACTGGAAGAGGCATGGCCATTTGGTTCTGTAGCGAGTGAAATTGCTTACATGGTTCAGCAAAAAGCTTTTGATTATTTAGATGCACCAATCAAGAGAATTACAACTCCAGACGCTCCATCGCCTTATTCTTCTGTTTTGTATGAAGCATGGTTCCCTAAAGCGGAAGAGGTGGTGAAAGCAGTGAAGTCAGTAATGTATAAATAAAATTAATAAATCTCTTCACCTATCAACAAAAAGCCGGGAATTCCCCGGCTTTTTTAGGCTATAGTTAATTTTTATAATTTTAGCTTTAGATATTTTTAGCTTCTTCAGCTACATTTTCAGCTTCTTTTCTTGCTTGATCTTTTAAATCGTTTAATTCCGCTTTAGCCTGACTGATTTTATTATCCAAAGAATCCTTTAAATCAGAAGTAGCATCACTAAATTTTCTTTTAGCCTCATTAATTTTCCCTTTCACTTTATCTTTTTCATCAGGAGACATGTTTTTATATTTCCAAAAAGCAAAAGCTCCTAATCCTAATAATGCTAATAATCCTCTAGACTTTTTCATAATATATTAAATTTTAAATTATTTATTCCTTTGTATAGAAAAATCTGTGCCAAAGTTTGATGAAGTCATTTCTTAGAGCAAATTAATAATTTCTAATAAACTGACTTGAATCAAACCAATGATGAATCCTAAAATAGCGCCCGTCAATTCAATAAATCCCAATTCATTTTTCAAAATATTATTCATCAGATTATTTACCTCGCCAGAATCTAAAGCATTGATTTTACGTGAAACGATTTTTCGAATATTTACTTTATTCTCTAAATAGTCATGAAAGTTTTCGCTAGCATTGTCTAAACTCTCATAAATTTTATCTTGCAGCCGTTCTTTGATTTTTTCTTTGGTTGAATTCCCGATGAATAAATTAAAAAATGAATGATCTTTTGGGAACTCATATTCAAAATAATAATCTACTTTTGATAAAATAAAGTAATTGAGATGATTCATATTTTCATCAGTAAAAACCTGTGATTTCAGCGAATCGACAGACAATAAATCATCTGCCACCAAATCTCCAATGCGTTGAGCAATCAGATGCTGCCTTTTAGGGAAAACGCCTTGAAATTTAACGCCTAAAATATTTCTAGGCTCTTTGGGGTTAAACAGAAGCCAAACGGCAATTTTGTTTGTAATCCACCCAATCAATCCAGAAAAAATAGGAATAAAGATAAACTTTAAAATTAAAACCAAAACTCAATTATTTTTTTTAAAGCCTTGCAAAAATTTAACCATTTAAAAATTTTTAATCGTTAAGATTTATTTTAAATTTATTTTTTTCTAATTAATCTAAAAAAACAAGCTTTTTACGAATTTAGATTTAAAATTTCTAAAGCCTTAAAAAATTTCATTCAAATGTAAGGTAGCTGCTTACCAGCCAATGATTATTCTCATCACCCTGATTAGCCGTTGCTGGGATAATCACTTCGTAATTGTGCTGCCCAGCTTCTAGAGAACCTAAATTAACTCTCAGTGGTTCAACAGAACTCCCTGGGCACCAGTTTGAACGAGATAAGTCTGAAGAGGCTAAACGTTCTGTAACTTCACCCTTTACACGTTGATAATCATCATTATAATAGCTGGCAGTGTCTTTCTTTACCCAAACGCCAGAGGAAGGATTGAATCTTCTGAAAGACGAACAGTCATCTCGCCAAGGAATAAAGTCAATAGCTTTTTGCCCATCAATCTTCATCGTATTATTAATTTTGATGAACTCATCACCCCCGGCATGCCCACCGTGCCCAGTTGTGATGTAGTGTAAGGTGACATTTTTAGCTGTTTTAGTTAAATTGAAATTTCCCGCTAAGCTGTTTCTAGAGAAAAAGTCTGGAATCCTTTGCCCATTGGCATAGTAGACTGTGTTTTGCAAAGGTAAAACTTTTGGTGTAGGCCGTGGTCGCCCGCTGTAAATCAAATCTACATCGACTAAATAGCCTTCGGCCGTCCATGTGTCAATCCACACACCGATGTAGAAATCTCCTTGAACTAAAGAAGAAAGCTGAGAAATATCTTGAGTCCAATGCACTTCATTTTCCCATTTTGGTACATAAACTGGCCGAGAGTACTTAATACTAGGAAACTTCACTTCATCACTGTAGTGCCCAACGCCAAATGGAGTCATAAATCTCAATAGCTCCACAGCGGGCTGGTAATCGGGCGAGGTCTTCACGCCACCAAAGGTTTCTTCTACCATACTATTGGCAGGAAATTTTGCATTTCCCTCGGCTACAGCCAAAAGATTTATGTTTTCCATATCAGGAATCACAAAAACAGAGCCGCTTTTGTCCCACCGATCCCCATTTGATTTCACCGTAACTTTAATCTTCACATCCGTTCCATAGGCAAAAACAGGCGCATTGACTTTTTTTATGATTAAGCGCCCATCTTGCAATCTTGAAGCCTTTTCTATTCGGCCTTCTTTAGCAAAATTCACTACTGTATTTTCAAAAACTTTCAACGTTTGAGGCTGAGGGAATGTTTTTTGAGATAAGCAACTTCCTATCACGGCAAGAGAAGTTAGAAGTAAAAATCTTTTCATCATCATTTTAATTAAGTTATAAAATTAAGGATTATTTCTAGAGTTGACTCGCGCTATATTATAAAAAAGTTTCTTAAAATATTAAAGTTTAACGTATTAGTTTGAACGTCAAATAAATACAAGTGTGTGTGGCTTTGAAGCAAGTAGCAAAAGAGGGATTCAATTATATCGATTTAATGAAATTTTTGAAAAGCCTTTAAAATTGTAGATAATGAAATGTTTATTGTTAAGATTAAGAAAACTCGGCAAAATTGAACTAAGAATCACAAAAAAACACTGGGTTTAGAAAATAAATATAATAAATTTTAATAGTTAAAATCAGAATCCTATTTTTGCAGTAAAATTAAGTTCTTAATGTTAGGAAGAAGACAGTTACGTGCTAAAGCTATGCAGACTTTGTATGCTTACTACCGAGGCAATAACAACCTGCGGGCAAACGAGAAAAATATGATGAATGGAATTTATGAAATCCAAGATTTATACCATCTCATGCTAGATTTGCTATTGGCAGTAAAATACGAGGCAGAGGCTAGTATTCAAAAAGGCTTAGAAAAAAATCTCCCCTCGGCAGAAGAAGCTAATCCCAACTATCGTTTTGTCAACAATCCTATATTCAAAGTTTTAGAATCCAACCCAGAGCTAAATGAATTTAGAGAAAAACACGGAGAACTAAGCTGGGCAATAGAAAGTTCTTACCCGTCTAAAATTTTTAAAGCCTTAAAAAATTCAGAAGAATATAAAAAATATCAATCCGCAGAGAATGTTTCATTCAATCAGCATCGCCGCTTCATCATCCGTTTATACAAAGATTTCATAGCACCGAGCGAAGAAATTTATAGTTACATCGAAGACAAAAAAATCAACTGGGCAGAAGATTTAGCAATAGCCAATACAATGGTACTAAACACGATACAATCTTTTATCGCAAAAAGTGACGAGAATACCAAACTACTGAAGTTACTTTTAGACGAATCTCACTTAGAATTCACCAAAGAACTAGTAAGAGAAAGTATCGCCCATGAGGTCGAGTTAAATGAAATTATAAAAAATAATGCAAGCAATTGGGAGATTGACCGCATTGCGCTGATTGATAAAATTTTGATGCAAATGGCATTGGCAGAATTTCTCTATTTCCCGAATATTCCACCAAAGGTTACAATCAATGAATACATAGAAATAGCAAAAGATTTTTCGACAGAAAACAGTGCGATTTTCATCAACGGAATTTTAGACAAATCATTAAAAGATTTAACCGAAAAAGACAAAGTTCGTAAAAGTGCCCGAGGTTTGATGTAAATTAGTATCTTTGCACCAACTATAGAATTTAATAAAATAAAAATGAAAAAAGTAATACTGCTGGCAATCATAGGCGGAATGCTAAACCTAGCTTGCGAAAAGAAACAAGAGCAAACAACACAAGCAGCACTGCCAACCCAAGCCGAACCCCAAGCCGTAGACCCAGCAAATGCACCTGTTTTCACATTAGAGCAAGAAAACTACGATTTTGGCGACGTAAAAGCCAATGAAAAAGTAACAAAAATAATTACTTTCATCAATACTGGAGCTTCGCCTTTGCAAATCAAAGATGCAAAAGCCAGTTGTGGCTGCACCGTACCAAAATATAGCGATAAACCCATCGCACCAGGAGAAAAAGGAGAACTAACGGTAGAATACACCGCACCAGCAATGAATGGCAAGCAAATGAAAACAGTTATTTTAATCACAAATACGGCAAATCAACAAGAGGAGTTCAAGATCTCAGCCAATGTGGTAGAAGGTCAAGATGCGCCAGCATCACCAGCGCCAAATACTAATGTTGCACCGCCGCCAACGTTTAACTAAAAATTTAAAAATATGGGAGGAGATGGAATGACATCAATTTTGTTTTTTGGGTTAATGTTCGTCGTGATGTATTTCTTTATGATACGCCCACAAATGCAAAGACAAAAAAAAGAAAAAAAATTTCAAGAAAATTTAACGAAAGGAACACGTGTAGTTACTACATCAGGAATTCATGGGCGTGTAGCCGACATTCAAGGTGACATCATCTTGCTAGATACTGGCGCTAGTAAACTAAGAATTGAAAGAACAGGAATCTCACAAGAGCTTTCTATGGCAAGGTATGATAAAGATACCGCAGAATAATTTTTTAAAGCCTTAAGAAAATATTTTGGGCGGCATTTACGGCTATCCATTCCAATTCCGCAGCCATCTGCTTACAAAAAAATAATGCCAAAAGAGTTCACACCTGCGTGTTCCACTCTTTGGCATTTATTTTTTGTTATCGCATCTGTCTTTGCGGGATTTTCATTTCTATCCGTGCCGCAATTTAGTGATTAGAAATCAATCAGTTATAGATGATAGACTATTAAGGGCCGTAAAATAAAAAGTGCAAAAAAGAGAAAGAGATAAAAGCCGATGAAAACGGCTTGTATAAAGGGATTGAGGGCTATTTGCCCTCTTTTTAAAAACAAAATGAAATGTGCAAAGATCTACCATTTACTACCATTTTATTACCATTAAAATACATTTAATTACCGCTTAAATTACTCTTATAACCATTCTGAGGGAAATACCCGCAATCTATGACTATATGCGGCTTTAACGGCTCCTTTTGACCTCTCATATAACAGATATACTGCTCTATTTTTGAAAAATGACTGAAACACTAAAAAATGGATTAGGGACACACTTAGGGACACAAAAAATGCTATTTTTTTGGTTTATAATAGGGGTATATACACACTTTTAAAGCAACTTAAAGCCTTTTTTTGCTTTATAATTGGGGTGTTTAACACTTTTAAAACAATAGATGTTTTTACTTAGATGCTTGATAATCAACTATTCTAATCTAATTACACCAATTACCAGTGCTATTTTCCTAATGTCGTTTAATGGAATCTCGAAGGGATCGTACTTTTCATTGTCGGATTTACAGATTAAAACATCGTCTGTTTTGCCTTTTTTTAGGCGTTTCATAATTACACCTTGGCTGATGGTGTCTAAAACATAAACCTTATTCCATTGTACGAAAAGAAGCTCATCAATTAAACGACAGGCAACAACATCACCACTGCTATATTTGGGATACATAGATGAACCACGCACTGGAATTAAAAAATCTACCTGCATCCCATCGAATAGTGGAATTTCGTAGCGTTCTTCTATTATATCAAAGTTTATTCCCTCAATATCGCTGCCGGAACCTGCAAAGGTGTCAAATGGCAGTAGCGGAATACCTTTCCTGTTATGTTTTGCGGGTGTCTCTGGAACCTCTCTATCTTCTTTCAACATATCACCTTTGCCAGTAAGAAGCCAATTCGCATCAATTTCATTGCATTTTGTGTATATTAAATCTATGTCAAATGTGTTTCTTTTTCTCCAGTTTGATAAAACTTGAGGTTTTACATCTAAATATTTAGCAAACTTCGCAAGTTTATGCAGTCATCAACCCAGCAGGCAGCGGGAAAACAGTAGCAATGAAGCATTATGAAATGAACAACGCAACAGCCTTTATGGTGCACTGCAATGAGTTTTGGAACCGAAAGGCTTTCCTTATGGAACTGCTACGAGTGATGGGGCGTGATAACACAGGGATGAATGTAACGGAAATGATGAGCGAAGTAGTAAGCACATTGAAAAAGATTGAAAATCCTGTTTTACTTTTTGATGAATTTGATAAGGTGAGCGACCAAGTGCTTTACTTTTTCATTACGATTTACAATCAGTTAGAAGGCGATTTTGCTTGCCTACAATGCCTTGATTGATGAATTAAGCGATGATATTCTGCTGAGTGATGACGGCACTATTCACCCAGCCATCATCAAATCATGGCAAGATAAAATTGAAGTGCAAATTGACGGTAGTATGACTGCCAATGGTGAAATCTCTAGAGTAAAAGCATTCATTGACCACAAACAAAATATTTTGACTACGGGGAAAATGGAAGTTTCTATTAAAATTTTACCAGTCGGTTATGCCAAAGAAATTGATGTGTTGATAGGTTTTACAACAACGATTAAAGAATAATTAAACGCTGATTAAACAATAATAAAAAATACAATGGCATTTAGTAGCAAACAATATGGCTGGTGTGATATAACTGTTTCGTTCGGAGGGCGAATCATTGAAGGGATCACGGCAGTAGAATACAAAGAAAGTCAAGAAAAGGATTACTTGTACGGTCGAGGATGCAGGCCGCACGGTGTGGTAAAAGGGAATCGCTCGTATGAGGGTAAAATTTCCATTTGGCAGTCTGAACTGGAGGCAATGACCAGAGACACCAGAGATAATGACGTGTTGAATTTAGAATTTTCTGTCATTGTGGCCTATGTGCCGCGCGATGGTGGGCAGGTAGTAACAGACGTATTAAAAGGCGTTCAGTTTACCGAAGTGGCAAAAGGTATGGCACAGGGCGATAAAAACAAAATCATTGAAGTGCCGATGATGTTTATAGGTGTAAAAAGACAACAGTAAAAAGACGAAAGATACAAGAGCCAAAAAGCAAGACTCAAGACTTTTTGGCTTTAAATAAACTTTAAAAACCAATTAAAACTTATTTAAAAATGAAAAATACAGAAATTACACAGAAACAAATAAAGAAATTACACAGAAACAAATAAATGAATGGAAAGCAAAATATGGAGAGGTTTTCAAACTGAAAATAGAAGACAAAGAATGCTATTTGAAAACTCCCGATAGAAAAACATTAAGCTACGCATCATCTATTGCTTCCAAAGATCCTCTAAAATTTAATGAAATTTTATTGAATAATTGCTGGCTTGAGGGTGATGAAGAAATTAAAACAAAAGATAGTCTTTTCTTGGCGGCATCATCTAAAATTGCTGAAATTATTGAAGTAAAAGAGGCAGAACTGGAAAAGTTATAGAGCAGGCTGTGGTAGTGGAAGATGAACAGCCTATAAGGATTTTGGATGCCCAGTTACGCTATTTCTTTCACATAGACCCAGACCTGCTCAATGATGAGCAATGGGCAATGCGTGTGCAGGAACTAAATTGGATACGTAAGCAAGAGGCTAAACAAAATCAAGCTTGACGTTTCTTTTTTTGCCACGTTCCCCAAAGCATAGCTATTGCACTTACAAGAAAAAACACCATGAAGTTTAAGAAATAATCATTTGATACAAAAAATATCAGCACCGATACTATACACAAAGAAATAGCACCAAAAGGATTTATACTGGAAAGATAAATATAATTTCTAATCAGCATAATCAAAAACCCAATCGCTAGAGCAAACAATAAGATTGATAAAAAAGGAATTACCATACCCCAAAGATATAAAAACTAATGGCATCAGTATATGAATTTATTATTTCGGCAAAAGATTTAGCCTCTGCTACTGCGGGAAAGGTATCTGCTGCAGTAGATAAAATCAATACTGTTGCCCATAAGGCTACTGCTTCTACTACTAAAATGCAAGCCTCTGCACAAACAGCATTTGGTAAAATTTTGACTTCTACCAAGTCTGCTGTAAGAGGTTCAGCTACGCTCCAACATTCTATTGATGAATTACAAGACAAGCTTGCCGAGCTGAATAAAGTGAAGTTTGGCACTGTATTGAAAAGTGAATTTGCTGCTGTAAACAAGAAAATCAAAAAAACTGAAAATAAAGATAGAGCATCTGAGAGTTGTGATAGAAGACTACTATGAAGCCAAAACTCAGCCAGCGCAAACAGCAGCAGGAAAAGTTGTAGATTCAATTTTACAAGATTTGATGATGAAATTAGAGAGGAAACTCATCAGCAAACGAGGAGAGGGCAAAGAATTTTCTATGACCTTAAAGTATCATGAGGCTTATTCTCTAGCCAGCATTGCCCATGCACAAATGCGCTTTGCTTCAGGTGAATTTGAGAGGAACGTATACCGACTACTCACCCAACAAATTGAAAGGCAGTTATGAGAGAAAGAAGTTTTATTATCCTCCCCCAAATCCTCCCCCAACCCCTCCAAAGGAGGGGAGAGGGGGACTCAAACGCCAACTTGTGAAATTCGAGTTGGCGTTTTACTTTTGCGTTATGACCCAGCGTGAGAGACTTCGTAAACGTAATAAAGCCGTAAGGGCTACCTTTGATGCTTTGCAAAGGCGGCATCCGCAATGGCGTTTAGATGCTATCATAGACAAGTTGTCCGAACGTTATTTTGTTGCGCCTAGGACAATAGAGGCAATTATTAAGCGTGAAGCTGGATATGATTATTGATTTTGGCATTCAAATTATTTTGTATATTTGCATTATAAAATTAGCGGTCCATCGAGGCGGCGTACCCTTAGGCAGAATAATTTATTTATTCTGCCTATTGAATTTATATAACTTTCCTTTCCAGTAAAATTGCACTTCATCAAACTGGTAATGTGGACTTTTAAAAACATCCTTAGCCCTTTTTTTCATGGTTTCAATATTAAAATTAGATAGGTAGCCGCAGTGAATTACAGCTATACTATTTTGTTTCATCGACGCTTCATTTGCACGTTTAAGTATATTTTTTATAGCTGACGGTCGTTTCACATCATAATAAATATTGTTTACCCTTAAGTCAGGATTATTAAATAATTGATACTTTGGGAAAATTTTCAACCTATAGCCTTCCAACTCTTTTTGGGTAATCACAGGCAAAATTTCTATTGTATTTTTCTCCAAGGCAAACGCCTTTGATACCTCTAATATTTCTTGATAGTCGTCGATTTCTTTCACCAACAAATGTTTTAAAACCCTACCTTTATTTTTGTATATTTCTAGAAACTGGGTTTCTCTTGGCAATTCGTATATTTCTTTTAGAGTTTCAGTATCTGTTTTACCAAGTGGATTAAAAACAAGCTGACCTAATGCCTCACCTTTTTCACTATGGGTTAACCCTAATTCATACGCACTTTTTTCAAAGACTTTCCCACTCTGAGCGGCATTATTTTTAAACTCCACTTTTAATTGCCCGTTGGGTATATGGGAGCTCACGGGGTCGTCTGTACGTTCTACATCACACCTGCACCCCCAATCGTTGGGTGGATAGTGTATTTTCCACCACGGGTGTTCTATGGGCAATACAATGCCGTCCCACTCACGGTGCTGGGCGCGCACACGTTCATCGCCTACGGTTACATATTTTAAGTTAGGGTATAAATCCTTGGTTCTCTCAATATCTTGCCACTTACCCGCCATGTTTGCCGTTGCTACGGTTTGGTGGTATTCTGTTTTTAGCCAATTTTTATTGTAGTCTTGATTTATAGATGCGCCAACTTTTTTAAATTCATTCCAAGAAATGAAATCGCCTTTGTGCCATAAGGCTTCGGTTAGAGATTTTTCAAAAGACCGCGCTTTAAAAGCTGAGAATTGTGCGATATTGGCGTATAGATTGGCGGCTAATTCTTTGCTATAAAATTCAAAAGTAGGGTTATACCCCACATCTACGGCAGCGGTGAAATAGAGATCTCTTTCTTTAGATAGCTTCAAAATAGATTGCTCTACTTCATTCACGGTCAGCTCCTTGGTTTCTATAGCAAAATCTAAACACCACCTGGCTAAAAACTGAATATGATTTATCCATAGCCGTAGGGCAAAATTCTGCTGCTTACGTGAGAGCCATCACAGACGCAAAAAACGGAGGCACACGCTATTACGAATACCAAACAGCAGGGGACAAGAATGTACGTGCAGCACATCAAGCTTTAGACAGAAAAGTGTTTGACATCCTCTCGCAAGGAGACAAAGCAATATGGCCACCCAATGGCTATGGGTGCAGGTGCGAAATGGTTCCGCATAGTGGCGGAGCTCCTGTAACAACTTGGGATAAAGGAAAAGCCTTGCTAATGGCAAATGATAAATATTATCAAGGCTCTCAATTTGTTATCAATAGAGGCGACTTAAAACAAGTTTTTACCAACAAGCAATTTTACCGTGACATCAAAGGCTATCCTGAAAAAATTAACCAAATGACCTTTGATAAGTATGGCCTGGAAAAATGGGAAAATTTTAAAAATGATTTAAAGTCTATTAAATTAGATAAAACCATTACTGCAGAAAATGTAACCGAATTGTTTAAACCTGAAAAAGGAAAAGATTTTATGGGTTTTAGAGATTATTTAGATAGAAAAATTTTTATTAAAAAAGATAATTTTAATCATCACGTATCAGGATATTATACTAATGAGCATGAATTAAGACACAAGTTATTCCCACACATTAATGAAATATTGAACAATCCAGATGAAGTTTGGACATCAGATTGGAAAGGAAAAACGCAACGCAGATATATTAAATTTTATAAAGATAGGGTATTAATTGTTACAACTGAATTAAATGAAAAAGAACCTGGTATTGAAATCACATCTTGGTATAATATGAAAGGTAAAGAATCTAACACAAGAAGTGGAATATTGATAAAAAAGAAGTAAAGAGTTAATAAATTCCCCCTTTGATATACAGTGAGGAAATAGGCTTAAAAGTTATTACTTCGTCTAACAGATTACCATTTGCAGGACTTTATTAACTCCGACGACACAAAGATATAAAAAATTATGGCAAAACGATTATTGATTGTGAATTAGATAAACACTATGGTTTAGAAGTCAAAACTTGGTATAGTAATAAAATTAGTGAAAAGGATTTAAGACAAGGCATCTTAATAAAAAAAGGAAAGAGTTTATAAAATCCGCCCATGTAAGTCCAGAGGGGGTATAGGTAAGAAGCACTTCCTTATGTCATGCAAGCATCCATCTTAAAGGACTTTATAAACTCCGACATCACAAATATACAAAAATTATGGCAAAACAAGCAAAACTAACTTTACTCATAGATTTAGCAGATAAATTAACTTCTAAATTAGGGGCAGTAGAAAGCAGATTGACTAAATTTCAATCCAAATGGCAAAGCAAACTGAATAACATTACAGATAATTTTGCCAACAAAATTGGCATGTCTGGCGAAAACCTTAAACGTGGGCTCACCGTTGGGGCAATGGCAGGCGTTACGGCTCTGGGTGTTTTATCTACCAAGGGCGTGCAAGCTGCAGAAAAGTTTGATAGTGCTTTTCTCCCTATCAAGCAGCTCAACCTTGATAAAAGTGCAAGTGAGCTGAACGATTATAAAAATCAAATCAGAGACGCCTCTTTTGAAATTGGAATGAACATAGAGCAAGGAACCAACGCCGTCTATGATTTGCAATCTGCCACAGGTACCTATGGCAAAGATGCTATTGATATTTATAAAAAAGTAGGTAAATACAGCATCGCTACTGGAGCCGACGTCAATGATGCCATGAACTCTACCACCAAGGCAATGAAAGCCTTTGGCTTGAGCGTTGCTGATATTGATGACTTATTAGAAAGCAATGCCAAAACCGTGCAAACAGGTATCACAACTTTCAATGAATTAGCCAAAGTACAAACAGAATACGCTGGTGCAGCTGCATCTGCAGGGCAGGGCGTTGATACTGCTAATAAGGTTTTTGCTATGTTCACCAGTATCGCCAAAAATTCTGATGTTGGGGCAAACATGGCTAAAACCTTTTTTCAAGGTTTGGGCCAGCAGGCTGATAAATTTGAAAGCGTACTGAAAATCAAAGTTTTTGATGACAAGGGTAGCATGCGCCAAGCGGATGAAATTTTAAAGGATATTTCTGGCAAGTTCAAGAACATGAGCGACCAGCAAATCACACAAGCCATCAACGCCATAGGTGGGCCAGAGGGGCTAAGAGGTGCATTAGACAAGGTGAAAACAGGCGCAGAGGATATGATTAGCACCTTTGATGCCTTTGATAGTTCTGCTTTTAGCATGGAAGCTGCCATCAAAAATGCCGAAGGTGATTTCGCTACAATGAAAAAGGTATTTTTTGACCGCATTGAAATTCTAATGACAAAATTTGGTGAAAAGATAATGCCTATGATTGCCAGCATTTTTGATATACTCACGCCAGTGCTCAATTTTCTGTACAAAAACATAGATTGGCTATTGCCTGTAATGGGAACATTCATAGGGCTATTAGGTGCCGCTACTGCTGCCGTTTGGTTGCTTAATTCTGCTTTGTTTTCCAACCCCATTGTCTGGGTCATCGCTTTAGTAGGTGGCTTAATTGCCTTGATTGTTGTAGCTATCAAAAAATTCAATGATTGGGGAGCTGCCGTTTTAGCTCTTTTTGGTCCTTTTGGGATGCTGATTTCTTTTATCAAAAATTTATATGACCAGTGGGAAAGCGTAAAAAAAGCTTTTACAGACGGGGGCATTATTGGAGCTTTGAAAAGAATTGGACTAATTCTATTAGACACCCTCTTGGAGCCTATTCAGCAATTGCTTGAACTTTTGTCCAACATTCCAGGTTTAGGAAGTTTAGCCAAAAAGGGAGCTGAAACGATGCTGGGTTTTGGTATTGCTCAAGAAAAGATAATGCCAAACATGAAGATGCTGGGCGATGTAGCTATGGGTAGTGATGAGAAATTAGGAAGTCTTTCGCTGGCATTTGCTCAAGCTGAATTTAACCATCAAACGAGACCCTTTGGTTTTGAATGAAAACGGCATAAATATTTTAGACGCTAAAGAACCTGTGAAAGAAACCATATCAAGCGTACTAGGGAAAAACTCAAGAGATAAAACATTATCTAAAAGAGGGGAAAGATTGAGAGAATTAGTAGACTCATTAGATAAAACAGTACCGAACCATTGCGAGTATTGGATAAATAGGAAGTTCAACTACCAAGAGAAAGATTTTAAAAAATATTTCCGATAGACTTAATTATGAGAAATTTTAAGGCTTAAAAAAATTTTCAAGAAATGCAGAGGGTTACGTTATTATTTAGCCTGCTTCTTTTCAGGCGGAGTACTTTTACGAAGTAAAGACACAAAGAACCAAGCAATTAACCAAACTCTTCAGGAAGAAAAACAAGAAAAAAGTAAAGTATTTACTGAATCTAAAAACATTGTAAAACAGCAAGAAAAGAAGAAAGAAAAAGTTAAAGAAGTTAAAGGCATCCAACTCATTTTTTGGGTTTATTTCTTTGGGTTTTTATTGAGTGTTTTAGCGGATATAACTTGGCGTTTAAAGCCATTTTAAAAAGCATTTAAATTATGAATAAATAGCACAAAATGTTAGAAAAATCCTTGAAAAAAGGAAACATCAAATACCTTTTAGACCAGCGAGTTGCTGGGCTTATTTAGTTAAAAAAATGCACATTTCATTTTTCTTTTTTACACATTTTGTTTTGCGGATTATACAAGGTAAATAAATTTTTTTAAGCCTTAAAAAAAATAAATTATCTCTGAATCTGAAAAACTTCTAAAGCATTTTGCGTAGTAATTCGCCCAATTTCTGCAAGCGAAATACCGTAAATCTCAGCCAATTTTTCAGCAATATAAGGTAAAAAGGACGAGTCGTTTCTTCTCCCACGGACGGGCACAGGAGCTAAGTAAGGCGAATCGGTTTCCAGTACAATGTTTTGAATATCAATCTGGTTTAAGAATTGGTCAATTTTTCCATTTTTGAAGGTAGCCACACCGCCAATACCCAATTTCAACCCTAAATCAATGGCATGGAGAGCCTGATTTTCAGTGCCAGTAAAACAATGAAAAACCCCATTTATTTTTTGATTCTTATGGTCTAGAACTTCAAAAACCTCATCAAAAGCATCACGACAATGAATAACAATGGGCCAATTTTTTTCTAGCGCCCAATCAATTTGTTGGGAAAAAGCTTCCTGTTGAATTTCTAAAGTAGAAGAATCCCAATACAAATCAATCCCGATTTCGCCGATGGCAATGAAATCCCTTTGCTGAATGTAATTCTCTACGATACTGAGTTCTTTTTTGTAAGTATCAAATTTCACATCAACGGGGTGAAGCCCCATCATGGCAAAAACAGTATGAGGATATTTTTTTTCTAAATTGAGCATCGCCTCGTGCGTAGAGGAGTCAATCGCGGGCAAAAAAAACTTTTGGACTCCAGCTTTTTGCGCTTTTTCTATGATTTGCTCTCGATCTTCATCAAAGGCAGAAGAGTAGAGATGCGTATGTGTATCAATATACATGGTGTATTTTTTCTTTTAGAATTTTAATTTCTTCATCAAAGCTTCCTTTAGGGAAATTGATGCTGAGTTTTTCGGCTTTCTTTAGCGTGTCGTATAAAAACTTACGATGTGCCAGCGTATTGGGGTTACGAGGGCGGTGCGCCATTGCTTGGTTTAGAGTTTCTACTTTTTGGTTCAGATTCAAAGTTTCAGAAGAAAAGAATAAATGACTGAATTTTTCCCAAACGAAATTAATTGCCGTCTCATTGGGATGCAGTAAATCAGATTTGAAGTACCTGTAGTCTCGCAATTCGTCCAAAATAATTTCATAGGAAGGGAAGTAATAAACAGCTTGAGGATAATCTTCTAAAACTTTTTCTAAGCCTAAAAATAATGATGACTTACTCAATTGGTTGTCATGAGCGCCGTCTCTCCAATGCCGAACAGGGCTAATGGTAAAAATAATTTTAGCCTCGGGGTTGAGGTCAAGGCAAATTTCCACACAATTTTTTAAGGCTTTAAAAATTTCTGCGGGACTCATCAAGAATTTATGAAATTGAGAGGAAGGCACTTTATGGCAATTCCCCACTGTTATTTTTGCTTTTTTCAACTCATAAACCCAAGCTGTACCAAGGGTAAACACAAAAGCATGGCTCTGCTGAGTATGCTCATGAGCGATTTCTAATTTTTCATTGATATTGGTAAGCGTCTCCGTTAGTTTAGGTCTAGAAAACAGCGTACTGTGATCCCAGCTGAAGTATAAATCTTGGTAATGAAAAATTTCATTTTCCGTGTAAAATTGGAGTGTGTAGATGCGAGATAGAGCTGTTTCTACTGCCCAAGGATGAAAAAGTGTACCAAAAGGATTGACTAAAACTGGGAATTTACTTTTCTGCAATTTTTCGCCAACTTCGGTACTGAAGCAACTCCCCATGAGTAAAATCTTGTCGCGATGAGAAAGCTGAAAAGGAGGAGTTTTACATGAAACTTCGGTGAAAAGTTGCATGGGCTTAATATCGTCTAGAAATCAATCGGTCACTAAATTCGAACAGAATATCTTTGGATATTTTATGCCCCTCTATCTGTTCGATGAAATTTTGAGCTTTTTGTGTATATTCATCTATCATTTCGCTCACGAGTAGATCAACTTTTAATTGCTTGAAGATTCGTTCTACAGCATAGATTTTATCAATATTCTCAGCAGTAATGCTATACCAGTACTTCAATTCTTTTATTTGTTGTTCGTTTCCTTTTTCTAAAGCCTTAATGAAAAGAATAGTTTTTTTGTTTTCAAAAATATCACCAGCTTGTTTTTTGCCAACAGCTGATTTTTCACCAAAAATATCTAATAAATCGTCTTTGAGCTGAAAAGCAATGCCTAGGTTTTCCCCGAACTGATAAATGCGATCGGCGTCCTCTGGCGAAGCCTGGGCTATAATGGCACCAATTTTGAACGCCGCTGCCGTCAATACCCCAGTTTTTTTCTTTATCATATCCAAGTATTCATCCAAATCCACTTCACTCTGTTGCATAAAGTTCATATCATATTGTTGCCCTTCGCATAATTTTGCAGCAGTAGCCGAGAATAGAGAAATGACTTCTTTGAACAAGTGAGGCTCAAGATCCTCAAAAAACTGATAAGACTGAATCAATAAAGCATCACCAGACAAGATGGCTGTGTTTACATCATATTTTTCATGAACGGTGGTTCTCCCGCGCCTTAGTGGGGCGGAATCCATGATGTCATCATGCATTAGTGTGAAATTGTGAAAAAGCTCAATGGCAATACTGGGTTTGACGGCTTTTTGAATAGTCCCGCCAAAAATGTCGCACGCCATTAGAGAAACGAGTGGGCGAAGTCGCTTGCCCCCAAGCTGGAGAAGGTAATCAATGGGTTCATATAATTCAGAGGGTTTCTTTTGGTCAAATCTGAGCGCGTCAAATTGCTCATGAAAAATTTCTTGGTATTTTTTTAATGCTTCCATGCGAAGGACTTTGAGTGTAAAAGTAATTAATATTTGTGGCTAAAAACGAATAATTTTAAATTTTTTGAGCCTTATTTAATTTTTAACCAAAATATTCAGTTGTTTGCAACTTAGCTTTTTTTGTAATTTTAGATTTTCAGTTTACTTTTTTAACCTTCTATGTTTTAATTTATTATGAAATTTATTATGATAAATTTTCGGATATAAAAACTTTGTAAATGTAAAATTTCAATAAAGCTTTAAAAAAAATAATGTTATAATTTCAAATTATAAGCTTAGCAAGTTAGCAAAAAAGCATATTTTTTAGTAAATTTGATGTAATTACTAAAAGTAAAAGTTATGAGAAATTTAAGTTACAAAGGAATTCTTTTGGTTGCAGGATTATTCTTTGCCTTCGGCTTTATGAAAGCTCAAATTTATAATGTTGTGGATTCTGATTTGGAAATCACGGGAACTTCAACTTTGCATGATTGGGAAATGAATTCTGATTATAGTGAAGGTTACCTGAAGGGTGTCGTGCAAAATTCAAATTTGAAGTCAATTCAAGAAATGAGAGTTCAGATGAAGGTGACTAACCTGAGGAGTGGTAAAGATGCAATGGATAAGGTGGCGTATGATGCGATGAAAAATGACCGATTTAAAAATGTGGATTTTGAGCTTATTTCTGCTACTAAAAAAAATGAAAATTGGGTATTGCATGGCTATTTCACTTTTGCTGGAGCCCGAAAGGAGGTAAAGCTCAATGTTGCAGGAAATGTGATTGGTAAAACGATTACACTGATTGGCAGCTACACGTTTAAATTAACTGATTTTGGCATAGAACCGCCTACAGCTATGTTTGGAACAATAAAGACGGGAGACGATGTTTCACTAAATTTTAACATCAAGTTTAAGTAATTGAAAATTAAATATAAAATTTAGCATAGGCTCAAATTAATAAGAAAAGATTCAGAAATTTCTATGAGTCTTTTTTTATTGTATAATTTTTGATGAAATAGAATTTAAAGTAAAACGCATGAGAAAACAACAACGGCAGGATGTTTTCCGCCAAATCGTTGCCAATAAATATTTGATTTACAACAGTCTTTTCACTGCTCTTCCTTATGAGAAAATGAGCAATATTGGGATGTTGATTCCCTTTCTATACAAGGAAAGCAAGGAAGGTTATGCGCAAGGGAAAGAACCTAGACAAATTATAGAAGAATTCTTTAGAGATCATACGGAATCAATGGATGAGGATGAGCAAATTGACTTAATGTTTAGAATCATTCAATACATTGAGCGTCAAGTCGTCTTGTTTGATAGTATAGAAGATGTCGCTTTTCGTTCCTTGCATGATGAGGCTGATTTCGGGACTGTGCACCATCTATATCAGGTAGCGAAGGAAAATAATAAGCTAGATGAAGTGAGAGAAAAACTGAAGAACTTTGCTGTGCGTGTCGTTTTTACAGCCCATCCTACGCAATTTTATTCCAATGAAGTTCAAAGAATTATGCACGAAATGCGTGATGCTATCAGAAAAGATAGCGTGAGCAGGATTGATTTGTTGCTACAGCAATTAGGTTTGACGCCATTTATAACGCACAAAAAACCAACACCTTATGATGAAGCGCTGAGCATTATCTATTACCTACGCCATATTTATTATGATAGCTTGGGTAGCTTGTTTACAGAAGTTAAATTATTATTTGGAGAAGACATAGCTTCTGAGAATTCAGATATGATTCAATTGGGCTTTTGGCCAGGCGGAGACCGTGACGGGAATCCTTTTGTGAAAGCGGATACAACTTGGCGAGTCGCACAGGAATTAAATATTTCTATCCTGAAGTGTTATTATAATCATTTGAAAGAATTGAGAAAGAAATTAACATTTAGAAAAGTAAATGATTTAGTAAAAGAAATCAGCCAAAAACTATACAAATGCATCTTCCAAGGCGAGACGAGTGTAAAACAAGAAGAATTACTTAATCAACTTAAAGAAATTAGAAAAATCTTGATAAAAGATTATAACTCTCTTTATTTAAATGATTTAGATGAATTGATAGATCGGGTTAACTTATTCGGAACCCACTTTGCTAGTTTAGACATTCGCCAAGATAGCAGCAAACATGATTTAATGATAAGAGCTATTTTCCAGAAAGAATTTAAAGTAGACTATGATAGCTTGGAAGATGAAGATAAAATTAAATTTCTCACAGAAAAATCACTCAATATTCAAGCAGAAGATTATGAAGATGAAATCATTAAGGATACGATAAACAATATCAAACAACTGAAAGAAATACAAGCCATCAATGGCGAAAAAGGCGTTCACCGCTACATTATTTCCAATAGTGAAAGCGTTTTTGATATACTCAATGTATATGCGTTTTTCAAATATTGTGGCTATAAAGATGAGGATATAAAATTTGACATCATTCCTTTGTTTGAAACCATTAAAGGTTTTTCTAATTCAGAAAACGTGATGAATCTTCTGTACAATCAAAAAAATTACGCCGCACATCTGAAGCGAAGAAATGGAAAACAAACCATCATGCTAGGCTTCTCAGATGGAACCAAAGATGGTGGCTACGTGCGTGCCAATTGGGGAATTTATGAAACGAAAGAAGCACTGAGCCGCGTCGCTAAAGCCAATGGGGTAAAAGTGGTGTTTTTTGACGGTAGAGGAGGGCCACCAGCGCGTGGTGGTGGGAAAACGCATCAATTTTATGAATCTCAGGGGCAAGATATTGCTAATCACGAAATTCAATTGACGATACAAGGGCAGACGATAACTTCCGTTTATGGAACCAAGGAGCAATCTTATTATAATTTTGAGCAATTACTAACGGCGGGAGTGAATAATGAAGTCTTCAAAAATGATAAAATTAATCTGAATGAGAACGAAAGAGAAATTTTAAATAATTTAGCCCAAAAGAGTTATCAGAAATACGTTGAATTAAAAGAGAATGAAAAATTTGTACCATATCTAGAAAAAATGAGTACACTCAAATACTACGGGAAAACCAATATCGGAAGTCGCCCTAGCAAAAGAGGAAGTGGTAATAAATTGATATTTAGTGACTTGAGAGCCATACCCTTCGTGGGCTCGTGGAGTTTGCTCAAACAAAATGTACCAGGATATTACGGCTTTGGTACAGCCATTCAATTTTACAAAGAAAATGGGAAAATAGAAGAGTTAAAAAAATTATTTAAACAATCTAGCTTTTTCAAGACTTTGGTAGAAAATAGTATGATGTCGATGATGAAAACCTATTTTCCACTAACTCAATATATGAAAGATGATATAGAATTTGGTGAATTTTGGGAGCTTTTGTATAACGAATTTGAGTTGACAAAGCAAATGATACTCGAGGTATCAGGCTACAAAACGCTGATGGAAGATGAGCCCGTAAGCAAAGCTTCTGTAGATATGAGAGAAAAAATTGTTTTACCACTATTGACAATTCAACAATACGCCCTGCAAAAAATTCAAGAAAATAATGATAAAAAAGAAGTATATGAGAATATGGTAATGCGATGTCTCTTCGGGAACATCAATGCGAGCAGAAACTCGGCTTAAAAAAAATTAAGCCTTTAGAAATTTATTGAAAATCCCCAAGAATAAAAAATCTTGAAATTTTTTAAGCCTTAGGAAAAAATAAAAACTTTATATTTGCCCCGATTTGAAAGGCTTACAGAAAATATTAATCGCACCTTTTATCCTTTTGATAAAATTCTATCAATGGGCTATCAGTCCTTGGCTGGGGAGCAATTGCCGTTTTACACCCACGTGTTCTCAGTATGGGATAGAAGCGCTGAAAACGCATGGCTTGTACTATGGTTTATACCTGACAATTCGCAGGATTTTGCGCTGTCACCCTAGGGGAGGAAGTGGTTATGATCCTGTACCGTAATTAAGAAACTATGTTAAATTATATCACTTGGCAGGGCTCAGAAGGCTTCAATATTTTAGGCTTTACCTTGCATTTTTACAGTCTCATGTGGGTTGCAGCTTTCTTGATAGGTTACCGCATTATGGCCTATTTTTTTCAGAAAGAAGGTGTCAGTAAAGAACATTTAGACCCTTTATTTTTATACACCTTTTTTGGAGCCGTGCTTGGAGCACGTTTAGGAGAGTATTTGTTTTATGACCCGAGAGCTTTCATTGAACGCCCACTGGAGGTCTTTTTGCCGATTCAATATTCACCAGGGAGCGAAGCTCTCTTTGGCATGATAAAAAATTACAAATTTGTAGGATTTCAAGGTTTAGCTAGCCACGGAGCCACATTGGGGCTATTGATAAGCTCTTATCTTTTTACAAAAAAATACTTGAAGGGGAAAAACTTACTTTGGCTATTAGACCGTTTAGCAATAACCGTAGCGATAGGAGGAGCATTTGTACGGATTGGGAATTTTGTAAATTCAGAAATTGTAGGTAAACCATCTAATCTACCGTGGGCAGTTTTGTTTGAGAAGCAAAGTCCGAGCTATGGAGAATTAGTCCCTCGGCATCCTGCACAACTCTATGAGGCAGGTTGTTACATTTTGCTTTTTTTCATTCTTTGGTTTTTGTATCAAAAACCTCACATGAGAAAGAAAAATGGATTTATTTTCGGGTTATTCTTTGTGCTACTATTTGTTATCCGATACATCATTGAATTTTTCAAAGAAGACCAAGGAGTGGAATGGGTTGCAGAAACATTAAATTTAAATTTAAACAATGGGCAGCTTTTAAGTATTCCATTCATTCTCATTGGGTTATTTATAATTTATCAAGTAAATAAGAAAAATTATGAAACAAATTAAAATTATTCTTTTATTTTCTATTTTAGGATTAATTAGCTGTAAAAATGAAAAAAAACATTCTACGACGGCAAATACAGAGGAGATAGATATTCAATTCATCAAACAAGGAGAAGTTTATTTAAAAAACGAAGCAGATACCCTCAAAATTATTGATGCAGAATTTGCTGAAAATAATAATACACGCCGAATCGGATTGATGAATCGCTCTAGTTTGGGCGAAAATGAAGGAATGTTATTTATTTTTGATGAAGACAATAGCTCTTCATTTTGGATGAAAAACACAAGAATTCCATTGGATATTTTGTTTTTTGATAAAGATAGTATCCTGATTAATTATCATGAAAACGCCCGTCCTTATGAAACTAAAATTCAATATGGAGCAAATGCAAACTACCGTTTTGTACTGGAAGTGAACGGAGGTAAAGCAAAAACTTGGGGTGTTGAACCAAGTAAAACAAAAATTTCTTATTCTAAAAATTAAAAATATAAGGATGAAAATATTAAAAGAATTTAGAGATTTTATCCTGACAGGGAATGTAATCGATCTATCAGTTGCTGTAATTTTGGCAGGAGCTGTAGGTATGGTGGTCAATGGATTTACAGAAGATATTATGATGCCAATCGTGGGGCAATTCTCAGATGAAATTGATTTTTCTGATAAAAAAATTATTTTATCTCCAGCAGTGGGGGTAAAAGGCGAAGAAGGATTCAAGCCCGAGAATGCCATCCGTTATGGCGCTTGGGTTAATGCATTGGTGAATTTAGTTATCGTTGGTTTCATTCTTTTTGTGATTGTAAAGGCTTATGGTACAGTGAGGAAGCCAAAAGAAAAGAAGGCATCTGGGCCTACACAAGAAGAGCTTTTGGCAGAAATCAGAGATATTTTACAGAAAAAAGCTTAAATTTTTTAAGTCAAGAATAAGTCAAGAAAATAGGGAAGGGTAGTATTTCACTAAGTATGTAAGTAGGTGAGATACTACCGCTAAAACTATTATTTTTTAGTTAGTATTCTTCTTATCATATCATGAACTGTTTGTATGATTAGAAAAAAATAAGGCTTCAATCCTTTTAAGGAAATTTAAATATGAAAAATAGCGGAATCTGTTTTTTCTCCCTAAAAAAACAATCAAGCCTTTAGCATTCAATAAAATAAATGATTGAAAAGTTGTGTAATATTGTAAAAAATCGTATCTTAGGACGATAATTTTGCATGTTTTTCAATGAATTCCAAGAAGAAAATTAACAGTTAAAGCCGTTTGCCTATCAATTTCGAAGATACTTTTTAGAACAATTAAAAGTATTTTCATGAGAAATAATGCATGTTAGCGTATAATTTTTTTAATAATTTTTTTAGTAGATTATGAAGAAAACGTTTTTTTATCCCCTAAGCCTTTTAGCCGTTTTTCAAATAAATGCACAGAATCGTAGTGAATTCCTTTTAGAAAAAAACTGGAAATTCTCTCGCACAGAAGATGCTAATTTTATGACTTCAACCTTTGATGATAGCCAGTGGCAAACCGTTACTGTACCCCACGACTGGGCAATCTATGGGCCGTTTAGTCCTAAGAATGATATGCAAAATGTAGCTATTATCCAAGATGGGCAAACGGAAGCGACCGAACATGCTGGGCGGACTGGCGGGTTACCTTTTGTTGGTGTAGGGCTTTATAGGAAGCAGTTTGAAATCCCCCAATATAGTAAAGGGAAAAAGGTGACGTTGGTATTTGATGGGGCTATGGCAAATTCAAAAATTTATATGAATGGTCAGTATGTAGGAGAATGGCCTTATGGTTACAATTCCTTTCATTTTGATGTTACCGATTTTGTAGTTGAAGGGAAAAAAAACACACTTGCTGTTCATTTGATGAATCGTCCAGAGCAATCAAGATGGTATCCAGGAGCAGGCTTGTATCGGAATGTTTCTGTAGTGGTGACCGATGAGGTACATATCCCAATTTGGGGAACTTATGTTACTACGCCAGTAGTCAATAAAGATTTTGCTAGAGTTAATTTAAAGACCAAAATTAATAAGGCTTCTAAAAATGGGAATTTTGTACTAGAAACCATCATTAGGAATGATAAAGGTGATAAAATTAGCTCTCAAAAAACGAAACTAAGCAAATTTGATCAAAATGAATTCAACCAAGATTTAATTGTAGAAAATCCTGTTTTATGGACGCTAGATCGCCCTACGCTTTACAAAGCAGAATCTAAATTGTACAGTAATAATAAATTGGTAGATACTTACTCAACTACTTTTGGAATTAGAACCATTGAGCTTAAACCAAATGATGGGTTTTACCTTAATGGAGAGAAAACTGTATTTAAAGGTGTTTGTATGCATCACGATTTAGGCCCATTGGGTGCAGCTGTGAATGATGCTGCCATCCGTAGACAAATCCGCATTATGAAAGATATGGGGGTTAACGCTATTCGCACTTCGCACAATATGCCAGCGCCAGAATTCGTGCGTGCTTGTGATGAAATGGGTATGATGCTGATGGTGGAGACTTTTGATGAATGGAAACAGGCAAAAGTGCAAAATGGATATAATCTTTTTTGGGACAATTGGGCAGAGAAAGATGTAGTCAATGTGGTTCATCATTTTAGAAACAACCCGTCTATCGTGATGTGGTGCATTGGTAATGAAGTGCCAGAGCAAGGCAATGGCAACCAAGGCCCTAAGAGAAACAAATTTCTGCAAGATATTTTCCATCGTGAAGACCCAACTCGTCCTGTAACTAATGGTATGGATAATCCTAAAGCGGTAGTTGATAATAATTTCGCTGCTATATTGGATGTAGCTGGCTTCAATTATCGTCCTCATCTTTATCATGAAAATTATGCTAAAATTCCTCAGCAACTAATCTTAGGTAGCGAAACAGCCTCAACTGTGAGTTCAAGAGGTGTTTATAAATTTCCTGTTGAAAGAAAGGCAATGGCAAAGTACCCAGACCATCAATCTTCATCCTATGATGTAGAGCATTGCAGTTGGAGTAATTTACCAGAAGACGATTTCATTCAGCATGAAGATTTACCCTATACCATCGGAGAATTTGTATGGACAGGTTTTGATTACATAGGAGAACCAACTCCCTACTATACCGATTGGCCAAGTCATAGTTCGCTTTTTGGGATCGTAGATTTAGCAGGAATCCCAAAAGATCGTTATTATCTTTATCGTAGCCATTGGAATAAAAAAGATGAAACTTTGCATATTCTCCCTCACTGGAATTGGAAAGGACGAGAAGGCGAAGTAACTCCAATTTTTGTCTACACTAATTACCCTTCTGCAGAGCTCTTTATTAATGGTAAAAGTCAAGGAAAGCGAACCAAAGATTTAAGCATTACCCGAGATGGAAGCGCCAGTAAAGAAGCAGAAAAAACATTTGAAAGACAAAAAAGATACCGCCTGATGTGGATGGATACCAAATATGAACCAGGAACCGTGAAAGTAGTAGCCTACGATGAGCATGGGAAAGAGGTTGCTGAAAAAGAAATGAAAACCGCAGGAAAACCCCATCGCATTGAACTTTCTGTTGATAGATCAATCATAAAGGCTGATGGTAAAGATTTAGCATTCATCAACGTAAAAATTGTTGATAAAGACGGGAATTTCTGTCCAGATGAGACCAGGGAAATTAAATTTAAAATAAAAGGTTCAGGTTCTTACAAAGCAGCAGCAAATGGGAATCCTGCCAGCTTAGAGTCTTTTCAAGCTCCTTTTATGAAGCTATTTAGTGGGCAACTTACAGCAATTGTACAATCTGCTGAAAATCCTGGCACAATCATTTTTGAAGCCAGTGCCAAAGGTGTAAAAAGTGCTAAAATTAAGATTGAAGTGCAATAATATTTATATTACCAGTAATGCATTATTAAAAGAGTTTAAAAAGTTGTTTTAAGTTTTTTGGAATATAAAGAAGTTAATTAATTCTAAATCAAATAATTTAGATTTATTTAATTAATTGATAATAAAAGTTTTCCAAAAACTTGATATTTTTTGTAATTCACTCAAAATTAGGTTTAATAATCAAAAATAGTTGGTAAAAACATTTGTGTGTTTGATAATTAGAGGGATTAATGAAAGTTTATTGAATTTAGTTTCAATAAACTTTTTTTATGCTTAAAAATGTCAAAAAAATCCTTGTTGGAGTTGTGGTAGTTTTGCCACTATTTCTTGGGGTAAACGATCAGGAAAGACGAGATTTATTTTTAGGTTATTTTATTTTTCTTCTTAAGAAATATTTTTTAAGGCTTATAAAATTTTCTTTCTCTGAAATCGTGCGTAATTCTTTTAAAATTAATTTATAACTTGTCTCGAGGTTGCTATTGTATTTATTTGATAACCAATGAAACTATATATTGACATTGCGGCCCAAAGTAAAGCTCAAGAAATGAACAAGTTTAATAATCTATAAATCAATAAAAATTGGCAAGTCCCTGTTTTAGTCCTTGGTCTGTTTAATCAATTGATTTATAAAGTTATTTGTGGAGCCGGCGGGAGTCGAACCCGCGTCCAAACAAGGAAATCATAAGCTTTCTACATGTTTATTCTTTTCTTGCTTTTTCGTGTGTGTTGAGGGTAAAGAAACCCATAAGCACACCTTAGTTTCATTAAATTTCATTGGCAAGCAGAAACATCTTACCAACTATTCTCATTTCTCTGTGCCACAGAATCAGCCGCCATGAGAAATGGGCAGCTGTGTGACATTTAGCGTCTCAACCTTGTTGAGAATCTGCCAAGACTTACTATAATTCAGTCAATTAGGCCGCTAAAGCGTAATTGTTGTTGCCAGTTAAAAAGTTGAAGTGCCTGATTTACGTGAGTACACAACGTTTCACGACATGCTTACTTATCACCTCGGCTTGCTGTCAAAACCGGTCGGCCCCATATAATAAATTTAAGAACTTCTAAAAAAACTAGAATACAAAGATACAAATTTTATTCCAAAACGGGGAAAATGTTTGTTTTATCTCTAACAATTATTGCTATATTTGACAAAATTTTGTGGTAATTAATTTTTTTCATTCGGTGCGTGGGGTAGCTAGATTAGTTTTAAATTTTGAAAAAAAAGAGCTGGAGGAATTTAATTTCTCTTTTTTTAAGAAATGATAAGGATATTTTTTTTGCTCATAACAATTTCATTATCAGCGCAAAGCATTGATTTGGATTCGATAGAAGTGAAAGCGAATCACAAAAATTTACGAGAACATTTTCATAAAATCCAAAAAATCAAAGATTCAGTAAAAAGTCAAAGTATTGGGATAAGTTTAACTGAGATATTAAGAGAGCAAACCCCAATATTTTTCAAAGAAAGCGGTGCTGGCATGGTAAGTTCAGTCAGTTTCAGAGGGACGACAGCACAACAAACCGCTGTTCTTTGGAACGGACTCAATATTAATTCTCAATTACTGGGGCAGACAGATTTCAATGCAGTAAGTTGGGCTACGGCAGATGATTTACAGGTGGAGTACGGTTCTGGAGGAATCATGAATGGGAGCGGAGCCATCGGCGGAACCGTGTCTTTAAGCAATCGACCGAAGTTTGGCAAAAAAAATACTCAAAAATTAAGTTTGGGCTATGGGAGCTATCAGCATTTATTGCTGGATTACAGCCACTTGATGGCGAATGAAAACAGCTATTTTGAAGTCAAATTCTCAAGAGAACAATCAAAAAATGATTATAAAATTTCATCTAAAAATTATGAGAATTTAAATGCCGATTTTTGGAAAAATGATATGGGTGTAAATTTTGGTTTCCTTTTTAATAATCAACATAAAATTTTGTTTTTCAATGAGTTTTATAATGATAAAAGAAATTTTTCGCTCATTATTTCAACAGAAAATAAAAGTCGATATTTTAATTATAATCAAAGACATTTGCTGCGTTATGAATTTCAGCAGAAAAAGTTAAAAATCACCCCCGAAATTGGTTTTTTAAAAGAAAATTACACATATTACCCTAATATAAAGAAAACAGAAAATAGCGGGAATGGTGTAGGATCACTGATAACAAATCTTCAAATAAATTTAAAGCCTTTAAAAAAAATAGATTTAAAATGGAAAAATGGATGGATTTACCGGGAAAGTTTGCCAGATGAAAATGCGTCAATGAAGCAATCTTTTCGGCGTGAATTTCAAACTTCTTTCAACGGATTTTTTAAGCCTTATAAAAATTTGCAACTAGAATTAGGAGCTAGAAAAGAATGGGTTACACATTTTGAGTCACCGTTTTTGTACTCTTCGGTGATTAATTTTCAAGCCTTAAAAAATTTTGAATTAAAGTTAAAAGCCGCAAGTTCATTTCGAGCACCTAGTTTTAATGATTTATACTTTGAGCCAGGGGGAAATACAGACTTAAAACCTGAATATTCTAAATCATATGAGTTGAGTTCTGGTATTGATTTTAGGTATCTAAAGCTAGGATTCAATTTATTCCATCAAAATATCAGAGATATGATTCGCTGGATGCCAGCAGATAAAGGATATTGGAAGGCATTTAATGTTGATCGAGTGAGAATCAAAGGATTAGAGGCAAATGCTGAGGCTGAATTCAATCTTTTTAAAATAAAGACAAAGACCAAAATGTTCTTCAGCTATACCGATGCCAAAGAAGTGAAAACAAAATTATCTTTAATGTACGTTCCGCCCATTCAAGCTGGTTTGAATTTTGTTTTTCAGTATCAAAAATTTAGTCTTGGATGGAACAATCGCTATACCGATGATGTTTATTTTTCGCTTGGGAAAGAAGAAAATGCTCGCGTAAAGGAATATTTACTGAGTGATGTGATGCTAAAGTATACTTTTTTAAACAATAAACTTGGCGTTGCCTTTAGAATTAATAATATATATAATAAAATCTATCAAACGATATTGAATAGATACCAACCACAAAGAAATTTTAATATAAAAATAAATTATGAACTATTTTAGTAAAATGACCGTTTTTGCGGTAGCATTATTTACCGTATTTTCATGTACAAATTCAGATGACGATGTTGTAAATCCATCAGGAAAATTTGTTTCGACAGGAATTTTGATTTCAAATGAAGGAAATTTTGGTTCTGCGAATGCATCTATTGATATTTTAACAAATGAAGGAGAACTGCAAACAGATGTCTTCAAAAAATCAAATGAAAACAAACTTCTAGGAGATGTTTTACAGGGCGCTTTTATAGATAAAGATTATACTTATTTGGTCGTGAATAATTCTAATAAAGTAGAAGTTTTAGAAAAAGGAACCCATAAAATTAAATTTACCATTACAGAAGAATTAAACTTGCCACGTTATGTTACAGTGACCAATGATTATATCTTAGTAACTAACAATCGCTCTACATATGCTGGCCAATCGGATGGGTACGTTTCTGTGTATAAGAAAGGTGATTTTAGCTTTCATTCCAATATCGAGTTTCCAGAGCAAATTGAGAAAATATTTAGTAATGAGAAGTACATTTACGTGCAGCAGTCCTATTTCAGTACTGGGAATAAAATTGTGAAATTGGATGCTTCAACATTGAAGAAATTAGATGAAATTGTTTTAGCTAAAAACTTTAGCGATATGTCTTGGGGAACAGGAAAATACTTCTATGCACTTAGCAATGGGGAAAGTAAATGTAATGACTTCTCAGCGTGCAAAGAAGAGATTAACGGAGAAATCTACCAAATAGAAAAAAGTACTGGCACAATTTCTAAAACTTTTCATTTCAACAGTTACGCTACGAATATAGATCATTATTATGACGATCAAGTTTTTTTCACAACGAGTAATCAGGTCTATAAAATCAACACAAAAAATAAAAATGCACAACCTGAATCCATCATTCAGACAGAAAAAAACGATTGGAGCAATTTCTATGGCTTTTCTGTTTTGAAAAATAAAATATATTTGTCAAATGTCAATGGATTTATTACCTCATCTGATGTATATATCTATAATAATAATGGGAATTTAGAGAAAGAATTTAAGGGAGGTCGAGGCGTAAATGACTTCTATCTTTATTAAGGATTCAGCATCAATCATCATCAGAGGTAAAAAATTAAGCCTTAAAAAATTTAGCCTCAAGAGAAATTTTTTAAGGCTTTAAAAAAAATAGAAATCAACATTTGCAGGGAGGGTAATTATTTTTCTAAAATTATCAGATTTAAGAGCTAATTTTTTTTTGCCCGATAATCAAATTTCTCAGCGATGATTTGAGCCTAGTAAAGTAGATGAAAGTTAGCAAGACTATCAATCTTTAGAGTTTTCCCGAAATACTATGCAGGAGAGAAAAATTAAAGAATGACGGCTTAAAAGAGAAAATTTCATGATTTTTTTGTTAGTAAAAAAATAATGTGTATATTTGCAGTACAAATCGCGGGATGGAGAAGTCGGTATCTCGTCGGGCTCATAACCCGAAGGTCGCTGGTTCGAGTCCAGCTCCCGCTACTAAATAGGACAGAGGAAATTTATTTTCGTTTGTCCTATTCTTTTTTTTTGAGTAATCCATTGTTTATCTGAATATTTATCTGAAAGATATAGTTTGCGATTACGTTCATTCGGGCGGGGCGATATATTTTCCCGTCAAAGTCTAATTTTTAGGAATTTTCCCAAAATCTTTAGAGCCCGTCATTTAATGAATTTGTTTTGATAGTTTCAATTCGTTGGACTTAATGCTCAAAACAATTAATGCACCGTTTGCCCGAGAGTCAAAAATTCTGCTCTGTAGCGTTGCAAGCGAGGCCGAAAACAGAATTAGAGAATAAGCAGTTTTTGAAGAATTTCTAAAACCATAGAAAATTCAATATAAATGCTAAAAAAAAATCAATGATTTAGAGGCAATTCAATCACAGTTGCTCCTTTTTGATATTTCTCATAATTTGCATCATAAAAAGCATAACCTCGGTTGTTGCAGAAATTTTTAATACTTTTTTCCAAAACCCCTTCACCTTTGCCATGAATCACAATGACTTTATCATAGCCATTTTCTCGAGCTTTTTCTAGTCGATTTTGCAAAGAATCCATTTGTTTTGCCAAAATAGAATCAATATTAAAGTTCGGATTGATGTACTCCAATTTATTGTAATGCAAGTCAATTTCCAAAGTAGGTTTATTAATTTTTTTAATTTTCTTTGCAGGCCCTTTCTTTTTGATTTTATTTTTTTCTTTCCTGATTTTCAGTTCATTATCTTTCTTTTTTGTTTCTTTTAGCCTTACTTCTTTAGGCTTAGAAGCCCCTTTCGCCCTAGGGAATTCATCTTCCAATTCGCCGTCGGGCAAAACTTCTGAAACATGATATTCTTCTAAAAATCCAAACGAATTTTCAACAAAGACACTTTCACCGTCTACTTTTTTTACAATTCCTTTGATGTTATCGTCTAATAATTTTATCGCATCACCTTTCTTGAATTCAAACATTTCTTAAATTTAATTAGTAAGCCGTAGTTTATTTCATAAAAAAAGTTGATCAAAAACCTGAAAATCAGTTTATTCAATTTGCTTTTAGCTCAATGCGTTTGTAAACAACTTTGAGGCAAGTTACAAAATAGTTTTGAAAGAATTACGCACAATTTCAAAAAAATAAGAATTTTAACTTCAAACCAAACACTCCAAAACCATCTGATTTATAGCCCATTATTTTGATTGTTTTAGCTAAATTTAAATCCATCAAATCAGAATATTAACTTTTTTTTAGAAATTTGAAAAAACAGCACAGTTTTATTCATTCGAAAAAATATCAGGAATGATTTTTTACGTAATTTTGCTCTCTGATTAACTTATTTTAAATTAAAATCAAATATGAAACTCACCTTCCACGGACATGCTACTTTAGAAATTCAAACCGAAAATCATAAACTTTTAGTTGACCCATTTATCACGGGGAATCCCTTAGTTGAAAACTATGATTTAGAGAAGTTTAAGCCAGATTATATTATTTTGACTCATGCACATCAAGATCATGTTTTAGATGCCGAAAAAATAGCGAAAAACACAGAAGCAGTCATCATTTCTAATGCAGAAATTGCCGCTTATTATCAGAAAAAAGGAATCGAAACTCACGGTATGAATACGGGAGGTGCCTTTGATTTCCCTTTCGGGCGTTTAGTTTCTACCATTGCTTTTCATTCCAGTAGTTTTGATGACGGAACTTACGGAGGCAACCCCAATGGCTATATTTTCTTTTTGGGTGATAAGAAAATTTATGTCGCAGGAGACACATCATTGACTCAAGAAATGAAGTTGATACCAGAGCTTTATGGTGTGATGGATTTGGCCGTATTACCTATTGGCGATAACTTCACGATGGGGCCAAAACAGGCAGCAAAAGCCGCTGAATTTATAAAGCCTAAAAATATTTTAGGTTACCATTACGACACCTTCCCACCAATAAAAATTGATAAACAGGAAGCGAAGAAAACCTTCGAAGCCATTGGGTTTGAATTAAATTTACTGGAAATAGGAGAATCTCTAAATTTCTAAAGCCTTAAAAAAAAGCCCCTTAAGTGGGGATAAAATTTTTAACCCGATTTAAAATGATAAACTCATCTCTCTATTATGCTGTGCGATAAAATCTTAGTCGATAGGCAGAAGTTGAATTTTGAGAATTATGAAAGCCGAGTTTGAATTAAAGAGTTACAAAACTTGTGTGAAAAATTGACATTCAGTCTTTTGTGTTAAATTATTAACCATGCCGATTTGCCAACAAGTATTTGCTAATTTACGATAATTTACGAGCTAATTTATGCTCACAAAATTTTTTAAGGCTTAAAATATATTAGTTTAAATTCATCATTGCCAAATTAGTTTCATATTTTTGTGTTTTATGCTATGGAAAATGACAATATTCAGATTTTTGGGGCACGAGAGCATAATCTGAAAAATATAAATTTAGAAATTCCACGAGATCAATTGGTCGTCATCACAGGGTTGAGTGGGAGCGGGAAATCATCTTTAGCTTTTGACACCCTCTATGCAGAAGGGCAGCGGCGTTATATAGAAACTTTTTCAGCCTACGCACGTCAGCTTTTGGGGGGGGGTGGAGCGTCCCGATGTAGATAAAATAGATGGGCTTTCGCCCGTGGTAGCAATTGAGCAAAAAACAACGTCTAAGAGCCCGCGTTCCACGGTGGGGACAATCACAGAAGTTTATGATTTTTTGCGATTGCTTTTCGCCCGTGCTTCTACGGCATATAGTTTTGAGACGGGCGAAGAAATGGTCAGCTATACAGATGATGAAATCATGGGATTAATCCGAGAACAGTTTGAGGGGAAAAAAATCATGATTTTGGCACCAGTAGTTCGTGCACGTAAGGGGCATTACCGTGAGTTGTTTGAGCAAATTAATAAAAAAGGCTTCCTAGAAGTTCGTACCGATGGCGAGATAAGAGACATTGAGCCAGGAATGAAGCTCGATCGCTATAAAACGCATGATATTGAAATTGTAGTCGATAAGCTCGTGATGAATGATAAAGTGCAAAAAGAGCGGCTACTGCTTTCTTTGGAGACAGCAATGAGCCAAGGTGACGGCATCCTAATGATTCTAGATATGGAAGATAATAAAGTCAGGTATTTTAGCCGAGAGATGATGTGTCCTAGCACAGGAATTTCATACCCTAAGCCAGAGCCTAATACATTTTCTTTCAATTCGCCCAAAGGAGCCTGCCCAAAGTGTAACGGGCTGGGAACGATGAAAAAAGTAGATGAAAATCAAGTTATTCCTGATGAAAATTTGAGCGTAGCCAAAGGCTCCATAGCGCCATTAGCTGACATCAAACACAAGAAATTTATCAACAATCAGATTGCCTTAATTTTAGGTAAAAATGAAGAGTCTGATAAAACGGCTTGGAAGGACTTAAAAACCAAAACACGTGATGAAATTTTGTATGGTATTACCGAACGGGTAGAGAAGCAACTGAAAGCAGCTAAGATAAAAAAAACATTTGATATTGATTTCGAGGGAATTATCCCCTATTTAGGCCGAATTATTAATGATAAAGATAGCAAAAAATCACATTCACTTAGTCGGCGTTATTCAGAATTAGTTAATTGCCCAGAATGTGAAGGTCAGCGATTGAAAAAATCTTCTCTTTACTTCAAAATTGATAAAAAAAATATTGCAGAAGTAGCTGATATGGATTTGGGCAAACTCTATGATTGGCTTTCTCACTTGCACGAGCGCCTGAATGAGAAACAACAGATTATTGCTAGAGAAATTTTAAAAGAAATTAAAACCCGTACACAATTTCTATTAGACGTCGGTTTAGATTATTTGACCTTGAGCCGTGGTTCTAAAACCTTGAGTGGAGGAGAATCGCAGCGAATTCGATTAGCCACACAAATCGGAACTCAGCTGGTCAATGTTTTATACATTTTAGATGAACCTTCTATCGGTTTGCATCCGCGAGATAATGTGAAATTGATAGAATCACTGAAAGGTCTTCGTGACATTGGTAATTCTGTGGTAGTCGTAGAACATGATGAGGAAATGATTTTAGCAGCAGATTATGTGGTAGATATGGGTCCCAAAGCAGGTGTGAAAGGTGGTGAAGTAGTGTGGCAAGGTAAGCCTAAAAATATAGTAAAAGCGAAGACTTTAACAGCAGATTACATCAACGGAATCCGAAAAATTGAAATCCCAAAAGAACGAAGGAAAGGCAATGGTGATTTTGTGGAAATTATGGGAGCATCGGGCAATAATTTAAAAGATGTAAACGTGAAAATTCCTTTGGGAGCTTTAACGGTGGTGAGTGGCGTCTCGGGAAGTGGAAAATCAACGTTGATTAATGAAACGATTTATAGAATTCTAAATCAACATTTCTATAATTCTATCCAAAAGCCATATCCGTACAAAAAATTTAAAGGCTTAGAAAAAATTGATAAAGTGATTGATATCGACCAGTCTCCAATTGGTCGTACGCCGCGTAGTAACCCAGCGACTTATACGGGGGTGTTTTCAGATATTCGAAATCTATTTGCAGAATTACCCGAATCTAAAATTAGAGGATATAAACCTGGGCGTTTCAGTTTCAATGTCAAAGGAGGAAGATGCGAAACTTGCCAAGGAGCGGGGCTTAAGTTGATTGAAATGAACTTTTTACCAGATATTTATGTATCTTGTGAAACTTGCCATGGGAAGAGATTCAATCGTGAAACCTTGGAAGTCAGGTATAAAGGGAAATCTATTGCTGATGTTTTAGATATGAATGTAGATGAAGCCGTAGAATTTTTTGAACCGATTCCAAAAATTCATCGTCGGGTGAAAATGTTGCAAGAGGTTGGTTTAGGCTATATTACGTTAGGTCAACAATCGACGACGCTGAGTGGAGGAGAAGCACAGCGTGTGAAGTTGGCTACAGAATTAAGTAAAATTCAGACGGGAAACACCTTTTACATTTTAGATGAGCCGACCACAGGTTTACATTTTGAAGATATTAATATTTTATTGGAAGTAATACAAAAATTAGTTAACTTAGGGAACACTGTCGTGATAATCGAACACAATATTGATGTCATTAAAGTAGCAGATTATGTAATTGATATGGGACCTGAAGGTGGACAAAGAGGCGGAGAAGTAGTCGCTACGGGAACGCCAGAAGAAATAAAAAAGAACAAAAAAAGTTATACAGGTAAATTTTTATAAAAATGAAAAAGATTTTATTACTATTATTTACGGCAGTTATTGCCCAAGCACAGACAACTCCAGCCAACGCAGATTTATTTTATGACACCAAATATTTGAACGGTGGATGCTTTAGAATCCCTTCTTTGGTCACTGCACCAGATGGAACTTTGATTGCCGTGGTTGATGAGCGCTTCAACCAATGTGGCGACTTGAAATACAATGATGACATCAACATTGTCATGAAACGTAGCTTTGATAATGGAAAAACTTGGACGGCAGCAGAGCGCATTGTTGATTTCCCCAAAGGGCAATCCGCTTCAGATGCTAGTATGGTAGTGGATAGAGTAACTCAAGACATTTTCCTCTTCTACAATTATATGGACTTGGTCAACGCCAAAGGTATTTTTCGTCATCACGTGATTGTAAGTCATGACAACGGGAAAACTTGGTCTCAGCCCCGTGATATTACAGATGATATTGCCCCGGCTAATTCAGAGAAATATTTCAGATTTATAACATCGGGACAAGCAACGCAAGATAATGCCGGGAATATTTATCAGACTTTAGTGACTTTAGAAGAAGGCGTATTTGTTTTTACCAGCAAAAATCACGGCAAAACTTGGGAGAGGTTTGCAGGGCCTGTAGCTCCTGCTGATGAGACTAACATTACAGCCTTACCGAATGGGAATATTCTCTTAAATTCGCGAGTGAGAGATTTAGGAGCGAGAAAAATTTATGTATTTAACCCAGAGGGGAAATTAATTTCAAATGAAGTTAAAAATGACTTGATAGACCCAACGTGTAACGGAGCTATGATGTTATACGATTTTCAAAGTAAGGCTTTGGTATTTGCTAATTTACATGACCAAAAAGACCGAAAAAATTTAGGTATCAAATACAGTACAAATCAAGGTAAAAGCTGGTCTGAAGGCAAAATTATCTACCCTGGAGCCAGTGCATATTCTTCTTTAGCACAAACTTGGGACGGTAATTTCGCTCTTCTTTTTGAAAAAGATGGCTACAAAAAAATTTCTTTTTCACTTTTACCAGCCATTTGGGTTTTTAATGACTAAAAATATCAATAAATAAGTACTTTTATTATAATTCTATCATCTTATTGAAAATTAATCTATAACATATCTTCAACCATTAAATTCAATGTTATAATTTATAAGATAAATCTATAAAGAAAGAATTTCATTAGTTTTTTTATTCATTTTAAAACTGGGGAGCTTAAATCGGACCATTTTAAGTCTAGATATAATCTACACCGGATGCTTAAAACTAAGCATCCAAACGATTATAGAATTTTAAATATTAAGAAAAGATCTTTTATGGAACTCCAAAAAGTTCATGCGTAAAAAAACTTGTCAAAGAATATCAATACACTATTCAAACATTTATGATTTAGGTATTTTCAAAAGATACAATTATAAATAATGAGACCTTGGAATAGGAGGCTGTCCGAAGAAAGAAAGAGTGAAATTTAAAATAACGAACAATAACAGAAAAACAATTGAAACTAAGGGGCATAAAACAAAAAGTACAGAATAGAGAAAGAGAGAAAAGCCGATGAAAACGGCTTGTATAAAGGGATTGAGGGCTATTTGCCCTCTTTTTTTGTTTAAAACGAAATGTACAAAACTTGTATTTATGCCCTAAAAGTACCCAAAACAGCTTATATAAAGCCTTTTAAGGGGTTTTCTTATATGTGATAAGACGATTTTATGACCGAAAATTTTAGTTATAAAAAATGGCTAGAAAAAAATAAAGAGAGAATTAGCCGTTTAAAATCCCCTCCTAGTTGGATTGAGAAGAACAGGGAGTTATTAAAGCTCAACTTACCGCTTGACAAAAAAGAGGGTGTAAAAAGCTAGTAAAACCAAAAAGAGATACTAGGCAACGCCTAGCTTTTCTAAAATCGTAACAACTTTTATTTATTACCGATTATATCGACGCATTTTTGTGCTAATAATTAATAAAAAAGTCTAATTTATGTTTGAAATCATCCTAAAAACCCTTAAAACTAAATATGCGCATTTAGGGTTAAGCGAAAACATTTTGAAAGCTAAAGCTAAGCAACTAGCTAAAGCGGTCAAAGAAGAAGCTGAAATTGATGAAGCCGCGGAGTCCATCCAAGCGGATTTGGAAATCTCCCAGACCCCGCGGATATGTACAATAAGCTCTACGACTTAGAAGCAGAAGTTGAAAATTTAAAATTAAAATTTAATCAAAAATTTTAATCAAAATATAATCAATTTTGAACTTAACATATAACGTTACTTTAAATTAAAATCAAATTTATTTAAATTACATTAAAGTTAATTAAAGCAATTTGATGTATATTCCTTTACATTTGGTTTTTCCCTTAAAGTATAAGGGAGATATTTCTAACCCTAGCGAAATAATTGTTATTGATGCCAAGCAAATGAATGCGAATGGATCTGTGAGATTAAATAAAGGAAACCCAAATACCCGACTACCAGTTCAAATGACTGAGGACTGGTTGAGATATATTGCTCGTGAAAAGTTAAGTACACTTGATGGTTTACAAAAACAAACATCAGAAGCAATATTAGATGCCCCTAAAGGTTTTATTCAAAAATATGTGGTAGCTGTTGATAAAACTAAAGGAGAAATAAACTTTTTAAAATTAGGTAAAGATTTTTAATATGAAAGATTTAAAAAAAGATATAGAAAACTCTCTAAGTCGACAATATAAATGGTTAAATCATATAGAGAATGATTTTGAAAATGCAGATCCAATGTCTCTAAATTTTCGATTTTTAGAAAGAGACTGGGCAGTTTACGAAATTTTGAATAGGAATATATCAAAAGCAAAACAACATTTTTGTACTGCTTCGTTATTAGATAAGTTACGCATTGAGAAGTTTAATAATAATATGTTTGATTATGAATTGTCAGCCGTCACATTTCCTATTTTAAGTGATAATAATGAATTAATCAAAGATTATTCAACTCTAAGATATAAAGCTTGGGGTAGAATGCCAAGTATGGACGAGAATGTATTAATGGGGAAAAGTGCAATTTGGTGTAATACAATTCAGTTCTTTATGGTAAATGATGTTCAAGGAGTAGAAAGAAACTTAAATATTATTGAAACTTTAACCTTACCAAAGCTCCCCAAAAACCAACAAGAGTTAAAAATTGATTATGAATTTTATAAAGCACTTTTAGCAAAAGATAAGGCTAAATGTGAAGAATTATTGGAGCAATTAGTTAGCCCTAAAATCCATAAAAAGAGAAACGATAATTTAGTCTTAAATAAGTATATTTCTCAACCTGCATTAGGTTATGCAAAATTAGCTTGGAGGCAGGGAGTAGAAGTTGAAGTAAATAGTTCTTTAGTGCCAAAAGAAATATTACCAATTGCACCATTAGATAATTACGAAATACCTTATGATTTTTTGAAAGATGAAGTTAAGTAAATTTACAAAATATATAATTTGTTTTGTATGGGGCAATTAATTTGGCTTTTTCCTTTAAAACCTTAGCCTCTATAATTGTTTTCTTATACATCTCATTCCCCCAGTCAATAATTTTTTCAATTGTTTCTGGATTAAAACCGCCAGATGTTAAATAAATAGAAGAGCTGAAAACCTTCCCACTCTGAGCGGCATTATTTTCAAACTCCACTTTTAATTGTCCGTTGGGGATATGGGAGCTCACGGGGTCGTCTGTACGTTCCACATCACACCTGCACCCCCAATCGTTGGGCGGATAGTGTGTTTTCCACCACGGGTGTTCTATGGATAATACGATGCCGTCCCATTCACGATGCTGAGCCCGTACACGTTCATCGCCTACGGTTACATATTTTAAGTTAGGGTATAAATCCTTGGTACGTTGAATATCTTGCCACTTACCCGCCATATTTGCCGTCGCTACGGTTTGGTGGTATTCTGTTTTTAGCCAATTTTTATTGTAGTCTTGATTTATAGATGCACCAACTTTTTTAAATTCATTCCAAGAAATAAAATCACCTTTGTGCCATAAGGCTTCGGTTAGAGATTTTTCAAAAGACCGCGCTTTAAAAGCTGAGAATTGTGCGATATTGGCGTATAGATTGGCGGCTAATTCTTTGCTATAAAATTCAAAAGTAGAGTTATACCCCACATCTACGGCGGCAGTGAAATACTGATAGCTATTTGCTGGGCGTAGCACCTCAATTAGATAGAATTATTGAAGTTAAAAACGCTGAACTAAAAAAGTTATAGAGGACTCAAAAGGAGACTTTGAGTCCAACTGGATAGGCTATACAGATACATTGATGCAATATTATTTAGGGATAAATCCCAACGAATTGAATGATGAAGAATGGGCAGAGAAATTTGCCCAACTCAATGACATTCGAGAGCAGGAAAGTAAATCATCTTTTACTGGATAAAAATAAATTCTGAATAGCATAAAAAACACCAGTCACCAAAATGAATAAAAGCAAAACAACAGGTATAGCCTTTATTCCTTCATGGTAAATAAATACACTATAGATTATCAGAAACGGCAGTTGAAGGATTAAAAACCATTTCTTTTTATGTAAATGAACCACACCATAAATGCCGTTTTTGATTGAAAAGCCAAAAGCTAAAAAGCATAATCCAATTACAAACAGAACAACAGCCATTGCAATTAAGCCAAGAACGGCAAATGAAATAAAAGTAAGTATTCCTAAAATAGTTTCTAACATTTAATGTATGAGTTATAGTTTTTCAATATCGGTCAAAGACTTTGCCACTTCATCCTTGATGAAGGTAGGTGCTGTTTTGTCGGTTATTGACAATAGGGCCAACCGTACACAAACGAATTTACAAAATTCTTTTGATAGAACTGTAAATTCAATAGATTCTTTACGCGGGAAATTGGATTTACTTAACCAGCTACGTACAGCAAGTACCAGCACAAAAGATATAAAACTCCTGACCAATAATATTAGGGAAACAGAGCGAGAATTAAGGCGTTTGGAGAACTTGCCGCCTATGAGTTTTAGAGAAAGGTTGCGTGGTGTTGCGGGGCAATTTGGCGGACTTATTGGGTTAGCCAGCGGTTTTGGTATAGCAATGCGGGCTTTTAATGGAATAAAATCTATTGTTCAAAAGGGGGTAGAATTAGAACAAACCAATGTTAAATTTGAGGTTTTATTAGGTTCGGCTGAAAGAGCTAAATCTCTATTAAGTGAATTAAATCAATACGCCAATTTCACACCATACGATAATGCTTCCATTCAAAAGGGAGCCGAAATGATGCTAGGGTATGGTATTGCTCAGGAAAAGATTATGCCTAGTATGAAGATGTTGGGAGATGTAGCCATGGGAAATAGAGAAAAACTAAGCGGTCTTTCTTTAGTGTATTCTCAAATTATGGCAACAGGGCGATTGATGGGGCAAGACCTTTTGCAAATGATTAATGCAGGATTCAATCCATTGCAAGTCATCACAGAGAGGACAGGAGAAAGCATGGAAAGTCTTACTAAAAGGATGGAGAAAGGAGAAATTTCTGTGGAAGATGTACGTGCTGCTATGGAAACTGCAACAGGAAAAGGAGGAAAGTTTCAAGGCATGCTTGAAAAAATTGCCAATACGCCATACGGGCAATTGCAGAATTTGCAAGGAACATTGGATCAAATGATGGTAAGGGCTGGTGATGTTTTTTTACCAATTGCTTCAAAATTAATGGATTTTTTTAGCTGGTTAAGTGAAATTTTAGGTCCTATATTAGAACCCCTTACCCTTATTTTTGGATTTTTAACTGCAGGTATATTAGCCGCTGCAGCTGCACAATGGTTTTTGAACCTTGCCGTATGGAGTTTCCCTGGAACTTGGATTATTGCTGCTATTATCGCAATTATAGGTGTGATTACCTATCTTATTATTAAAACAAATGGTTGGGGCGAGGCATGGAAAATAGTAGTAAATAATGCAAAATTAAATTGGGAAGTATTTACATCTGGTGCCGAATTGCTTTGGGATGGAATGATTGATAATTTCATGATTGGGCTCAACAAGATAAAATCGGCTTGGTATGAATTTAAAAATTCAGTTGGCATTGGGGATGAAAAAGAAAATAACGCTGCACTGATTGATATAGCCAACGACACAAAAAAGCGTTCTGATGAATTAGTAAAGAATAAAAAGGATTTTGATGCTAAAACATTGGCTCTCCAAAAAGGAAGAAAAAATGCTTTTGAAGCCTTAAAATGGGATAAAAATGTAAGTTTAGATGGTACCGTAGCTGGATTAACCTCAAAACTTGGGTTTGATGGCAAAACCAAAAATAGAATTTTAGGCGAGAATAGTAAGACTAAAAAAGACAAAAGGTTAAACGACAAGAAGGAAATCTATCTTTCAATTCATCTTTGATTGAAAGATTTGCATGATAATCCAAATTACTTTTTTGTGAGACACTCCAAAAGAAAAATTGTGAAAGGTAAAATCAATTTCAAGTATACAAAATACGCAAAAGAATTAGGAAAAAAATCTTAAGAATGCTTAAAATAAATTTGAATCCATTAAATTATTTATCAAGACAATGTCAAAGTATTGTAAACTAATAAAAAAAACGCATAATATTAGGATTTTCATATATTTGAGTGTTGGGAACTAATATTACCAAAAACAGCGTGAAATGCAAACGGTTAAAAATAAAGAGGTAAAAGTGTAAAACACACGTGATAAAACCGAAAAGTTACTCGCTAATAGAGAAAATTCGTAACAAGGAACAAAGTCTGGAAGTAAAATTAGATGCTAAACGGGAATAATTTCCAACCCAACTTTATCATTAGTTGGTTTTATAATAAATGAAAAAGTTTTTTTAGGTTTATTTGTTATTTGTTCCATGGTTTTGTTTTCTTTTACAGAGGCAGATTCTTATGGCGATAAGGAAATTGTAGTAAATGAAAGTGAGGGAATATCTCAATTACAAGCCAATGTTAACGCTGTTGATGCTGGTTCTTGGGTACTTGCTTGGAGTGACGGAATATCAGGGATTTTAGCTTGGGATGATAGTGATGTGAAAGTGAATAAATAACCAATTATAGCACTCTCAATACTTTAATTTGCTCATTGGCTTTTCTTGAAAAGGCTATTGCGTCTTTTAAAGCACTTACAAAAACATCTGCACTTGACGAGTTTTGTTCAGGATAGGTTTTGATTATCTCGGAAACTATTAAATCTGTATTGTCTGCCTTTACTTTATATAGGCATGGGTGAGAGGTTTTGCGATTCTTTACCCTGTCTACATAAACATAAACCCCATTACTAATTTGATTTTCAGAAAAACCCATCTCCATCTGATTGATGTTTTGTATTAGTAATCCAAGTCATTATCTGCAGCCATATAAACGAATATAGCGTTTTTCTCGAAATGCCTAACTATGTCATCATCTTCAGAGCAACTCAATAATAGCACTGACAAAAGACAGCATAACATAAATTTAGTATGTATCATTCCTATTGAAATATCTTAAAGGTGTCAATTCCCTTCATTCCCGAAGTTGTATTAATAAACCAAATCTGTCCGGAGTTCCTTACAAAAGACTCAGGTTGTATTTCTCCATAAAATTTTATGTCTAAACGAGCTAGACCTTTGTACTTTTGACATTTTAAATCATAGTCGTTGTAGTCTGCAAATAGGGTTTTGCCATGGCTATATTCCTCTTTGTAGAAATTCATTATTTCTCGAATAGTATACTGTGTAGGTTTAATGCCAATATTCTTAGCATAGGTACTTTCTACGGTTGTAAGCTCCCCATTCACACAATCTCCAATACTTAGCAAAATATAGTACTGGTTAATTTTAGAAAGTTCAGGCTTTAGTAAATATAAAACAGGAATACCTTCTGAATTAATAGGAGTTGGACTTTCTTTTACAACCTTGGTTTTATCTATCTCATTTAAATTGGTGAAATTATGGTACTCTTTTAAATCCGCAGGGTTATGGAACACAAGAGGCTGGTTACCGATTACGGCATACTCAAGGACGGTCGAAGACAAGTTCTTGATTGAAAGAAAATCTGCTCCGTTTTCTTGATAGTCTCTTTTCAAGGTAAGCTGGCTAAAAACGCTTTTCCCCGAATGTGTACCAACAATACTGTCATAGGCGACCAAGACGTTCTCTCCACCAATCACGCAAGGAGTAGAAAGCCTCTCTGTTTTGACTTCGTTTTGACCATTATTGCCCAATATACTATAATGCACTTCCACTTCTCCAGGAATATCATCTTTTGTGGTTATTGCAATATAATTATGCCGAAGAATAGTTGTTTTGCGTACTCCTTCCTCTAAATCAACCTTTGTACATTGGGAAAACAATATTGTAAGAAAAAGCCAAACACACAATTGTAAAGAGAAGATCTTCTTCATTTTGTTAAATCTTTAAATTATTCAAAATTAAGAACTTTTTTATTTTGAGCTAATTCCTTTAATTCAACAGAGTCAGCATAAGGAATGTAAAGCTCTTGACGTTTGTGATTACTTTCTATTGAAGAACCTAATATCTCTGGAGAGAGGTCTTCGTTGTTGCACGCAAAAAGTAAAATCACACAAAAGGGAATTGATAATAGATCTATTTTATTCATAGTATGTGAATTGAATATTGGTTACTCTAGCAATATAATAAAAGTAACACTACCAAACGGATAAGTCAAAAAATAAGGAACAATAGGTTTTAACACACTGTGAATCAATGTGTTTTATTAATTCGCAAAAAAGTTACCTCCTCCTGTTTTAGAACAGTTCGGTTTGGATGCAAGGGGATTTATTTTTGCTTTTGTGGCGTTTGGGGTAGGTTCTTCGGCAGTTTTCCACCATCCAAAACAATTCCAAATTACTGATTAGGTGTATCCTAATCAACGTTGCTACCGTGGAAAATGCTTTTTGCGTATTGAATTTTTCCTTTAAAACCATTAATAATAATTGCGCAATCAAGGTGCACCAAATCTGCGTTTTTCTTAATCGACAAAACTGAATGTATAAAAAAATCGCTAATGAAAACAAACTATTTATTTAGTTAAAAAATGTACATTTCGTTTTGAATTTTTGCACATTTCGTTTTACGGATTATAAAATTGAAACTTCTCGCTTCAATTTCCGCCACTGACGCCAAGTCCCGAAACGTTATCTGTCATTCTAAAGCGACACCGCAGAAATCAACGGATAGAAATATTAAACTAGATTTTGTAATTTAGCAACTGAATTTTAATGATGAAATGTAATGGCGAACAAATATGTAAACTTTATCTCGGACGAACATTTGTTGAACTGCATTGAAAATTTGCACAAATCATATTTACGAGCTAAAAACAACATTTCAAAAAAGAGTTTCTACACCAACAAAGTTGATACAATCAAACTTACCTTTGACGCTAAATTCAACGATATCAACGAAGACGATTTGATACAATCGGAAATTCTTCGTCAAATTGATAAATCCATAAATAACTCAATCGGAACATTTCACGAGCAAATTTTAGGTGGAATAAAAGGTTTTGAAGTTGGGAATTTAAGCGGTTTTGATATCAAAGCAAATGATGATACACTTTTTGCAGACATCAAGAACAAACATAACACAATGAATAGCAGTTCGGCAGAAGCCCTGTTTCAAAAATTAGCTCGTTATGCGGACGACTACAAAAAAGCAAAATGTTATTGGGTACAAATTTTAGCGAAAGGAAGTTTTAACGAACATTGGAAAGGCGAAATCAATGGAAAAGAATACAGCCATTCAAGAGTTTTCAAAATTTCGGGAGACCAGTTTTATTCTTTGCTTTCAGGACAGAATGATGCACTTTTCCAACTATACAAAGCATTACCAAAAGCTATTAAAGATTATTTGAAATCCATAGAAAAAGAAGATAAAATAAAAGAAAGTTCGGCTTTGGAAGAAATTACTTCCGAAACCGAAAAATCAAAACGCTCTATTCTCGACCAAATTACGTTTGAGAATTACAGCTATTATTTAGGATTTGATAAACTATAATATTCGTTCAAAAACTTTACAATCGAGTAACCCACTTCACGACCTAAATTGACAGGAACGGCATTTCCGATTTGTTTATACTGTTGTGCCAATGAACCCGAAAATTCCCATTTATCGGGAAAAGTCTGTATTCTTGCATATTCACGAACTGTAAACGGTCGGGTTTCGTCAGGATGGCAACGTTCTGTTTGTTTTTGAGCAGGACTGCAAGTCAAAGTCAGGCAAGGTTCGTCCCAACCAATTCTTCTTGCCATTCCGGTTTTTCCACCTCCTAAATAAAAACTTCCACCCATAAATTCTTTTTGAATTTCCAAAGGCAAATCTCGCCAATAACCTTTTGGAGGTACCAAATCCAACACTTCTTTTTTACTTTGTGGATATTTTGCACCGTCTGATTTTGGAACATTACAATCGTACAACTCGCCTTTTTTCAATGCATCTTTTAAGTTGTATATTTTCTTGTAAGGTTTTGGATATTCGTATTTTACTTCAATATCTTTTCTTATTCCGACCAAAATCAGGCGTTCACGCTTTTGTGGAACTTTATAATGTATGGCTTTCAAAACTTCAACAGGAACTACATTGTAACCAATTTCGTCTAAAATAGAATTCATTCCCTGTAAAGTTTTCCCATTGTCGTGACTCAACAAACCACGGACATTTTCGCCTATACAAATCGGTGGATTGACTTCTTTTACCACTCTTGCAAATTCATAAAAAAGCGTTCCACGAGCATCTGCTAAACCCAATTTTTTACCTGCATAACTGAATGCCTGACAAGGAAATCCGCCAGTAACAACATCAACTTTTCCGTTATATTCCGAGAAATCAAAATCTTTAATATCGCCTTCTAAAACATTCCAATTCGGACGATTTTTTCGTAACGTTGTACAAGCAAATTTGTCTATTTCATTAAGAGCGACACATTTCAAACCAGCCTTTTCCATTCCGACAGCTAAGCCACCTGCTCCTGCAAATAATTCCAAGACTTTGTACTCGTGATTGGGTTCAACATAATTGGAAGTCGTTTCCGCAATGTCAGTTTTTAAAAAATCAGCAAACAAAGTTTCTACTTCATCTTTCCGATAAACCCGATAATTACTCATCGGTTCACGAACGGCAGAAAGTTTACCTTCTTCGTCCCATCTACGTAAAGTTTTTGTACTTTTATTCAGCAATTTTGCTGTTTCTGAAATAGTTAAATATTCACTCATAACCAAATTATACAACATTAGACATTGGTTACAAATTTAAAACAAACTTTTGAACTGACAAATAAATAAACGAAAGAAAGAACGACAGATAACATTGGTTTGGCAAAAGAGCGGATTAAGTGCAATCAAACAAAAAAATTACACAGCAAAATCATGCACTCAACTTAAATTTATATCTAAACGTTACACTTGGGGAAAGAACAAAATTGGCTTTGAATTGCAGTTGAATAATATTTTTAATACTAAAAACTTTAAAATTATTAACATCAATGAATTTAGCTATGTAGAAACAAATTTTAGTTTAAGGGCAAGGCAAATATTATTGAATGCAAAGTATTCATTGTAAAAGAAAATTTGCTGAAATTACATTTATATAAAAGAAACCGTTTTTGATAATAAAATATTGAGGAGATTATATTTAAAATCTGTTTTTCAGGCAGCTGAATTCTCTCAATTGATGTAAATAATCTATTGCATGAATTATTTTTCATCACAAAAGCGGATTTAAAAATTTTTTAAGCCTTAAAAAAATATTGGATTTCTCTAAGGCTTAAAATTTTTTTAGATAAAAAAATCAGTTAAAAACCAAACCAATTTTTCTTTTTCTTAGTTTCAGCCTCTAGCCCGTCGTTATTTAATGAAAATTTAACCTTGTTTTTGATGATATGATACACTTCCCCCCAGCCTGGGAATCCCCCTAGATTTCTGTCATCTATGAATAAATCTGCATTTAATTTCCGGCTCGCTTCTGAAGGATCGTAATTCTCTCCTTCAAAACTATTATTCACTGCGTAAAATTCTATGCCGTTTTTTCTACAAAACTCTATGGCTTCATCTAAAGTTTTGCCATGACGATAAGTCCACAGAATTAGGCGATGCCCATCTTCTTGTAGTTTTTTTAAGGTTTCAAAAGCAAACATTTTAGCTCTCCCAACGCTTGGGTAAGCATCCTCTACGATGGTCCCGTCAAAATCAACCGCTATAATTTTACTCTCGAGTTTCATATTTTCTCTATAATGATGTTTCCATTCATTTCTTTAGGAATTTCCACGCCCATGTAATTTAAAATACTCGGCGCTAAATCACCTAATTTTCCATTTTTTAATTTAATATTTTCATCTTCTTTCGTCAAAAAGAAAAAAGGTACAGGAGAGGTAGTGTGTTGTGTATTGGGGCTACCATCTTCGTTAATCATCAAATCTGAATTTCCGTGGTCGGCAATGATGGCTACAGCGTAGTCGTTTTCCAAGGCCACATTGCAAATAGCCTCGGCACATTGGTCTACAACCTCACAAGCCTTCATCGCAGCTTCAAAAACACCCGTATGCCCCACCATATCAGCATTGGCGAAATTTAGACAGATGAAGTCAGCTTCTTTTTTATTCAACTCTGGAATGATTTTGTCTCGAATGTCAAAAGCTGACATTTCTGGTTTCAAATCATAGGTTGCCACATCTTTAGGCGATGGGCAGAGAATTCTAGATTCACCGTTGAATGCTTCCTCTTTTCCGCCAGAGAAGAAGAAAGTCACGTGCGGGTATTTCTCTGTCTCAGCAATTCTGATTTGTTTCTTTTGATTTTGGGCTAGAACCTCTCCCATAGTGTTGGTTAACTTGTCTTCATCATACAAAACATGAACTTTATCAAAGGCTTCATCATATTTTGTCATCGACACAAAATACAAATCTAGCGGATGCATGTTTTGCTCAGGAAAGGCAGTTAAAAATAAGGCTTCCGTAATTTGGCGTGGGCGGTCGGTACGGAAATTAAAGAAAATAACGACATCTCCATCTTTGATTTTTGCAACAGGTGAGCCGTCAGGATTTGTACAAACGATGGGTTTGATGAACTCATCGGTCACATCATTGTCATAAGATTTTTGAATAGCTTCTAATGGTTTTTCTGTCTTTTCACCCACAGCATTGGTCATTACATCATAGGCTAATCTTACTCTTTCCCAGCGATTATCACGATCCATGGCGTAATATCGCCCCACAATACTGGCAAGGCGAGCATTGACATGACTTGCTTTGTTTATGATGTCTTCGATGAATTTTTTGCCACTTTTAGGGTCACAATCACGGCCATCGGTAAAGGCATGAATGTAGCAATTCTTAACTTTAGCTGCGTGAGTCTGGTCCAATAAAGCTTTCAAATGATTGATATGAGAATGCACACCGCCATCGCTTACTAACCCGATAAGGTGCAGGTCTTTATGATTTTGATTAGCATATTCAAATGCTGCTTGTAGTTCCTTATTTTGCCCTAAAGTTTTATCTTGAATTGCTAAATTAATTTTAGCTAAATTTTGATAAACCACTCGGCCAGCACCAATGTTCATGTGCCCGACTTCAGAATTTCCCATTTGCCCTTCTGGTAAGCCTACAGCGAGTCCAAAAGTCGTCAAATTAGCATGCGGATATTTGATATAGCAATTGTCTATAAATGGAGTCTGGGCTTGAGCAATGGCAGAAACTTTAGGGTTTATGCTTTCTCCCCAGCCATCTAAAATCATTAAAAGGACTTTTTTATTCATTGTTCTGGCTTTTATCGTTTGGCAAATTTAGTAATATCAAGCTTGATTCTCCAATATTTTCAGCCTATAAAATAGCTGATATTTTTTCGGTTAAATTTTCTAACAAAGCTATTTTTTCTTGGGAAATAGCATTTTTCTGATGCGAATCAATATCAATTTGCCCAATATTTACACCATTTTTAAAGATTGGAACGACGATTTCAGACTGCGTATCTATGCTGCAAGCCAAATAATTATCCTCAGCAGCAACATCTTGAGAAATGAAGGTTTTGTTGGAGACTGCAACTTGCCCACAAATTCCTTTACCAAACGGGATTTTAGTATGTTCAGTAGCGGCGCCAGCATATGGGCCTAGATTTAGAATTTGCTGTTCGTTATCTTGAAAATAGAAGCCTACCCAATCAAATCCGTCGATTTCATTCTTGAGCAGCTGGCAGATTTTAAGTAATTTTTCATCTATCGAAGAAGAATTATTAATGATAATATCTATTCTTTTATTAATTTTATCCATCGTTTTAATTTTTGTCAAAAATAAATAATTCTTGCCAAATGGAGCTTTGGAAAAAATATAAGATATTGATTTTGCTGATAGGTAAATTTTTTTTCACCTATTTGATTTTAACGCTTTTGTACAGTTGGTATCTCAATCTTTATCTCACAGATTTGAAAATCGCAGACCCTTTCACTGGCTGGGTCTCAGATTCTGTAGGGTATCTCATGCGGCTTGTAGGCTTTGATGCTGAAAATCACCAAATAGAAGGAGAAGCTTTTCGCCGCTTCTATCTCGATGGCTTCTATTGCTCAAGAGTGAACGAAGGTTGTAATGCCATTTCAGTAATGATTATTTTTGTCTCTTTTGTGGTAGCTTTTGGCAAAAAATTTATGCCCACGTTTTTATACATTCTCTTAGGGCTTGTTTTGTTGCATATAACCAACCTTTTCCGAATCTCTTTACTAAATTATATTTTCACATACCATCCACAATACGAGAAGTTTTCGCACGACATTTTATTTCCGCTTATCATTTACGGAATGGTAATTATTCTTTGGTTGATTTGGGTGAGATATTTTTTAATTAATACGAAAGACGATGAAATTTAAATCGAAATATCTTCTCATTTTTTTATTGATAATTATTTTGGCCTCGATTCGCTTTTTTGAGGACAAACTATTTTACGACCCATTGTTAAATTTTTTCAAGCATGATTTCATCAACGCTTTATTCCCAGAATTCAATTTACATCATCATTTGTGGAGCATTAGTCTTCGGTTTTGGTTCAATAGCCTTGTGAGTTTAGCGATTCTATATTTAATCTTTCAGAAAAAGCCTCTTATCAAAATAGCTTCTTTGATGTATGCTATTATTTTCTTAATTTGTTTAAGTCTTTATTATTATTTCATTATAACCGAATTTCAGTGGGGGTTTACGGCAGGTTTTTATATTCGTAGAATTCTGATTCAGCCAGTTTTATTATTGTTGTTAATTCCTGCTTTTTGGTATACAGAGAAAGAGTTAAAGCAATAAAGACAATAAATTTTTAACTTTGAGGAAAATATCAAACATGAATCTACAATCTATTATAGAAAAAGCTTGGGAAAACAGAGAGCTTTTGCAGCAAGAGGAGGCTCAAAACGCAGTAAAAGAAGTTGTTAATCAATTAGATGCAGGGAATTTACGTGTGGCAGAACCAGCAGAAGATGGCTGGCAAGTTAACGAATGGGTAAAAAAAGCCGTGGTAATGTATTTCCCTATTGCCAGAATGGAAACAATAGAAGTTGGGCCGTTTGAATTTCATGATAAAATTCCATTAAAGAAAAATTATGCCCAAAAAGGCGTTCGAGTGGTTCCTCACGCAATTGCAAGGCACGGTTCTTTTGTGGCAGAAGGTGTGATAATGATGCCGTCTTACGTGAACATCGGGGCATATGTAGATAGCGGCACCATGGTAGACACTTGGGCTACAGTGGGAAGTTGCGCCCAAATCGGGAAAGATGTTCATTTGAGCGGAGGCGTAGGCATTGGCGGTGTTTTAGAACCCCTGCAAGCAGCTCCTGTGATTATAGAAGACAATGCGTTTATTGGCTCTAGATGCATCGTTGTAGAAGGCGTAAGAGTGGGCAAAGAAGCCGTTTTAGGAGCAAATGTGGTACTGACGGCTTCTACCAAAATTATAGACGTAACGGGCAATGAGCCCAGAGAGTTAAAGTCTTATGTTCCAGAACGTTCAGTAGTGATACCAGGAAGTTATACCAAAAAATTCCCCGCAGGAGAATTCCAAGTGCCATGTGCTTTAATCATAGGGAAAAGAAAAGAATCTACTGACAAAAAAACATCTTTGAACGATGCCTTGAGAACGCACCATGTGGCGGTATAAATTTTTTAAGCCTTGAAAAATTTTAAGCCTTGAAAAATAAATTATTTTGAAAGCAATCTATGCAGAAGCATTAGATTCTGGAGATGAAGCTCGAGCACAAATGGCTGAAAAAAATGATTATAGACATTCATTGTAAGGATTTTACTTGTAATAATGGAATAAAGTTTAAATTATAACGCCACTTACAAGAGCTGTTGAATGAATTTTTTAGGACAATACTTTCTGATAAACGGTCATATATTTCTCTAAAAACAAATCTTCAGAAAAATAATTTCGGTATAAAGTTTTGATTTCCTTATCTTTTAACCGAATGGCTTTTGCATAATTTTCTTTCCAATTTTCAATGTTATAATCTTTCTGAACCAAGAAGGGATAATGTTTTTGAATAATTTTTACCGATTCGCCAACATCAGAAACCAAAAAAGGTATTCCCTGAGCTAAATATTCTACGATTACCAGCGGATCCCCTTCAGAAACCGAGGGCAATAAAGCAAATTCATAACGTTTCAATTCAGGCTGAACATTAAAGCAACCCGTTTTGAAATGAATTTTATCTTCATAATTCAAGGTTTGAATTAGTTTACAAAGTTTTTCGTAATATTCACCTTCGGCTTCTGCACAATAAATGCTGAGTTCTTTCCCCATCTCAGCAGCAAAGCGGATGGCAAATTCATGATTTTTCACAGGCTTTAAATTTCCTGTCATCACCCAGCCTTGGGCAGATTCATCAGAATTTGTGGCGTATTGTGCCACGAAATTATTAATCATGAACACATTCTCAGGCTTCATTTTCACATTATTAATCGCCCAATCTGTGAGCAATGCAGAACAGCCAATATACACCTTTGGCTTAAAAATCGTACGATAAAACATGGGGACATGTTTTTTTACGGCAATTTTACCATAATGGTCATGAAAAACAATTTTTCTTCCCCTCCCCCCAAATAATAGGAAAGCCTTTTGCACAAATCTGTATACCTGCCTCATGTGAACGTGAACAATATCAGCATCTTGTACCTCTTGAGTGAATTTTTTATAAGCCTTAAATTTACTTTTCTTTTTATCCAGAATCACTACGTCCACACGCTCATCAAGCAAATCAAAAAGCTGACCGATTTGATCAAATACAATTAATTTGACCTCGTGCTCATTTCTCACAAAAAGATTACATAAATTCACACAAACTCGCTCAGCTCCCCCGATTCCTAATTGGTCTATGACTTGGGTAATTTTCATAAAAAAGGATTAAACTGATTGCTTCTCTACCCCGAAAGGCGAAAAAGTTATTTTTTGATTTCGGGTACGTTTCCTGATTTCCTCGTTGATTTCCCAGCTTTTTTGGTTTACATAGCCACGAGCATGGTCTAGGTGCAGGCAAATCGCCTTGTACCTGATTTGCTTTCCTCTAATTTTAGCATTCTCCAAACGCTCACCCAATTCCCTATCCTCACCCCCATACTGCATTCTCTCATCAAATCCATTAGCGGCAAGAATATCTTTTTTCCAACCAGAAGAATTATGCCCATTCCAAGTCGGTTTGGTGCTTGTGATAGTGTTCATAATGCTTAATGCAAATTTATTTTTAATCAACTTTAAATTTTTGATAGAATTTTTTAAACCTTTATTTTTCAGCCAATTCAAGTCAAAACAATTTTGACTGAAAATATCTTTTTTTTGAATCATTTGTGAAGTTTCCATAGGAAGTTTAAAGTACCCGCCAGATAAAAATCGCCCTTCAGCTCTTTGGTTGATGTGAGTTTCCACAAAATCTTTGCGAGGAATACAATCACCATCGCTAAATATAAGATAATCAGCAGCAGAAGCCAATATCGCTTTATTCAGAATTTTAGTTTTTTGAAATCCATCATCAGGATGCCAAACATGCTTCAATTCATAGTTTAACAAAGGTTTGATTTGCGAAATCAGTGCCCGTGTTTGCTCGCCCGAACCATCATCGGCCACAATCAATTCAAAATTGCCAAAAGACTGAACATGGTAACCCCAAAGCACTTTTTCTAACCATTTTGGCTGATTATAAGTGCTAATAATAATGCTTACTTGCTTACTCACAAAAACAAAAATATTGATTTTATTTCAGCTATTTTATACGGCATTCTATTTTTTGGCTTAAATTTGAAGTTCCATGAAAAAATAAATAAACCTTAAATTCATGAGAAAATTAGAATAAATGGCAAATCATACGACAAATGCAAATATCCTAATACTAGGAAGTTATAACGCCGCAGAAAATGTCTTTTATTCTGAACTAGAAACATTTACTGCTTTGCAAAAAAAAGGGCAAAAAATAGCCGTTGCAGGAGAAGCTTCACAAGAGGTGGAGCAGTATTTTAAAGAACGTCAGATTGAGTTTTACAACATAAAACCTAAAGGGAAATTTGACAAAGAATTTACTCGAAAAATTCAAGAAATTATTCGAAAAAATAAGATAAACATTCTCTATGCCAGAATTGGTAAATACCTGAGAAGCATTATATTTTTCATCAAAAAAGAAAATTTCAAGATTGTAACTTACTATGGATCTGGTAGTTTACATTGGCATGACCCTTCTGCGTACCTTTCTTATTTACATCCCAAAGTTGATTATATCATTTGCAATAGTGATTTTGTTTATCGGCACGTCAGAAAACAATTGTGGAAAAAATCTAAGGCTTTAAAAATTTATAAAGGCTATGATGCTGAATGGTTTAAAGAGGTTCAAGCTTTTGATTATCAGAGTTTAAATATTCCAAAAGAAACCATCAAAGTAATTTTAGTAGGCAGAAACGATAAAGTGAAAGATATTCCGACTTTTTTGAAATCGGCAGAGAAACTTCAGCCTATGCAGAATATTCATTTTATATTAGTCGGGCAAGGATTGGAAAAGCAAAATTTTCAAAAAATTTCTAAAGGCTTAAAAAATATACATTTTTTAGGCTACCGTCAAGATGCTCCAGAACTTATCAAAGGAGCTGATGTCTATGTACAAACCTCATTATCAGAAGGTTTAGGGAGGTCCATTAGCGAAGCAGCTGCCATGGGGAAGCCTGTGGTGATGACAGATGCTGGCGGTTGCACCGAACTTGTAGACCCTGATGAAAGCGGCTATATTGTCCCGATCGGAGCAGAAGATGCTTTGGCTGAAAAAATTCAAAAACTAGCAGAGAATCCTTCTTTGCGTGAATATATGGGTAAAAATGCTGAGAAAAAAATTCAAACAGAATTAAATGTAAAAGGCACAATATCAGATTTCTATCAGTTTTTCCAAAAAATAAAATAAATGCAAAAAATAATTGAAGCCTTAAAAAATAATGGCATTGTTTTGATGCCTACAGACACCACCTTTGGGCTTAGTGCTTTGGCTTTTGAGCCAGAAGCCTTTACTAAGTTGAAGGGTATAAAAAAAAGAGACCCTAAAAAAACTTTTTTGCTTCTAGTGGCGAGCGAAGCGCAATTGCAGCGTTTGGTCAACGTGTCAGATTTGGCGTGGGATATTATGGACTATTCAGAGAAGCCAGTCACGTTGATTTATGATGACATTTTGGAAGTTCCAGATTATTTACTTTCTCCAGAAGGAAGCATTGGTATTCGCTTGACTAGAGACCAAAATTTAATCAAAATCATTCAGAAAGTGGGGCAACCGTTGCTTTCTACATCAGCAAATTTATCAGGACAGGCATCACCCAAGCAATTTGAAGAGATTTCAGAAGAAATTAAAAAAGGAGTGGACTATATAGCCGCGGAAGCGCCTCTTTTTATCCCCAAATACGAGTCGTCAAGTATTATCTCTTTATCTAAAACGGGAGAGATAAAAGTGCTACGCGCTTGAAAAAATAGCAATTATTTGATATTTAAAGTTTAATTGCTAAAATATCAATCTATTAAAAATCAAATGATTGAATAATAAATAAAAGCCTTGAAAAAAACATTTAAAACCAAAAGGGAAAAAACGGATTTGAAATGATTAACTTTGCATTATGAATCTGAAAGAAGCTTTAAAAAATTTGGTTTTTAAAGAAATTTCTAAAATCGCAGAAGAAATGAATGCTCCTGTTTTTGTGATTGGAGGTTTTGTAAGAGATTTTTTGTTAAACCGAAGAGATAAAAAGGATGTAGACATAGTGATAGAAGGGAGTGGCATAGAATTAGCTCAAAAGATAGCTCAAAATTTACCAGGTTCCTCTAAGGTCAAAGTTTTTAAAAGATTTGGTACAGCGATGTTCCGTTACAAAGATATTGATTGGGAATTTGTTGGCGCACGCAAAGAAAGCTATAGCGAAAATAGCCGAAAACCTGCAGTAGAAAATGGAAGTATAGAAGATGATCAAATGCGCAGGGACTTCACAATCAATGCTTTGGCGATTTCGCTTAATGAAAGCAACTACGGGGAATTTATAGACCCGTTTGGCGGGTTTCAAGATTTGGAAAATAAAATTATTCGCACACCGCTAGCCCCAGAAATCACTTATTCAGACGACCCATTACGCATGATGCGCGCTATCAGGTTTGCCGCTCAGCTTGACTTTGATATTGAAGCAAAATCATTCCAAGCGATAAAAGAAAATGCGCAGCGAATGGAAATTTTGTCAAAGGAAAGAGTCATGGCTGAATTTAATAAAATTATGCTGACAAGACGGCCTTCCTACGGATTGAAATTATTGGAAAAATCAGGTTTGCTAGATTTTATTTTGCCAGAGCTTTTAGCACTCAAAGGCATTGAAGAAATAGAAGGACAAACGCACAAAGATAACTTTTGGCACACGCTAGAAGTGGTAGATAATATTAGCCAAACGACAGGAAATCTTTGGCTACGTTGGGCGGCTTTGTTACACGATATTGGCAAAGCTTCGACCAAAAAATTTGATAAAAAAATAGGTTGGACTTTTCATAATCACGAATTTGTGGGGAGTAAATTGATTCCAGGCATTTTCAGGCGTTTGAGATTGCCAATGGGGGGGGAGATGAAGTATGTGAAAAAAATGGTGATGCTCAGCTCACGCCCGATTCCGTTGATAAGCGATGAGGTGAGTGACTCAGCTCTGCGACGTCTTTTGTTTGATGCAGGAGATGATTTAGAAGATTTATTTCTGCTGTGTAAAGCGGATATCACGACCAAGAATAAGGCAAAACAGCAACGTTTTCAGCAAAATTTTGAAAAAGTAGAGCGGAAAATTACAGATTTAGAGGAAAGAGACCAAATCCGTAACTTTCAGCCACCCGTTAGTGGAGAAGATATCATGCAGCTATTCGGTATTCAGCCGTGTAGAGAGGTGGGAGTTTTAAAGAATAAAATTAAAGAAGCAATTCTAGATGGCAAAATTGAAAATGAGAGAAATGCTGCGCTAGTTTTTATGGAAAAAGAGGGGGGAGAATTAGGCTTAAAACTTGCTAAAACATATCAGAAATCGTAAAAAATGAATTTGAAAATTAGGGTTATTTTAGATGCAAAGAAAGATGTATTTCGAGACATTCAAATAAGTGGAAAACAAAATCTTTTGTCATTTCATCATATTGTAAAAGAAGCTTTTGATTTAGAAGGAGAAGAAATGGCGTCGTTCTATTTGTCTAACGAAAACTGGTTTCAGGGAAGTGAAATTCCTTTAGAAAATATCTTTGATGAAGAAGGAGGTGAGACGATGGCAAAAATTCAGCTCAATGAAGTTATGGGGCAAGTCGGGAGGCGAATGATTTATGTCTATGATTTCTTTAATATGTGGACATTTTTTTGTGAAACGATTGAACGTGATGAAAAAGAAGCAGCTACAGCGGTCGTTTATTCTTACGGTAAAATGCCAGATAAAGCCCCTGTGAAGGATACTATGGATTTCTTTATAGAGGAAAATGAGGATGAAATATCTCCAAAACGCGATGATATTTTTGATGATGATGATTTTAATGAATATTATTAAATCATGTTTACAGGAATTATAGAAAATATAGGTGAAGTTGTAGAAATTCAACAAAAAGACTCTAACGTGACGTATCGTATCCAATCTCCATTGGCACAAGAGCTCAAGATAGACCAAAGCTTAGCACACGATGGCGTTTGCTTGACTGTAGTGCGCCTATGGGAGGATGCTTATGCTGTGACGGCGATAGAAGAAACTTTGAAGCGAACAAATTTAAAAGCATATCAAGTTGGAACAAAAGTGAATTTAGAAAGAGCTCTCAAAATGAATGCTCGTCTTGATGGGCATGTGGTGCAAGGGCACGTGGACCAAGTGGGGGAAATCAAAAGCATGGAAGATAAAGACGGTAGCTGGTTGATAAATGTGGTGTATGAAGATGCTAAATTTATCACGGTAGAGAAAGGCTCTATTTGCTTGAACGGTATTAGCTTAACGATTGTAGATTCCCACGAAAATGGCTTTAGCGTAGCCATAATCCCCTACACATGGGAACACACGAACTTGAAAGATAAAAAAGTAGGCGATTTGCTAAATATTGAATTTGATATTTTAGGAAAATATGTTCAAAAATTAACCTTGAATGCGTGCTAGAGAAAGTTTTTTAGACAAGCTGTTCATTAGAGATAAAATTTATCTCGCCTTAATTTTAGTCATTGTTGTGCTCACAAGCTTATTTGGAGTTCTGATTTTTTTTTACTTTCAGTCCATTTCAAAAAATTATCATGAAAACCGCTTAGCTCGGAAAGAAAAAAACATCATAGAAACAATTGATTATCTGATTTCTGAATTTCCACAAAATGTTACAGAAGAAAATGTAAAAGATATTTTTGAAAACAACATTTATAAATATTCTGACATTAATGATATTCACATCAATATTTATGATTTAAAAGGGGAACTCTTGATAAGTTCCCAAAGTGGGAATAGCAAGGACATTCACTTTGTACCAGGAAAGGTGATGCAAATTCTAAGTCTGAAAAATGATCGTGTAGAAATGGTACAAAAATCAGGGAAAAACACATACATCAGAATTTATTCTTATTTGTATAATATTAATCATCAGCCTATTGCGATTATTAATTTACCCTATCTGCACGATGATTCTTATCAAAAAGATGAATTTTATGATTTACTTATCAAGTTTCTAGTCTTGGTATCAGTGATTATGATTGTTGGTTTAGTTATTTCGTATTGGTTGTCAAAAAGCATTGCCTCACGCCTAGATGAAATCGCCGAAAAATTAGTCAAAACTGATGTAGTGAAACTAAATCGCCCATTACAATACCGTGGCAAAGATGAAATCAGTCCGCTAGTTAATTCCTATAACAATATGTTGGTTAAACTAAACGAGCAGTCAGAACTATTGCTAAAACTCGAGCGGGAAGAAACTTGGCGAGAAGCAGCGAAGCAAGTAGCTCATGAGCTGAAAAATCCATTAACGCCAATGCGCTTGCAAATGCAGAGTTTTCAACGAAAATTTGATAAAAATTTACCCGATATAGAAGAAAGAGTAAAAGATTTCACCGAGAGTATGATTAATCAAATTGATGTCATCGATAGAATTTCTCAAGCCTTTTCAGATTATACCAAAATGCCAGTACGGAAAGACCAAAAAATAGATGTTTGTGAAGAAGTCGAGAAAACTTTAGATATATTTGATGAAGAAATGGTTAGCTTTCACAAATTAAATGAACCGATTTATATTTATTACGACCCAACTTATTTATCACGAATCGTGACTAATTTGGTCAAAAACTCGATGCAGGCCGTTCCGTTTGGCACAAAACCTCAGATAGAGGTTGCCCTAATGTCCAATCAAGAAGTTGTAATTCTAAAGATAAAAGATAATGGAACAGGGGTTAGCGATGAGGTAAAAGATAAGCTATTTGAACCTAAGTTTACAACCAAAAGTTCGGGTAGCGGCCTAGGTTTGCCAGTCGTCAAAAAAATGATAGAAGAATACAACGGAAGCATTAAATTTGAAAATAATATTGATAAAGGAGTTACATTTACCATTCAACTTCCTTTGAGAAATAAATGATTTCATGATTTATAAAACAAAAATTAAAGTGAGATGGTCAGACTTGGACGCTAATCAGCATTTAGCCAATTCTCAATTTCTAAACTTTACTTCAGCAGCTAGGATGGAAGCTTTAGAATTCTGTGGATTACCCTTGCATCGCTTATATGAACTTCACCGAGGGCCAGTCATTTTAGAAGAAAAAATCAATTATTACAAAGAAGTTATGCCTGGTCGTACTTTGATTATTCACACAGAAATTGATGGTTTTTCATCTAATGGAGTACTTTTTAGCTTCAAGCAAAATATTTATTCAGAAGAAGGTTTACACCATGCGCATGCCACTTTATTTGGATGTTGGCTCAATATGCAAGAGCGTAAAATGGCGAAGGATTTGCCCGAAGAAATGCTTGAGAGTTTAAAAAAAATTCTGTCTAAAAATGTAAGAGAGCTAAACTTTCAAGATATTAAAAAATTAAACCCCAAGCCCCAAAATATTCATTTAGAAGAATTATTATAAAAAAATAAAAAACATGTTTCAAGATAAAGACTTACAACGCACGCCACTTTCTGAAATAGGAGAATTTGGAATGATAGATCGCATTCAGTCATCATTCAAAAATACACAACCTACGACACAACTCGGGATTGGGGACGACTGCGCCATTATCGACTATGGCGAAAAAGCCATGCTGATATCTACTGACATGTTGACCGAAGGCGTTCATTTCAATTTAGCTTATGTGCCACTCAAGCATCTGGGTTATAAAGCGATAGCGAGCAGTGTAAGTGATGTTTGTGCTATGAATGCGTTGCCTCAGCAGGTTTTGGTGAGTTTTGCAGTTTCAGATCGATTTCCTGTAGAGGCCATTGACGAATTATTTGCAGGAATGCTCATCGCTTGCCAAAAATATGAAGTTGATTTGGTAGGAGGAGACACGACGGCATCCAAAGCAGGTTTAGTCATCAATGTGACGGCAATAGGTTCTTGTGATAAAGAAAAAATTGTGACTAGAAAGGGAGCTAGAGAAAATGACCTTTTGGTTGTTTCAGGAGATTTAGGTTCTGCATATTTCGGTTTACAAATTTTGGAGAGAGAAAATGAGGTGTACAAGGTCAACCCCAATGTTCAGCCCGATTTACGCCCCTACGATTATCTCATTGGTCGCCAGCTCAAGCCCGAAGCACGTTTGGATATCATAAAACTTTTAGAGAAATTAAACGTGAAACCCACGGCGATGATTGATGTTTCTGACGGATTAGCATCAGAGATTTTACACCTTTCGCAGCAGAGCAAAGTAGGCTTTACCCTTGATGAAGAAAAAATTCCGCTAGACCAGCAAGTCATTTCAGCAGGAGAAGAATTTGAGCTGAACGCTAGCATTGCAGCGCTCAATGGCGGAGAGGATTATGAATTACTCTTTACCATAAAACAAGAAGATTACGATAAAATCAAAGGCAACCCTCATTTCACAGTCATTGGTTTTGCCAATGATTTGCAGGCAGGGAATCATTTAGTGGCTCGTGGTAGTAATATTAAAATTCCTTTAACTTCGCAGGGTTGGGACGCTTTCTATCAATACCAAAAAAATGTAAAAAATGCCGAAGAAGAGTAAACTCATTTTACCACGAAAACTTTTAGTCGCTCTCTCTGGCTTTGGTTTAGCAATGTGGTTTGGCGCTTATTTCCATTGGCAAGAAAATAAAGTTGACGACATCAACTGGATGTTGATTTTTGCAGCCATTTTCACTTTAGTTTCATTAGTCGTGCTTTGGGTCGACCTCTATAGAAATCCTGATAGTAAAACGAAAATATGGCTGTTTTTCAGTCTAGGTTTACCTATTTTGATTCCGTTTTTTTACTTTATCAAACGAGAAGAATTCTAAAAATTTTTTAAGCCTTAAAAAAAAAATCATTTATTTTCTAAGCGGATGACTGCATTATTTTTTTCATCGGTGAACAAGCGGTAATTATAGCGTCGCTTGCCAGCAATGATAGTGATACGAGCAGTATTAGGTGGAATATCACCCAAATTATTTGCCACAAAAACTAACTTATTATTTTCCTTCAGATTAAGTTTAAATTGATATTCTTTAGATTCATGTGTAATTCTCACATTACCAGCTAGTAATCTATTGTTAAGGAAAATACTAACCGTATCATTATCTTCTTCGCCATAGTCTCGAATTAGCAAGGTAACTTCCTCAATATCTTTTAGCGTAATATGTGCAAGTAGACGGTTGTTACGCTCTTTTTTCTTTTCAAAAATGCTATTATCTATAACTTCGGGCAAAGAAAATTCTTTATTTTTCCCTTCTCGTTGAGATGAGGTTTTTTCATTATTACCTTCAGAAGCAGAAGATTCATTCAATTCAGGAAACTCAGACTTCTGCAACTTCATTTCTTCCTCCGTCATCGTATTGGGCGCACCAAGCGTATAGACAGTATATTTATCATCCACTTTCACATAGACGACCATATTTTTTTCATGAGGGAAATTAAAACCACGCATTTTAAATAAATGCTCAAAAGGATTACCCAAACCCCTTTTATCTTCTATTGGCGTGATGGTTTGCGTCCCCATCAGGAACTCTTTTCCGTTCTCAGTATAGTAATGTAGATGATAATCGGTAGCTTCGTGCCCAGCTGATTTATCAATCAATTCCACATCTTTCCCAGTAAAGGTTTGCGTATCAGGATTAAATTTTGCCTCTACAAAATGACGGCAAAAACCTTGATTTTCAGTATCATATGAATGTCCAGCATAAATGTTTTTTTGATTTTGAATTAAATTTAATTCAGCGTAGTAGCCGCTATCCATATTTCCGTAGATGACCCAACGCCCCGTGAGATCTTGCGCTTGGCTTAAAATTCCGATAAGTAAAAAAAATAAAAGCTTCTTCATGGAATCTAAATTTACATACTTATTGCAAAGCAATGGATAAATTAACGAATTTTAGTAATTTTACCATTAAAGAAAGTTGATTATGATTTTATCGATGACTGGCTATGGGCAAGCAGAAGCAATTCTGCAAAATAAAAAATATAGCATAGATATTAAAACCCTCAATAGCAAAAATTTAGATTTGAACATTCGGCTCAGTGCTGAACTAAGAAGCTTCGAACCCGAAATTCGCCAAGCAGTGGCAGATAAATTGAAGCGGGGGAAAATAGACGTTTTTATAAACAATAGCATTGTGAACACACTCTCTGCTACAGAAATCAATGAAAATTTAATTTTGGCGTTTGTGCAGAAATTTAAAGCGATGATGCCTGAAATTGATGAAAATACCGCTTTTCAACAAGCTATGCGAATGCCAGATGTGATTACTTCACCCAATATTGAATTCAGTGAAGTCGAAATTCAAAAATTTTTTAAAGCCTTAGAAAATGCACTCGAAAATGTGATCTCCTTTAGAGAAAAAGAAGGCTTAGAATTACAAAAAGATTTTAAAATTAGAATTGAGAAAATTCAAAAACTGAATCAAAAAACAGAAGAATTTGAAGGAGAAAGAATTCAAGGAATTCGCGAAAGAATGACTGCCGCGATAGAAAAAGTAGAAGGCGCAGACCACAGCCGATTGGAACAAGAGTTGATCTATTATTTAGAAAAACTAGATGTGACAGAAGAAAAAGTCCGCTTGGCAAACCATTGCAACTATTTTCTAGAAACGCTAAATTTACCCGAAAGTAACGGGAAGAAATTAAACTTCATTTTGCAAGAAATCGGGCGAGAAATAAACACCCTAGGTTCAAAATCAAATCATGCCGAAATGCAAAAAATAGTGGTGGAAATGAAAGATGAATTGGAGAAAATAAAAGAGCAAATTCTAAATATTTTGTAAATGAGAAATGGAGATAACACGGGGAAAATGATAATTTTTTCGGCACCAAGTGGCTCTGGGAAAACGACATTAGTTCGCCATTTGCTCGACCAAAGAAATGATTTAGAATTTTCTGTTTCCTGCACCACAAGACCACCAAGAGGGCTGGAAAAACACGGGATTGATTATTATTTTCTAAGCACAGAAGAATTTAAAAAATGCATAGAAAATGAAGATTTTGCTGAATGGGAAGAAGTCTATAGCGAGCGATTTTACGGCACACCACATAGTGAAATCGAGCGGATTTGGCGCAAGGGGAAAAACGTGATTTTTGATACAGATGTGGTAGGTGGCATTAATTTGAAGAAAAAATTCAGAGAGAAAGCCCTTTCGATTTTTGTAAAACCACCCGATTTAGAAACCTTGGGGAAAAGACTTTCTGCCCGAAACACCGATTCGCCCGAGGATTTAAAAATCAGAATAGATAAAGCAGCTAAGGAATTGACTTACCAAGATCAATTTGATTGTGTGATTGTAAACGATGATTTAGACGCAGCTAAAAAAGAAATTGAAAATAAAATTGAAAAATTTCTAAAGCCTTAGAATATCTATTAAAAAAAATTAAACAGAATCTCAAAAATGCTAGACCAATATCGCCTACTTTCTACCATTGATAATCCACAAGATTTGAAAAAGCTGAACGCTCAAGTTTTGCCAAAATTGGCTGCGGAAATCAGAGATTACATTTTGAATGTAGTGGCGTTGAAGAAAGGGCATTTGGGAGCAAGTCTAGGCGTGACGGAACTGAGCATTGCTCTACATTATTACCTCAATACCCCGCAAGATATTCTGCTGTGGGATGTAGGGCATCAATCTTATGTACACAAAATTTTGACGGGTAGAAAAGAAAAATTTCTCAATCTAAGGCAAAAAAATGAAATTTCAGGATTCCCTGTTCGGGAGGAAAGCGAGTACGATTGCTTTGGCGTAGGGCATTCGTCTACCACAATTTCTGCACTCACGGGAATAGCCTTGGCAGATAAATTAAAAGATATTGAAAGAAAAAGGTTTGCCGTCATCGGCGATGCGTCTATCGCCAGTGGAATGGCGCTAGAAGGCTTGAACCATTTGGGAGACACCGATTTGGATGTTACAGTAATTTTAAACGATAATAATATTGGGATAGACCACGCAACGGGTGCGCTCAAAAATTATTTCAACCAGTTGGGAGTGCAAGGCGATACTTTTTTTTCCGATTTAGGATTTCATTACCAAGGAGTAGTAAACGGACACGATTTCTCTGAAATTTTTAAAGCCTTCAAAAAAATTGAAAAAATATCTAGGCCAAAAATCTTACACATCAGGACAATAAAAGGCAAGGGCTATGCACAAGCAGAGCAAGACCAAGTAGCTTGGCATGCACCAGGGAAGTTCAATAAAATTTCGGGCGAGAGAGAAATTCAAACGCAAAAGGAAACTTACCCTGACTTGGCAGGTAAAACGCTGCATCGAGTTTTTGAGAAAAATAAAAAAGCAGTGGCAATTTCTCCCGCAATGCTAAGTGGCAGCAGCTTGATGGAACTCAAAGAGAAATTCCCTGATAGAGTTTGGGATGTAGGAATAGCAGAGCAGCATGCTGTGACGCTTTCGGCAGGATTGGCATCGCAAGGCATGGTGCCTTATTGCGTGATTTACAGTACTTTTTTGCAACGCGCTTACGACCAATTAATTCATGATGTGGCATTGCAAGAGTTGCCCGTCATTTTTTTAATCGACCGTGCCGGATTAGTGGGCAGTGATGGAGCCACGCACCACGGCTATTTTGATATTTCTTTTCTCAATGCCATTCCACAGATGATTTTAGCCGCCCCTTTGGACGCTACAGAATTAGAAAGTATGATTCAGAAAGCACCGCTATTCAATCAACCAGTCGCTATTCGATATGCAAAAACATCGGCAGAAACATTCTTCAAAGAAGAGCAATTAAAATTTTTTAAGGCTCGAGAAATTCTAAATGGGGAGAGAATGGTAATCTTATCCACAGGCAGCATTGGGCTACAAATTTTTAAAGCCTTGAAAAAATTAAACAAAAATATTGGTTGGGTTCATTTCCCATTTATTAAACCTCTAGATGAAGTGAAGTTGGCAGCCGTTTTTAAGAAATATAACCGAATTTTAACCTATGAGGAGGGCGTAAAACCTGGTGGATTTGGCATGAGCTGCTTGGCGAAAGCCAATGAAATGAGCTGGAAGGGGAAAATGGAAATTTGTGCCTTCCCTTCAGATTTCATCTCACACGCTTCTATTTCAGAACAAATGGAAGATTTAGGCTTTTCGGTAGAAGGAATCATCAAAAAAGTAGAAAAATTATTTTTAGAAAATTAAATTCTCTGATTTTTTTTAAGGCTTAAAAAATTAAGTTTTCCATTCGTGTAACCTTGAATGGAAGTAAGCTTCATCTCGCTGGATTTGATTTTTTAAGGCTTCAGCATTTTTAAACTTTTTTTCTCCACGAATGAAACATAAGATGTCGGCTTTTACGGTTTCGTCATAAACCTCACCATCAAAATCAAGCAAATAAACTTCGACCCGTTGTTCCTTGAAATCAAAAGTTGGGCTCTTACCAATATTCATTAGCCCAAAAAACAATTGATTTTGGAGTTCTACACGCACACCATAAACACCGTCTGCGGGTAAAAGTTTATCTTTAGAGAAAGCCATATTTATAGTTGGGAAACCTAATTTTCGACCTATTTTATACCCATGAATAACTTTACCAGTAATGGGGTAGAAATGCCCTAGAGCTTCTGTCACGTAGTCAATATCACTGGCTAGTAGCGCATTTCTGATTTTGGTGGAACTGATGGGGAGATCATTTTCGAGCACGGCAGAAAGTTGAAGCGCTTGGAAGTTATACAAATCTGCTAATTCCTCCAATTGCTGGAAGTCTCCCATTCTATTGCGCCCGAAGTGGTGGTCGTACCCCACCAAGAGCGTATGAATTTGCAAATGATTGACGAGATAATCTCGCACAAATTCCACAGCGCTAAGCCGTGAAAACTCTATGGTAAACGGGTGAATAATGGCGTAATCTAAATGATATTGGCAGAGCAAGTCTAATTTTTCTTCTAAAGTAGATAGCAGTTTTAGCTCGCCATCGGGTTGCAGCACTTGGCGTGGATGCGGTGCAAAGCTCAAAAGAGCAGAATGCCCCCCAGTTTCTTCTGCGTAGCGGTTGAGCTGCTGTATGATGGACTGATGCCCTCTGTGTACACCATCAAACATGCCAATGGTAAGAATAAGTTTTTTGCTGGGATTCAGTGGATGAATGCCGTGGATTATTTCCATTCCAAGAACTTTCTGCAAAGTTATCATTTATAAATTTAAACAAGCCCTTAAAAAAAGAAAACTGGCTTTTGAAATACTAAAAGTTAAAAAAATAAATAAAGAGAAGTTTTTTCGTGAAAAAATCCTTTATATTTGCAGAAATATAGATATTCATATTTCATTAATATAAATTAAAACATGGCACAAAATACAGGTAAAATTTCACAGATTATCGGGCCGGTAATTGATGTTGTTTTTGATAACGATCAAGGTTTACCCCAAATTTACGACTCATTAGAAATTAATAGAGAAGGGGAGTTGCCACTCGTGCTAGAAGTGGAACAGCACATTGGTGAAGATACTGTTCGTTGCATTTCAATGGACGGTACAGACGGGTTGAAACGGGGGCAAGAGGTGATAGCAACGGGGAATCCGATTACGATGCCAACGGGAGACGCCATCAGAGGTCGTCTTTTTAACGTAACAGGAAACGCGATAGATGGGTTAGGTAATATTTCTAAAGAAAATGGTTTGCCGATTCACCGTCCAGCACCTAAATTTGAAGATTTATCTGTATCGTCAGAAGTTCTATTTACTGGAATTAAAGTAATCGACTTGATTGAACCTTACACCAAAGGAGGTAAAATTGGATTGTTTGGTGGAGCGGGTGTAGGTAAAACTGTATTAATTCAAGAGTTGATTAATAACATTGCTAAAGGGCACGGAGGTTTATCTGTTTTTGCTGGTGTTGGTGAGAGAACACGCGAGGGGAATGATTTATTGCGAGAAATGCTAGAAGCAGGAATTATACGCTATGGTGATGATTTCATGCATTCGATGGAAGAAGGTGGGTGGAATTTAGATGCCGTAGATAGAGAATTATTAAAAGATTCTAAAGCTTCATTTGTATTTGGGCAGATGAATGAGCCTCCAGGGGCACGTGCACGAGTGGCGCTTTCAGGTTTGACTTTAGCAGAATATTACCGAGACGGAGAAGGCCAAGGGCAAGGCCGTGATGTTTTATTCTTTGTAGATAATATATTCCGATTCACACAGGCAGGTTCAGAGGTGTCTGCACTTTTAGGGCGTATGCCTTCAGCAGTAGGTTATCAGCCGACTTTAGCAACAGAAATGGGAGCGATGCAAGAGAGGATTACTTCAACCAAAAATGGCTCAATTACATCTGTTCAGGCCGTTTACGTTCCAGCAGATGACTTGACAGACCCAGCACCAGCGACGACTTTTGCTCACTTGGATGCTACTACGGTACTTTCTCGTAAAATTGCTTCTTTGGGTATTTACCCCGCGGTAGACCCACTAGATTCGACTTCTAGAATTTTATCGCCAGATGTGGTAGGGAAAGAACATTATGAATGTGCACAGCGTGTGAAAGAAATCTTACAACGCTACAAAGCTTTGCAAGACATTATTGCAATTTTGGGAATGGAAGAATTGTCAGAAGAAGATAAGTTGGTAGTTCACAGAGCTCGTCGTGTTCAGCGTTTCCTTTCTCAGCCATTCCACGTGGCAGAACAGTTTACAGGGATTCCAGGTGTTTTGGTAGATATAAAAGATACCATCAAAGGGTTCAACATGATTATGGACGGGGAAGTAGATAAATATCCTGAATCAGCCTTTAACTTAAAAGGAACCATTGAAGAAGCAATAGAAGCAGGAGAAAAAATGTTAGCAGAAGCAGAATAAAATGAGCATTCAATTACAAATCATTACTCCAGAATACATTATCTATGAGGGTGAAGTAGAAGCCGTCACAGTTCCTGGCAAGGGAGGTAAATTCCAAATGCTAGAAAACCATGCGCCAATTGTAGCCAGTCTAGAGAATGGAACGGTAAGAATTAAAGCAACAAAAGAAGCAAAATTTAAGCATAAAAAGCTCAAAAAAGCAGAAGAAAATTGTTGGGATTTAGAAGTAACTGGTGGTGTGATGGAGTTGCAAAATAACTTTTTAACCATCTTGCCAGACTGATTTTTATAGCAAGTGTACAAAATCTTATAAGCCTTTATTTTTTTGAAGAAATAAAGGCTTTTTTGATTTTTTCAAACCTTGATAAATTTGATAGATAATGATAAGTTTTTATGACTAAACTTTTCTGAAGTGAAAACTTTGCAACGAGCACACCGCTATTTTTCATAAATAAAAAAATAAGGCTTAATTTTTTTAAGCCTTAAAAAAAATTAAATATAAAATTTAAATAGAATCTAAGCCTTTTTCACAAATTCAGACTTTAACCCCATCTTCCCAAAACCATCAATTTTGCAATCAATATCGTGGTCGCCATCCACAATCCTGATGTTTTTAACTTTAGTTCCTGCCTTCACGGGTTTTGGAGCACCTTTCACAGGCAAATCTTTGATGACGATCACATCATCACCATCTTGAAGTTCGTTTCCGTTGGCATCAAAAGTTTTCCCAGCATTAGCCTTTTCGGCAGCAACTTCATCTGGATTCCATTCGTGGAAACATTGTGTACACACCATCATTGGTGGATTTTCATACGTGTATTCAGAGCCACATTTTGGGCAATTTACTAATTCACTCATTGTTTATTATTTTTAATTTTTTTTTGTTAAATAAAATACGGTATCAATAAAATATAAAGCACCAAATTCCATCAATCATTTTCTTCATACAAATATTCTAAAACTAAACCTAATTCATTAGGTATAAAATTATGATATTGGACAATTCATACTTTAGATTATTTTTCACAATTTAATATATAATATCTTTTTTTTCAGGTTTAATTTTTTGAATTTAAAGATTTATTTACACATTAAATCTAAAGTGCATAATATCACCATCTTGAACGATGTACTCTTTCCCCTCAATGCTTAATTTCCCAGCTTCTCTGGCTTTACTTTCAGAGCCATATTGTTCATAATCAGAGAAATGTATAACTTCTGCACGGATGAATCCTTTTTCAAAATCAGAATGAATCACACCCGCTGCTTGTGGTGCTGTATCACCTTTGTGAATCGTCCAAGCACGCACTTCTTTTACCCCAGCGGTGAAGTAAGTTTGAAGATTTAAAAGTTTATAAGCTGTTCTAATCAAGCGATTTACCCCAGGCTCATCCAAGCCTAATTCATCCAAAAACATCTGGCGTTCATCATAAGTTTCAAGCTCCATAATGTCAGCTTCTATTTGTGCTGCAAGCATAATTACCAAAGCATTTTCATTTTTCACGGCTTCTTTTACCTGTTCTACCAAATCATTTCCAGACTTTACCGACGCTTCATCTACATTGCACACATACAAAACAGGTTTTGCCGTCAGCAAATGCAAGTCATCAAAAATTTCTTGTTGAGCTTCAGCCCACTCCAATTGGCGGGTATTTTTTCCTTCTTCCAGATGCTTTAACGTGATTTCATAAACTTCTGCTGCAATTTTCGCATCTTTATCGCCAGTTTTGGCTTGTTTTTTAATTTTTTCTAATCTTTTTTCTACCGTTTCCAAATCCTTTAATTGCAATTCGGTATCAATAATTTCTTTATCACGAATCGGGTTCACATTGCCTTCCACGTGGGTAATATTATCATTTTCAAAACAACGCAAGACGTGAATAATTGCTTGGCATTCACGGATATTTGCTAAAAATTGATTTCCTAAGCCCTCACCTTTACTTGCACCTTTCACCAGACCTGCAATATCTACAATTTCTACATTGGCAGGGACGACACGCTCTGGATTGACGAATTTTTCTAAAACCGCCAAACGATTATCTGGCACCTGCACAACGCCCAAGTTAGGTTCTATCGTACAAAACGGATAATTGGCTGATTGCGCTTTAGCACTTGATAAACTGTTAAATAAAGTTGATTTTCCAACGTTGGGCAATCCTACGATTCCACACTTCATATCATTGTTTTTGATTGCCGCAAATATAGTGTTTATTAAATTTTTAATCTAAAATCAATCTTTATAATTTAAATTTCATTAAACTTTCCTTAAATGAATAAGTCATTAAATATTTTTCTATTCTTTCGTTATAATTAACTTTTTAAATCTTATAAAATAATTAAATACTCTCTTTTTGTTACTTTTTTTAAGTTTTGTTAATGCTCAAAATATCATACTTTGAGAATTTGACTGAAAATGATGCATTTAAGCAAACTCAAAACTTGGCTTAATTAGCAAAGCCTGTGACCTCGAAAAAAACTGCATAGGCTAAGTCAATTTTTTTTAAAGCCTTCAAAAAAAATAAAAATCTTTGATTCATATAAAATCAATACTTTTGCATTAAATTCTATGTACATGTCAAACATTGTTGCCATCGTAGGGCGTCCCAACGTAGGGAAATCCACTTTATTCAACCGCCTACTCCAGAAGAGAGAAGCCATTGTAGATAGCGTATCAGGCGTTACGCGAGACCGCCACTACGGCAAATCTGACTGGAACGGACGAGACTTTACCGTGATAGATACTGGCGGGTACATTGAGGGTTCTGACGACGTCTTCGAAGGTGAAATTCGTAAACAAGTCGAATTAGCCATTCAAGAAGCGACCGTCATTATTTTTGTAGTTGACAATCAAGTGGGCGTAACTTCTATGGACAAAAGAGTGGCGCTTCTCCTTCATCAGAAAACGAATAAACCTGTTTTTTTGGTAGTGAACAAAGTTGATAGCAACAAAAACCGAATGGATGCCGTAGAATTTTATGAACTTGGTTTCTCAGAATATTACACGATTTCAGCCATTCAAGGTTCGGGAACAGGTGATTTGTTAGATGCCATTGTAGAAAAATTCCCAGAAGAAAAACATCAAGATCCGTTTGACGGTTTGCCTAAAATTACTATTGCCGGGCGACCCAATGCCGGGAAATCGACTTTTACCAATGCTTTGCTGGGTGAAGAACGTAATATCGTGACAGATATTGCGGGGACAACACGTGATTCTATAGAAACTTTGTATAACAAATTTGGGCATGAATTTGTGCTGATAGACACTGCTGGAATGCGCAAAAAAAGTAAAGTAGAAGAAGATTTAGAATTCTACGCTGTGATGCGTGCCATCCGTGCGATTGAAGATAGTGATGTCGTCATCTTAATGATTGATGCCGAAAGAGGAGTGGAATCGCAAGACATGAAAATCTTTAATTTAGCTCAAAAAAATCGAAAAGGCATCGTTATTTTGATTAATAAATGGGATTTGGTGGAAAAAGAAACCAATACCATGCGAGATATGGAGAAAATGATTAAACAAAAAATTTCTCCTTTCACAGACGTGCCGATTTTATTCATTTCTGCACTCAGCAAACAGCGTATACACAAGACGGTAGAAGTGGTGATGGAAGTCTACCAAAACAGATCTAAAAGAATCAAAACCAGTCAACTCAATGAGTGGCTGCTCCCGCTAGTGAAAACCAGCCCACCACCTGCGGTGAAGGGAAAGTACATCAAAATCAAATACATTACACAATTACCGACCAAGACACCACAATTTGCACTATTTTGTAATTTACCACAATATGTGCGAGACCCTTACAAGCGATTTGTAGAAAATAAATTAAGGGAGAAATTCAACTTCTCGGGCGTGCCGATTCAAATTTATTTCAGAAAAAAATAATTCTCCTAAGATAAAAACCAAAAAACACCAATTCTCAAAAATTTCTAAAGCCTTTAAAAAAAATCCTCTGTCTCAAAAAAAACAGCAAAAATTTAATTAAGAGAAGAATAAATCAATAAAATATTAACCAAAAAAAATAAAACAAATGAAGAAATTATTACTTTCTTTTGTTGTATTGACAGGGGTCTTAGCCACCGCTCAGGTGGGCATTAACACAGAAGAGCCACAAGCCATGCTAGACATCAGCGCAAAAGACAACCAAAAAGGAGATTTGCGCATACAAGATGTTGATAGATTATACGGAGTTGAGTGGATTCTGACTTGGGATGAAAAAGACAAAAAGGTAAGAAAAATGTCGATTAAAGACATAGAGTGGGAGATAAAAAATAAAGAGAAAACTAATTACATTAAGAGTGCGGTAGAAAATCCAAATGAGGTCATAGAAAAGATAAGAAAATGCCCTGAAGATAGATTAGTATATGATAAATTATTTGGGAAAGATAATGGCAAGTATGATTTTGTGTATTGCGCTACAACTGTAACTGGTAAAGTGAACGATAAAGAATACAATAGAACATGGCTCAACCTCAACCTTGGAGCAGAATACGCCAACATCCATAGTCCTGATTTTAACCCTACCGTTAGTGAAACAGGCGCAGCTATCCACGACGACATTAATTTTTATGGTTCATATTACCAATGGCAGAGAGCGAGTGATGGGCATGAGTTTAAGAATCCGAAAACTACCCCTGACAAAGCCCAAAGTTGGACAGTCACAGGCGAAGCAGCAGGGAAGTTTATTACTGGAAGCTATAACTGGGCAAAGAATGGTGAAAAAGCATCAGATTTAGAATTACAGTTGTGGCAAGTAGGAGGCGTTAATAACCCTTGCCCGTCAGGTTACCATGTTCCGACTTTTCAGGAGTGGCAGCAATTTCATCAGGCTGTAACGGGTAGCACTTCTTCTGCTTCTACTAATCAAATGTGGACACAGAAGAAGTTGCCAAACCTTGCAGCTGCTGGCTACCGTAGCCATAACGATGGTTCACTGCGTAACGATCGTTCTGACGGGTACTACAGGAGTAGCTCTGCTGTCACTTATACCCAGAATGCAATAGTGCACTTCGGCAGTGAAGAGGGCGTTATTGAAGTATATAACCATCGAGCTGACGGGGGCAGCGTGCGTTGTATTCGAAGTAATGAATATGTGGGAGATTTTGGTTAATGGCTTGAGACATGGGATGGTTTAATCTTAAAAAAAAACATAAGCATGAAAGTAAATCGTGTTTATGTTTTTTCATTTTATAATGTTTTTAAAAAAGTTTGGAAGAAATAATTCCTTAAAACAAATGAAAATTTTTTAAGCCTTAAAAAAAATAGAATCTGATAAAAGTCATGTTTTTTTTAAATAAAATATTAAAATTTTCACTTTACATTTGCACTTCTAATTATTTATACTTAGACTAAATAAGTAAAATTAAAACATGACTAAAAGAAATATTTCAGCTGTTTGTTTATACATTGTCTGTTCTTGCCTTTATGCTCAAGAGGAGGAAAAAACTAAAACAGATTCTACTACAATAGTGCTCAAGGAGTTGGTGATTTCGTCTCGCCAAATGTTGGGCAGTAAGTTTGAGGCTCAGAATCGTGTAGGCTCGGCTTACTATATTTCACCCGAGGATTTGCAGAGGTTTGGGTATACAGACATCAATCGGGTATTGCAAGAAGTGCCAGGGGTAAATGTATATGAAGAAGATGGCTACGGGCTCCGCCCCAATATCAGTTTGCGAGGCACAAAGGCAGAGCGAAGTGCCAAAATCACGCTGATGGAAGACGGTGTATTGGTAGCTCCTGCGCCTTATTCAGCGCCAGCGGCGTATTACTTCCCCAATATTTCACGAATGAGTGCGGTAGAAGTTTTGAAAGGGAGCAGCCAAGTGCAGTATGGGCCCTTCACAACGGGGGGGGCAATCAATTTAGTTTCAAGCGATATTCCAAAGAGTTTTAAAGCTAAATTAAATGCAACTTACGGAACAAATAATACTTACAAAGGCCACATCAATATAGGAGACCGCTTCCAGAATTTTGGTTATATGGTAGAATATTTGAGAAACCAATCTGATGGGTTTAAGCGTTTTGAAAATGGTAAAAAAGCGGGATTTAAAAGAAATGATGTAGTCGCAAAGTTGATGACGAAGACTGCGGATAATAAGCATTCTTTTGAACTTAAATTTGGCTTCGCTGATGAGAATTCTGATGAAACATACGTAGGGCTTTCTCAGCAGGATTTTGAGAGGAATCCGTATTTACGCTATGCGGGCTCTGGTGTGGATAATATGAAAACAGAGCACGCTCAGTGGGTGGGTTCTTATACGTTTAAACCATCAAATTATTTTGTTGTATCTACGCAGGTGTATAAAGCTAATTTTAATAGAAATTGGTATAAATTAAATGATATAAAAGCAGGCGTCGGCAAAAATGAAAAACGTTCTATCTATGATGTTTTGGTAGACCCCACCACTAATCAGGATTATTTTGATATTCTAACGGGTAAGAAAGATTATGTAGGAGAATCATTAATTGTGAGAGCCAATAATAGAAAATACCTGTCGCAAGGTGCACAAACCAAAATTGATTATCACTTTAATATCAATGATTTAAGATTTGATGCGGAGCTTGGCCTTCGCTATCATGAAGATAATGAAAAAAGATTCCAATGGGATGATTCTTACGCCATGGAAGGTGGTAAAATGAAGCTTTTTTTGCCAGGAATCCATGGAACACAAGCCAACAGATTGACCTCGGCTAAAGCCTTTGCTTCGTATTTTTTGGGGAAAGTTAAGTATAATTCTTTACTGATTTCTGCGGGATTGAGGTATGAGGACATTGATTTACTCAAAAAAGATTTTGGAAAAAATGACATCAAAAGTACAGGAAAAGACCGTATAGAATCTAAAAATCAAGCACGAGTTTTGATTCCGAGTTTTGGAGTAAATTATAAAATTACGCCAGAAATTTCGGTGTTTTCTGGGATTCACAAAGGATTTTCCCCGCCAAGTGCTGGCAATGCTCAAAAGCCTGAAAATAGTACCAATATAGAGTTGGGTACAAGATTGAATTTTAATAGATTGAGGCTGGAATTAGTCGGTTTCCGAAATGATTATACGAATATGCTGGGAAGCGATTTGGCAGCAGCGGGTGGAACTGGAACTTTAGAGCAGTTTGATGTAGGCGAGGCGTTAGTGCGTGGAGCTGAATTTATTCTTCAGTATCAGCCTGTGCCAGAGCGTTTTGTTTTGAAGATTCCAATCGCTGTTTCTTATACTTACACCGATACCGAAATTCAAAATACGTTTCAGGAGGGAAGCTGGGGAAGAGTCTTTGAGGGAGATGAAATTCCATATATTAATAGGCACAGCTTAAATACAACTATAGGCTTGGAATATAAAGGATTTGAACTTAATTTAAGTGCTCGCCACAATGATGATATGCGTACGACGCCAGGAAAGGGAAAAATAGCTGAACGCCTGAAAATTCCTGCACATACGATATTTGATGCTTCTGCCAAAGCTAAAATCAATTCTAACATTGCTGTAACAGTAAATGCCATTAATATTACAAATAAGAAATACTTAGTCTCTAGGCATCCGTCAGGATTACGGCCAGGGCACCCATTCGGAATATTTTCTGGCATAAATATCAGTTTTTAAAAAAATTAATTTAACATTATTATAATTCAATACGGTGAATTCAATTATAAAAATCATCATCACGGGAATCATTTTGGTTCAAAGCAGTTGGGCTGTTGCTCAAGTAATGCAAGTCTCTGGAAAAGTAAAAGATAAAGATGGTTTTCCCATCTATGATGCTACTGTTTTGGTAAAAGAAAGCAAAGCAGAAACCTCAACAGACAATGATGGAAACTTCACCATCAAAGCAGAAAAGGGACAAACTTTAGAAATTAGTTTCTTAGGAATGGAAACTAAAAAAGTCAAGATTAAATCCAGTTATGTAGATGTTACCTTGAAAGAATCAGGACATGTAGAGATAGGAGAAATCGTAGCAACGGGCTACCAAAAGATAGAGAGTCGAGTCTTTACGGGAGCTTCTGCTTCTGTGAAATTAAATGAAATTAAATTAGATGGGGTAGCAGATGTTTCTCGAATGCTGGAGGGGCGAGTAGCTGGTCTCACAATTCAAAATGTGACGGGAACATTTGGTTCAGCACCACGGATTAATATTCGAGGAGGAGCATCTATTCTTGGTAACACACAGCCACTTTGGGTTATAGATGGAGCTGTGTATGAAGATATGGTTTCTTTAGATTTAGACCAATTAGCTTCAGGTGATGCCGTTACACTTATCAGCTCTGCCATTGCAGGGATTAATGCAGAAGATATAGAAAACATACAAGTGCTGAAAGATGCTTCTGCAACATCCTATTACGGGGCGAGGGCGATGAATGGTGTGATTGTTATCACAACAAAATCTGGAAAAAGAAATGGAGAAAACAAAGTTTCTTATTCTTACGAGCAAAGCTTTAGAAGCATTCCCTCTTATTCAAATTTTGATTTACTGAACTCCCAAGAAACGATGAGTATTTATCAAGAAATGGAAAATAAAGGGTATTTTAATCTAAGAAATACCCTGTACGGAAGAAGAAGTGGTGTATATCATCAATATTACAAAGCTGTTTCTACAATTAATCCAGAAACGGGAGATTATTATCTCCCTAATACCGAAGATTCTGCCTATGAGTTCTTTAAACAAAAAGAATATGCTAATACGAATTGGTTCAAGCATTTGTTTACGATTAATCCGATTAGGAATCATTCCATTAGTTTTTCTGGCGGAGGGAAAAATGCAGCATTTTATACCTCACTTGGGTTTTATTCTGATGAAGGGTGGAGTATAATAGATAAGGCACAACGTCTTTCTGCAAATTTGAAAGGCTCTTTCTTTATCAATGATAAATTTACTACGACTTTAACTGTACAAGGTAGCATCAGAGACCAAAAGGCTCCTGGGACATTTACGCAGAGAAAAAATAATAATATAGGTTCTTACGAAAGAGATTTTGATATAAATCCTTTTAGTTATGCGCTCACGACAAGCCGTACTTTGAGCCCAAAAAATGGAAAAGGAGCATATGAATATTATAGAAATAACTGGGCTCCGTTTAATATTTTAGAAGAATATAAAAATAATTATATAGACCTTAATGTTTTGGATTTAAAAATTCAGGCAGATGCTAAATACAAAATCCATTCTAATTTGGAAGTTCAAGGTTTGGTGTCGCTCAGGCAAGCAAACACTTCTTCATCACATTTCATTAAAGAAAATTCCAATGTGGTAAAAGCCTTTCGAGCGAATGAAACGCCTCAGGTGGCGAGTGAAAATATATACCTGCTCAGAAATCCTGCAAACCCACTTTTACAACCTCAAATTCCCCTGACACATGGTGGTATTTTTAATAAGACAGAAACGGTATTGAGGAGCTATTTAGGTAGATTATCCATTGATTATCAACTTCGTAGAGAAGAGCATGATTTCAAAGCTTTTGGATTTACAGAAGTAAGGTTAGCAGATAGGACTACTAATCCCTTCCAAGGTTATGGAATTCAGTACGATAGGGGAAACCAAATATTTACAAACCCTTTAGTTTTCCAAAAGCTAATTAATGAAGGGAGCTCATACTTCTCTTACAGTCAGAGATATGATAGGGGGATTACGTTTTCGGGAAGCTCCACCTATGGCTATGCAGGAAAATATATTGTAAATGCTGTGGCAAATTTTGAGGGATCAAATACAGCAGGGACAGGAGCTGGGGGGCGATGGTTGCCGACTTGGAATGTAGGAGGGAAATGGAATATAGATAAGGAGAATTTCATGGCAGATATGCCTTTTTCTCTCTTGGCGGTGAGGGCAAGTTATGGTTTGACTGCCAAAATGAATGAACATGCTATAAATTCTAACGCTTTATACAAAAATTATATAATCCCTCGTTTAGATTTTAATGAAAGAGAAAATGCATTAAAAATTTATCATTTAGAAAACAGAGACTTGACTTGGGAGAAGATGTATGAACTAAATCTTGGTATAGATGCAGGATTCTTGAAAAACAGACTGAGTATAACTTTAGATGCTTACCAAAGAAATTCATTTGATTTAATAGATCTTGTGAGGACTTCTGGAATTGGAGGCCAATATTACAAATATGCTAATTTTGGAGATATGCAAACTAGAGGTATAGAGTTTAGCATAAGGTCAAATAATATCAAAACATCAAATTTTAGCTGGAATACTAATTTGGTTTATTCTTACATGAAACAGAGAATTACAAGACTTAGAAATCAGCCGAATGCTTTTGATCTAGTATCAGGAACAGGGAGAGGAAATATGCAAGGATTTGCACGTGGATCACTTTTCTCATATAATTTTCAAGGCTTAAATAATGTTGGTTTGCCAACGTTTGATTTTGGATTATACCCTATTAACCAAGGAGAGTATGCAAATATTGCAGGTGCAGATTTTTCAGATTCACAATATGTTAAAACTTATCTTATCTACCATGGGCCTACAGAACCCACGATGACAGGAGGTATTACAAATTCCTTTCAATGGAAAAATTTAGAATTTTCATTCTTCATCACAATGCAGGCGGGGAATAAAATCAGATTAAATAGAACCTTTGACCCTACTTATGGAGATTTAAATGTCTTTACAAAAGATTACTACAAACGCTGGCTGAACCCTGGGGATGAATATCATACAAATGTACCTGTATTACCTTCACAGAAATTAATAGAAGTGGTGGGGAGAGAAAATATAGAACGTGCATATAATACGTATCACTATTCTCAAGAACGGATAGCAGATGGAAGCTTTGTGAGATTGAAGAATATCTCTTTAGGCTATAAGCTTTCTGAAGAGTTAAGTAAAAAATTTAATATTTCTTCAGTGGCACTTCGCATGCAGATAATCAATCCATTTTTAATCTATGCAGATAAAAGGCTCAATGGGCAAGATCCTGAATTTTATCGTGTAGGCGGGGTGTCTTTGCCTTCACCAACACAGTATACGCTCAGTATTAATCTTAATTTTTAATCGTTTTTTTTAGATATGAACAATAGAATATACATATACTTCATTTGCCTGATGTTTATTGCATCATGTGATGATTATTTAGAAGTTATTCCAGAGTCATCGCTCAATTTAGCAGTAGATAGCGAGGAAAAGATAGCGGAACTACTTACAGGAGCCTATCCAGAGGCAAGTTACTTCCCATTTCTTGAAGCACGAACTGATAATGTGGAACAAAGACAAAATGGAATTCATAATCAACTTAATGAATCAATGTTTTATTGGGAAGATTATGACCGAGAAGATTTAGACACACCACTGAACTACTGGAACGCCTGCTACGCAGGTATAGCTCAAGCAAATAAAGCCTTGGAATTGCTGGCAACTTACCCTAAAACTGAACGTGTAAAGGCACTCTATGGAGAGGCTTTTTTACTGAGAGCGTATCTACATTTCATGCTGGTAAACATTTGGTCTAAACCCTATGCTCCGCAGTTGGCAAAACAAAGCTTGGGGATTCCATATGTCACAAAACCTGAAAAAAATGCTTGGGTAGACTATGATCGTTCTACTGTGGAAGACGTCTATCAGAAAATAGAAGCAGACCTCAAATTAGGCATCTCTCTAGTGAATGATTCTTATTACAAAAACCCTAAATTTCATTTTAATAAAAAAGCAGCTTATGCCTTTGCCTCTAGGTTCTATCTTTTTAAAGGAGACTGGGAAAAAGTCATATCATATGCCAACTATGTTGTTGGTCCAGACCCTAAAGAATTCCTTAGAAAATGGATTGATTACGAAAAACAATTTTTATTTAACAGAACAAGCCTTTATACAGCTTACACAGCTCCAAATGAAAGCGCTAATCTCTTGCTTACAACAACGGAATCTCGCTACGCACGCTATGTAACCAATCAAAGGTATGGCTCAACGAGAAATACTGTAATACGAATTTTTGATAAAACAGGAATTACCTCTTGCGATAATGCTAAAAATCTAAATCTACAATCGCCCTATATATTTTCTTATGAATCAAATCCATATCAAGCAAAATTTGATGAACTTTCGCTTTTTGGAAATGTAGGGAGTAGCAACCCAAGAGGATTAATGGTAACCAATGTTCTTTTGACAACGGATGAAACTCTACTCAATAGAATGGAAGCACTGGCAATGCTCGGTAGATATGATGAGGCTATAGATGATATTTTGGCTTACCTTAAAGGGAAATTTAATTCAGAACCTTTTTGTTTAAGAGAAAATTATACAACTACCAGTGTAAATGATTATGAAATTTATAATCCTTTCTATGGAATGAGTACTCAGCAATTAGCTCTTATAAAAAACATCCTTCATCTTAGGCAAAAAGAATTCTACCAAGAAGGCTTGCGATGGTTTGACCTCCGAAGATATTATATTTCTGTAAATAGGAAAACAAAAAACACGCTTTATCAGCCACTTAGAAAGGATGATGCAAGAAAGACGCTTCAGCTTCCTCAAGAAGCTATACAAAATGGATTAAAACCTAACGAAAGATAGATGAAAATGAAAAAATTAATTTATAAATCATTACTGCTTACTTTTGTCTCTTCACTTCTTTTGTCTTCTTGCAGAGAAGAAGAATTATCAGACATAAGTGTTGTAGAAGAAAATAAACTCCATCGTGATAACACAGAACTAGATAAATGGATAAAAGATTCTATCAGTATTCCTTATGGAATTAATATTCAGTACCGTTGGGATGAGAATAACACCCCTGACAATACATATGTTTATCCTGCTGATAAAGATAAAGTAAAAGAAGTACTGCAGGCTATAAAATATCTTTTATTAGACACATATAATCATAAACAGGCAGGAGGAAAGGATTTTATGAAAGGGAAATCGCCTATAAAAATCTACCTATTTGGCGGGAAGAACAAAGATGATAATGGGGTAGAGAGAATTAATAACCCGAACGCTACAGCCTCTGAAATGTTTATCTATAATGTTAATAATTTTGATAAGAATAATGATACAGAAGTCTACATTCTTGCACGCTATTTACATCATCAATTTGCCCGAAAATTAGGTGAAATCTTCCCCTACGATAGAGATGCTTTCCTCAAAATTAGTCAGTCAAGATATCATAATCATTCTACAGAATTGCTGAAAAATATTGTAGGCATAAATGATAATAGAAGACGATTTTTTGGAATAGAAGAATATGCTAATAAAAGAAGTTTTTTTACAATGCATTCCTTTCTTTCTCCAGAAGATGATTTTTCAGAAATAATTAGCGCTTCATTTACCAATACCTTTTCAGAACTTGAAAGAGCACGAAAAGCCGCTGCAGAGCCAGACTATGATGATGACCCAGTAGTACAAGAACGCTATAATGCCGAAGCCGTTCAGGCACACAAAGAATTGGTGGAGAAGAAAAATTTTGTCGAAGAATATTTTAATAAAGAAGTGAAAATAAACTTCAGAAGAATGCAAATATTTAGCGTTCAAAGATTGAAGAATTATATAAAAAAATAAAAAATGAAAAGCTATTTAGTAATTTTTATTATATGCTTGGTTGGGCTTATTTCATGTGATAGGCATGAGGATTTCGGAGGAGAATCCCCCTCGGCGAGAAATGCAAAAAGCATAAAAAAATTAAGAGATGAACTAACCTCTTCCCCACACGGATGGCAGGTAATGTATTTTCCTAAGACAGACTCTTTGTTGTTTTCTAATCATGAAGAAATATTAGAAAATCAGGGCTCACTCCAAGGCAGACTGGGCTACGGTGGCTTTATGTTTAAAATGAATTTTTCTAAAAATGGAACAGTGGAGATGCTATCAGATATAAATCAAGAATCAGTTTCTACTCCCAAAGAAAGCGCATTTGAAATCCGCCAAAATACGTATACTCAGTTGAGTTTTACTACATTTAATTATATCCACTCTCTTGTTAACCAGAAATTTGAGGGAGTTTCAGATTTCCTATATTACGGTGAAGACTGGGAAGGGAATTTGATTTTCAAATCAGGGAAAACTCTTTCTCCCGCAAAAGAATATATTGTCTTTAAAAAGATAAAAAATGCTGATATTGCCAATGATTTACTCAGCAAATCAACAGAAAATCGTCAGTTTTTTGAAGCTATGAAAAATCCACAAATTATCATTCGCAGGGGAGGGCGAGTGTTTTTCAAAAGTGATGTTTATATGAAGAGTAAGGCGACTACGAATAAACCTTTCATTGATGAAATATTCAATAAAAGATTTTATATATTTTCAGTTGCCAAAAAAGAAAATTTAGACCCTAATATTTTTGTGCCAGTAGAAAGTTCAGGTTTGGGCTCTGGCTACACAGGAACTTACTATGGGATTTCATTCCGAGCGGGGATACGTTACAATAAAGATTTAATTTTTTATGATTTTGAAAAACAAGGAAATAAATTTATCTGCGAATTAATGCGCGTTTATGACCACAAAAGAAGGGAATTCCACTATGTCCCAAAACATCTTACAAATGAGGGCGAAGAGACAGGCTACATAGCTGAAATATGGGATGAAACACTTAGAATAAATTAGATTAAAAAAAATGAGAAAACTAAATATATATTTGTTTACAGTCGTAACACTGTTATTTTTCCATCAATGCACAGAGGAAAAAATAGATCCTATACCAGAGGATTATCAAAGATTATTTCCTTTTAAAGGAATAGATCAACCTGAAGATAATTATGAAGATTTAAAAATAAGACCTTGTAATCCTCGGGAATTGCTTGAAAAGATTAAATACCCTGGAGTAGAAATTTCGGAAGGCAGAGAATATACCATCAGGATTCAGGCAGAGTATTCTATAGAGGAGGGAAGTGAGGAAGAAGACTTTCTATATACAGATTATAGTGTGAGATTCTTTTCTCCAGAGGGGGAAATTTTAATTGTAGGGAACAAAGAAAATTCAGACTATCTTTTGGAAGAAGGAAATCTATGGAAGGATTCTTTCCGTGTAAAGTCTGGATACCCAATGTACCTATCTGTAAATGGGAAAGGGCCAAGAGGTTCTATTATAAAAGCTAGTATAGAAGCCGTAGCAGATGACGGTATTGTTGTTATTCCTAAACTTAGAACGCAGCATACTCAAAATCAAGAAGGTCCTACTCCACTTAATGACCCTTATTGTAATTATATAATTCTTCCATAAAATAAAATATAAAATGAAATTATCATCTTTATTACCACTACTCATTATAGGATTTAGCTCACTATCAATCTCTTCTTGCGAAGATAGAATCAGTGGAGAAACCGTAGAGAGTGCTTATTTATATCCTATTTTACCTACACCACAATACAAGTTTAGTAGAAATGGATACAGTAGCGTAGATTTTTATGAAATATCACATCTAGATAAACCTATTGATAGAATAAAAAATTATTTAAAACAAGCCCAAATGAGTACTCAATATGAGTATAATTTAGTCTATGAACTTTTCAATCAAGGTATTTACGATATTCACCCTAAACGATATATAGCTACCTCACCTTTGCATCAACAGAATAGAGATGAATATATTCAAGACATTGAAAATATTTTTGAGAACATAGCAAAACTAAGCGGGTATGGAACCAAAAATCCTTTTCAGACAAAGAATACTCCAGCCTCAGAGGGTGTGGGCGGTTATGTAGCCTATGGGATTGGATATTCCAACAGGATATTTGTAGACGAAAAAGGTATCGACCAAAGTGAGTTATTTAATCGATTGATTACGGGTTCGCTTTACTTAGATAAAATTTTTAACGAACATCTAGATGAAAGAATTTTTGAAAATGAAAATCTAAGAAGTGCACATGAAAAAGGAATTTTATTAAAGGGTAAAAATTATACAGAATTAGAGCATCATTGGGATATGGCATATGGTTATTTTACTAAAATTCGACCACTCATTACTTTCGAAGGAATTCCTGGGCTAAAAGATATTGATGTTAAAATCCATGATGCTTTTGCAAGAGGAAGACATGAAACTAGTAGATACCAACATGACCTTGCTTTGACTCAAATGAAAATTGTACGTGCAGAACTCTCTAAAGCTTTTATTGCAAAAACAATGCAATTACTGATTACACGAAATCTTTATGCTAATATTCAAGAAGATCCAAAACAAGCTTTTAATTTCATTACAAAAGGCTACGGAATGATCTATACCCTACAATTCATTAGAAATGCTGATGGAGAAATTATTTTCAAACCTCAAGAAACCAAAGAATTGATGCAAAAACTTCTCGGTGAAAATGGATTTTGGGATGAAGAAAGACTTATTGCAGATGAAAAAACGGATGGTTCATTAGCCAATATAGCTCAAATAATAGGAAATAAAGTTAACCTAACAATTCAAGATTTTAAACGATGAAAAAAGCCACTAGAATAGTAACCCTATTACTCATTTTCAATGCGATAAGTATTTTGGGGCAAGAGAATTTAATAAAAAATGGGGATTTTGAGAAAATAAAATCTAATGGAAAACCTGAAAATTGGTATATAGACTGGTCTCTTTATCATAACCTAGATGATAATAATCCTCATAACGGGCAATATTCTCTAAAACTCTATACAAACGGAGGTTCTATAAAACCTTACGGAGAGGTCTACAATAAAAATATTGCAGTTTGTTCCTCCTGCGAATATAAACTTTCGTACTGGTACCGGGGCAATGTAAAAAGATATGGAACCCCTGTTTCTACCCTTCTTACGACACTATATTTTTTTAAAGATAACCAACAAGTTTCAAAAGAAGAAAAAAGAGACGAAATGGTCACCCCAACGTCGGAATGGAAAAAGAAGGAAATTATTTTCACTGTACCTGATGGAGTTACATCACTCAATTTTTTTATGTACTTAGCCTATATAGATAATGGACTTGTGTGGGTAGATGACGTAGAGTTAGTGCTTGTAAAAAAAGTAAAAAACATTGAATTATCAAAACCAACTGGCACAAAAGTGAGAACCTACCAAAGAGAGGCCTTAATCACGTGGGAAAAAAATAATGATGCTAGCATAAAATGGGAAATTATTGTAGACCATAAACCCGCTGTAGTAGTGGCTGATAATTCTTACCTTGTTACGGGCCTGAATCCAGAATCTTCTCACGCTATAAAAATTCGTACAATAAAGGGAGAAGAGAAATCAGAATACGTTGACCTTAAATTTATAACAAATGCTATGATGGAGAGTAAAAACTCCTCTAATCGTATTCCACATCTAAGAACTATACCTATAAATGGACAACTAAAACAGCGTTTCTTGGAATTATATTATAATGATTTAGCAAATGCTGACGCTAAAATTACTTATAGCCTAGATGGCGTAGAATTAAAACCTGTTAATAATAAAATCACTTTCCCAGAAAATAAAAAATACCACCTATCCATTGTTGTAGAAGAATCACCAGAACTTATTTGGAACTTAGAATATCAAATAGAAATAAAATAAATTATGATAAAGTATACAAAAATATATTCATTAGTTTTAATGTTTATCATCATTTCCTTCACAATGGTAAATTGTAGAGAAGATGACACGCTCTCATTATCAGAAATAACATTGAAAGGACTTGAGACCGACACCATTTCAGTCAATACTCAAACGACAAAAATTTTTCTGCTCCGCGGAGGAAACGAAAAATATGCTGTGAATGTAGCCAATTCCAAGCTTGCTGAAGTTAAAATAAGCTATGACACTTTAAAGGTAAAAGGTCTCTTTGAAGGTAATACTTATGCTACAATTTTATCTCATGACCAGCAAAAGAAAATTAATATTGCAGTAGTGCCACCTGCGCTCACCTCCAGCCATGATTCCATTAGACTTTACCCATCCTATGAAAGTAAGTTTATAAGTCTTAGCGGAGGCAGTGAGATCGTTAACCTTACCGTAGACGACCCAGAAAAAGCTTTAAATGTAAAATGGAACGCTAACACACAAATTCTTGAAATAAAAGCTTTTTATGAGGCAGAAGCAACCATTACAGCTCACTCACAGAATCAGCCACCAAAGAAAATAAAAGTGACGGTGAAATCTGAAGGCGATGATACAGATTTTGGATATTATGACACAACACACAGGTATCTCTACAAAGGAATGTCTACCGTTTTAGCCATTAAAGGAAAAGGAGGTGAAATACGAATGGCACAATCTGCTAACCCATACGGAGCATATACAATGTATAACAATCAAAAAGTCATAAAAATATCCCCAATACAAAATCCAAACGTAGGAGACAGAATCAACGTTAAGATTGATTTACTTCCTAATCCAAACGGATTTGGAAAATTGAAAGAAGGGAATCACAGTTTTATGGTAGAGGCAATTCGTAGCAAATCAATCGTATTGCGCGGCAAAGGTTATAAATTTGTAGTGCCGAAATAAATATTTTTGTAAAAAAATCAAAAAAAACATGGAAAACGATAAAAAAATAAGTACAGCTCAGTTTATCTCAGAAATGGGAGAAATAATGCAAGAGACCGAAAAGATGATACATGAATTATCAAATATTCAAGAAAAATGGAATAAACATCATATGAAATATTCCGAACTGATGGATTACTATTTCAGCAAGCAATGGCAGAAAGACATGCAAGCCGATGAAGATAATTACTTTGGTGACATATCAAAAGGCGTCCTCAGTGAAGATGGTGTCTATAATTTGAATGGGGAAATGTATTATTTAGCTTTGGCTATGATGCGTACAGCATTTAAGTATATAGATAATGAAGCTACAGAATAATATTTGAAAAGAGAATAATTTCTTTTCAAAATTTAAAATTATATACAATTGACTTTTAAATAGTTAAGTGAAAATCTAAAATAAGTTACAACAAAAACTATTAAAAATAATTTAAATAATTAAGCTAAAAATATTGAATGAAATTAAACAAGACCTTAATCTCTTGTCAAGAATAATTAATTTTATAGAAAATTTTTAAAGGCTTAAAAAAAATCTTGTAAAAAGTGTAGAGGATAAATAATGGAGCGGGAGACGGGACTCGAACCCGCAACATTCAGCTTGGAAGGCTGAAGCTCTACCAATTGAGCTACTCCCGCAAAAGTGAGCGCAAATATAAATAATTTTTTTAAAAAAAACATTTGTGCCTGGTAAAAAATAATTTTTGTAATACATTATTTGTATATAACTTGTTTACAGCTTATTAACTTCAATTATTATTGAGAATAGAAAAACAAGTTACTAATTAAACAATAATTGTACGCCGTAATATCGGTCGATAATCCAACCTTCTTCGGCAGGCAGAAATTTCATCAGATTGATATAGTATGAATAAATAGATTTTGAAAAAAATGACCGAATTTGAAGCCGAGCAGAAAAAAAACGTACTTTTTAAACAAACTCTTACTGTCATTGCCAGATGCAGCGTAGCCAATAAATGTCTGAGGATTACTAGATATATGAAAAAACCGTCTGCTAACTCCCCAAGTAATGAAGGTTATTGGCAAACGGTAATGGTTTTATAGGTCAATAAATTTCGAATAAGTTCTTAGAAGGATTATTTGTCTGCTTCTGTCACTTCAAAAGGAGTGTCGGGATTTAACCTGAAAGTGAAATTCCCAAAAGAATCAGTGCCTCCAACGCTTCTTACCTTTGCTTGTACCGTGTAAGTAGCTTTAGGATTATAATTTTTTATATCAAAATTAAAGTAGAAAGGTTTAACCTTATTAGTACCTCTGAAGGTATCAGCTAAAGCATGATGCAAATCTTCTGAAATAATTTTATCGTTTTCTAAAAGAGTTGCCCCATCAATTTCAAGATAATTTTCGCCTTGGGTAAAAAAGAACCCCGCCATAGCAGTTCCGTTGGCATAAACTTTGGGTGTAACATCAAAACTGAGGTATTGATATTCTTCTGAAATCATCTCAGGATTCCAGTGATTGACAATGTAACCTCCTGGCTCATAGTAATCAAACTTCAATAAATCTAGTCGTTTTTTTTCTTTTTCCAACCTTTTTTGAAAGCTTGAGAAATTTTTATTTTCTGTAGAAGTCCAGCCCAATTCTGCAATGGCAATCAACCGAGGTAAAACTTGCACGTTTAAATCTTTGATGTCTTGCGCCAATGCTGACCAAAAATTTCCTTGCACCCCAAGAAGTAATTTACGCTCTTCTGGATTTAAATTTTCGGCAGGATTATACTCATAAATTTTATCAATACTATTGATGTGGCGGTAAGCTAAATCACTCATGGTGCCATCATTTCTATCAGCTTGTGTAATGTCTAAATAAACGTGGGAATAAGGCGTTGCAACTGCACCAAAACCTTTGCTAGTAGCTTCTTTCACGGCTTTGGCTCCAAGCCAACTCATGATGGCAGTTCCTTTGGGTAAATGCGCGTCATTTTCTAGAATATCGTTCCAACCAATGGGTTTTTTCCCTAAACCTTGAATAATATCTGAGACACGAGTCACAAAATAACTTTGCAATTCATGCACATTTTTGAGATTATTTTTTTTCATAAACTCGGCTACATGAGCTTCTTTTTTCCAAAACTCATGTTTGACTTCATCTCCACCAAAATGGATGTATTTGCCAGGGAAAAGTTCAGCCAGTTCTGTGAAAACATTCTTTAAAAAAGCATAAACATCTTCTTTGGTAGGATCTAGCGTATTTGGAGTGAATTGATTACCCCAATACCCCCATGATGAAACAAATGGGAAAATATGATTGGGATATGTGTTTTTATTTACGCCTAATTCTGGGTAAACCAATAAAACTGGCCATGAATGCCCTGGGATATCAATCTCTGGGACGATGGTGATGTTTCTATCTCGTGCATATTTTACAACTTCTTTTATTTCATCTTGTGTATAAAATCCACTCCTCATAGAAGGTTGATTCTCAGTATGATGGAATACTGTAGTCTTAGGCGAAGTAAGTTCTGGGTATTTTTTAATTTCAATGCGCCAACCTTGGTCATCAGTCAAATGCCAATGGAACGTATTCATTTTGTAAATAGCCATCAAATCAAGGTATTTTTTTACCACATTGGTATCAAAAAAAGTTCGACTCACATCAAGCATGAAACCTCGCCAAGTGTACTGAGGGAAATCGAGAATTTCCACCGCGGGGAGTTCCCAACTTTTTAGCTGATTATCATGCTTTTCAATAGGCAAGGGGAGGAGTTGACGAATGCTCTGTAGCGCATGAAACCACCCTAATTGATTTTGAGCAATGACTTCAATTTTTTCAGGTGAAATGTTGAGTTTATATCCACCAAGTGCTAAATTTTCTTTGGGTTTGATTAAAAAATTTAACCGATTCAAACCTGATTTTTTATTTTGATCTAGCTGTAAACCAGTGTTTTCACGAAATTGATCAATCAGCAAAAGAATACTCTCTTCAGGTTTTTGGCTAAAGTAAAGTTTTGTTTTTGGTGTTAATTTAAAAAAGCCATTTTTTTCAGTAATTTTTTGAGGTTGCGGAATAATAGAAATTTGAGCATTCAAAAAAAATAGCGAGAAAAAGAAGATTGCGAAATAGTATACTTTAGACATAGAAATAATTTTTTAAGCCTTAAAAAAAATGAATTACTTCAAATATACATTAATTATTTAAGGCTTAAAAAAAATTAAGGCTTAAAAAAAATTAGATTAAATTCCTCACATTCTTTATCATTTCTTGCGCCAATTCATCGGCTCGTTTTTGCGAATAACTTTCGGTGTAAATACGGATAATGGGTTCGGTATTAGATTTTCTGAGATGAACCCACTCTTTTTCAAAGTCAATTTTCACACCATCTATAGTATTTACATCCTCGCTAGCATAGTGCTTTTCCACTTTTTTTAGTAGTTCATCTACGCTGACTTCTGGCGTTAATTGAATTTTATTTTTTGACATGAAATAAGAAGGATAAGTCGCCCTCAATTCGCTAGTTTTCATATTTTTTTCAGCTAAATGCGAAAGAAAAAGAGCAACACCCAAAATCGCATCTCGACCAGCATGAAGTTCTGGGAAAATAATACCGCCGTTTCCTTCACCACCAATTTTAGCATTTTTTTCTTTCATTTTTGTCACCACATTTACTTCGCCCACGGCTGCTGGGTAGTAATTTTGGCCATGTTTTTCAGTCACATCGCGCAAAGCTCGTGAAGATGAAAGATTGCTTACGGTATCGCTTTTAGTTTTGCTAAGAACATAATCTGCCACCGCGACCAGCGTGTATTCTTCGCCAAACATTTCACCATTTTCTGAAATAATGGCTAAACGATCGACATCGGGGTCTACAGCAATTCCTAGATCAAAATCACCATTTTTTATAAGCTCAGAAATTTCAGTTAAATTTTCCTTGAGAGGTTCAGGATTGTGGGGGAAATGCCCTGTAGGTTCACAATATAATTTTTCATATTTAACATTCAATCGATCCAAAAGTGGTGGAATGGAGATTCCGCCAGTCGAATTCACAGCATCAATGGCAACTTTGAAGTTTGCATTTTGAATTGCTGAAATATTAATGATATCCAACGCTAAAATTTTATCGATGTGTAAAGTGATTGCATCATAAAAAGCTTTATATGAGCCTAAATCATTCACTTCAGCAAATTCAAAATCTTGTTTTTCAATTATTTTTAAGATTTTTTCACCATCCTCTGCGCTTAAGAATTCTCCGTTTTCGTTCAGTAATTTCAGCGCATTCCATTGTTTAGGATTATGGCTGGCAGTTAGAATGATTCCACCATGAGCTTCAAAGTGTGAGACCATCATTTCTACAGTCGGAGTAGTGCTAAGTCCACAATCAATCACATGAATACCCATGCCCTGTAGCGTAGCCGTAACCAAGCGATTGAGCATATCTCCTGATAGGCGAGCATCTCTACCGATGACGACCTGAATGGGAGTATTAGGATTTTTTTCTGAGATAAAACGCCCGTAAGCAGCGGCGAAAAGTACTGCGTCAATGGGCGTTAGATTATCTGCAGGTCGCCCACCGATAGTTCCTCGAATCCCTGAAATTGATTTAATTAAAGACATATTTTTATTTTTTTTTTGGTTAGGTTTAATTCAGTATTAACGTAAATATATTGATGCGATGTTTTTGCTTACATATTTTTTTGAAATGATTAACTTTTCTTAGTGAAAAATTTAAATAAGGCTAAATTAATGATTTAAAGAAATAATCAAAATTTTTAATAACTTTTTCTAAATGAATCTGTGGCAGCTTAAGATTTTAAGTTCTCATTTATTTTGAAATTTAATAATAAAATCATAAAATTAGCAAAAAAATTAAATATTTCTTGAGGAATTCTATTTTGGCATTAGTATTGTGTTTAGAGATACGTTAACTAAATAAATTATATTATTATGGGAATTTTATCATGGATTATTTTTGGATTAATTGCAGGTGCTGTTGCTAAATGGATTCACCCAGGAGCTGACCCAGGTGGGTGGATTGCAACCATCGTTATAGGTATTTTAGGTGCTTTCCTTGGAGGATGGCTTGGCTCAATGATTTTGGGAGTTGATGTAACAGGATTTAATTTCTCAAGTTTATTGGTAGCTATTGGTGGTGCAGTTTTATTGCTTTTCATCTACCGCGCTGTAATGTCAAGAAAATAAATAAGTTAATAAAAATTTATAAGCCTTTGATTTTTTCAGAGGCTTTTTTTTATTCCTTTAACTCATTTTGAGTGTTATCAGGCGAAGCTTATTTCTAAGATGTTAATATTTTTTCTATCAAAAAAATATTCAAAAATTGAATTATTGCTAGTCTTGTGATTTTAGCTAAAGTCCTTGTTTTTAAATTTTCAAAAGTTTCTATCTAATGGAAATAATCTTCCACCTTGGATGTAATTAAAAAAATATTGTTTAAAGGGAAACTATTTCAGATTATACAAAACCTTGAAAAAAAATCCATCTCAAAAAAATGAAATGGATTTTCAAAAAAAATCTAAGCCTTTAAAAAAAATTATTGACTTTCTTTTTCATCTAGGATTTTCTTCATTTCAAGAAATTTATCGTCATTCCCTACAACGTCATACGAGTTTCTCAAGACGCGAATTACTACAAGATCGTCAGGAGAAATTTGGTAAGCTTTTTCTAGATAAGGTAAAGCTTCTTTATAAAGTACAACTCTTTTTTCTTGGTTCTCTTTGTAAATTTTCTTTTCCTTTGCAGAAGTTCCTAAATTGTTGTTCATCGCTTCTACATAAGGTTTCTCCTCAGAAATAATGTTGTAAGCTAAATTTAAGTAAGCACTGGAAAAATTAGGGTCTTTTTCAATAGATTTTTTGTAATAATTTCTTACGATATCATTTTCTTTACCATCATCTTCCAGCTGTCTAGCCAAGTTAAAATAGTCAATAGCGGTAGCGGTATCGTTTTTAACTTTATTTTCTAAATCTGCAATGAATTCAGCCGAATTTCCAGAATTGTAGTACATTCCAGAGAGAAGCTGATTCATATTTTCGTTGTCGGGATATTTCGCTAGCCCTTTTTTAGCTACTTCAATTCCTTTTTCATACTGCTTGGTGTTATAATATCCATAGACAGTATTGCTGTATAAATCTTCCTCAAGGGATTCAGTCTTTTCTATTCTTGGATTTTTGTATAAACCCAATTTTACCTGCGCATCCATATCTGCTTTTGAGCCAAAAGAAACTTCATTGTTAGAGTCTTTTTCTTGGGCATAATATCTCTCTTGCACGCCTGTAAATCCGTCATCTATAAGTTCCTGAAGAAGTTCTGTAGCTGTTTCTATTTGGTCTTTGGTTTGCAGGTAAGAAACGCCAGCATAATATTTCAAAATGTCATTAGGATTCCCTAAAGCTTGGGTTAAATAGTAACTTTCTAGGAATTTATCGCCAGACAGATTGTAATTTTTGGCATTAAAAGCGTCATTGGCTTGAGCTAAGGATTGATTGGCCTTATCACTAATCTCATTGCCCAATTCTCTCATATAAGAAGTTTGGGGTTTTCTTTCTTTCAAGCGGCTGTAATTCCCTGCCGAAGTTATTTTCTCAGCTTCAGCTTTGTTCCAAAAATATTCAGTTTGTTTAGAATCTTTGTTCTTACTTTCGTAGTAAGGTTTTGATTCCAATTGACCTAATTTTCCGTAATATTTTGCGGCTAAAGCCAGTTTTCCTGCATTTTTTGCAGCGGTAGCAGCGTTTTTATAAAAGTCAGCTAAAAGCTTAGGTTCAATTGTACGGTTGCTGGTTAATTTAGTTTCAGCAGCCTGAGCGTGTTCTAAAGCTTGCGTATAATTTTTTGATTGAAAGGCACTATTGGCGGCTTCTATTTCTGCTTTTTGAGCCAAAAGGCTACTAGCAATAAATGCTAAACTTATACTTAAAATTATTTTTTTCATATATAGTTAATTATTCTTCTTCATTAAAGTTATCAGATTTTATTGAATTTTCATTTTCTTCATTTAAATCTTCTTCATTTAAATCCTCATTGTGTTCAATTTCGACTTTAGCCACAGCAGCTATTTCATCATCAGATTTTAAATTAATTAATTTAACTCCTTGGGTAGCACGCCCCATGATGCGCAAAGCCGAGACAGAAGTTCTAATCGTAACCCCCGATTTATTAATAATCATTAAATCATTTTCATCAGTTACATTTTTTAAGGCAATTAAATTTCCTGTTTTTTCTGTAATATTTAATGTAATGACTCCTTTGCCACCACGGTTGGTTTCTCTATAATCCTCTACATCTGTTCGTTTACCATAGCCTTTTTCAGAAACTACAAGAATGGTGTCATTCGCCGTATCTGCTACAATAACCATTCCAATGGCTTCATCTTTTTTATCTAATCTAATACCCCGCACTCCTGATGCAGTTCTACCCATTGCACGGACGTTAGACTCATGAAAGCGAATGGCTTTGCCACCTTTAGCAGCAATCATGATTTGGTTGTTTCCATCAGTGAGTTTAGCTTCTAAAAGCTCATCATTTTCTCGGATAGAGATGGCGTTGATACCATTAGCCCGAGGGCGAGAATAGGCTTCTAGAGAGGTTTTTTTGATTTGCCCCTCTTTGGTTAGCATGACAACAAACCTTGATTTGACGTACTCTTCATCCATCAAGTCATGAGTGCGAATATAAGCCCTTACGCGGTCATCAGGTTCTATGGCAATCAGGTTTTGAATAGCTCTACCTTTACTGGTTTTGCTTCCTTCTGGAATTTCAAAAACTCTAAGCCAAAAGCATTTTCCTTTTTCTGTAAAAAACAGCATATATTGGTGATTGGAAGCGACAACCATATATTCTAGGAAATCACCATCTCTAGACGTTGCGCCACGATTCCCCACGCCACCACGAGATTGAGCCTTGTATTCGCTCAAAGGCGTTCTTTTAATGTAGCCTAAATGTGAAATAGTTAGCACCATTTTCTCATCAGGAATAATATCTTCAATGCTCATTTCTCCACCAGCATAATTAATACTCGTTCTGCGCGTATCACCAAATTTTTCTTTAATTTCAATCAACTCTTCTTTGATGATGGCAAAACGTTGGTCAGCATTAGCTAAAATTCCTTCCAAGCGTTCAATTTCTGCCATGATGGCTTCATACTCTTCTTTGATTTTTTCGAGTTCCATTCCCGTCAATCGAGCAAGGCGTAAATCTAAAATTGCTTGAGCTTGGATTTCGGTCAGCTCAAATTCCTTCATCAAGCCGTCTTTAGCTACATTCGGATTCTCGCTATGGCGAATGATTGCAATTGCTCGGTCGAGCGCGTCTTCTGTCGCGATAACTTTCATAAAGCCTTCTAAAATATGGGCTTTTTCTCTCGCTTTGCGCAATTCATATTCAGTGCGACGCACAATGACTTCGTGGCGGTGGTTAACAAAATGTTTGATTAAATCTTTCAGATTCACTTGCTCGGGGCGACCATTGACCAAGGCAATATTATTAACACTGAAAGAAGTTTGAAGCTGAGTATATTTAAAAAGTTTATTTAAAACGATATTAGGAATTGCGTCTGTTTTTAATAGATAAACGATACGCATACCTTTGCGGTCAGATTCATCTCTAATTTCAGAAATCCCTTCCATTTTCCCGTCTTTGATTAAATCAGCCGTAGCCTTAATCATATTAGCTTTATTGACTTGGTAAGGAATTTCATCAACAATAATGGCATCTCGACCATTGATTTCTTCAAAACGAGTCTTCGCTCTTAGAATTATTCTACCACGTCCTGTTTCAAAAGCTTCTTTTACACCATTATAACCATAAATAATGCCTCCAGTAGGGAAATCTGGTGCTTTGATATATTCCATCAAGCCATCAAAACTAATCTCATTATCATCAATATAAGCATTAATCCCGTCAATAACTTCAGAGAGGTTATGCGGAGCCATATTGGTTGCCATACCCACCGCAATACCAGCTGCTCCGTTGACTAACAGATTTGGAATCCGTGTAGGCAAAACCGTTGGTTCCATCAGCGTATCGTCAAAATTTAGCTGATGATCTACCGTTTCTTTATCAATATCTGTCAACATTGCTTCAGATATTTTTCGCATTCTAGCTTCAGTGTAGCGCATTGCAGCAGGCGGGTCGCCATCTATAGAGCCAAAGTTGCCCTGCCCATCGACCAATTGATAGCGCATCGACCACTCTTGTGCCATCCTCACCATGGTATCGTACACAGAAGAATCACCATGCGGATGGTATTTACCTAAGACTTCACCGACTAGACGCGCTGATTTTTTATAAGCACGGTTGGAGAAAAGTCCTAAATCATACATCCCATAGAGTACGCGGCGATGAACTGGCTTTAGCCCATCTCGAATATCTGGCAGTGCACGAGAAACGATAACTGACATCGAATAATCGATATAGGCAGATTTCATTTCATCTTCAATATTGATCGGAATTAAATTCTCATTGATATCTTCAATCATATATCTTATTTTTTCCTATAATTTGCTAATATACGAAGTATAAAACGATACTTTCACTATTTTTGAAAGGTAATTATCAACAATGAATGTGAATTTTTATCAAAAAAAAGATTTTTCATTTGCTATTCATTTAAAAATAAATGTTATATTTGCAACCCGATTTGAGTAATGAATAATTAATTAATGTTATGAAAAGAACATTTCAGCCTTCCAATAGAAAAAGAAGAAATAAGCACGGATTCCGAGAGAGAATGTCAACTAAAAACGGAAGAAAAGTTTTAGCAAGAAGAAGAGCTAAAGGTAGAAAAAGACTTACGGTAAGTGCTGTGAGAGCAAAACGCTAGTTCTAATCTAAGACTAAAGAATATAGCCGCTTTTTTTTTAACGAAAAGCGGTTTTTATTTTTTAATTAACACTTAAGGTGTTTTATAAGCTATTAAAATCCTTATTTTTGTTTTAAAATTTGATTCCATGAGTACAACGCCTATTATACAACTCCGTAATGCCGATATTTATCAAAGAGATTTTTTAGTCTTAAATAATATCGATTTTGATTTGTTTTCAGGCGAATTTGCTTATCTCATCGGGAAAACTGGTAGCGGGAAAAGCAGTCTGCTCAAGATTTTATACAGCGATTTACCCTTGCAAAATGGAGAAGGTCAAGTAGCGGGATTTGATTTAGCACAGCTTAAAACTTCAAAAATTCCAGCTTTGCGCAGGAAATTAGGAATTGTATTTCAAGATTTTCAGTTGTTGACAGACCGAAATATTGAGAAAAACTTAAGATTTGTATTGAAGGCAACAGGCTGGAAGGATAACGTGGAAATCAGTAAAAGAATTGATGAAGCTTTAGAAAACGTGAATATGATGACCAAAAAGCATAAAATGCCTCATCAACTTTCTGGCGGAGAGCAGCAGCGCGTGGCCATTGCTAGGGCTTTATTGAACCACCCTGAAATCATTTTAGCAGATGAGCCAACGGGGAATTTAGACCCCCATACCTCGATAGAAATTATGAATTTAATTCAGAAAATTTCAAAAGAAAGACATATGGCGGTGCTGATGGCAACACACGATTATTCCCTCATAAAGCGATTCCCCGCAAAAACTTTCCGTTGCGAGAATGGAAAGGTGATAGAAGTCTCTACTGAAGACATTTTTTTAGATTAAAATTTTTTAAGGCTTAGAAAATTTCTGATTTTTTTAAAGCTTAGAAAATTAGGAAAAAAATATTTACCAAGTTATAATTATTAGCCTTTTATCTTTCACTTTTTATTACCCGTTTCTAAAAATTAATTCTTCTCAGGATTTAGAAAAAGATAATACAATTGTACAAAAACTAAAAAAGCATTGGGAATGATGATGGGAATACTATCAATCGAAAAACCATAAATCGTGAAAAAAATACAGCCAGCAAGATTGACGATGCGTATGAGTTTTAAATTATTTTTGATTAAAAAACTCGCAACGATGCAGATAGAAGCAGAGTAACCAACTAAATCAATCCAAGTCATTAGTTAAAATTTATTCTAAAGATAAGCTTTTAATCGGTAAAAACGTTTTTTATTGATTAAATTTGTTGTATGATTCAATCTTTAGACAAAATCAAAAATAAGAATTCCGAGCAATTTTTCCTCATTGCAGGGCCTTGTGCCATTGAAAATGAAGATACGCCCCGTCGTATTGCAGAGAAAATTGTGGAGTTGACAGATAGATATAGAATTCCTTATATTTTTAAGGGTTCTTTTAGAAAAGCCAATCGTTCTAGGTTAGATTCCTTCACGGGAATTGGTGATGAAAAGGCTTTAAATATTTTAAAAAAAATAGGAGAAGAGTTTGATATTCCTGTGACGACAGATATTCACGAATGCTCGGAGGCGACTTTAGCGGCTGATTATGTAGATGTTTTGCAGATTCCAGCTTTTCTAGTTCGGCAAACAGATTTGGTGGTGGCTGCTGCACAAACAGGGAAAGTCGTTACGCTAAAAAAAGGTCAATTTTTGTCTCCAGAGGCAATGAAATTTCCTGTGGAGAAAGTAAAAGAAAGTGGCAATGAAAAAGTGGCAATCATTGAGCGAGGAACCACATTTGGTTATCAGGATTTGGTAGTAGACTTTAGAGGAATTCCTGTGATGAATGGGTTTGCACCTGTGATTTTGGACGTGACGCATTCACTCCAGCAACCAAATCAAAAATCGGGTGTGACTGGAGGAAAACCAGAGTTGATAGAAACTTTGGCAAAAGCAGGAATAGCGACTGGAGCTAAGGGAATCTTTATTGAAACGCACCCTGAGCCTCAAAATGCTAAATCAGATGGAGCTAATATGTTGCCACTTAGCAAATTAGATGATTTGTTGGCAAAATTAACTAAAATTAGAGAAGTCATTTATTCTATTTAAAAATTTTTTAAGGCTTAAAAAAAATGCAAAAAAAATTAATTCAAAAATACAATACACCTGGACCGCGGTATACGAGTTATCCTACTGTTCCGTATTGGGATGAAAATACATTTAGCCTAGAGAGTTGGAAGCAAACTTTAGTGAAATCTTACCAAGAAACTAATCAAAAAGATGGGATTTCGATTTACATTCACTTGCCGTTTTGTGAGAGTTTATGCACGTTTTGTGCTTGCCACAAACATATTACCAAACGCCATGAGGTGGAAGATGACTACATTGATACGGTACTAGAGGAATGGAAATTGTATCTTCAGCTACTTGGGGAAAAGCCAAGAGTCAAAGAATTGCACTTTGGCGGAGGAACACCAACATTTTTTAGCCCAGAAAATTTAATCCGATTGCTCGAGGGACTTTTTGAAAATGCAGAAATACACCCTGAGCATGAATTTAGTATAGAAGGACATCCTAATAATACTACAAGGGAGCATCTACAGGCTTTGTATGATTTTGGATTCAAGCGAATTAGCTTCGGAGTTCAGGATTATGACTTTCAAATTCAAGAAGCTATAAACCGCATTCAGCCTTATGAAAATGTGGAGCGTGTAACGCTTCAAGCACGTGAAATTGGCTATGAAAGTATTAGCCACGATTTGGTTTTTGGGCTGCCATTCCATTCTTTAGAAAAAATGAAAGAGACTATTCGCCTGACTAAGCAGCTAAATCCTGACCGAATAGCCTTCTACAGCTATGCGCATGTGCCGTGGGTGAAGGGAGTGGGGCAGCGTGGCTTTGATGAGGAAGATTTACCGACACCTGATAAAAAAAGGGAGTTGTATGAGGTAGGGAAGCAAATGCTGGAAGAGTTGGATTATGTAGAAATAGGGATGGATCATTTTGCCCTGAAATCAGACTCGATGTATCAGGCGATGATTAATCAGAAACTGCACCGAAACTTTATGGGCTACACAACTTCCAACACGCAAGTGATGATTGGCCTAGGAATGTCGGCTATTTCTGATAGCTGGTATAGTTTTGCTCAGAATCATAAGAGTGTAAAAAAATATACCGATTTGGTGAAAGGCGGAACAATTCCTGTGGTGAAAGGGCATATTTTGAACGAGGAAGATTTACTAATTCGCCGACATATTCTCAACTTAATGTGTCATATGGAAACAGACTTTACAGAAGCTAAATTCCCTGAATTAGAATCTGTTAAGAATAATTTGGCTGAAATGGAAAAAGATGAATTGATTGCCTTTGAAGATAATCGCTTGAAAGTTACAGAAAAAGGGCGGATTTTTGTAAGGAATATTTGTATGGCTTTTGATTTGCGAATGCTGAGGAATCAACCACAGACAAAAATTTTTTCAATGACGATTTAATTCAAAATTGTTTATTATCTTTACGTTTTATCACCAATTATGCAAGAAATTAGTGTTCATGATAAGATATTTTATCCTTTTTTGAGCGAAGAAGAAATTTATAAAGCTGTAAAAAATGTAGCACAAGAGGTTTATGAAAAATTCACAGATGATGTACCGATTTTCGTAGGAGTTTTGAATGGCGTTGTAATGTTTATCAGTGATTTTCTCAAACATTACCCAGGTGATTGTGAGTTGGCTTTCGTGCAAATGCAATCCTATCAAGGGACTTCCTCTACGGGAGAAGTCAAAAAATTAATGGATTTGCCTTCTCATTTAGTCGAAAACAGACATATCGTCATCATGGAAGATATTGTGGATACTGGGAACACATTAGAAGCTCTTTACCAAATGCTAGAAAATAAAAATGTGAAAAGCCTCAGTATTGCAGCTCTTCTCTTTAAGCCAGAAGCATATCAAAAAGAATTAAAAGTAGATTTTATAGGACTAAGCATACCCGATAAATTTGTGGTAGGTTATGGCTTAGATTACAACGGGTTAGGAAGAAATTTGCCAAGTATATATCAAGTAAAAGAATAAGAAAATGAAAAACATTGTATTGTTTGGACCTCCAGGAAGTGGAAAGGGAACACAAGCGGGAAATCTTGTAAAAAAATTTGATTTTGTACATTTATCAACGGGTGAAATGTTTCGGTTTAATATGCGAGAGGAAACCGAATTGGGAGTTTTGGCCAAAGAATATATAGCCAAAGGCGAACTGGTACCCGATGAAGTGACGACTAAAATGCTGAGAGCAGAAGTGATTAATAACAAAACTGCTAAAGGTTTATTGTTTGACGGGTATCCGCGTACTACAGAGCAGGCCAAAGATTTAGATGAAATTCTAAAACAAGAACTAAATGAAGAGATTGATTTGTGTTTAGCTTTGGTAGTAGAAGATGAAATTTTGGTACAAAGACTCTTGAAGAGAGGAGAAACTAGCAATCGTGATGATGACCAAAATGAGGGAATAATCCGAAATAGAATAGCAGAATATTATAAAAAAACAAACGAGGTTTCTCAACACTACAGAAGTCAAAATAAATGGGTAGAAATCAATGGTGAGGGTAAAATAGATGAAATTACTCAGAGCTTGATTGGCGAAATAGAAAAACTATAGTTCCCGATATATGGAGCTGATAGAAAAATATTTCCCAGAGCTTTCCGCACAGCAGAAAAAGCAATTTAAAGACTTGGGTACGTTGTACGAGGATTGGAATCAAAAAATCAATGTGATTTCTCGTAAAGACATCAGCCAACTGTATCTCAAACATGTTTTGCATTCCTTGGGCATCGCTAAAATTGAGCAATTTGTCCCACAACAGCGAATTTTGGATGTAGGGACAGGCGGTGGATTCCCTGGGATTCCTTTAGCGATTTTATATCCTGAAACAGATTTTATCCTAATCGATTCCATTCAAAAGAAAATAAAGGTGGTAGAAGAAGTCGCTGAGGCTTTAGGCTTAAAAAATGTTTCTGCACAGCAAATCAGAGCAGAAAAAGTTACGGGGAAATTTAATTTTGTCATCAGTCGTGCGGTGACGCAAATGCCTAGATTTATCACTTGGGTAAGGCAAAAATTTTTAAATGAAAAAGCCCCCATGCAAAAATTAGAAAATGGAATTCTTTACCTGAAAGGGGGAGATTTAGATGAAGAAATGAAAGGTATAAAGTATTTGGAGTTCGAGCTTTCTAGGTATTTTGAGGAAGATTTTTTTGAAACTAAAAAGCTTATTTATTTTAAGCCTTAGAAAATTTTTCATAAAAATATTTTAGTAATATCTATAAAAATCTGTTTTTATACATAGAAACAGATTCTTTATATTTATTTCAAAATTTAACTAAAAAAAATAAAATTATCTGATAAAAATCTAATTTTAATTAAAAAAAAGAAAGGTTTTCTTTTAAACTTTAGAAATATTTATTCCTCTTCTTCTTTTATATTTTTTCCGTTAGTTCTTGCCGGTGACCCAGGGCGATTCCCACTTCTTTGATTAGCCGGATTAATAGCGACTTGTCTTTTACCAGATTCCTTTTGTGTTGAAGCTGCCTTACTCATAATTTCTAAATTTCAATCAATATTTTAGTATAAATTTCTATGCCAAAACGCTTTTAAATTACTTGAACTACTTTAAGTTTTATAGTTAAAAATTTTTTAAGCCTTCAAAAATACTGTTTTTTTATTTACAAAAGACAAAATTCCATCTTCTGATAATTCCCTGCCGTAGCCTGAAATTCCAACACCGCCAAAGGGTAAGCGTGGGTCACTTTTGACCAATTCGTTGATGAAAACTGCACCTTCATTTAGTTCTGAAATCATTCGCTCGGCTCTTTCTAAATTTTGAGTAAATAAAGAACAGCCCAACCCAAAATCAGATGCATTTACTAAGTCAATAGCTTCATTTTCATTTTTAAAGGGAACTGCAATCAACAATGGCCCAAACGTTTCTTCTTGAAAAACAGGCATCTCGGTTGTAACATTTGTCAGCAAGGTCGGTTCAAAATAGGCTGCATTACGCTTTCCACCTATCAATATTTCAGCTCCCATTTCCACCGATTTTTTCATTTGTTTTTCTAAATCTTCTGCTAAATCTTCTCTTGCCAAAGTCCCAATATAAGTTTCAGAATTGAGGGGGTCACCAGATTTTAAATTTTCAATCTTAATTTTTAAAGCCTTTAGAAATGAGTCGAAAATAGACTCTTCTATTAGCAGTCGCTTCCCAGCGATGCAACTTTGCCCCGTATTTTGGAAGCGTGCGTTTACTATCGTTTCCAAGGTGGAATCCCAGTTACAATCTTCAAAAACCACCAGTGCATTACTCCCGCCCAATTCCAAAAGAGAAGGTTTAATTTCCTCGCCTGCAATTTTAGCTATCGCGCTACCCGCAGGCTTGCTGCCAGTCAAGCTGACGCCTTTTATTCTCGGGTTTTTGATGATTTTTTCTATTTTTTCACTAGAAATAATCAAAGCCTGAAAAATTTCTCCTAAACCAGCGTATTCAAAAGCTTTTGCAATATTTTTTGAACTTTGCATCACATTGCTAGCATGCTTGAGCAAAACCGTGTTGCCCGCCATCAGCGTAGGAATTGCAAAGCGAAATACTTGCCAAAAGGGGTAATTCCATGGCATAATGCCTAAAATCACACCCAGAGCATCGTAGCGGATATAAGATTTTTGTGCATCGGTCTCAATGGATTTAGGTTCTAAAAATTTTTCTGCATTTTCAGCATAATATTCACAAACCCAAACACATTTTTCAATTTCGGAGATTGATTGGCTGATGGGTTTTCCCATTTCCAGCGTCATAATTTTTGCAAATTCATTTTTCTCTTTTTCAATGAATTGGGCGACTTTCATGATTTTTTTTGCTCGTTCTTCAAAGCTCGTTTTTCGCCAAGAATGGAATGCCTGATGTGATTTCTCAATAACCTGATGAATTTTTTCAGCCGAATCTTCATGGTGTTCAAAGAGCAGTTCGTTGGTATATGGATTAATTGATTTCATTTAAAAAATTTTTTAAGCCTTAAAAAAAAAATTATTTTTTATAAACATTCAGTCCTTGGATAAAGTTGATATCCACTGGGATACCGTTTTGATTCAAGCGATCTAAATCAGTTTGTAAACTGCTCGGGATTTTACCGTATTTCTCTACCAAGGCAGCCACGCCGTTGTAGTCGCCGTTGCCCTGTAAAGTCAAAATCTCTTTTGATAAATCATTCATTGCAGTTTTTAGGTTTTCATAATTCAGGGTGTATGTGCCATCCGCATTTTGAGTAAATGCTTTTTTCTCTTTAAAATAATTGAAGCGAATCATATTGGCGACCCCGTGTGCGCTGCTTGCACCAAATCTCACAGAGCGGAAAATACCAGCCATGAAAGTCGTCATATAATCTTTTATATCGCCTTCCAGTTCATTTTTGTTAACTAATTGATTGACCATGTATAGGCCTAAAATATCGGCCTTGCCTTCTTCTAGTGCAGAGGCGTGTTCTTTCAGGCTTTGGCGTACGCTTCCTTTGCCATTGATGGTGTTTTTGATGCCTAAACCGTGAGCTACTTCATGAAACATTGTATTGGCAAAAAATGCATCAAAGGTGACGTTCTTTCGCTGTTTTGGGTCAATTAAAAGCTCACTAATGGGTTTTAGAATTTTATCAAATTTTGCTCGCATCGCATTTTTGAGCTGTAGGCGGCGAGTTCCTTTCTCCAATTGTACGCGTTCATCATTAGGGAGGTTTATTGCAATGGTTTTACTCCCAGCATTACTATGCCCAGCATAATAAATCACATCATACGCATTTAAATCTGCATCACTGCCTGGTTTTTCTGCTTTGTACTCATTGGCGACAGGCAAATTAGCCTGCAATTCGGGCAAAAATTGAGCATATTTTTCTAATTTTTTGCTCCACTCTTGGTCTTTTACCAAGATATAAGCTTCGTGCGAGGCTTTGTAGCCAAATAATTGATCTTCATAAGTTTCGATAGGTCCTACTATAAAATCAAGGCGGTTGTCTTTCATGTTCATCCAAGCCAAATCACTCTCGTAGTAGTCATCAGTTCTTAGAGCTTGGGCACGTTTTAGCAAATAAGTTCTAAAATCTTTTGTTTCAGCAAATTGAGCCGCTTTTTCCATTAATTTTGCAGCTCGTTCGATTTCTTTAGGAAACATTTCATGGTAAGGAATCGTGTACAAATTCCCGTTCATATCTCTTCGCACGAAAGTGTAAAGACTTTTCCCGTCTTTTAAATTAGCCGCCTCAAACTCTTCTTTCGTCATATTTGTTGGGTAGAAATTGGCACCTGCTGGTTTTGCGCCAATTCCTTTGATGAACGGAGCATCATTATTTAGCCTATCCCAAGGCCCGTAATTGATGACTGCAAACTTTTCTTTATCTCCTTTTAGGTAGTTTAGCAGAGCCTCTTTTTTACCGTAAGCTTCATACCAAAAAAGTTCATCCATGATTTTTGCTACTTCAAACAGGTAAGGTAGCATTTTCTGGTCGTTCTCGCTCAATTGGCCAGCATCGGTATTTAAAGTGAAATCGGCATACTTTTCAGGTTCAACTTTAGCCATTGAGACATCGTTTTTTTGTGTAGCACAACTGGTTAAAATAATAGCAGAAGCGATACTTGTAATATATTTTTTCATAATTCGTTTAAGCTTTAAATCAAATGTAAGAAATTATCTACTCAATTTGATAAAAAAACTAGCAACTTCTTGTTTAAACCAATCGATGGGCAAGGGATGAGCCATATCTTTTCTGATGTTAATATGAATTTTTGAAGGCTTAGAAAATTTTTCTAAAATAAAGTTAAAACTTTCCTGAGCCAAAACCACTTCATCTTGCCACCCGATGCAGATTTGCATCAAAGCCGTTTGATTTTGAGTATCGGGCAGATTGGGGATATGCTGGGCAAAAGACAATGCTGGATTGAAAAGCAAGGCTGGGATTTGCCATTGATTGGCAAGGAAGAAGCCGAGCAAACCGCCTGCACTGGAGCCGATGATGACGTCGTATTTTCTGTTTTGGTCTAAAAACTTATTCAGAATTTCCAAATCGTTTTCATAATCCAATCGTGGCGCCGCTATCTGAGTTGAATATTGCTCTAGAACCTTTTGTCTATCGGCATGAAGTTTACTGTTTAACCCATGCAAATAAAGAATTTTCAACATTTTTTTTAAGCCTTAAAAAATTTAAACCAAATCGGGAGTAATAGGCAAAGATTTCGCAGAATAATATTTCTGCTTTTTATCTAGCGAAAACTCAAAATCAATTTTGCCTAAATTTAATCCGCCCCAGCCTACTTGGTTGATGAGCACCGTTTTACCTTCAGTGTTTTTCATTTCCACGGGAGCAGGCAAAAAGGTATGGGTATGCCCACCGATGATTAAATCAATATCTTTGGTTTGCTGAGCCAGTTTGGAATCATCAATTTTAGAAGAATCATATTTGAAGCCCAAATGTGAAAGGCAAATGATTAAATCACAATGCTTTTCTTTCAGTTTTTGAGTCATTTCTTGAGCGATTTCTACTGGATTTAGGTACTGCGTCTCTTGGTACAAATCCTTGGGAACCAACCCAGCGAAATCAATACCAAGCCCGAAGATCCCTACTCGGATGCCGTCTTTCACAAAAATTTGATAGGCTTTTGTTTTCCCTTCTAAAATGGTGTTTCTAAAATCGTAATTAGAGCAAATGAAACTAAAATCAGCGTGTTTCAATTGTTTTTCAAATCCTTGTAAGCCATTATCAAAATCGTGATTACCCATAGTGCAGGCATCATATTTCATCTGAGACATTAGCTTAAACTCCAATTCTCCGCCAAAAAAATTGAAATAAGGCGTCCCTTGGAAGATGTCACCAGCATCCAATAGCAAAACATTTTTTTCTTGAGCCCTAATTCGCTCAATTAGAGTAGCACGGCGCGCAAAACCGCCACGGTTGCTGTATTTCTCGTTCTCAGAAGTCTCAAAAGGTTCTATGCGGCTGTGTTGGTCATTGGTATGTAAAATGCTTAATCTTTTCGTGCCAGATTTCGCCCAAGCTGGCATGGCGGGTAAAGTCGCAAAAGCTGTGGCAGCTAAGGTTTGCTGAATAAAATGTCTTCTTTTCATTTTTTTTTCAAAAAAATTATCTGTAGCGTGGTGTTGTATTAATTTTTATTGTGTCTGATTTCTCAAAATATTGAATAAACAAACCTCTTAGTTTCAAATCAAGCGGATGAAGCTCTATCGGGTTCGCTAGGAAATCCATCCCATCGCCACCCTTTTGCAAAAAATCGGTGGTAGCAATCGTGTAAGTTTTATTCACATCAAAAGGTTGATTTTTTATCAAAATATCAGAATCTTCACCTTGCCGAGCAAAGCTAAATCCTGCAATGGGGTGTCCTTTGCCTTTTCTCAAATATTCAATCATTTCCTTGAATTTTTGCCCTGAAATTCTCACTACAACGACTTCATTCTCAAACGGCATCAGCTCATAAATTGACCGTACAGTTAGATTCCCAGGCGTGAAATTACGGCGCAAGCCACCACTATTGGTGAGCGCCGCATCAACTTCTTTACCATAATTTTTTTGGTAAACCTCATTAGCCACAGCCAGCAGCGCATCAGCACTCACGAGTGCTAAATTAGAATTTAGCCCATCTTTGTTTAGAATATAAGGATTGTACGTGATGACTTTATCCATCTGCGCATCCAATTGCTTTTTATACGGAGCAATGAGTTGCTGAGCATCTCTGTGAGGTGGAGTTAGCGAATCAATGCTGAATATTTCTTTTTGTGGTGCAGCACTTTGATGCAAAACGGGGCGGCAAGAGAAAATGAAAAACAGAATAAATAAATAATTTACAGGGAATTTCATGAATTTATAATTTAAGGCAAAGATTGTATTTTTTTCTTGTTTTTTAAAAAGCTTTAAAAAATATATTCTCAAAAATTTCTAAAGCCTTAAAAAAAATCCTCTGTCTCAAAAAAAACAAATTTGCATAATTCAAAAACGTAAAATACATTTGCGGGCAGGTTGAGAGAAGAAAAATCTCAACGAAAATTTTAACAAAAAAATAACGAAATTTTAACAAATGAAATTTGTGGGTTTCAAAATAAAGTGTAAACACACACACACACACACACACAAGTAATGAGCTAAACAACTCATTATCAGCAACTTATAATAATTTTTTGCTTCCCCTCGGGAGCGAACCGCAAAGCCGTGCAAGAAAATCTTGTGCGGTTTTTCTATTTTCACCTGTGTGAAAGTAGTAATTTCTTCAAAAAGAAGAGCCTCACGGGTTGGGGCTCTTTCTAAAAGAAGAAGTAAAAAAAGTTGAATAAAAAACAGCAAAAATTTAATGAAGAAAAAGAATAAATCGATAAAATATTAACAAAAAAAATAAAACAAATGAAGAAATTATTACTTTCTTTAGCCGTATTATCAGCGGTAGCGGTCACTGCTCAGGTGGGCATTAACACAGACGCCCCACAAGCCATGCTAGACATCAGTGCAAAAGACAACCAAAAAGGAGACCTGCGCATACAAGATGTTGAGGAGAAATCTACCCAATGGCTTTTAGTTTGGGATGAAAAAGACCAAAAGGTAAAGCGCACAAGCCTCTTAGAGATTAAAAGAAAAACATTTGATGAGATAAGGATAGATTATATCCGCATTAAGCAACCAGACAAAGCAGATGAAATCATCAATAAAATCAACCAATGTACGCCAGAAAACATACTTTTTGATAAGCGCTTTGGTGACGGCAAGCATGATTTTGTGTATTGCGCAACAACTGTAAGCGGAGAAGGCTACAGTAGAACATGGCTCAACCTCAACCTTGGAGCAGAATACGCCAACATCCATAGTCCTCATTTTGACCCTGTCGTTAGTAAAACAGGCGAAACTATCCACAAGGACGAAAATCTTTACGGTTCATATTACCAATGGCAGAGAGCGAGTGATGGGCATGAGTTTAGGAATACACAAACTACCCCTGACAAAGCCACAAGTTGGACAAACGCGGGCAGTTCAGCAGGGAAGTTTATTACTACAGAGAGCAATGACGGTAACTGGGTAACGAATGGTGAAGAAGCAACAGGTGCAGATTTAGAGTTGTGGAGAGCAGGAAGAGATAATAACCCTTGCCCGTCTGGTTACCATGTTCCGACTATCGATGAGTGGAAGGACTTTCATCGGGCTGTAACGGGGCGTAGCGGTGATCCTTATGTTTCTACTAATCAAATGTGGACACAGAAGATATTACCAAACCTTGCAGCTGCTGGCTACCGTTACTATAACAATGGTTCGCTGAGCAACAAGGGTTCTTACGGAGAATACTGGAGTAGCTCTGCTGGCGGCAGTAACAACGCTCACGGCATGTACTTCCGCACTGGCGGCAGCGGTACGTACGGCAGCGACCGCCGAGCTGACGGCTATAGCGTGCGTTGTATTAGAGATAATAATTAAAAAGTAGCGTATAAAGAGAAAACAGGCGTGGTTTGTATAAAATCACGCTTGTTTTTTTGCCTAAATTCAATTATTATAAAAAAGCTAATGGAGTAAATTTCAAGGTTTTTTTTAATAATCAAATTCAGGTTTTGCATAAAGAATGTAACGAATAACTTTGCAAAATTGGTTTTAAGTACTTATGTCTAAAAAAATACTTATTTTTACCCGCAGTTATTTTTAGTTATGCTAAACCCAAAATATCAAAATTTAATGAAGAGAACTTTCTAGTGCAGAAGGTTCTTTCGCTTTTCTTATTAAACAATTGTAAAAATTAAAAACAAATGAATTTAAAAAAGTATATCAATAAAGGAATGAGTTTTCAGCAATATTATCAGCATATAGATGAGGTGATTGCCAATGGAAACAAAGAGGAAGCTACTTACCCTTATTATGAGCTAAACAAAACTAGAATAGAGCGTTTGCAAAAGAAATTTGAAGTTTCTGAAGAAAATCTTGAAAAAATTAAAGGCTTAAAAAATTTAATTTATTTAATTGTAATTACAGAAGGTTGGTGCGGAGATGCTGCACAGATTTTGCCGATAATAGAAGGAATTTGCGCTCAAAGTGATTTCATAGAAGCGAGAATCGTGCTGAGAGATGAAAACACAGATTTGATGCAAGAATATTTGACCAACGGCAATCAATCGATCCCGATAGTAATAGGAATAGATGAAAGTGGCGAAGAAAAATTCCACTGGGGGCCACGGCCAGCTTGGGCTGATGAAATACTGAAAGCTTATAAAAATGATGAAATTTCAAAAAGTGATTTTTTAATTCAGATTCAAAAAAAGTACAATCAAGATAAAGGTAAATCTATTGAAAATGAATTAATTGAATTGATATTGAGGTGAGAAAAGTATTTCTGTTTAGTTTGTTGCTATTATTTTTCAGTTGTGGAACAAAATCTGAAAAAATACGATTGACAAAAGAAGATTTAAACTTAGTTTTGACTGATTTAGCTGGGAATCACACAAATTTAGCTGATGCCTACGGGGAAGTGATATTTCTCAATTACTGGGCGAGTTGGTGCCCGCCGTGTCGTGCAGAAATGCCATCGGTACAGCAACTTTATCATCGTTACAAAGACCAGATAAAATTTGTTTTCATCAGTTTAGAAGAACCAGTGGAAGATTCAAAAAATTATCTCGAGCAGGGAGGTTTCAGTTTCCCATCGCATCAGGTGGAATCAGTCATTCCGACAAAAATTAAGCCTGCTAGTTTGCCTACGACTTTGATTATTAGTAAAAATGGAACTGTAGAATTAAAAAAAGGAGGCGCTAGGGATTGGAACCAAAAAGATGTTTATGAATTACTCGACAGCTTAATTCAAAAAAAATGAAGTTTGAGTTAAAAATAAAATCAACTTGGAATAATTTTTGAATTTCACACCAATAGATTGTCAAAAAAAATATTGAATGGGTAGAAGTAGATTATTATACCAAATTTGGAGAAATAGAAAAGATATGGACTCAAACCTTATCAAAAGCCGATTACAAGCATTGTCTCGCATGATACCTTTAATTTATAAAGGCGAGTACAAGCCCAAAAGTAATATGAACATCATTATAGGAGTTGTAGCGGCTTTGTATGCAGTTTCTCCATTGGATTTTATTCCTGAAATTGTAGCAGGACCTTTTGGTCTACTTGATGATTTTTTCATTTTAGGCTATGGGTTGAAGCGAATTAACGCTGAAATAGAAAATTTCTTGGCGTGGGAAGATCAACAGAAAAAAATTATTCTTCAGCATTAAATTTTTAAAGGCTTAAAAAAAAATATTTTTTGATACAAAAATCACAAATTTCGATTGCTGAGAGCAAGGTGAATCAAAGACTGATAAGTAAAATAGAGATCACTTCGGTTGAATGGTTGAATACTTTATCTCTGCCGCTATCTCCACCGTTGCGAAATATTCGTTTTTTTGCTTAGAATCAAAGCTTTACAAAAGAAAGTTGAAAAATAATAAGAAAATGAAAAAATTTTATAATCAATTATTAGAAAATAATAAAAACTGGGTAAAAAGTGTGATAGATAAATCACCTGATTTCTTCAGCGATTTGTCTAAAGGGCAGCAACCGCCTGTGCTATGGATAGGCTGTGCAGATAGCAGGGTTCCTGCCAATCAAATCATTGGAGCCAAGCCAGGCGAAGTTTTTGTGCACAGAAACATTGCCAATATGATTGTTCATACCGATATGAATATGCTTTCAATATTAGATTACGCTGTGAATAGTTTGAAAATCAAGCACATAATTGTTTGTGGGCACTATGGTTGCGGTGGCGTAAAAGCTGCAATGGGCAAAGATTCTGTTGGGATTATAGATAATTGGCTCAGGCACATTAAAGATGTTTATCGTCTGCATCAAGCTGAATTAGAGCAAATCAAAGATAAGGAAGAAAAATGGGATAGATTTGTAGAGCTGAATGTGGAAGAGCAGGTGTATGATTTGGCTAAAACCAGTATTGTACAAAGTGCTTGGAAAAATGAGCAAGAGCTGGGTTTACATGGTTGGGTTTATAATATCAAAGATGGTTTAATTAAAGACTTGGGGTTAAATATCTACAACGATGAAGAGTTGGAAGATGTCTATAAATTAAATATTTAAAAATTTATAATAAAAAATTTTTAAAGGCTTGAAAAAAAACCACAAGCCTTTTTTTTATTTTCGTAAATGGAATGAGAAAAGGAACTTTAATTGTGGTGGTAGGCCCCACAGCGATAGGGAAAACGAAGTTGGCTATTGATATTGCTCAGAATTTTGATGCTGAAATAATTTCATCAGACAGTCGCCAATTCTACCAAGAAATGGAAATCGGGACAGCTGTACCATCTCAGGAAGAGTTAGCCGCAATCAAGCATCATTTCATCCAACACATCTCGATTGTAAAAGATTATTCTGTAGGTGATTTTGAGCGAGAAGCGTTGGAGTTTATGCAAGAGTATTTTGAGGAAAAAGAAATTCTAGTCATGGTCGGCGGCTCTGGATTGTATGAAAAAGCGGTGACACAAGGCTTAGATAATTTCCCAGAAATTCCTGCTGAAATTAGAACTAGGCTAAACCAAGAATTATCGAGATTTGGGCTTGAAAAATTGCAAAAAGAATTAGCTGAAAAAGATTCAATGTATTTTTCAAAAATTGATGAAAATAATCCGCAGCGTGTGATTCGTGCGCTGGAAATAATCAGAGGTAGTGGTAAGACTTATTCTTCATTTTTAAATCAAAAGAAAAAAGCACGAGATTTTGATGTTATTAAAATCGGATTGACCGCTGAACGAGAAATGATTTATGAGCGAATTAACCAGCGCGTGGACGTGATGATGAAAAATGGTTTGCTGGAAGAAGTAAAAAAATTGTATGGATTTAAAGCTTTAAATGCTTTACAAACCGTCGGTTACCGAGAATTATTTGCCTATTTTGAAGGCGAATATGACTTGAATTTTGCCATCGAAGAAATCAAAAAAAACACTCGAAGATTTGCCAAAAGACAACTCACTTGGTATCGCAAAGATAATCTGGTACAATGGTTTGATTTTAGAAATAAAGAATTGGTAATTAATTATTTAGATAAAAAAATGCAATTTTAGCCTATTTTGGAACCATTTTTCACTACACGTTCTGGCATCAATAACACGATGTTTTGATTTTCTGAGTATATGCCCATCACTAGGCATTCAGAAAAGAAATTGGCAATTTGCTTTGGCGGAAAATTCACCACCGCAATGACTTGTGTGCCAATTAAATCCTCTTTTTTGTAAACTTCTGTAATTTGTCACGTATGCCTATTTTCTCAAAATCAGATCATTTGATTGCCTATTATGATATAATTTAAAAATTATCCTGTAGCAACCATTTCCATCAAAATTGCACAAATCAAGGCTCCGTATGTGCCAAGTGCATAGCCCAATACTGCCATTAAAACTCCGACTGATGCCAAACTTGGGTTGAACGCAGATGCGACAATAGGTGCACTTGCTGCTCCTCCTACATTGGCTTGAGAGCCTACCGCTACAAAGAAAAATGGAGCCTTTATCATCTTGGCAACAAGCAAAAGAATAATGACATGCACAAGCATCCAAGTAAGTCCAATTACGAATAATCCGATATTGTCTTTATCAAATATTTGAGCCAAATCCATTTTCATTCCTATCGTTGCTACTAAAACGTAAATAAAAACGGAGCCCCAACGCGTAGCGCCTACGCCTTCTAATTTTCTTGCACTTGTAAAAGATAGTGCTAGACCAATAGTTGTAGCAATGACCACCAGCCAGAAGAATCCGCTCGCCAAAGACTGTAGATTCATATTTTTTAAACTCTCAATTCGCTCTTCCATAAATGGTGTAATTATGTCTGAGCCCCAGTGCGCAAGCGCAACTCCTCCGAAGGCGACTGCCATCAAGATAAAAACTTCTGCCGTTGTAGGAATCTTTTTAACCGATGCATTGTAATCTTCCATCCTTTTTTCCAAATCCAAAATAGCTGCATTGTCAGCTTTTAATAATCGATTGGCTTTATCGCGAATATTTGCACCGTATAATAAGAACCCCATCCATATATTTGCGACAATCACGTCCACCACAATCATAATCCCAAAAATATTATCCGCAACCTCAAAAACTTCTTTCATGGCAGTTTGGTTCGCTCCACCGCCAATCCAACTTCCAGCAATTGTGGACATCCCTCGCCAAAGTTCATTTACTGATAAATTGCTAGGAATCAAGCTAGGAAATAAATATTCTATAACCAAAAGAGCAATTGGCCCTCCTAAAATTATTCCAATCGTTCCTGCCAGAAACATAATGATTGCTTTGGGGCCTAACCGCATGATTCCTTTAAAATCAATTCCTAAACATAACAAAATTAATGCTGCGGGTAGCAAATAGCGAGATGCAACGTAATATAATTGTGAAACTTCACCATCTACCAAACCCAAAGGCCATTTGAGCAATGCTGGCACGAAATAACACAACAAAAGTGAAGGCACATAAGTGAAAAATTTAACCCAAAAAGGTTTTTTAGACGATTCTAGATAAAAAATAATAGCTAAAACGGCCATTATTAATCCTAAAACGATAGCGTCATTTGTGAAATATGCTTGCATCAAAAATTTTTTAAGGCTTTGAAAATAAATAAAAATTTTTTAACCAATATTAGCCCAGCCAATTTTTTTCAAATGATATTTTTCAAAAAAATATTTAATATTTTGATTTTCATTGTTTTGCAGTAGAGGGTCTGAATCAAAAACTTTTTCAGCAGCGAGACGTGCAGCAAGGAAGATTTCTTTATCTTGATTTAAATCAGCTATTTTCAATTCCAAAAGCCCGCTTTGTTGTGTGCCCATTACGTTCCCAGGGCCACGCAATTCCAAATCTACTTCAGAAATTCGGAAACCATCATTAGTTTCGCACATTGTAGAAATTCGCCGAAATGCCGTTTCATTCAACTGGTCTTTTGTCATCAAAATGCAATAACTTTGCTCGCTACCACGCCCCACGCGCCCTCGCAATTGGTGCAGTTGAGATAAACCAAATTTCTCTGCACTTTCAATTACCATAATGCTAGCATTAGGAACATTTACCCCTACTTCTATCACCGTTGTAGCAACCATGATGTCTGTTTCGCCATTTACAAATCGTTGCATCTCATGCTCTTTTGCATCAGGGTGCATTTGCCCGTGTACAATACTCACGGCATATTTGGGTAGAGGGAAATAACGAGAAACGCTCTCAAATCCGTCCATTAAATCTTTATAATCCATTTTATCTGACTCCTGAATCAGTGGATAGACGATATATGCCTGCCGACCTTTGGAAATTTCAGAAGCAATAAAGTTAAATACAGCTAGGCGGTCTTGGTCTTTTCGGTGAACAGTTTTGATGGGTTTACGACCTGCTGGAAGCTCATCAATAGTAGAAACATCTAAGTCCCCATACAATGTCATCGCCAAGGTCCTAGGGATTGGCGTGGCTGTCATGATTAAGATATGCGGAGGCTTTTTACCTTTTCTCCATAATTTAGCCCGTTGAGCCACGCCAAATCGGTGCTGTTCATCAACAATGGCTAAACCCAAATTCTTGAATTTCACTTTTTCTTCAATCAGAGCATGCGTGCCTACCAAAATTGAAAGTTCCCCATTTTCTAAATTTTCATGAATAATCTTTCGCTCTTTCCTCGATGTAGAACCCGTTAATAAGGCAATGTTAAGCCCAATTTTATCAGCTTGATTTTTTAGGCCATCAAAGTGTTGTTGCGCTAAAATTTCGGTCGGAGCCATTAGTAGCGACTGAAACCCGTTGTCGGCAGCCATTAGCATGCAGAGAAAAGCTACAATCGTCTTCCCGCTACCTACGTCGCCTTGTAGTAAGCGATTCATTTGCTGCTCTTTACCTAAGTCAGAGCGAATTTCCTTTATTACTCTCTTCTGGGCAGAAGTTAATTCAAAATCCAAGTGCTTATGATAAAATGTATTGAAATAATCACCAATTTCTAGAAAAGCATGTGAGCGATAATTTCTTTTACCGATGATTTTTTGCACAAGCAGAGAAAGATGTAGAAAGAAAAACTCTTCAAATTTTAGTCGTCGGCGAGCCTGCTCAAGCGAATGAATATCAGGCGGAAAATGAATCCACTCAAAAGCTGTTTCTCTTTTGATTAAATTATAATTCTTTAAAATAGGGTGAGATAAATTTTCCCGAATGTAGCCACGCGCTAGATTTAGAGCCTCGGTCATGATTTTTTGCCAAACTCGTGTGGAAATCCCTTTTTTCTGAATTTTTTCGGTGGAAGGGTAAACGGGCTCCAATATTCCCTCCAATTTTTCTTTAGGGTTAAAAGGTTTCAATTCAGGATGGGTAAAACTAATTTTCTGATTGAATAGCTGCGGCTTACCAAATAAAATAACGTGTTGGTTGAGCAATTCTTTAATTTTATTTTTTTGCCAATCGCTGGTTTTAAACCATACTAAATCCACACGTCCCGTTGCGTCGATTAGCTCAGCAGAGAGCCTTTTTTTTCCTCCTTCGCCCAATTCTTTAAGATTCTGAAGCCTACCAATTATTTGTAAATCAGTGCTAGTAGAGTTAATTTCAGCAATGCGATGAAACTGCGTCTTATCCACATACCGAAATGGGAAATGATAAAGCAAATTTCGAAGTTGAGAAATTTTCAGTTCATTTCTTAGAATCTCTGCACGTGCTGGCCCCACGCCAGAAATGTAATCGATAGGGGTGTAAAGCGGATTGTTCACTTCACAAAAATAATTAATTCACCAAGTCTACATAAAATTTTTTAAGCCTTAAAAAAATAAGATAAATATTTGGTTTAATAAAACTGTTTATTGCGGAGGAAATTATATTTTTGCAGAAAATTGAATAGAAAATATTATGTATTGGACATTAGAATTAGCATCTTATTTAAGTGACGCTCCTTGGCCAGCAACGAAAGACGAGTTAATCGATTACGCCATTCGTACAGGAGCACCCTTGGAGGTGGTTGAAAATTTACAGTCAATTGAAGATGAAGGGGAATCCTATGAGGCCATTCAAGAAATTTGGTCAGATTACCCAGCAGAAGATGACTTCCTCTGGAATGAAGACGAATATTAATTAAAAAAAGAACCCTCAAGGCGAGGGTTTTTTTAATTTTAAATTAACTTATGTTACCTTTGTAGGAATAGACCACAGATTATAATTTTTATATGGGATTTTTAGATAAGATATTAAAGGGTTTTTTGGGCAATAAAAATGAAAAAGATGTCAAAGAACTTAGAAAAGTAGTTGATGAAATTTTAGCTGCAGAAAAGGAGATTGAAAAACTTTCTATCGATGAAATAAGAGAAAAAACAGCTTTTTTTAAAGCAAAAATAAAAGAAGCTACTCAAAAGCAAACGGATGAAATCAATGCGTTGAAACGCCAAGCTGATGAATCTGAAAATGTGAGCGAGAAAGATGAAATTTTCAATAAAATTGACCAACTCAATCAAGATAAATATAAAATTGAGGAAAGTGTCTTAAATGAAATTTTGCCACAAGCCTATGCTTTAGTGAAGGAAACGGCTAAAAGATTTTATAAAGAAGACCAAATTATAGTTAAAGCAACTCCGTTTGATCGCCAACTCTCAGGCAATAAAGATTATGTAAGCCTGAAAGGAGATGACCAAGCTGTATGGCAAACCTCTTGGAATGCAGCTGGGAAGGCGGTGGAATGGGATATGGTTCACTACGATGTTCAGTTAATCGGTGGTACAGTTTTGCACCAAGGTAAAATTGCTGAAATGCAAACGGGTGAAGGTAAAACGTTGGTAGCTACGTTGCCGTTGTATCTTAATGCGTTGACGGGGCGAGGAGTTCATGTGATTACGGTGAATGATTACTTAGCACGTCGTGATGCTTCATGGATCGGTCCACTTATGGAATTCCACGGATTGAGCGTGGATTGCATAGATAATCACCAACCTAATTCTGAAGGAAGAAAAGAAGCTTATAAAAAAGATATTATCTACGGAACAAATAATGAGTTTGGTTTTGATTATTTGCGGGATAATATGGCGACTTCTACCGATAAATTGGTGCAACAAGAGCTAAATTATGCTGTGATAGATGAGGTGGATTCTGTTTTGATAGATGATGCGAGAACACCGCTGATAATTTCAGGGCCAGTTCCACAAGGCGATAGACAGGAATTTGATCAACTTAAACCAAACATTGAAACCTTGGTCAATGCACAACGAAAAGAACTTTCACAGTCGCTAAACGACGCTAAAAAAATATGGAAAAACGGTGATAAAAAAGCAGCTGGTTTTGAATTGATGAAAGTGTATCGTGGCTTGCCCAAGTACAAACCATTGATTAAATTTTTGAGTGAAGAAGGGGTAAGAACTCAGTTGCAAAAAACAGAGGCTTATTATATGCAAGACAATAATCGAGAAATGCATAAAATTGATGAGCATCTGTATTTCACGATTGATGAAAAAAACAATCAAATTAATCTTACCGATAAAGGAATTGATAAATTAACACAAGGTTCTTCTGACCCTTCATTCTTTATTTTGCCAGATATAACGACAGAAATTGCGAAGATTGAACAAAAAAATCTTTCGCAGGAAGAAGAGCATGAAGAAAAAGAAAAATTCTTCAGAGATTTCGCGATTAAATCAGAGCGAATTCATACCATGAATCAACTTTTGAAAGCTTATACCTTGTTTGAAAAAGATGTAGAATACGTGGTGATGGAAGATCAGGTGAAAATCGTGGATGAACAAACTGGTCGAATCATGGATGGACGAAGATACTCTGACGGTTTGCATCAAGCGATAGAAGCAAAAGAAAATGTGAAAATCGAAGCAGCAACCCAAACTTTTGCAACAATTACATTGCAAAACTACTTCAGAATGTACAATAAACTTTCTGGAATGACGGGGACTGCAGAAACTGAAGCTGGTGAATTCTGGGAAATTTATAAACTAGACGTGATTGCAATCCCTACAAATCGCCCCATTGCACGAGATGACCGCCAAGATTTGATTTATAAAACCAATCGGGAGAAATATAATGCGGTGATAGAAGAAATTTTACATCTGTCTCAAGAACAAAAAAGACCAGTATTGGTGGGTACAACCTCTGTAGAAGTTTCTGAATTTTTGTCGCGTTCACTGCAAATGAGAAAAATCCCACATAATGTCTTGAACGCAAAATTACATAAGCAAGAAGCAGACGTAGTGGCTCAAGCTGGCCAGCCAGGGAAAATCACGATCGCAACTAATATGGCAGGGCGAGGTACAGATATTAAATTAATAGAAGAAGTAAAAGATGCGGGCGGTTTAGCAATCATTGGTACAGAAAGACATGACTCCAGGCGAGTAGACAGACAGTTGAGAGGTCGCTCAGGAAGGCAAGGAGACCCAGGGAGTTCACAATTCTTTGTCTCTTTAGAAGACAGCTTAATGCGTTTGTTTGGCTCCGAAAAAATCTCCAAATTAATGGATCGAATGGGGCATAAAGAAGGCGATGTGTTACAACATTCGATGGTTTCTAAATCTATTGAAAGAGCGCAGAAAAAAGTTGAAGAGAATAACTTTGGTATCAGAAAAAGATTACTAGAATACGATGACGTGATGAACCGCCAGCGAGAGGTCATCTATACCCGTAGGCGTAATGCACTCAACGGGGAAAGATTGGATACAGATATCGCCAATATGATTTATGATACAAGTGCCGCAATTGTAGGAGAACACAAGGCTAGTGGTAAGTATCAAGACTTTAAGCTAGATTTAATCAATTACTTCACCATGGAATCGCCCGTGAGTGAAGAGGAATTTAAAACTACACAAACAAATAAATTAGTGGAAGCCGTTTTTCAAGCAGCAATGGAAGATTATAAAATCAAATTCAAGACTACTGCAGAAAAAGCCTATCCAGTCATTGCTAATGTTTTTGAGAACAATGGGCAGAACTTTAAGCGAATTCAAATTCCTTTTTCAGATGGAAACAAGAACTTGATGGTGATAACTGATTTAGAAGAAGCGTATCATTCTCATGGTAAAAAACTGATGAAGGATTTTGAAAAAAACATCACCTTAGCATTGATAGACGAGCATTGGAAAGAACACTTGAGAGATATGGATGATCTTCGCCGTTCGGTTCAGAATGTGACTTATGAACAAAAAGATCCACTGGTGGTTTATAAAGAGGAATCTTTTTATATGTTCCGAAATATGATTGATACGATAAATAGAGAAGTCGTTTCTTTCTTATTCAAAGGTGAATTACCAGCACCAGACCCCGAGCAAATTCAGCGTACAAGAAAAGAAAGAGAAGAGAAAATGCAGATGAGCAGAGGAGAGGACATGAATGAAGCTCAACAGCAGCAACAGCAAGTGGCAGACCGTCAGCAGCAGCCTGAACCACAGCAAATTCAGCCTCGCTACGTGATGAAAATTGGTCGAAATGAAATGGTACGCATAAGAAACGTACAAACCAATCAAGTAGAAGAAGTTAAATACAAAAAAGCAGAGCCACTGATTGATTCTGGCGAATGGGTGATGGATAATGAATAATTATATAAAAAATTTTAAGGCTTAGAAAAAAATCACAGAAAAGACTTTTTTTGATTCCCTAAAGATTAGAATACTAAAAAAAGAATAAATTTCTCTAATGAAATTATCTGAAAATTAATCGGGGGCATGAGTTGTAAAATTCTCTTTCTACGGAGATACGTTTTTAAGAGCTCATCAACCATCTGTAAAATTTTTTAAGCCTTAAAAAAAAATACCTTCAAGCATCAGTTGAAGGTATTTTTTATAGAATTTATTTTAAAGTTATTTCAATTCTTCTATAATAGAATTTAAAGTTTCAGACGGTCGCATGGAAGCATTGGTTTTATCAGTATCGGGGTGATAATAACCGCCTATGTCTTGTGCTTTACCTTGTGCACCAATGATGAGTTCTTGGTTAATTTCAGCTTCACTCTCATCCAATCTTCTAGAAATCGTTTTAAAGAGGAGAGCTAAATTCTCATCTTGAGTTTGGTTAGCTAAAGCTTTAGCCCAATATTTCACCAGATAAAAATGAGAGCCACGATTATCTATTTCACCCAATTCACGAGCAGGTGATTTATCATTTTGTAAATATTCTTCAACGGCTTGGTCTAAAGTTTCTGCTAAAATCATTGCCCGTGGGTTGTGATTACTTCGGCTCAGGTGCTCTAGAGATGCAGCTAAAGCTAAAAACTCACCCAGCGAATCCCAGCGTAGATAGCCTTCCCCTAGAAATTGCTCAATATGCTTGGGCGCAGAGCCACCAGCACCAGTTTCAAATAGCCCGCCACCATTCATCAACGGGACGATGGAAAGCATTTTAGCTGAAGTCCCGAGTTCCAAAATCGGGAATAAATCAGTAATGTAATCTCTCAATACATTTCCAGATGCAGAAATAGTATCCTCACCAGCTCGCATTCTTTTCAATGTTTCTTGCATCGCATCGTCCACATTCATGATGCGAATATCTAAACCTTTGGTATCAAAATCTTTGAGGTAAGTTTGGACTTTACTTCTGATTTTACGGTCATGTGCACGATTTTCATCCAGCCAAAAAATCACTGGAGTATCAGAGAGTTTAGCACGTGTTACCGCTAATTTCACCCAATCTTTAATGGGTTCATCTTTCGTTTGGCACATTCTAAAAATGTCTTTTTCTTGCACAAATTGTTGCATTAGAACATCGCCATTTTCTTCCAAAATTTTGATGACACCATTCCCAGGCGCTTGGAAAGTTTTATCATGAGAGCCATATTCTTCTGCTTTTTTAGCCATCAACCCAACATTGGAAACTGTGCCAGAGGTAGAAGGATTTAATGCTCCATTTTCTTTCATATCATCAATTGCAGCTTGGTAAAATACAGCGTAAGAGCGGTCTGGGATGATGGCTATAGTGTCTTCTGCTTCTCCATCTTTATTCCACATTTTCCCTCCATTTCTTATCATTGCTGCCATCGAAGCATCGATAATGACATCAGAAGGCACATGGAAATTGGTAATTCCTTTATCTGAATTGACCATTGCTACCCTTGGGCCTTCTGCCAATCGCTCCTGAATCTGTGCTTGAATTTCTTCCTCTCCAGCTCTTCCTTCCAATTTCTCGGTCAGGGTTTGTAGGCCAGCATTAGGCATAATGTCTAACTCATCAAATAATGCTTGATTTTTCTCGTAAATTTTCTTAAAATAAGTTTCTAGAATTGCACCAAAAATTATAGGATCAGACACCTTCATCATCGTTGCCTTCAGGTGTGCAGAAAGTAAAATATCGTCATTTTTTGCTTCTTCAATGGTTTTGGCCACAAAATCCTTTAAGTCTTGTAAATGCATTACAGAAGAATCAATCACTTCACCTTTTAGTAAAGGAGCAAAATCTTTCAGTACTTTTTCTTCTCCTTTTTCGTTCTCAAAAACGATGCGATATTGTGTGTCTTTTTCTAAAACGGTAGACTTCTCCGTCTCATAGAAATCGCCTTTCTCCATATGAGCTACACGAGTTTTAGAATCTTTGCTCCACTCACCCATGCGGTGAGGATGTATTTGCGCATATTTTTTTACAGCTTTGGGAGCACGGCGATCAGAATTCCCTTCACGCAGCACGGGGTTCACAGCAGAACCCAGCACCGCAGCATAGCGTTTTTTGATTTCTTTTTCTTCTTCATTTTTAGGCTCTACTGGGTAGTTAGGCACATCAAAACCTTGATTTTGCAGTTCTTTGATGGCTTCTTCCAGCTGCGGAACAGAAGCAGAAATATTGGGTAGTTTAATGATATTGGCTTCTGGTTTTTTGGCTAACTCACCAAGTTCTTTCAAAGCATCAGGCACACGCTGATCTTCACTTAATTTTTCAGGGAAATTAGCTAAAATCCTCCCCGCCAAGGAAATATCAGCTTGGGAAATGTAGACATCAGCCGTTTTCAAAAAAGCCTCTAGCATTGGCAATAGTGAATGTGTCGCCAACATAGGAGCCTCATCAGTCATCGTATAGTGAATGGTGGATTTTTGAGACATATTCATAAAAATTTATTAAATAATTTGAGTTTCGTCAAAATTAAAGAAATTTTTTAAGCCTTAGAAAATTTTGTGAAAAGCATTTAGCTGATGATGAATGAATTTATGAAAAAATGAACTGAAAAACTTTTGAAAATATTTTATAACTTTGAAGATAAATTAAATTTATTTGACTAACTTTCAGCCTAATATGCTTTTTTTAGATTTCCACGATGCTTTCCGAATGGAGAGGTTGAGGTAGAAATTTTCACAGAATTAATTGTTCCGACCAAACAACTGATAACCGAGTCGCAAAACAATCGAACTAATGAAGCAGAAGATATTTAATGGAACAGAATACCAAATTTAAACAAAGATTTTTTTAAGGCTTAAAAAATTTTCAGTTAATTTATATTTTAAGAAATTCAGAAAGAAAAAAGACTGCAATGTAATGAAGAAAGATTACGATTTTGATGAAATCATCAACCGAAAAAATACTGATGCGGTAAAGCTTGAAGAAATGAAAAAAATCTGGGGAAGAACGGATTTAATCCCAATGTGGGTTGCTGATATGGACTTCAAAACACCAGATTTTGTTTTACAAGCAGCGCAGCGAGTAATCGGTCATCAGATTATAGGCTATACCACAGCACCCAGCGAGTGGTTTCGTTCCATTATCGAATGGCAGAGAAAAGTTCACGATTGGGAAATCTCAAAAGAAATGATTTTATACCTCCCAGGCGTGGTACCTGGGTTGAGTATCGCAGTAGCGGCATTCACATCTCCTAGCGATGGAGTGATGATTCATCAACCTGTTTATCAGCCCTTTAGCATGGTTATAAGAAATCAAAACCGAAAATTAGTAAATGTGCCCTTAATTTTAAAAAATGAGCGTTACTATATTGATTTTGAGTTAATGAGGGAAAAAATAAAAGACTGTAAAATGTTTTTTCTTTGCCATCCGCATAATCCTAGCGGGCGTGTGTGGACAAAGCAAGAATTACAAAAAATTGCAGAAATTTGTGAAGAAAATCAAGTTTTAGTCATTTCAGATGAGATTCATGCAGATTTGAGCTTCAAAAAACATGAAACTTTTGCCAAAGTTTCAGAAGCCGCAAAAATAAATTCCGTAACCTTTAATTCAGCAAGCAAAGCTTTTAACATGGCAGGTTTTAATAGTACTTATGCCATTGCCCCCAACCCCAAAATTCGTAAAAAGTTAAAAGATTATCTACAATCTACAATGCTTTTTCATGGGCATGCCTTTGCCTATCAACCGACGATTTCGGCATATCAAAATGGAGAAACATGGCTGGAGGAAATCAAAAATTATATTCAAGAAAATATTAATTTTACGATTGAATTTTTCCGTCAAAATCTATCTAAAATTAAGGTCATGCGGCCAGAAGCCTCTTACCTGATTTGGCTAGATGCACGAGAGCTGGGCTGGAGTGCCAAAGAACTGAATGAATTTTTTGTAGAAAAAGCGGGACTAGCACTTAATAATGGAATGAGTTATGGAGTTGAAGGTGAGGGGTTTATGCGAATGAATGTAGCTTGCCCACGGGCAATACTAGAAAAAGCTTTAAATCAACTTAAAACCGCTTATAAAGAAATTTTTTAAGCCTTAAAAAAATGAAATTAAATTTTCCTTGTGAAATTTCAGTAGAAAAATCAAAGTTTCTCTTGGCAATTTCGGGTGGAGTGGATAGCATGGTTTTGCTAGATTTATTTAGTCAAAAAAAATTGAACTTTGCAGTAGCTCACATGAATTTTGGTTTGCGTGAGGCAGCTGATGAAGACGAAAATTTCATAAAAAAAATAGCGCAGAATAAAGCTATTTCGTTCTTTTCAAAAAAAGTAGATACGTTAAATTTTAAAAAAGAAAATTCACTGTCAACCCAAATGGCAGCGAGAGAATTGCGCTATGCTTGGTTTGATGAATTGTGCAAGAAATATGATTTTGATTACACCGTGACGGCACATCATGCTAACGATCAAGTAGAAACATTTTTTTTAAATCTATTGAGAGGTAGTGGCGCCAAAGGCTTGAGCGGAATGCAAACTCGGCAAGGGAAAATTTTACGCCCATTGTTGAGTATAAAAAAAGAAGACATTTTAGCCTATGCGAAAAACCACCAAATCGCTTGGCGAGAAGATGCAACAAACCAAACGAATGATTATTTACGCAACGCTATTAGAAATCAATTAATACCGATTTTAAATGAAATTAAATCAAATGCAGAAGAAAGGGTTTTGCAAAGTATGAATTTATTGGAAATTGAAAATCAGTGGATTAATGAAAGAGTGAGTACATTTAAAGGAAAATTTTTTAAGCCTTTAGAAAATCAAACCTTTTCAATTCCTATCGCTGAGTTAAAAAATTTAAAGCCTATAGAAAATACGTTACATTATTTATTTTACGATTTTGGATTTGGTTCAGCAAAAGAGATAGAAAAATTATTATCGGCAGAAAACAGTTCTGAAATTCAATCAGATAAGTTTCGATTAATCAAAAATAGGAAAGAAATTTTATTAAAACCTTTAGAAGAAATTACTACAGAAAATATTTACAAGGTTCAAATTAATAAGAAAATGGAAGTTCCATTACCTATTTTTTTTCAAACCTCTGATGCTGAAAAAATAAAAACTTCTGCTAGTTTTGACTATAAAAGCCTAAAATTTCCCTTATATTTGCGTAGCAAAAAAATGGGCGATCGATTTTTCCCCGCAGGGATGGGAGGGAAGTCAAAAAAAGTGAGTAAATACTTGAAAGACGAAAAGTTTTCAAAGCTTGAAAAAGAAAATACTTTGATTTTGGTAGATGCAAATGATGAAATTTTGTGGATTGTTGGTCACCGCCAAGATGAAAGATTTTTACCCCATAAAAACACAAAAGTATGGCTGCACGTAGATTTATAAGATTTTTATTTTCATTATTTTTTGTCGCCTGTACGACACTTTCTGGGCAAGTTTTACAACCAGTAAAATGGACGCAAAATGTCAAAAAAAATAGTGATGGAACGCATAACTTAATCTTCAAAGCAGAAATTGAGAAAGATTGGCATTTATATTCTACACGCCACAAGCGAGGGGGTATTGGTATACCTACGGCTTTTGATTTTCAGAAATCCACTGATTATCAGCTCGTAGGCACAATCAAAGAAGAAGGAAATTTGCACGATGAGTTTAGTGCCGCTTTTCAAGAACAACAAGTTTATTTTAGTGATAAAGCTATTTTTACACAAAATATAAAAGTCAATCAGCCGACAAAACTTGAGGTTGAAGTAATGTTTCAGGTTTGTGATGACCAGAGATGCCTGCCACCAGATTACAAAACCTTTCAATTTGATTTAAAGCCAGCAGAGAGTTCAGCTAAAAATGCAGCTGAGCTGAAATCAAATGAAATCAAAGAAAATTCAAGCTTAAAGAATGAGGTTGAATCTGATAATCAAGAAATCACTGATGCAGAGGAAGATAGCGCTGAGAATGAAGATGGCTTAACCCAAAATTTCAATGAAATTTCTTCTGAAAAAATCGTAACAGATAAGGAGGTAAAAGAAGTCGAGATAACGAATTCTAATGCCAATCGTAGTATATGGGAGATTTTCGTATTTGGATTTTTGGGAGGTTTTGCAGCTTTGCTGATGCCATGTATTTTCCCGATGATTCCGCTGACGGTGAGTATGTTTACCAAACAAAGTAAAAGTCGAAGCTCAGGGATTTCTAAAGCCTTGATTTATGGAATTTCCATTATAGTCATTTATGTTTTGCTTGGGATGTTGATAACGATGGTCTTTGGACCAAGTGCACTGAATGCCTTAGCTACCAATCCTTGGGTCAACATTGTTTTCTTTATTCTATTCATAGTTTTTGCCGTTTCATTTTTCGGTGCTTTTGAAATTACTTTGCCATCTAAATGGATTAATAAATCAGACAAAGCTGCTGACCAAGGCGGATTGATTGGTATTTTCTTTATGGCATTGACTTTGGCATTGGTTTCCTTCTCATGTACGGGACCAATTATTGGAACTTTGTTGGTTGACTCAGTCAGTTCGGGTGAAAAACTGGGGCCTGCTGTCGGAATGTTTGGGTTCTCTTTGGCTCTAGCTTTACCTTTTACACTTTTTGCACTTTTCCCAAGTTGGCTCAACAGTTTACCAAAATCAGGAGGATGGTTAAATACGGTAAAAGTTTCTTTAGGCTTCATTGAATTAGCTTTTGCTTTGAAGTTTTTGTCTAACGCAGATTTAGTTCTACAAATGCACTGGCTTGAGAGAGAAGTGTTTTTAGCTGCGTGGATTGGAATCTTCTTGATCATGGGACTTTATATTTTGAATATTTTCCAGATGAAAAACGATGGGAATTCCAATGGGATTGGCTGGGGGCGAATGCTTTTTGGGATTTTCACCTTTATATTTGTTGCCTATATGATTCCAGGTTTATTTGGTGCACCATTGAAGAAATTAAGTGGATTAATCCCACCAAAACATTATAGCGAATCACCGTTGGGCTTTGGAGGAGGAGGCACTTCGGCTGTGGTAGATTTACCAGAACATGCTGAGTTTGGCCCTCATCAAATCCCTACTTTTCATGATGTGGAAGACGCCTTTGCCTATGCAGAAAAAGTTAATAAGCCCGTGATGTTGGATTTTACAGGTGATGCTTGTGCTAATTGCCGTTTGGTAGAAGATAATGTGTGGAGTGACCCGCGTGTAAAGGAAAAATTGACTAAAGATGTAGTTTTAGCTTCACTCTACGTTGACCGATTCATTGAACTACCTGAAGAAGATAAAGTTTATTCTGAAGAAAAAGGACGGAAATTACGTACAATTGGTGATAAATGGAGCGCTTATCAAATCAAGTATTTTAAATCCAATTCTCAGCCGCTGTATATTTTGATAGATAAAGAGATGAACCGCTATACTGAACCGATGGGTGCAGAATTAGATGTAGAAGATTACCTGGAGTGGATAGAAAACGGTGTTGAAAATTATAAAAAACAAAATCCTTAATTAAGGATTTTCTGTTAATTCTGTGATAGGAAATATTGTTAAAACTTTCTACGGATGTTCAATCTGCTTTTTTGTATTTTGCAATTATGGAATGGAATTTCCTCGATGTATTTGCCTAATGTTCAGTAGCGAAGTCTTTCCTATAAAATCACACTGAGTATAAATCGTCTGATCTTGAGAAATATTTTCCACCGATGGAACTGGTATTTGGCGGGTTTCTAATATTTTTTTTTAGATGATTCAATAAATCGTAAATTCTCATAAACACGTTCATTTTCACAAATAATTTATTTTATCTTTTCCAATTACTAAAAATATTTACGTGCTGAGCCATAGACGTTTAAAGGGAAAAATTTCTTCCAGTATACTCACACTAAAATTTAGGTTTTTCCCAATTTTAATTTGAGCTGTTGCAGCATGATGTCAGTCATTTTAGGCAAATCAAATTCAGGTTTCCAGCCCCAATCTTTCTGTGCTACGCTATCATCAATCCAGTTGGGCCAAGAGTCGGCGATACTTTGCCTAAAATCAGGGAGATATTCAATTTCAAATGCTGGGATTCTTTTTTTGATTTCTTCTGCCAATTCTTTGGGCGTGAAGGATAAGCCACTAAAATTGTAAGATGAATGAACACTTAGATTTTCGCTAGGGGTTTCCATGAGCTCAATTGTTCCGCGAATAGCATCATCCATGTAGAGCATGGGTAGTGCGGTGTTCTCATTAAGGAAACAATCATATTTTTGATTTTCTAAGGCTTGATAGAATATATCTACAGCGTAGTCTGTCGTTCCGCCGCCAGGTTGCGTTTTCCAGCTAATTAAGCCTGGGTAGCGGATACTTCTTACATTAATATTAAATTTTTTGTAATAATATTCGCAGAAACGCTCGCCTGCAAGTTTAGCAATGCCATACATGCTTTCAGGGTTTTTGATGGCACTTTGGGGAGTTCCTTCTTTTTCTGCTCCACGGCCGTAAACAGCTATACTACTGGGCCAGAAAATATTTTTAATCAGTCCGTCTTTAGCAAAATTTAAAACAGTGAGTAGTGTTTTGGTATTCAAATCCCAGGCGCATACAGGGAATTTCTCAGCAACTCCAGAGAGCATTGCTGCTAAGTGATAGACCGTGTCGATTGAATGTTTTTTTAGAATTTTCTTAAAACTTTCTGCATCTAGCACATCCAGTTGCTCAAAGTGCTTATATTCATCGTTCAGTGGTTGCCTAATGTCGGTAGCAATTACATTGTTTTCTCCGTATCTCTCTACCAAAGCAAAAGTTAACTCAGAGCCAATTTGCCCCAAAGCACCTGTAATTAGAATTTTTGGCATTAGAATAAAATTTTAATTCTCAAATATAAGAAGATTTTTACGTTTTTCTAAATACTTCATCAGTTTTTCATACTAGAGCGTAAGCCCAATTCAATGACTTCTAAATTTGAAATTTTTTCTTGGTGAATCGTAAAGCGAAGCATGGTGCGAATGTGGTGAAAACCATACTTGCCGCAAGCACCAGGGTTCATGTGGATTAAGTGGTTTTTGGCATCGGGAATGACTTTGAGAATGTGAGAATGCCCACAAAAATAAAGTTTGGGCTTAATTTCTTTTATTTTTTCTTGGATTTTTGGCGGATAATGAGGCGGGTATTTGCCAATGTGGTGCATCAAAATTTTGACTTTCTCGATTTCTACAACGATTTCCTTTGGGCAGTAACTGCGGATTTCTTGTCCATCAATATTTCCATAGACGGCATAAACGGGAGCAAAATTTTCTAAGGCTTTTAAAATTTTCACTTCTCCGATGTCGCCAGCATGAAAAATTACGTCTGCTTTTTGTGCATAGTTTAAAATTCTTTGGTCAATATGGCTATGTGTGTCAGAAAGTAGTAATACCTTTGTCAACGTTTTTTTTATTTTTGTAAAAATATCAAAATTTAGGTTTCAGTGCGTTATTTTATTGAATTCTCTTACAATGGCTCCCAGTATCACGGTTATCAAATCCAGCCTAATTGCATCACAGTGCAAGAGGTGCTAGAGGAGCGATTAAGTAAACTGCTGTCGCAAGAAATAAAGACAATAGGTGCTGGCAGAACAGACGCAGGGGTGCATGCCAAGCAAATGTTTGCACATTTTGATTACGAGAGGATTTTAAATCGCATTGAATTAATCAAACGTTTGAACGGTTTCTTACCTCAAGACATTGCTGTTCATCAGATTTATGTAATGAAAGAGGGAGCTCATGCCCGTTTTGATGCAATCAAAAGAATTTATGAATATCAAATTAATTTGGCTAAAAACCCTTTTGAATACAACGCTGGGTGGAATATTTTTTTTAAGCCTTTAGAAATAAATAAAATGAATGAAGCTGCGCAATCATTGTACGGGAAGAAAGATTTTTCAAGCTTTGCAAAGCTTCACACAGATGTGAAAACACATATTTGCACGGTAGAAAGAGCGGAGTGGGAGAGTCGTGGCGACCACCTGTACTTCACGATTGCGGCAGATCGTTTCCTGAGAAATATGGTGAGAGCCGTGGTAGGAACTTTGGTGGCGGTAGGTGCAGGTGAAATTTCAGTGGAAGAATTTAAAGAAATTATAAATAAAAAAGATAGAAATGAAGCGGGAGCAAGTGCGCCAGCGCAAGGTTTGTACTTAGCAAAAGTGGAATACCCTAAAGCTATATATAATGGGAAAGGATAAAAATAGATTTAATTTTTCTGAACTTAAGCGACTATTTTATTTAGGTGTAGAAAATAAGAGATTATTTATTACTGTTATATTGATCGCTGTTTTTTTATCGGCAGTTTCTTCCATCCGTCCATTACTCACGGGGAAAGCTATAGACCAATTTATTCTCCCCAAAGAACCCGCTTTGCTTTTGCAACTTTGCGTATGGCTGGGCTTGATTCTTTTGGCAGAAATCATATTACAGTATATTTTTATTTTATTCTCCAATATTGTAGCACAAGATGTGATTGAAAAATTACGTATCAATTTATTTAATAAAATCATTAACTACCGATTGGCTTTTTTTGATAAAACGCCTAACGGAAGGTTGGTAACTCGTTCAGTATCAGACATAGAGACGATAAGTCAGGTTTTTACCGATGGGATTTTGGTCGTGTTGGGCGATTTATTACGGATTTTTTTCATCATGGGTACGATGTTCTATACCAACTGGAAACTGGCGTTGGTGGTGATTGTTATTTTACCGCTTATGGTTATAATTACCCGAATTTTTCAACGTTCTATCAAAAAAACATTCACAGCTGAAAGAAATCAAACATCGGTTTTTAACAGCTTTGTGCAAGAAAGGCTTTCAGGAATGAATATTATTCAACTTTTTAACCGAGAAGATTCAGAGTATCAAAAGTTTACTGAAATTAATCAAGATTTGAGAAAAGCCTATTTAGCCACGATTTTTTATTTCTCATTGCTATTCCCGATTGTAGAATTGGTATCTGCATTTGCTTTAGGCTTGGTAGTCATTCTAGGTGGGTTTAGTGCTTTTTATTACAGCGATGTAACTCCAGGAGAAGTAATAGCTTTTATCATTTTTATTCCAATGTTGGTACGCCCGATTCGCCAGATGGCAGAACGATTTAACAATTTACAGCGTGGTTTGGTGAGTTCAGAAAGAGTGTTTAAAATGATAGATTTAGATGATAAAATTCCTGATTTGGGGAAAATCGAAAAAAATAACATTCGTGGTTCTATTGAGTTTAAAAATGTTGTTTTTGAATACGTTGAAAATCAAGAAGTTCTGAAGAATATTAGTTTCTTAGCTAATCCAGGAGATACGATAGCCATTGTGGGTGCCACAGGAGCAGGAAAATCTACGATTATTAATTTACTGAGTCGGTTTTATGATATTAAAAGTGGGAATATTTTAATAGATGATATTGATATTCGAGATTATAGATTAGAAAATCTCCGCTCTCACATTGCCGTAGTTTTGCAAGATGTTTTTCTATTCAACGAATCCATTTTAGAAAATATTACACTGGGGAACCCTGAAATCACTCGAGAACAAGTCGTTCAAGCAGCCAAAGAGATTGAAATTCATGAATTTATAGAAAGTTTGCCTGGTGGGTACGATTTTGTAGTTTCTGAGCGAGGCAGCACATTATCGGTAGGGCAACGGCAGTTGATTTCGTTCTTGCGAGCATATGTTTATAATCCTAAAATTTTAGTGTTAGATGAAGCCACGAGCAGCATTGACACCAGTTCAGAAAATTTAATTCAAGAAGCAACCAAAAAAATTACCAAAGAACGCACAAGCATCGTCATAGCACATCGTTTAGCGACCATCAAAGAAGCGACTCAAATTTTAGTCATGCGTGCTGGGAAAATCATTGAAAGAGGAAAACACAAAGAATTGCTAGAAAAAAAAGGCTACTATGCTGAATTATACGAAGCTCAATTCCAAAATACAAATTCGTAATGTTTCATAAACTTTAACATTTATTTTTAAATCATAAAAAAATTATATATTTGCAATTAAGACTAATTTTATGAAAAAATTATTTTTATTTGCAGTTGTTGCAGGTTTAGTGAGCGTAACTTCTTGTAAAAAAGAAACTAAAGAAGTAGAAACTGTTGTAAACGATGCTGCTACAGAAACAGAGCAATTAGGTGACAATATTGCTGATAAAGCAAGCGAAGTTTACGAAGATGCAAAAGCTGCTGTGACAGATGCGCCTTCTATTGAGAATCCCCAATTGCAGGAATGGGTCAACAAATTACACGATGCTGCTGCTAAAGCAAAAGCAGCTTCTTATGCTGGAGACCAAACTGCATTGAACGAGGCTGTAGCTGAAATGACTTCTTTGAACGAAAGTCTTTCAAATTTCTCTAGCGACCCTGAGTATGCTAAAGCTGAAGCTTATTACAAAGAAATTCAAGCAGAATTGGAGCAAACTCAAATGTAATGAGACCTACATTAGAAATTTTTTAAAAAACCGTTTCAATCAATTTTGAGATGGTTTTTTTATTTAAAAAATTTTTAAGCCTTAGAAAATTTAGTTCAAAAGTTTTGAAAAATAATCTTTTTTTGCTGTGAAATCACTCATAATATTCATTCATAGCCTTAGGTTATAATAATGATTAAATCAAAAAAAATAAACAAAAGCAGTAGAGATTTCCGTAAAGAAATTAAGGCAAAATTGTGGCAGAGAGCTTAAATTCATTTCTATTTTCCATTAGGAATTAAATGAAAAAATAAAAAATTTTTTAAGCCTTAGAAAATTTAGTTCATAATTCAATTTTATTCTTTCGTTGAATTAATTACATTTGTTACCTTGAAATTTGTGAAATTTTGATGTATGAGATTTATAGTATCTAGTTCTAAGCTACAAAAACACCTGCAAATGATTAGCGGTGTTATCAACTCTAGCAATACCATGCCCATTTTAGATAACTTCTTATTTGAATTGGATGAAGGGAAATTAAAAGTAACAGGCTCTGATATGGAAACCACGGTTTCTACAGTGATTCCAGTAGATTCAGACGATACCGATTCTTTGTGTGTGCCGTCTAGAATTTTATTAGATACTTTAAAAACCTTCCCAGATCAGCCTTTAACTTTTCATAAGAAAGAAGAGAATCTGCTAGAAATCACATCAGACCAAGGTCGCTATCAACTTTCTTACTTATCGGCAGATGACTTCCCAGAAGCTCCTGAATTAGAAGATATAGAAAGCATGACGATGCCCGTGGATGTGCTAGTAGAAGCTATCAATAAAACACTTTTTGCCACAGGAAACGATGAGCATAGACCAGTGATGACAGGCGTTTTCTTTGAGTTGAGCACTGATGAGTGTCGATTTGTTGCTACGGATGCACATCGATTGGTGAAATACATGCGTTCTGAACTAAAAACTCAAAAGAATGCCCAATTCATCATGCCTAAGAAACCTTTGAATTTAATTAAAAATATATTCCCGCTAGGTGAAGATGTGATGATTGATTATAACGAAACCAACACGAGATTCACCACTGGGGATTTGACGGTCTTGTGTCGCTTGATAGATGGGAAGTACCCAGCTTACAATGCTGTGATACCAAAAGATAACCCAAATGTTTTGACCATTAACCGAGTTCAATTTTTAAATTCGCTGAAAAGGGTTTCTATTTTTGCTAATAAATCAACACATTTGGTTCGCCTCAAATTAACTGGCAGTGAATTGAGCATCAGTACAGAAGATGTTGATTTTTCTAATAAAGCTGAGGAAACTTTTGCTTGTGATTATAGTGGGAATGATATACAAATCGGGTTCAATGCTAAATTTTTAAGTGAAATGTTACAAAATCTACAGAGTAATGATGTAACGCTCTCTATGTCAGAACCTAACCGTGCAGGAATCATTGAACCAATTGACGGCTTAGAAGACGGAGAAAAAATATTGATGCTGGTGATGCCATTGATGCTTTCGGCATAAAAAAATTAAAAAGCTTATGAAAATTTCTTACGATTGGTTAAGAGAATATATTCAAACAGATCTTTCTATTGATAAAATAGTAGAAGTTTTAACAGATATTGGACTGGAGGTCGAAGGAGTTGAGAAAATCGGTGTAGATGAGAAGGATTTAGAGGGATTTGTAGTAGGAGAAATCATCGAATGCTTGCCTCATCCTAACGCCGATAAATTGAAAATCACACAAGTTGATTTAGGGCAAGAGCTTCCTGTGCAAATCGTTTGTGGAGCGCCTAATGTCGCTGCAGGGCAAAAAGTCCCAGTGGCAACGATAGGTACGCTAATAAAGAGTGCAGATGGTTCAAGTTTTGAAATCAAAAAAGCGAAACTCCGAGGTGAAAGTTCGCATGGGATGATTTGTTCTGAAAAGGAATTAAATGTTTCAGACAATAACGATGGGATTTGGGTTTTAGACAAAAATCTTCCCGCAGGGAAACTGATGAAAGAAGTTATAGATACTTCTTTAGATTACATGATAGAAATCGGCTTGACGCCCAATCGTGCAGATGCAATGTCTCACTTTGGCGTTGCCCGTGATTTGCACGCAGCTCTTTCAGCTAAAAAATTAGCAAGCCAACTGGAAATCCCATTTCTAGAGGAAATAGAAAACACCGTTGGGCCTTTTCAGATTAAAATTGAAAATGATGAGTTATGCCCCGCATATTATGGAGCCTATATTGAGAATGTAGAAGTCAAAGAATCACCTCAATGGCTCAAAAAAAGACTTCACGCGATCGGCGTTAAACCGAGCAATAATGTTGTAGATATTACAAATTACATTTTACACGGTTTAGGGCAGCCTTTGCATGCCTTTGATGCCGATACTATTGCACATCAAAAAATTATTGTAAAAACTGGTTTTGAAGAAAATCTCAAAGTTTTAGACCAAACGGAAAAGAAATTAGAAAAAACAGATTTAATTATTTCTGACGAAAATAAACCATTAGCAATAGCTGGCGTTATGGGTGGTTTAGATTCTTCGGTAAAAAACTCTACAAAAAATATTTTTTTAGAAAGTGCTTATTTTAAACCCACAAGTATTCGAAAAACAGCCAAACGATTAGGAATTAATTCAGATGCTTCTTTTCGCTACGAGAGAGGAATCGACCCCAATATTGCAGGATCAGCCTTAGAAAAAGCAATTCAGCTAATATTGGAAGTTGGGGGAGGAGTTTTGGTGCAAAAAATAAAAAATAAACCTCGGGGAATTACTGATTTTGATGTGATTTTGAAATACCGAAATCTCGATTTGATTTTGGGAGAAAGAATTCATCGCCAAAAAATTAAAGAAATTTTAGAACTACTTTCAATTGAAATTATTTCAGAAAATAATGATTTCTTGGAATTAAAGGTGCCTGCTTATCGTGTTGACGTCCAGCGAGAAATTGATGTGATAGAAGAGATTTTGCGCATTTATGGCTATAATAGCATTCCCAAAAAGGAAAAAGTGAGTTTCTCTATCGTGAAGGGCGAAGGCTTTGAAAGAAATGATTTCATCAATCGACTATCTGATTATTTGGTTTCCTGTGGTTTTTTTGAGGCCATGAATATATCGATGTACAGTGAGAAATATGATACGAAACAACCTGATACAGAGAAATCTATTTGCTTAATCAATTCCCTGAGCCAAGATTACAACGTCATGCGCAGAAGTCTGTTGCCAGAACTGATTCAAAACATTCAGTTTAATATCAATCGTAAAAATGAAAATTTACGCTTGTTTGAAATCGGACATGCTTACGAAAAAACAGCAAATGCTTATCAAGAAAACTTCCGATTAGCACTTGCCGTGAGCGGGAAAAACAATACACAGCACTGGCAAAATAAAGAAACAGAATTGGATTTGTTTTATCTGAAAGGAATTATTGAAGCTTTATTTCAACAGTTGGGAATTCAAAAAATTAATTTCACACAAGAAAATCAAACTCTAAAAATTCAATTGAATCGTAAGGAAATTGGTGTTTTAAAGGTGATTTCTAATGGAGATAAAAATTATAAGCTTTCGCAAAATGTTGTGGCAGCTGAGGTTGAATTACAACCCATTTTTGAAGCATATCAATCACAGCAAGTGAAGTTTAGCAGTATTCCTAAATTCCCGTTGGTAACAAGAGATTTGGCTTTGCTGCTAGATAAACAAATTCAATATGAAGAGATTTTAAAAACTATTCATCAGCTTCAAATTCAAGAAATTAAAAATATATCACTTTTTGACGTCTTTGAAGGAGAGCAACTAAAAGATAAAAAATCATATGCTATTCGTTTAGAAATTTTAAACCCTTCTAAAACGATGACAGATCATGAAATTGATCAGATTATGAATAAAGTTATTACGCAACTTCAAAAACAATTAAAAGCTAATTTAAGATAATTAATTATGAAAAAATCATTGCTATACATCAGTCTTTCCGTTTTTATGCTTTCTTGTAGTCCCATGCCAATGAAGAAAAAAGTAAATGTAGATGATTTATATGGAACTTGGTTTTTGCAAAATGATAATCACACTGAATTGGGATTTGAGAAGCAAAAATTACACCTTACATTTAGTCAAGAAGATAATGAAAATAAAGTCAGTGGATTTGCTGGGTGTAATAATTTTTTTGGTGTTTTCAATAGTCATCAAAATAATTTGAAGATTATACAACTGGGGCTGACTAGAATGGCTTGCCCTGAGCTTGACGTGGAACAAGATTACATTGAGCTACTGGATAAGGTCAATCGCTTTGAACGTTCTGGCGAAAATTTATATTTATACCAAGACAATTTATTGCTTTTGCATTATAAAAAATAGATGCTAAAAAAAATTCAAGCCTATTTTGAAAAAGTTCCGCCAGAGAAAAGAAAAAAACGCTTTAAAAATGCTTGCATAGTTGAAGGCATTACGTGTATTTTACTTTTTTTGGTAGCAATGCCCGTTAAATATCAATTTGGTATTTGGTGGCAGATGATTCCTGTGGGGATTCTGCATGGAGCTGCCTTTATGTGGTATTTAGTTCAACTTCCCTTTGTGAAAAAATTATACCAGTGGGATGATGAGGATTATGTGTTTGCTATTTTATCTGCTTTTTTCCCTTTTGCTACCTTTTGGGTAGAAAAAAAATTAATATGAGCTGTGTAGAAGACAATTCATAACTTCATAACTTCATAACTTTTAATTTGATATTAGAAGGTAAAGTACAAGTGGTTGAATCTAAAAATTTTTAAAGGCTTAAAAAATTTCAATAGATTTTAAAATTTATTTTTCAGGTATTTTTCGGGTAGGCAAATCTATAAATCGATATATGGGTCAAAAATAAAAGTTAATAAACAAATATCCGTGAGCAATAAAATTTTGAGAAAAATCATGAATGATGATTTCCAAAAAATGAAAAATAACGACCACAATGGCGAATGGAATTTACAAAGGATTAATGAAATTTAAAATGCTAGATTTAACAGATGTATAAAAATGATCTTGATAAATTTAGGTTTTCGCCAAAAGGTTTATCTTTATCGTTAAGAGCAAGAGTTTACAATAAAACCCAAAAAAACCTCTTCAAAATTATTGAAAAGGTTTTTTCTATAAAATTTCTAAAGGCTTAGAAAAATTTTAAATATTGTAAAGTTTTGTATAGTAATCACTTGCCATTCGGTCTGAGTCAAAGAAAGGCACTACATCACTCATTGATTTATGAACTTTTCTAAACCACGCATCATTATCGCCATAGTAAAGCGGTAAAATTTCATTCTCCAAAATTTTGTATAGATTGGCTAAATCCATTTTATCCTGGTCATAGTGCGGTAATGTGTGATCGATGATGGGTAAAGTGTAAACACTTTCTGGGCTTATTTCTTCAAATTCACGAATCCACCCATCATTGGTAGAGAAATTGATGGAGCCATTCATCGCAGCAGTCATTCCGCTAGTTCCAGAAGCCTCTCTCGTCACACGCGGATTATTCAACCAAACATCAGAGCCGTCTTTTAATTTATTAGAAAGATGTAGCTCGTAGCCTGCTAATACCGACATGTTTTTGTACTTGTGGCTCAATTCTACCAAAAAATCATACGTGCGAATGGCGTTATAATCCATCGGGTAAGGTTTCCCTGCAAAAATAATCTGAACAGGGTATTTAGAATTTTTCATCAATTCTTCAAATCGTTCAGCATCGCGAGTTATTAGGTCAGCTCTTTTGTATTCCGCAAATCGGCGTGCCCATACCATTGTGAAAACATCAGGATTGAATAATTTACCTGTCTGATTTGCTACTTCATCAAACAGATATTGCTTCATTTCTCTCTTGCGAGCCTTCAGTGCATTCAAGTCATTGTCTTGGCGAGCTTTTTCAATGCGTTCATCAGCCCAATATTTTTTGTTTTGAGCATTGGTAATGTGCGTAATCGGGCAAATCCCTTCATAGTGAGCCCACATTTCCTGAGCCACTTCGCCGTGTAATTTTGATACGCCATTAGCTTTCCTTGCCAATTTCAAAGCCACCAGCGAGTGATTAAACTCAAAGCCATCAGTATTTGTAAATTCCCTCACGCGTTCGGTGGGCAAGCCATTAAAAAAACCTAACTCACGCAAAATGTTTAAGTCATGTTTCTCATTTCCAGCCTCCTCAGGCGTATGAGTAGTGAACACTAGTTTCTCTTTTAATTTTTCTTTTCCCATTTTGGGCAACCAGTTAAACACGGCAGATAGAGCATGAGCCTCGTTGAAATGGTAAACCTCAGTGTCGTAATTCAGTTCTTCTAGCAATTTAGCACCACCTAGGCCAAGAACCATGCATTGAGCAATTTTAGCTTTTGGGTCGCTATCATAGAGTTTGAAGGTTGTAGAACGAGCCAAGTAGTCATTCTCTGGGACATCGGTACTCAATAGGAAAAGTGGAGCCGTACCAAAAGTCTTAGGATTTAAATAATAAGCTTTTACCCAAACATCATTTCCAGCGATTTTGATGGTAAATTTGATGTTCGTATCTTCTAGAAAATGATAAAGTTTCTCTTGGAATAGAACGCCCATTTTTCGGTCTTCTTTTTTGAACTGGTCATAGTAGCCATACTTCCACAAAATCCCAATCCCAATCAAATTTTGCTTTTGGTCGAAAGCACTTCTCATGTGAGAACCCGCCAAGAAACCAAGCCCACCACTGTAAATTTTTAGACTTTGGTCTATCGCATACTCCATACAAAAATACGCTACAGACGTCTCAAAATTAGGATTGAAAGCGTAAGGATGCCTGAACGCTTGAGGTAACTTATTACTCATTATTTTCTCGTTTAAATTTAATTTTCACAAAAATACAAGTTTTATAGATAGAAAGTATGATAAATACTGTTTTACTGAATTTTTTTAAGCCTAAAAAAATTAGAATAAAGACAACGGAGCAGCAGTAGATTCCAATTGCAATAACTTTTCTTTTCGCCAGATTTTACCAGCGTAGCAAGTCAAGCTACCGTCGTTTCCCACCACGCGGTGGCAAGGGTGGAGAATCAAGATTGGGTTTTTGGCAACGGCACTAGCAACGGCACGCACCTTCTCAGGAGGATGATTTTTGCTTGTTAAATTTTTGTAAGAACACCTTTCACCATAATTGATTTTATGCAAATCTTCCCAAATTTTAACCTGAAAAGCCTTGCCAAAAGTTTGCGTAGGAATATCAAATCTCTGAAGTTTTTTATCAAAATATGCTTGAAGTTGAATTTCTAAAAGCATTAATATTTCATTTTTTTGCTGAATATATTCTGCCTTTTTTTGACTCAAATAATATGGAAAAGCTTTTGTGATTTTTTCTTCATCATAAAACTGAAGATAAATAACGCTATGTGAAGTCGCCGCAGCAAAAATTTCGCCCATGGGAGAATGGATAAAGTGGGTAAAAACTTGCATAGAAATTAGAATCGTATAAATTTATTTTTTTAGAAAAAAGTTAGATTTTCTAACTCCCAACCTTTCCGTAATTCTGATAATCAGATAAGTAGAATATGATTTTTTTATTCCCTTTCTGGTACGGGTAAAATAATTCATAGTTACCATTGTAAGAGCTATATCTGATTCCAAAGTTGTTGCCATCAAACACGCTATGGAGATATTTTCGCTCATCTTCTGTCGTTTTTCTAATGTAATCTACCTTTCGCAAAACACTGTCTTTAGGCAAGTAATAATAATCTTTTTTAAACCCCAAAAAAACAGGCGAATCATCAATACTATCTTTTACGATAACGGCAATACTGGGGAAGTTCTTATCTGTAGCAGAAAGTAACTCCAAATTTTTTTTAGTTTTTTGAATATAATTCTCATCAAATTGATAATTAAGAAGTTGATCACTTATATTTTCATTCAGCTTCACCACAGAATCAGCCGATTGTATCAACATATTTTTTTTCCTTACTGAAGTAAAATAATCCCCGCTGAAAAGCAAAATAGTAATGAGCGGGAAAATAGCTAGTAAAGTCCAAATAATTTTTTTATTAACAAAATTTTGTTCAACATCGGCATTATGCTTCTGTGCAATGCGAGTCATATTAAACATGATATTGATGATTAACGCACCGAGCATCAACGCCAAAATCCCTAAAATGCTCAAATAGAACGTGCTAGTCAGATTTTCTCTAAAAACCTTTAGCCCAAAAATTTCTATTAATATAAAGGTAAAAACCCAATAAACAAGCAAAATTATAGAAATGCTACCAATGAGATTACTTAATTTGACCAAAAACTTATTATTCATCTGAGATTAAAAATTTTAAAAAATATTACAAATTTACAATTAATTTTTTTTAAGGCTTTAAAAAATCTTCATCATTTCTGACCTTCTCAAAAATAAATTTGCATAAAACAAAAGCATAAAATAACCTCGAAGAGAGTTAGCAAAGAATATACATTTTCAATCTTATTAACAAAATATATAAAAATTTAACAAATTGAGTTTGCGAGTTTCAAAATAAAATGTAAACAAACTAATTGATATAAAAAATTCGCTCCCGTAGGGAGCGAATTCTGAAACCGTACAAGGAAATCCTGCGCGGTCTTTTTGTTTTCACTAGTGTGAATGTAAATAATTTCTTCAAAAAAAGAACTTCTAAAAGTTTCAGCTCTTTCTAAACGAAGAACAAATGTAATAAAAAAAGCAAAAACTCCAAATTATGACATAATAAAAAAATAAAAATATTAACAAAAAAATTAAATAAGGATGAAGAAATTACTATTTTCTCTAGTCATATCTGAGTCAATAGATTTAAATTCAGCCAAAATAACTAAACTAATCAATTCAATATCTGATAGTTTTGGGGTAATTGGTTTAAAATGAAAATTTTCTTTCTCTGAAATCGTGCGTAATTCTTTTAAAATTAATTGATAACTTGTCTCGAGGTTGAAAAATATATGAATAAGATTGAAAAAAATAATTTCTATTTATACATCATTCTTTTCAAGTTAAAATGCAACTACTATAAGCATTATATTGATGTTCTCGCCTAGGCTTTCTTGCAACGTCACACAACTATTTTGAGCATTCAACTTATTGAATACTAGAGGTTTGATTGTTTTTAAAGGCTATTTATTTCTTCTTTCTTCTATTTTATTAATAAGCAAATGCCATTTAAAATAATTTTAAACCTTTACGGTATCCATTTTTTTTCAAAATTGGGTTTTCTCTTTTCTAAAAAAGCATCTCTTCCCTCTTTAGCTTCATCCGTCATATAGGCTAAACGTGTCGCTTCACCAGCAAAAACTTGTTGCCCTACCATACCGTCATCGGTTAGATTCATGGCGAATTTTAGCATTTTGATAGAAATAGGCGATTTTTTCAAAATTTCTTGTGCCCATTCATAGGCCGTTTCTTCCAGTTTATCATGCTCTACCACAGCGTTGACCATTCCCATTTCAAATGCCTCTTGTGCAGAATAATTTCGCCCTAAAAAGAATATTTCTCTAGCTTTTTTCTGCCCCACCATTTTAGCTAAATAAGCAGACCCATAGCCCCCATCAAAACTAGTTACATCTGCATCAGTTTGTTTAAAAATCGCATGTTCTTTACTCGCCAAAGTCATGTCGCAAACCACGTGCAAACTATGTCCTCCACCCACAGCCCAGCCATTAACAACTGCAATCACTGCCTTGGGCATAAAGCGGATTAGGCGTTGAACTTCTAGAATATTTAAACGATGATACCCATCTTCACCCACATAGCCTTCTCTCCCTCTAGCAGATTGGTCTCCACCACTACAAAAAGCCCATTTTCCATCTTTGGGTGACGGGCCTTCTGAACTTAACAGAATAACTCCGATTCTAGTATCTTCTTGTGCATCTTGAAAAGCTTGTAGTAGTTCTGAGGTAGTCTTAGGACGGAACGCATTCCGCACCGCTGGACGATTGAAAGCAATTCTAGCTACTCCGTTGCATTTTTTGTATGTAATATCTGTGAAATTGAATTTATCAACGATTTTCCAATTCATAGTAATATGATTTTTTTTAAGCCTTTAAAAATAATAAAAAAGAAATCAATTTTACCTGAGGTGCATTATAAAAAAGTTGCTCAAAATACTAAAATTTAGCGCATCAAACTGAATGTCAAAATAATATGATGATGAGCAACTTTGAGGTTAGCTATAAAATAATTTGAATAAATTGCAAAAATATCAAGTCTAGATTTCTATTGTCTCACCTTTACGATGTTAAAAGCTTAACTTCCAGCGCTGATAATTGCTTTAAAATCTTCGGCGTTAAGTGAGGCACCTCCTACCAATCCCCCATCGATATCGGGTTGACTAAATAAGTCTTCGGCGTTACTAGGTTTCACGCTTCCACCGTACAAAATTCGGATTTCATCAGCAATGGCTTGGGTATATTTCTCTGCCAATAAATCTCTGATGGCTTTATGCATTTCTTGTGCTTGCTCAGGGCTTGCAGTTTCACCTGTACCTATTGCCCAAACGGGTTCGTAAGCAATTATTATATTTTTAGCTCCATCAGTATCTACTTTTGCCAAAGCAGCAATCAGTTGTTCAGACACGACTTTTTGCTGATTTCCTGATTTTCTTTCCTCTAAAACTTCCCCGCAGCAGATGATAGGTGTAATTCCTTCATTTAAAGCGCGGTCTACCTTTTTACCAATCATTTCGTTGGTCTCGCCAAACAAAGAGCGACGCTCAGAATGCCCTATAATTACGATTTCTACATTGATGGATTTTAAAATTCCTGTTGAAATTTCTCCTGTGTAAGCGCCATCTTCATATTCAGATAGATTCTGTGCCGCAATTTTTGCTTTACTTTGGAAAATATCTGTAGCCTTATCCAAGTAAGGTGCTGGCGGTGCCACAATCACTTCGCAAGTCTCATGTGCAGTTACATAGTTATTGATATTCAATAATAAATTTTTAGCTTCTTCCCAGGTTTTGTTCATTTTCCAATTCCCAGCTACAATTTTTTTTCTCATTGTTATTTAATTATAATTTAAGCCCACTATCTTCTTCCTTTAGCATGCGGTCTTTTTCTCTATAAGTGAATTTTGGGTCAACTACTTTTTTACGTTTTTTCTGAGCATATCCCATAATTCCACCCAAAAAAAGTCCTATGCCACCAGCCAAAAGCGTTGCAATATAAAATTCTTTGTATGTATAATCTGGCTCTTGCAAGATAAAAAGGAATAGCCCAATAACGGTAAGCATCAAGCCAACGATGGTTGAATAGGTCATTTTTTTAGTTTTTGTAAATTTAATAAATAAGGCTTAAAAAATAAATATATTTTAAGAGCTCATCCAAATTTTAACGATTTTTTTTCATTTAACAAGAACTCACAGCTTTCTTTTTTTATTTTTTTTGAAACTTAATAGCAAGTATTCGATTTTTTCTTTTTAATTTATCTCGAATAAATTTTTCAAATTCAAATAGAAAAACTTTTTTAATAATCTTCTTGAAAAATTAAACAAGCTTTACGTAAAATTACGCTGACGGATACATTCGTAGAGTAAAGCTCCGCAAGCTACCGAAACATTGAGCGAATCCATATCGCTGAGAATGGGCAAATGTACTACTTCATCTGATTTTTTGATGAGTTCTGGTGTAATTCCTTCACCTTCGTTACCCATGAGAAGCGCAAGCGGTCTCCCCAAATCAGTCTGATAAATATTTTTTTCACTCTTTTCGCTTGAGGCAATCACCTGAATACCTGATAGTTGCAGAAATTCAATAGTTTTAGCTAAATTTTTCTCTCGACAAACTGGGATTTTAAATAAGGCTCCAGCTGAAGTCTTCACCGCATCTTCGTTGATAGCTGCTGCTCCCTTCTCAGGAATAATGATAGCATCTACGCCACAGCACTGCGCTGTGCGGGCAATGGCACCAAAGTTTCTGACGTCGCTTACACGGTCAAGAATTAAAAAAAGTGGATTCTTACCTTGCTCGTAAATACTAGGCAAAACATTTTCGATAGAATAAAAATCAATCGGGGAAAGAAACGCAATCACACCTTGGTGATTTCCACTCATCAATCTATTCAATTTCTGAACAGGAACATATTGTGTCGGGATGTTTAAGTCTCTAGCTTTTTTTAGCAGGACTTGTGCCGAATCACCTTTCAAGCCCTTCTGTACCATCATTTTATCTATTGTCTTCCCACTTTCTATCGCTTCAGAAACGGGATTAATTCCGTATATTTTATTTCCTTTCATCGTTTAAATTAATTTTTTTTGGGTTTTTAAAAGCTTCAAAAATTTGAATACTTTCCACAGCTTCTCTCACATCATGCACGCGCAAAATATGAGCTCCGCCGAGTAAGGTCAGCATATGTAAGGCTGTAGTGCCGTTGAGTGCATTTTCAGGATTAACTTTTAGCAATCGGCACAGCATTGATTTCCTGGATATACCGACTAAAATTGGAAATTTTTCAAAGCCTAAAAATTTTTGATTTTGTAATAATTCATAATTATGGTTCAAATTTTTGCCAAACCCATAGCCTGGGTCTAGGATGATATCATTTACCCCTATTTTTTTTAAGGCTTGAATTTTTTGAGCAAAAAACTGATTAATTTCTATCGTAATGTTCTCGTATTGAGGATTTTTTTGCATATCAGTGGGTGTGCCTTGCATATGCATCAGAATGTAAGGAACCTTTAATTCTCCCACGGTTTCAAACATTTTTTCATCAATAGAGCCAGCAGAAATATCATTGATAATCGCTGCCCCTGCCGCTATGCTTTCTCGAGCGACTTTTGACCAAAAGGTATCTACCGAAATTATAATTTGAGGAAATTCTTGCAAAATGGCTTCCAATGTCGGCATCATTCGCTGAAGTTCTTCCTCTTCTTCCAAAAAATCTGCCCCGGGACGGCTTGACTGCGCTCCGATGTCGATAATGTTGGCTCCTTCGTTTAGGTATTCTTCTGTTTTTTTTAAGGCTTTAGAAATATTATTGTTTCTCCCGCCATCAAAAAATGAATCGGGCGTGAGATTGAGAATCGCCATGACTTTTGGTTTTTCTAAATCTAATAATTGACCTTTGCAGTTAATTGTCATAAATTGTTTAGTTTAAACAGAAGGTTTATTTTTGTTGTTGACAGACTTTAAAGTTACGAAAATATGGAAAAAACAATAAATGAATACAAAAATGTGGTAAAAGAATGCCGCTCGTTGTTTGAGGATAAATTAAAAGATTATGGTGCTTCTTGGCGGATTTTACGAGCATCTTCTGTTACCGATCAGATTTACATTAAAATTAATCGACTAAGAACGCTGCAGGAGACAAACGAACGCCGTGTGGATGAGGATGATAAAAGCGAATTTACTGCGATTTTTAACTATTCAATGATTGCTTTAATTCAGCTAAACCAAGGTTTTGCAAATCAGATTGATATCAATCATCAAGAAGCGATGGATTTGTATGATGAATTTACAAAAGAAGCTTTTGAATTGATGCAGGCTAAAAATCATGATTATGGAGAAGTTTGGCGAGATATGCGAATTTCTTCCATTACTGATTTGATTATGCAAAAATTGTATCGTATCAAAAAAATTGAAGATAATGCTGGGCAAACCATTATTTCTGAAGGATTATCAGCAAATTTTATTGATATGGCAAATTATGCTGTTTTTAGTTTAATCCTTTTAGAAGAAAATTCCAATTCATGAAATTTTTAGTCAGTTTAATTCGAGTATTTGTCGGTATATTTTTCATTATTTCTGGCCTAGTCAAAGTGGTAGACCCAAGAGGTTTTTCTTATAAATTAGAAGAATATTTTGCCCCAGATGTGCTAGATTTAGCTTTTTTGATTGATTATGCCTTGCCTTTAGCTACATTTTTTGTGATTTTTGAAATTATTTTAGGATTTCTGCTTTTGATGGGGTTGTGGCGGAAGTTTACACTTTATTCGCTTTTATTCGTTATTGTATTTTTCACATTTTTAACTTTTTATTCAGCTTATTTCAATAAGGTGACGGATTGCGGTTGCTTTGGTGATGCACTCAAATTCACTCCATGGCAATCTTTTGGTAAAGACATAATTTTACTCATCGGTATTTTATTTTTATTTTGGAAGAGAAAATACATTTATTGTTGGATTTCAAAACCTTACGCTTATACATTCTTAAGTTTAAGTTTACTATTCTCTATTTTTTTAGCTTATCGTGGCATTTGGCATTTACCGATCAAAGATTTCAGAGCCTATGCGGTTGGGAAAAATATTGTGGAAGGCATGAAGTCTGCTAAAGAATTGGGGCTTCCTCAAACGAAGTTCAAAACACAATATACGCTGAGAAATACGCTAAATGATAAAATATTGAAAATCAGTGAAGAAGAATACATGGGGGATTCAAAATATTGGGGAGACCAGTCTATTTATGAATTTATAGGAACTGAGGATGAGGTGATTCAAAAAGGTTATGAACCGCCTATTCACGATTTTGTGATTTATTGTAATAATGAAGACCAAACGCAAAAAATTCTGAATGAAGAAAAAGTTATACTGGTCATAACTCCTTTTCCGTTAGAGGTAAATGAAGAAGCGCGAAATGCTGTGACTACTTGGCTGAATGTGGCTGTGAATAAAAAAATTCCACAAATTCATTTGTCAACAAATGAAAATCCGACTTTTGGTTTGCCACCGTGTTTAGTTGATGGCATTACGCTTAAAACGATGATACGAGCAAACCCTGGCGTTATGATTTTGGAGAAAGGTATTATTAAAAATAAATTTCATTGGCGTGATTTGCCTTCTCAACTTTAAAATTAATTTAAATTGTGTTTAAATATATTTTAAAAAAAATTAGTTACAGTTTCATCACTTTTCTAGGCGTAGTGACGGTTGTTTTTTTACTGTTTAATGTAATGCAAGGCGACCCAGCACGAATGATGCTTGACCAAAATGAAGACCCAAAACAATTGGCAAAAATCAGGCATCAGTTGGGGCTAGATCAAAATCTTTTGGTTCAGTATTTATATTACCTCAACGACTTGTCACCCATTAGCTTTCATGCAACTGATGATGAAAGCTACACGCATTGGGATGATAAAAAATTTAATGGATTTCAAGTTATTCAGACAAAAAAGGGAAGTCTTGCACTCAAAACACCCTATTTAAGAGAAAGTTACCAACAGAATGGCACCAAAGTCAGTGATATTATAGCTCAGACGCTACCCAATACTTTAATTTTAGCCATATCATCGATTTTGATTGCCTTTATTTTTGGTATTTTCTTGGGAATTATTTCCGCCTTGAAAAAAAATTCATGGGTAGATAAAACTCTCTTAGTCACTACTTCAGTGGGTATGAGTTTGCCGTCTTTTTTTACTGCAATTTTGGTTGCTTGGCTTTTTGCATTTATTTTGCATCGCTACACAGGATTAAATATGACGGGAAGTTTGTATGAAGTTGATGACTACGGGACGGGAAAATATTTAAGCTTTAAAAATCTGATTTTACCAGCTCTAACTTTGGGCATTCGTCCGCTAGCGGTGATTACACAATTAACTCGAAATTCACTGCTAGACGTATTGAATCAAGATTACATTCGCACAGCCTACGCTAAAGGGTTAAACCAAAAACAAATCATTTGGCGACACGCTTTGCGTAATGCTCTAAATCCTGTAATTACTGCGGCATCGGGGTGGTTTGCAGGAATGCTCGCAGGGGCTGTTTTCGTTGAATTCATTTTTGGCTGGAACGGCTTAGGGAAAGAAATCGTAAAAGCGCTCAATACCTTAGACCAGCCAGTCATTATGGGTGCTGTTTTGGTGATTGCGGTTGCCTTTATTTTCATCAATATTTTGGTAGATATTATTTATGGATTTTTAGACCCTCGCGTGAGAAGTCAATAATTTTTTTTAAGGCTTAAAAAATTTCAATAAAAAAAACCTCTTTGTTTTAATTTCAAGAGGTTTTTTCTAAAGCTTATTTTTTTTGATTTAACCAGTGTAGCGTTCAATACATTCTTCTAGAATTTCTTCAGCTTCTTTTCGGCTTCCCCAGCCTTTCACATCTACTTTTTTCTTCTCCAAATCTTTGTAAACTTGGAAAAAATGTTCAATTTCACTCTTCAAATGTGGGTTGATATCGTCTAAATCTTCCATAATATTCCAAATGGGATCTTTGATGGGAACACAAATTAATTTTTCATCAGGACCTTTTTCATCTTCCATATGGAAAACGCCAATGGTTTTCACTTCAATCAAACATCCTGGGAAAGTGGGGGCCGTCACCAATACTAGTACGTCTAGCGGGTCTTCATCTTGTGCCAGAGTATTGGGTACAAAGCCGTAGTCGGCAGGGTAGTGCATAGAGGAAAAAATTGTCCTATCCAAGCGAATTCGCCCCGATTCTTTATCCATCTCATATTTATTTCTACTTCCCTTCGGGATTTCAATGATAACATCAAATACTTTCATAAATTTTCTTTAAATCTAGGCAAAAGTAATTATTTATTAACTTTTTCACTATTTTTCTGTCACAAAATCATTAATTTCTTTAGAAATTTTCTTTGCTCTTTGTAGGAGCATCAGATGTGTTCCTTTTGGAATGAATTGAGCTTTCTTAATTTTTTTTGAAGGGAAAACAATATCTCTCGTGCCATGCAAGCGCAGTATTTCCCCCTCAAAAGTACTTTTCTTTTCCCACCGTGTAATGTTTTTAACCGACCACTTCAGGTATGAATGGCTTGTGTGTGTGAAGTAGCGACTCAGCTGGGGTAAATGCGGGTCATATAGTTTTCTGAAAAAAGTATACGAAAGAACTTTATGGTTGGTAAAAAAGGAATAGGGTAGCCAGCGATGAGCTTTTGTTTTCCTTCCCCAGCGCATAAAGTTTGGCTTTTCATTCTCATGTACAATTGTCGAAATCAGAATTAATTTATTGGGTTTTAGGAATTCACAAATTTCTTGTGCAATGATTCCTCCGAATGAATAGCCCATCAAAATAAAATCTTTTTTAGCATCTATTGGTGCGGCCATTCGCCGAGCGTAATCCTCTATGCTTTCTGATTTTAGTGGTTCTAGCCACGGTAATTCCACCAGTTTCACGTCAGGATTTAATTCTAAAAACTCAAAAGATTTGATGTCTGCCCCTAAGCCACTGATTGTATAAATTTTCATACCCTCTCTAGTATTTGAACTTCTACCACTCCATTATTATCTATATATGCTAGGTTTACATCCATTTTTTGATTGATTAATTTTTCATCAAAATTAGTTTGGACGCGCACATAATTTTCTGTATAGCCTTCTATTTTTCCATTCTTATTCTCAGATTCCCACAATACAACATGCTCAGTACCCAGTTGGCTACGATAAAATTCCATTTTCTTTTTTTCGCTGAGAATTCTAAGCATTTTATTTCGCTTTTTTCTTAATTTTATTGGCACTGGATTTTCCATGGTAGCAGCGGGCGTGTCATCTCTTTCTGAGTACGTAAATACGTGAAAATAACTCACAGGTAACTCGTTTAGAAAATGATACGTCTCCATAAAGTTTTCCTCAGTTTCACCTGGGAAACCGACAATCACATCTACACCAATGCAGGCATCAGGCATTATTTCTTTGATTTTTGCCACACGCTCTCTGTACAAAGCCGTCAAATATCGGCGTTTCATTTTCTTGAGTAATTCATCACACCCAGACTGCAACGGCACGTGAAAATGTGGAACAAATCTTTGGCTATTGAGCGTATATTCTATCAATTCATTTTTCAGCAAATTCGGTTCGATTGAGCTGATGCGCAGACGCTCTACTTTTGTCTCTTTGTCTAGTCTTTCAACCAGTTCAAGGAAGGTATTATCATGTTTTTTATTACCAAATTCACCCTTGCCATAGTCACCAATGTTTACCCCAGTCAGCACAATTTCTTTAATGCCTTGCGATGCGATTTCATCGGCTTTTTGTAAAATATTTTCTATACTATCTGATCTTGAAATCCCCCGTGCCAGCGGAATAGTACAATACGTACATTTATAGTCACATCCATCTTGAACTTTGAGAAAAGCGCGCGTTCTATCTCCTATTGAATAAGCACTTTCGTAGAAATCAGCCTCTTCTATCTCGCATGAATGAACCACGGCCTCTTCTGATTTTTTCAAAGCCTTTAAAAAATGAGCTATATTAAATTTTTCTTTAGCCCCCAAGACTAAATCAACGCCATCTAAAGCAGCGATTTCATGCGGTTTTAGCTGAGCGTAGCATCCTACCACGACAATGAACCCATCGGGATTAGTTTGGCGTGCTTTTTTCACAATCTGGCGGCATTCTTTATCGGCATTATTCGTTACCGAACAAGTATTGATGACATAAACATCAGATTTATCATCAAAATTTACTTCATGGTAGCCATTTTCCTTTAAATTACGGGCGATGGTAGAGGTTTCAGAAAAATTTAATTTACAGCCCAGCGTATAAAACGCAACTGATTTTAAATTATTTTCAACAGCATTTATTTCAAACATTTTACAAAATTACAATCAATTTTAGAGCTTATTTAAATTTTAACGAAAAATTTTTTAAGCCTTAAAAAATTTTGAGTATGAAATGAAAATTACCCTTAATTTTAAATCATTAAATTCTAAATGCTTATAAAAAATACTTATAAAATTAACATTATGATTACCGATTAAAATTCAGTACTTTTGCAGGCTCATAAATAAATATGCGTACAAAATCAGTCGGGAAAAAGAAAATTAACATCGTTACCTTAGGGTGTTCTAAAAACATTTATGACAGTGAAGTTTTGATGGGGCAACTGAAAGCCAATGGCAAAGAGGTGGCTCATGAGAAAAAGGGGGAGATTGTGGTGATTAATACCTGTGGTTTCATTGAAAATGCAAAAGAAGAATCCATCAATACCATTCTTAATTTCGTAGAGCAAAAAGAAAGAGGCTTGGTGGAAAAGGTTTTCGTAACAGGTTGTTTATCTGAACGTTATAAGCCTGAATTGGAAAAAGAAATTCCAAATGTGAATCAATATTTCGGTACACGAGACTTGCCTTTGCTACTAAAGGCACTTGGTGCAGATTATAAACATGAATTGGTGGGCGAACGATTAACTACAACTCCCCGCCACTATGCTTATCTGAAGATTGCTGAGGGTTGCGATCGCCCGTGTTCGTTTTGTGCAATTCCTTTGATGCGTGGAGCTCATCGCTCAACGCCTGTAGAAGATTTAGTGAAAGAAGCAGAAAAATTAGCAGCAAAAGGGACAAAAGAGTTAATTTTAATCGCTCAAGATTTAACTTATTATGGATTAGACATTTATGGTAAAAGAGCTTTAGCTGATTTATTGAAAGCTTTGGTGCAAGTGAATGGCATTGAGTGGATTCGCTTGCATTACGCGTTCCCAACTGGCTTCCCTGAAGATGTTTTGGACGTCATCAAAAACGAACCTAAAGTTTGTAATTATATTGACATCCCGTTGCAGCATATTTCTACTAAGATTTTAAAATCCATGCGGCGCGGAACAACCAAGGAAAAAACCAATGCTTTGCTGGAACAGTTTAGAGAAAAAGTTCCGAATATGGCGATTCGTACCACTTTGATTTGTGGCTACCCAGGTGAAACCGAAGAGGATTTTCAAGAATTAAAAGAATGGGTAAAGCTGCAACGATTTGACCGCTTGGGGTGTTTTACCTACAGTCATGAGGAAAACACGCATGCTTTTCATCTCTGCGATGATATTCCGCAGGAAGTAAAAGAAAGGAGAGTGGAAGAAATTATGGAAATTCAATCACAAATTTCTTATGAGCTGAATCAAGCAAAAATCGGCTCAAAAATGAAAGTCCTGATTGATAGAAAAGAAGGCGACTATTTTGTTGGCCGAACGGAATTTGACTCGCCCGATGTAGATAATGAAGTTCTGATTCCAGCTCAAGAGGTTTATTTATCACCTGGGGAATTTGTAGAAGTTGAAATCGAGGAAGCTTCTGAGTTTGATTTGATTGGGAAAATGATTCCATAAATTTTTTAAGCCTTAAAAAAAAATGCTGAAAAACGTTATCTTAAAAACTGCTCTAGGATTGTATTTCTTTTGTATGATTTTGTTTTTTTTGGTACAATTATTCTTTAGAGATGAACAAATTTTTCACTTTAGTGAATTTCAATATCTTTTAGCAACAAGTATTAGCAATGCATTCATTATCACCACGGTATTTGCTTTGACGGCAGCTTACAATTTGATTTATTGGGGTAAAAGGAAGACTTTGAATTTTTTTCAAACTTTCAAATTAACTTTTAGCCCAGGAGCGATTGCTGGTCTGTTGGCATTAGCCAGTATTTTCTATCTTTTTTATTCGGTAGATGCATCAGGAATTCAAGCCTTGCTACAGCAGTATTTAGACTATAGCCTGCTGCAAGCACAAAAAGAAGGAAATTTAGAAGAAGTAAAGCCCATCATCAATTCTACAGCGGTGAGAGAAACAAATTTGCTCAATATTCGTACATTTACGTTGATGAGTTTAGGTGTTTTATTTTTTAATTTTTCACTTGGCATTATGTTTTCGTTTTTATGGAAAGTCAAAACTTCAAAATAAATCAAACAGATTTGGATTTTTCTATCGTTATTCCTCTCCTCAATGAAGCGGAATCATTGATGGAATTACATCAACGGATTCAAAGAGTATTCTTGCAGGAACTCAGTGATAAAACGTTTGAAATTATTTTTGTAGATGATGGAAGCACAGATGATTCATGGTCAATCATACAAGAGTTAAACGCTCAAAACCCTGAGGTGAAAGCTATTAAATTCAAGAAAAATTTTGGGAAAGCACAAGCGTTGAACGCTGCATTCCAAAAAGCCAATGGAGAAATTGTAGTGACGATGGATGCCGATTTGCAAGATTTTCCTGAGGAAATTCCACATTTATATCAAGCTTTAAAAAATAATGATTGGGATATGGTATCTGGCTGGAAACAGAAACGCCAAGATCCTGTACTGACTAAAAATTTACCCTCAAAACTCTTCAATTTGGTAGCTCAAAAAACCAGCGGTTTACCCTTGCATGACTTTAATTGTGGGCTGAAAGCTTATAAAAAATCATTGGTAAAAATCATTAATCTAAGAAGTGATATGCACCGCTATATACCTGTGATTGCCAAAAATTTAGGCTTTTCAAAAATTGGAGAAATCAGAGTGCAACATACCGCCCGAAAACACGGTAGCAGTAAATTTGGGAATAGCCGCTTTATCAACGGATTTTTAGATTTGATTACGCTTTGGTTTGTCAACCAGTTCGGTCATCGCCCCATGCACTTTTTTGGAGCTGCGGGATTGCTGATGTTCATTTTAGGTTTTCTCACATCAGCCTTTATCGGTTTAAAGAAATTATATTTATTGTATCAGGAAATTCCTGCAAAATTAGTGACTACAGATGCTTGGTTTTACATAGCTCTTACGTGCATGATTATTGGTTCACAGTTATTTTTAGCTGGATTTTTAGGCGAAATATTCGTCAGAAACAGGGTAGATAAAAAGGATTTCCAAATCGAAATAGAGCTGGACTAAATTATTTTAAGGCTTAAAAAATTTCAAGGATTTTTATGAGTAAATCAATGCAAGGTTATTAAAAAATAATAAAGCCCACAAATTAAAATAAAAAGTGGGCTTTTATGTAAAAAATATTAAAATTACATGTAATTATTTATTAATTCCAAGGACTTTTAACCCGTTAACCGTAGCGATGTCTGATAGTTTATCAACATCATAGTAATGGCAAGATTCTAGCATTACACGAAGTTCCGTCCACAAATCTCCATCAGAGAAAGGCTTGTAAATATCATTAATATTATCTGTACCAAAGGCAACCGTAATCCCGTGAGGGACCATCTCATCTACTGGCGTCACTGAATTGTGGCTCGGAGCCAAACGCTCGGTGCGGTTATGGTCAATCCACGCTGTTGGGCAAGAAATAACGTGCAATTGAGCTTCGTTCATCAAATCATACAACTCATAACGGTATTTTTTGGGATGTGCTGCGACTGAAATCGAATGCACCGCCGTTACTTTATTTTGCATTCCATGCTCGATGGTTTTTCGTGCTAATAACTCCGTTTCTTTTTCTTCGTCAGTATTGAATTGATCTACGTGCACGTGTACTAATTTCCCCTTAGACTTAGCTGTTTCCATCAAAATATCTAAATGTTCCTCTTCTTGCCCGAAATCCTTGGCAGGCAATCCACCGATGATATCTACAAAATCCGAAGATAAATCAAACCATTCTTTAGCTTTGGGGTCTATAACACCTTTAAGAACTTGATTAGCAAAACGAATCTCGATATCATTACCAAATTTTTCTTTAATTTTCTGAGCCGCTTTAATACTTCGGTCTTGCATTACTTCATCAACATCAATGAATGAACCCACAGCTTGAGCTCCTTGCTCGATGAAATATTCAATCGCACGTGCCATACGGTCGTAGATAATGTCTACCGATGAGTTTTTCTTCATCTCATCTACCAAATGCCATTTCTCTTTTAAGTAAGAATTAGTAAAAGAAAAAGTGTCTTTTTGTAGAGAATAGGCTCGGTCTAAATGGGCGTGGCAGTTTACCCAACCACCTTTTTCAATGATTTTTTCAATCACAGCATTTTTAGGGTCAAAATGTTCTAGCTTGCTCATAAAATTTTATTTTTTTGTATCTCAAAACGCAAAGATAAAATTTATAAAATTTTTTAAGGCTTAAAAAAAAAAATATTACCCGTAGAGCATTTCAGTCAAGTTAATTTTAGCATCAATTAACACTTCTTTAGAATGTTAATTTAGAGATTGAATTATGGTTAAAATTTTATAAGGCTTTAAAAAATTCAATAGCTTGACCTAGATACACAACGGGTTGACGAAATATGACAATGCTAAAAAGTATAGAAAAAAATTATATATTTGTAATCCAAATTATTATTTATAAAATTAGTAATGAGACTAACACCAAGAGAAGTTGAAAAATTATTATTGCACCAGGCTGGTGAGCTTGCAGCAAAAAGACTTAAAAGAGGAGTGAAGCTAAACTACCCAGAATGCATAGCCTATATATCAAGCGAATTGATGGAAGCCGCACGCGATGGGAAAATGACTGTGGCCGAAATGATGGAATGGGGAACAAAATTACTTACTAAGAATCAAGTAATGGAGGGGGTTCCGGAGATGATTCATGATGTGCAAATTGAATGCCTGTTCCCAGATGGGAATAAATTGGTATCGGTGCATAACCCTATTAGATAAATTAAAGAGAAAATATCCCGATAAATAAAAAAATAATAACTATATGATTCCAGGTCAGGTGATTCTGAAAAAAGAAGACGTTCGTTGCAATCAAAATAGAAGAACGGAATCCATCGAAGTGAGAAATATTGGCGATAGACCTATTCAAGTAGGTTCGCATTTCCATTTTTTTGAAGTAAATAAAAAACTTAAGTTTGATAGGGAAAAAGCACTAGGTATGCATCTGAATATCCCAGCGAGTACAGCTATTCGATTCGAACCAGGTGAAAGCAAACAAGTGGTACTGGTGGAAATCGGTGGTGCTAAGAGAGTATATGGGCATAATTCATTGGTGAATGGTGATTTGAAAGACGAGAGTGTAAGAAAAAAAGCTGCAGCAAAGGCTAAAAAGCTTGGTTTTATTTCTAAATAATTTAAATACAAAAAAATGTCTAAAGAAGATATAAATAAAGCATCAGAAGAGAACGATAAAAAGGAAAGTTGGTCTAGAAGAGATTTCGTGAAGGTGGTGGGGGTAGCCACAGCAGGTTTATCTTTGATGGGGGTTAGCCCACTTTTAGCCCAAAATTCTAATGATTTCAAGATAGAAGACGGTGTGTTATACATCAAAAGAGAAACATACGCTAGCTTATTTGGCCCCACAACGGGAGATAAAATTCGCTTAGCAGATACAGAGTTATTTGTTGAAATTGAAAAAGATTATCAAGTTTACGGTGAAGAAAATAAATTTGGTGGCGGAAAAACTGTGCGTGATGGCATGGGGCAATCTGTAACTACTCTAGATAAAGATTGTCTAGATATGTGTATTTTGGGCGTAGTAATCATAGACCATTGGGGAATCGTAAAAGCCGATATTGGCATCAAAGACGGGAAAATCGCTGGAATAGGAAAAGCTGGAAACCCAGACTCACAAGAAGGCGTTACAAAAGGAATGATTATAGGCCCTGCAACAGAAGTTCACAATGGATGGGGGAAAATACTAACAGCTGGCGGTATAGATACCCACGTTCATTATATCACGCCAGATATTGTGGAAACAGCACTGTATAGTGGCGTTACAACTTTGATAGGTGGCGGCACTGGACCAAACGATGGAACAAATGCGACTACCGTAACGGGTGGGAAACACTTTATCAAAAGAATGCTACAAGCCTCAGAAGGTATGCCTATCAATACCGGTTTTTTTGGTAAAGGAAACACTACGAATTTTGAGGCACAAGAAGAGATGATAAAAGCTGGAGCTTGTGGTACCAAAATTCATGAAGATTGGGGAGCCACGCCAGCAACTATTGATAAAGCACTATCTGTAGCAGATAAATATGATGTGCAAGTAGCCATTCACTCAGATACACTGAATGAGGCAGGATATTTAGAAGATACATTGAAAGCCATTGGAGACAGAGTAATACACACATTCCACACAGAGGGTGCAGGCGGTGGACACGCACCAGATATTATGAAAATAGCCATGTACCCGAATGTTTTGCCATCTTCCACGAATCCTACAAAACCGTATACCGTGAATACAGTGGCAGAGCACCTAGACATGCTGGTAGTTGCACATCATTTGGATAAGGAAAGTAAAACAGATTTAGCCTTCGCCGATTCTAGAATTCGTCCTTCCACCATTGCGGCAGAAGATATATTACAAGATTTAGGGGCCATCAGCATGATGAGCACAGATTCACTGGCAATGGGGCGTATGGGAGAACTTGTAACAAGAACATGGCAAACTGCACATAAAATGAAAATTCAAATGGGGGCTCTGAAAGAGGATAGCTCTGAAAATGATAATAAGAGAGTAAAAAGATATGTGTCTAAATATACTATCAACCCAGCTCTAGCACACGGAATAGCCGACTATGTAGGCTCTGTAGAGGTAGGGAAAATAGCAGATTTGGTGCTTTGGAAACCAGAAATGTTCGGAGTGAAACCAGAAATGATATATAAGGCAGGAATGGTTGTAGCAGCAAGAATGGGAGACCCTAATGCATCTATACCTACACCACAGCCTGTCATTTACAGAAAAATGTTTGCCGCATTGGGAGGAGCTTTAGAGCAAACATCTTTTAACTTTGTATCAAAAGCATCAATCGATGGAGGAGCAATTAAATCATATGGACTAAAGAAAAGCTGCCTACCAGTAAAAAACTGCAGAACAGTTCGTAAAAAAGATTTGATTCATAATAATGCAACACCAAATATTGAAATCAATCCAGAAACTTATGAAGTGAAAGTGGACGGGGAGGTAGCTACTTGTGAACCATTAAAAGAATTGCCAATGGCACAGAGATATCTGCTATTTTAATACAATTTTTTTTGAATATCAGAATTCATATAAATGGTGATACATAGCTATCACCATTTGTTTCATATACAGATTTCATATGATTATAATTAATGAAGTTTTACAGAAACCTTTGGTAGAAGGACTTCAAAAGGAAGTCTTAGAAATAGAATGGTATGAGGTTTCTAAAACAATTTTGAGAAGAAAAACCAAAAATGGAATAGAAATAGGAATTAAAAAACACAATAGAATCCAGCTACAAGATGGGGATGTACTTTATGCTAATGATGATTTTTATGTGCAAATCAGCATAAAACCTTGTGATTGTATTGTAGTAAAACCAAGAGATATGATTGAAATGGGAATTGTGTGTTTTGAAATCGGAAATATGCATTTGCCTATTTATATTGACGTTCAAAAACAAGTGAATATAGCATATGAAGTGCCTTTGTATGATTTCCTGAAAAGAAAAAACTATGATTGCACGATTGAAAATAAGAAATTACTACAAACACAGATGCTTAATATTCATCAAATAAAAAGATAGAATGCAGAAATTACTAACGCTTTTACAAATCAATGATTCCATGTTTCCAATCGGGAGTTTTACACATTCCTACGGATTAGAATCTTACATTGATGCACAATTGGTAAAAGATACAGAAACAGCTCGCAAATACGCTGAGAATATGCTGAAATATAATCTTTTTTACAATGATGCAGCATTTCTAAATAAAATCTATGATTTTGCAAATGGCAGAAAAGTATGGAAAAAGTTAGTGGAACTAGACGACTTCATCACAGCATTGAAGGCTCCTTACGAAATTCGCCAAGCTAGCCACAAATTAGCCATTAGATTTTTAAAAACGGCACAGAGCTTGAAACCTTACCCTTTCTGTCAGAAATATTTAGACGCAATACAATCAGGAGAAGTTGTGGGGCATTATCCTATAGCCTTTGGTTTGTATGCGCAACTATCTGGCATAGAAAAAAAAGATGCTTTGAGTGCATTTTACTATAATTCACTGAACGGAATCGTAACTAATTGTGCTAAAATAATACCTATCAGCCAAATGCATAGCCAAAAAATATTATTTGATTTGCAGGATTTGATAGAAGAATTAGTAGAAAAACAAGAAGATTTAGATGAAAATTTAGTGGGTTTATGCTGTATAGGACAAGAAATTAAATGTATGCAGCATGAAAAACTTTATACAAGAATCTATATATCATAACACAGACAGAACAGAATATGGAGAATAATTATGTGAAAATAGGCGTAGCAGGCCCAGTAGGCTCAGGTAAAACAGCATTGATAGAAGCATTAACAAGACAAATGAGTGAGGAATATAGCATAGGGGTAGTCACCAATGATATTTACACTAGAGAAGATGCCGAATTTATGATAAAAAACTCTAAACTTCCAGCAGATAGAATCCGAGGTGTAGAAACGGGTGGCTGTCCGCATACTGCCATCCGTGAAGATGCGTCTATGAATTTAGAGGCAGTAGAAGATTTAGCAAAAGCACACCAAGATATTGAACTGATTTTCATTGAAAGTGGTGGCGATAACTTGGCAGCAACTTTTAGCCCAGATTTAGCCGATGTTACCATCTTTGTAATTGATGTGGCAGAAGGTGAAAAAATCCCAAGAAAAGGAGGGCCAGGAATTACCCGTTCAGATTTATTATTAATTAACAAAATAGATTTAGCACCCTATGTTGGGGCTAGTTTAGAAGTAATGGAAGCAGATGCTAAAAAGATGAGAGGTGAAAAACCATTTATAAAATCTAATCTTAAAACCAAAGAAGGACTGAATGATGTTATCGCTTGGATAAAAAAATACGCTCTATTAGAAAATTAATCATATGAATATTAATAAAGATAATTCCCTCAATAGTAAAATCAATCTATCTTGTAAAAGAGAAAATGAAAAAACCGTATTGGGTGAAAGTTATTTTGATATTCCATATAAATTGACACACTACGGTAGTTTGCAAGCCACAGATCATTTAGAAATGATAATGATGTGTTCTTCTCCAGGAATTATGGATGGTGATATTCTTACGCTCAATATACACTGCGAAGCAAATACTGAAATGAAGTTTCACACGCAGTCTTATAACAAAATACACCCAATGCCCAAGAAAAAAGGAGCAAAGCAAAACTGCAGTTTTGATATAGAAAAAGGAGCGAGTTTTATGTACATTCCACATCCCACGATTCCTTACAAAGATTCCATTTTCACGGCAACCAATACCATTAACATTACAGAAAGCTCTCATTTAATATGGGGAGACATCATAAGTGGAGGCAGAATTCATTCGGGGGAGAGATTCGAATTTGATACCTATCACACGAAAACGAAAATTTACCTAAATGGAAGGTTGATTTTGTTTGATAATCAGTTAATTGACCCGAAAAATCAGCCTGTAGAAGATTTATTATTTTTTGAAGCTTATACTCATCAAGCCACGCTAGTTATCGCCAGTCCGTTTGCCGCAGAATTCAAAAAAGAATTAGATGAAATACTATTGGAACAATTTATAGATAGTAGTTACGGATTTACAATGGCGGCAGATAATGTTTTGATGCTCAGGGTAATGGGTTCAAGCGGTGATGCTCTCCATGATTGGCTTTTCAATATCGGGAATATGGCTTGGGAGTTTATCAAATTTAAAAAAAAGGAAGCTGCCCAAAATGTACTGGAAAATCAACAAAAACAAAAAGTACTTATCTCAGAAAAACCGCCTGTGGACAGCAAAAAAATAAAAAGTAAATCGGTAAAAAAATTACCTAAAAAAATAGAAAAAACAATTAATAAAAAGAAATCTAAAGAATAAATATTATGCACGAAATATCAATCGTTCGGAATATAATTTCTAATTTAGAAGAACAATACCAAGATAGACTTCAAGAGATTTCTAAAGTTAAAATTGAAGCAGGATTGCTTTGCAATGTTCAGCCTATTTTAATACAAAATGCATTTGAAGCATTAATTTTAGAAGACAGACGTTTAGAAAACATAGATTTAGAGGTAGTCTTATTACCCATTATTGCTAACTGCAAGAAATGCGAGAAAGATTTTGAAGTGAAATTACATAAATTTGTTTGTTCCTGTGGAGAACCTTCCCGTGATATTATTCAAGGGGAGGAACTAAGGATAAGTCAAGTAGATTTTTTTTAAATCAAATTTAAATCAAATTAAATACTAGAAAATGAATACAACAAAACCCAAAAGTAACCAGATGCCCGTAGGCTCTGTGCAATCAGACCATATTACACTGAATTTATTAAAGGCTAACGATTTTGTAGCAAAAGCAATTCGTGAAAGATTACCTAAAAATATGTTGATTGTCAACATCTGCTCTTCCCCAGGGAGCGGAAAGACTACTTTACTACAAGAGACGGGAAAAAGACTTGGAAAAGAATTGAACCTAGCCGTTTTGGTAGGCGACCCAGAAACTGAGCGCGATGCAGTTAGATTAAAAGATGCTGGGTTGAATGCTCTACAAATTGTAACGGGCGGAATGTGCCATATAGAAGCACAAATGATTTATCAGGCATTAGACCACATCAATTTAGAAAATACCGATATTCTTTTCATAGAAAATGTAGGGAATTTACTCTGCCCATCGGCATTTGATTTGGGTGAAGATGCTAGAGTTACGCTATTGGCATCTACTGAAGGTGATGATAAACCAAAGAAATATCCAAGAATGTTTCTCACCAGCGAATTAATGTTGGTATCCAAAGCAGATTTATTGCCACACGTTCCTTTTTCTGTAGAAGCAGCAGCAAAAGATGCCAGAGAGGTAAATCCAGATTTAGAAGTTATCAGCATCAGCACATTGAATGGGGAAGGCATAGAAGACTGGTGCAATTGGTTGAAAGAAGAATTAGAAAAAAAGAGAAATAAAACGACTTAAGAAACTAATTACGATGAAGAAATTTGTCATTACATTGGCTATTTTAGCATCTTTAGGCAGTGCTAAAGCACAAAAAACTTCTGAGGTTTTAGAAAAAATTCAGAATAATGTTGATATTAATTTACTGCTAAGAAGTTCATTAGAGTTTACAGATGTAGAGAGGAAGCAAAACGGATTTAGGCAAAATGAAGCTAGATTTCAAGTGACAGGAGAGATAAATGATAGATTGGACTATAATGTGAGAATTCGTTTGCACAAATCACAAATCCCTAAAACTTTAGACAATGCTCCAGCGTCATTAGACTATGCTTCTTTGAGCTACACCTTGGGTGAAAATAGAGATTGGAGGGTAACGGTAGGCAAGCAAGCCAATAACTTCGGGAATTGGGAATTTGAGAAAAATCCAACTTTTGAATATCTATATTCAGATTTGATTAAAACTCAAACCAATTTATTCACAGTTGGGGCTAAATTGGCTCATCAAATTAATGATAATCATACCGTGGAAGTGTTGGTATATAACGCCAAAAATGATACGTTTGATTCCTTGCATCCTGAATCTGATTTTAATGAAAATAACTTGACAGCCAGTGAATTACCTTTGGCTACTAATTTAGCATGGAGAGGTAACTTTGCAAATAAAAAATTCAGAACATTTTATTCTGTAGGAGCATCACAAATTGCAGAAGGCAAGACAGATTTTCAGTTGGCTATGGGCAACAAATTGGTTTTAGATCGTTTTGAAGCTTATTTGGATTTACAACACACTCATATAGCAGTAGATTATGCTGATATGATCTCATCTACCATTAATGAATATCGCCGCACGATGAATCCCAATCACATCAATATATACGCCCAGAAGCTAGAATCACAAACGGCTGTCCTTAGGTTAGATTATGCCATTACCCCCAAATGGTACATTACAGCAAAATCAGTATACGAAAGATTAAACGACAGAGGAGTAAACAGCTTGGGCAATAGTTTATCTCAGCATCATTTGAATTTAATTGGGATAGAATATAAGCCATTTGCATCTCAAAACTTCAGATTCTTTGGCTATTACGCCAATGATTATAAACATTATAATAATGCCTTGCATAAAGTTGTGAATAAGATGAATATTAATATTTTTGCTATCGGAGCTTTGTATAATCTAAATGCATTTTAATAATTTTTGATAATAAAATAATTTTTTTAGCACATGAGAACAAAATTACTCACTACTATTTTATTAGTAGGCTCATCTACAATAGCATTCGCACAGCAAGATAGCCTGTCGATAGATGCTTATGAATTAAACGAAATTACTGCAACAGGAAGACGGAATAATTCATATTTGAACCACACCAAGGAATTAGGCGGAAAGTTTTCTGGCCCGATAAAAGATTTACCAGAATCTATATCATTTGTTACAAGAGAATTTATAGAGGATAAACAGGCTTTTCAAATCACAGATTTAATTCATGATTTAGCAGGAGTTAATACCACTTCGCCGTATGATGATGTGACGATTAGAGGATTCAGAAGTGGCTACGAAAGTGGCATCAGGCTGGTGAATGGAATGCGATCTGGCTATGGCTATGGGACTAGTTTCTGGAGAGCTCCATTAACTGTGAATTTGGAGAGAGTAGAGGTGATAAAAGGCTCTGGCGCATCATTATTTGGAGATATTGCACCAAGTGGAACCATCAATCTAGTTACTAAAAAACCGATGGCAAGACAAAAGAATTATGTGCAATTGTCTTATGGAAGCTTCAATACTTTTAGAACAACATTGGATGTAGGTGGAGCGTTGGACCATCAAGATAAAGTTCTTTTTAGGCTAAATGCTGGGTACGAAACCACCAAAACATTTAGAGATAATAATGATAGAAAAACACTAATGGTAGCCCCATCATTCACTTACAAGCCATTCAAAGGAACACGGTTGGATTTTGATTTTATTTATGATAATTCAGATGGGTATCTAGACAGAGGTCTGGCTATAAGAAATAATAATTTCTATGCACAACCAAGAAACTTTAACATCAATTTGCCTACAGATTTCTATAAAGCTAATTTTATGACTTCTAATGTGAAGTTATCACAAAATATTTTGCCAAATTTAGATTTTTTTGCCAACTATATGTGGACGAAATATGAAGAGAAATTAGATGAATTAAGAACAAGAAATAGCTATGCCGATGCCCCTAAAAATGAATTGCTGAGAGTTAGATTTCAGTCAAAAGAAGCAAAAGATTATACCCATAATGTTGTTTCTTATTTTAGATTAAAATTTAATCAAAATAAATCTGTAGATCATAAAATCATTGTGGGGACAGATTGGTCTTCTTACGAAGGAGATAAAAATAATGTTTTGAGAGAAGCAAGACATAGAATAAATAAAGATGGAAATAAAGTAGAACTTATAGTCAATCTTGCAGCAGCAGAGAGAGAGATTTTATCTAAATCATCTTACGTGTGGAGAGATAAAGCTACATTTCCATTCCTTAACCCATATAGCACAATTGGGATTTATGTACAAGATCACATCAGCGTGGGAGATAGGCTGAATTTAATTCTAGGCTTGAGGAATGAAACCTATCATTCTTATAGTTCTGACCTTAAAAAAACGTATAGAACAAGAGAAAATAAATGGTTGCCAAGATTAGGTCTATCTTATAAAATTAATAATGAAATTAATTACTTTGCTAATTATTCAAAAGGATTTGTACCCGCAGGTGCAGATTTGATATATAAATATCAGGAATTTGGAGCAAAAGAAGCTTATAAGACAGAGAATAGCTACCAAATAGAAACGGGGGTTAAAATTGGTTTATTCAAAAATCAACTTCAATCAGAAATAGCTCTATTTCATATAAATAGAGAGAATATGAGAATATCTACGGGCAAATATACAAATGCTGGTAGAGAAGAATTAAAACAAAGTAATAAAGTAATTTCACAAGGAGTGGAAATTGATATGAGAGGACAAATCACAAGAGAATTTCAAATCTCTGGTAATTATACTTTCAATCATACAGAGATTAAATCTTCGCCTGATGAATTGCAACAAAATGAGTCGTTGGGTAACGCTCCTAAGCACATGGCTGGATTGTGGACTAAATATGTATTTTCTCAACCGATGTTGAAGGGGCTGGGATTCGGTGCAGGCGTGTATTATGTGAGCGAAAGAAGGATGGATAATTCTATGAGAAATGATAAGACTGGTAAACCAGTTTTTGATAATTGGCCATCTTATGCTTTAGCCAACGCGAGTGTATATTATCATCTAAAAGGGGTGAGATTATCAGCCAATATCAACAATATTTTTGATAAATATTACTATCTGGGAGGATTTGATTACACACGTGGATTTGTGGGCGCTCCAAGGAATTATATGATAAGCTTAGGCTACAGTTTTTAGTGCATTTCGTAACCAAAATGGAGAGTTTCTACATTATTTTCTATTGTAACCTCTATAAAAGTGAAATTTTGCTTCGACCAAAAATCAGTAGCGCCAGGCAAAAAATGATGCGTATGAAGGTATAGGTAATCTATACCTTTTTTTATAGCATATAGCTTCAGCCTATTTATCAAATTAGTAGCAATTCCCATTTTTCTAAATTCAGGTTCCACAAATAATCTTGTCACCTCTACAGCATTATCAGGAATATCCAAAAGGGGAAATCGGTAGTTAAACTCCATCATGCCAACGGTTCCAATTAGTTGATTGCCTAATTTTGCTTGAAGAAAAATGCCTTTTGGATTTTTAATATACGTTGATTCAAAATCTTGTAAATCAGCAGGGATATGCTCATGATTTAGCATCGGGAAGAGTGTTTTGCGTACAGATTTCACATATTCTACAGTATGAGCAATAGCATTAATATCAGTTACGACAGAAATTTCTAATTGTTTCATATTTCGGGGATAAGAAAAGTTTTACTATAGTGCTCTACATAAGATAGCGAAACCTCATATGCTTGAGATAGCATATTGGCAGTATATTCAGCATCTGTGTGTGCTAAATAATTCAATCGTTTATTTTGCATCACATATATGTGGTCAGCAAATTGCAAAGCCAAATTAGGATCGTGCATAATGCATACAATGGTACAATTTTTTTGCTTCACCCAATCCCTCATCAGTTGCAAAACTTTAATTTGGTAGTGCAAATCAAGATGATTGGTAGGCTCATCAAGTAACAGTATATCAGGGTTTTGAATCAATACTCTGCATAATAATACTAATTGCCTTTCACCACCAGAGAGAGAAGTGTAAGGCGTATTACTCAAATGATTTAATTGGAAGGATTCTAATATTTTTGTTACAGCATCTTTGTCTTCTTTTTTTGGTGAAATTTTAAAAAAAGAACTTCTACCAGTTAGTACGACATCAAACACCGTAAAAGGAAATACCATTTGATGAAACTGAGTCAAAAAACCAATTTTAAGAGGTTTTTTTGAGTTGAAATCAATATTGCCTTCAAACTTTTTTTCTATGCCAGATAAGATTCTGAATAATGAAGATTTCCCGCTTCCATTTCGCCCTAATATCACAGTGAATTTATTTTTTTGAAAAGAAGCATTCACAAGATGCAAGATCAATTTTTTCCCAATGGAATAGCTCACATTTTTAATATCAATCAAGCTCATTAATTCCAGTTAATTGCATTTTTTCTCATTAAATAAATGAACAAAGGAGCGCCTAAAATCATGGTAAATACACCGATAGGAATTTCAAAAGGCATCACAATTCTTGAAAAATTATCAATCATCAATAGCAAAGAACCTCCTAAACTAATATTGGCAAAAACTCCAATAGTATTATTGGGTCCAAATATCATGCGAGTGATATGTGGAACAATCAAGCCAAAAAGGCTTATCATTCCAACAGCTGCTACAGAAGCTGCTGTGATGAGTGTAGATAGCCCAATCAAAATGATTTTGGTATTGTTTGGTTTTACACCAACCGCCAAAGCTTCTTCATCTCCCAAAGCCAATAAATTCATCTTCCAACGGAAGATATAAATACCCAGCAATCCTGCCAAAATAGGTGTAATAGAAGTCTGTACTTTTTCCCAAGATGCTGTATGCAAGTTACCCATAGTCCATTGTATAATGGCTTGCAGTTTATACGGGTCGCTAATGTATTGTAAAAGCGTGAGCATGGCAGAAAATACGCCAGAAATAATCATACCTGTTAAAACAATAGTAACAACAGAGGTTTTAGCTCCAAAAGCGGAAACAGCATAGGTGATAGCAACCGCAATTACACCAAATATGAAAGCAAAAAAGTTGACAGAAAATAAGCCTAAAATCATGGAAAGAGCTGCTCCAAAAGCTGCTCCAGATGAAATTCCCAACGAAAAAGGGTCAACAATAGGATTTCGGAAAATAGCTTGTAATACACCTCCAGAAACTGCCAATGATGCTCCGACCATAAAGGTGAGCAAAAGTCTAGGTAATCTCACTTGCCACAGAATGGTTTGCATAGAGTTTTGTGGTAAATTGTTTCCTGTAATGACGTGAGAGAGATGTTGCCAAAATTCTGTGAAATTTAAAAAGCCTGTGTTTCCTAACTGCAATGAAAATACAATCAGAATAAAAGGAGATAGTAGTAATAATATTTTCTTTAAACCTAATGACATCATTATAAGCCGTATAGCGTTTTTAAATCTTTTTTTACATCATTTTCGGCGGTTGTATTTTGGGGTTCACACCATTCTCTGAGTTGTTTGGCAAAAAGCATAAATTTGATAGTGTGTGGGTCATAATAAAAAACAGGAGAAAAGTCATATACCTGTTTTTGCTTCACGGCAGGCAAGGCTTGAAGCTCTTTTAGTGAATAAACATCTTCGGGCTTGGAGTTCCATAAAATGATTAAATCTGGATTCCACTCATAAATAGTTTCAGCACTGATGTTGGTAGCTTCCATTTCTAGCGGACAGGCATTTTGGGCTCCAGCAGCTTCAATGGCAGCATCAATTAAAGATCCTTTTCCGGAAGTTGAAAAAATTCTACCTTTAGACCAAGCGTAATATACTTTTTTATCTGATTTAGGAGCTTTGTTAATTTTATTTAATTCATTTTCAGTGTATTGTATTAGTTCTTCTGCACGTTTACTTTTACCTATAAGTGTAGCTAAACCTTTCAGTTCAAGGTAAATAGCTTCTTTGTTTTTGCTGGAAACAGTATATACATTCAATCCCAAACCTTCTAGCTGATTAATGGTCTCAGAATCAGCTTCATATAAAATCACTAAATCAGGATTCAGCTGCAATACAGATTCAGCGCTGATGGCTCTTCCACTGAAAGATGGTGTAGCGATTTCTTTGTTTTTAATTTTATCATCTAAGCCTGAAAGAAACTCATACCCAGAGGTATTTAAGTAAACTTGCTCGGGAATACCTACCAAAACATTACCTGCTTGGAGCATATAGATATGATCTACCGCAGGTTCAAAAAGAGCTACCACACGCTGAGCTTCTTGCTCTAGATGAATGACCTTATTTCTACTGTCTGTGGCAGAAATTCCTCCAAAATTCTCTTGCCGTTGTGTTTTTGAATTACAAGAAATGAATAAAAAAAATAAGCCTAAATGAAGAATGAATTGCTTTGAAAAATGCACTTTTTAATTATTAATATTTAGCAAAAATAGAGTATTTATGTGATACTACCCATTAATTTCACAGCAAAACTATTGGTGGCGTAAGTTTAAAGCAATTGATCGTCACCAAGAAATAAAATTTAATAGATCATTAAAAGAAAATAAGCACCACAAGCCAAGCTTATAGCGCTTATTTTCAGTTAAACTAAATTTTATCTTACATCAATTTCTCTAACTTTTCAGTCAATTGCTCTTTCGGTACCACGCCTACCACTTTGTCTACAACTTCACCATTTTTGAAGAAAAGAATGGTTGGGATATTTCGGATGCCATATTTAGCAGCCGTATCTGGGTTATTATCTACATCCACTTTTCCTACTACGGCTTTTCCGTCATATTCTTGGCTGATTTCGTCTACGATAGGTCCTACCATACGGCAAGGTCCGCACCAAGCTGCCCAAAAGTCAAGCATTACAGGCTGATCTGATTGTAATGTTTCTTCAATGTTTGAATCTTTAATTTCTAATGCCATAAGTTTAAATTTTTTTCAAAAAATTAATATTCTATATTATTTTAATTATTTATTATTATAAAAGCTAAATTAAAAAATTTATTAAGCCTTATAAAATTTACTATAAGGAGTCTCAAGTTTTGAGCCAAAATTATTTTTTAAGCCTTTAAAAAAATAATGAGACTATCAATTTAATTTATAATTATCAATTTCATATCTCTTTAGCTCATCGATTAAATCTTTGGTAATGCTAATGCTAAATTTTCTGCTTTGTGAGGCAAAAACGTTTTGCGTTTTTTCGTCTCTTAGGTTTAGGAATAAATTTTTATCTCCTCCGTTATTCTGAATGATTTTTAGTAAATTTTTGATTAACTCTTCATTAATTTCATTAATTTCAAAGTGAAATTCAATGGACTTGGCTCTTTTTTCTATCAAATCATCTAGCAAATTAATGTTTTTGATGTTGGTGTAAATACGTTTGCTAAATTTATTTTCGTTCACGTGAAGTTGTAATAGAACAAACCGATTGGGTTCTAAGAAGTGCCTCAAGCGCAGATATTCTTCACCAAACAGCATAAACTCAAAGCTATCGGTGTAATCTTCCAGTATAAATTTCCCGAATTCCTTTCCATTTTTAGCGGAAACCAAGTGTTGCACTTCTGTTATCAGCCCACCTACGGTGAATGTTTTATCAATCATTTCTTTTTGTCTTTCTTTTAGCGTAATCAGATCAATATTTTTGTAATGATTTAGCTCTACTTGAAAGCGGTCTAATGGGTGAGAAGAGATGTAAATTCCCACCACTTCTTTTTCTTTATTGAGCTGGTACATAATGGGCCAAGCTGGGCAATCTAAAATCATTGGTTTCTGCATTTCGACTTCCATATCTGCAACGTCAAATAATGAAATTTGATTCTCGTTGCCCTCATCGCTGGCAGCATTACCGTATTTGATGATTTTTTCTAGATTGGTTACACCTTCATGATCTTCAAAGAAATACTGTGCACGGTGGTATTGGTCTAACTCATCAAATGCACCAGCGTAAATTAAATTTTCTAAAGTTTTTTTATTGCACACCCGCTGGTCTATCCGCTCAATGAAATCAAAAACATCAGCAAATTTCCCATTCTCGTTTCTCTCTTGTATGATGCTCTCTACTGCGGCGCTGCCAACGCCTTTTATGGCTCCTAGACCAAACCGAACGGCTCCATTTTTATTTACGGTAAAATCATAGGAACTCTCATTCACATCAGGGCTCAGTACGGGGACGTCCATTCGCTTGCATTCTTGCATGAAGTTGGTTATTTCCTTGATGTCTTTCATATTATTACTTAGCACAGCGGCCATAAACTCGGCTGGATGATGTGCTTTTAAATAAGCGGTTTGAAAAGCGACGTAGGCATAACAGGTGGAGTGAGATTTGTTGAATGCATATTGAGCGAAAGCTTTCCAGTCTTCCCATATTTTTTTTAAAACATTTTCTGGGTGCCCGTTGCCTATGGCGTTTTGAATGAATTTACCTTCCATTTTAGCCAAAGTATCCATTTGTTTTTTTCCCATTGCTTTTCTCAGCACATCGGCTTCTCCTCTGGTGAAATTTGCTAACTTCTGAGAAAGTAACATCACTTGCTCTTGATAAACGGTAATGCCATAAGTTTCAGCTAAATACTCTTCCATCTCGGGCAAATCATAGCTGATTTCTTCTATCCCGTGTTTTCGGTCGATGAAATTGGGAATGTAGGCGAGGGGGCCGGGGCGATAAAGTGCATTCATCGCAATCAAATCATCAAATTTATCTGGCTTTAAATCTTTAAGATGTTTTTGCATTCCAGGGGATTCGTATTGGAATATACCAACGGTTTTCCCTTTCTGAAATATTTCTTGATAAGTCAAGGGGTCTTCCAAGGGGAAATCATCTGGGATGAGTTCTATTTCTTTTGTTTTTTTCACTAAATGCACAGCATCTTTGATTATACTCAAAGTCTTAAGCCCTAAAAAATCCATTTTTAGTAATCCAGCGTTTTCTACCACAGAATTATCAAACTGCGTTACCGCCATATCGCTATCTTTAGCTATAGCTACAGGTATCAGTTCCTTAATATCCTTGGGGGTGATAATAACCCCGCAGGCGTGCACACCTGTATTTCTTATGCTACCTTCTATTACTTTTGCTTGCTGTATGGTTGTTGCTTCTAGGTCGCCTCTTTTAGAAATTTCTAAAATATCTTGTAAATCCTTCAGTTCATCTCCATTGAATTTTTCACTGAGAGATTTATCATCCATTTTAAACAGCTTATTCAATTTTGTATGTACTTTTTTCGCAATTTTATTGCTATCCGCCAGCGGTAAGTCTAAAACTCTTGCGGTGTCTCGTATGGCGGATTTCCCTGCCATAGTGCCGTAAGTAATGATTTGTGCAACTTGGTCTTTACCATATTTATTAATCACCCAGCGGATGATCTCATCTCGCCCGCGGTCATCAAAATCAATATCAATATCGGGCAAAGAAACACGCTCGGGGTTTAAGAATCGCTCAAAAAGCAAATCATATTTGATGGGGTCTATATTAGTAATCCCGATGCAATACGCCACCGCAGAACCAGCCGCAGAACCACGCCCTGGGCCTACAGAAACCCCCATTTTCCTAGCTTGTGAAGTGAAATCCTGAACAATTAAAAAATAGCCAGGATAGCCCGTGTTTGCAATCGTTTCTAATTCAAAGTCCAATCGATTTTGGATTTCTTCAGTAATGATTCCATAGCGTTTTTTTGCCCCTTCATAAGTCAAGTGCTTTAGGTAAGCATTCTCGCCCCTCACGCCATCATCTTGCAAATCTTCTTCTACTTCAAACTCCTTTGGGATTTTAAATTTAGGAAGTAAAACGTCTTGTTTTAAATCATAAAATTCAAATTTTTTCACAAAATCCTTTAAATTCTGAATGGCTTCAGGAATATCTTCAAAGAGATGTTCCATCTGCGAAGCTGTTTTGAAGTAAAACTCATCATTAGGGAAACCAAAACGGTAGCCGCGCCCACGCCCGATGGGCGTATCAACTTTCTCCCCATCACGCACGCACAGTAAAATATCATGCGCTTTAGCATCTGATTGGTTGATGTAGTAAGTATTATTTTGCGCCAAAATCTTGACGTTGTATTTTCTAGCAAACTTGATGAGAATTTCATTCACATGATTCTCCTCTGGCAAACCATGGCGAATTAATTCCACATAAAAATCTTCGCCAAAATGCTCTTTCCACCAAAGGAAAGCTTCCTCAGCATTTTTTTCACCCACGTTCAGAATAATGTCAGGAATTTCCGACGAAATAGAACCTGTCGTAGCAATTAAATTTTCTTTATACTTTAAGATAACTTCCTTGCTTACTCGGGGAAACCCTGCATAGTAACCTTCAATGTAGCCGATAGATGAAATTTTACTCAAATTATGATAACCCGCCTTGTTCTTTGCCAATAAAACCTGCGTATGCCTGCGGTCGGGGTTATCTTTGGTGAATTTATGCTGTCGATAGCGTTCACTTACGTAAACTTCACAGCCAATAATTGGCGTTATTACATCCTTTTTATCCCTTATTGCCTGCACAAAATGGAAAGCTCCCATAAGATTTCCCATATCGGTAATTCCCACAGCAGGCATTTCTAATTCTACAGCTTTTTTGATGAGGTTCTCAACAGTCGTAGTTGCCGAAAGAATAGAGAATGAACTATGATTATGAAAGTGAAAATATGGTGAATTTTTCACAATTTCAACTTCATTTTTATCTTTTATTTTTTGGCTTTCAGCCCAGGCTAGGGCTGCTTCCTTTTCTGCAATTTGTTGCCCGACATCGATAGGATAGGGGGCTATAACGGAAGGAAATAAATTTTTAAAGGCTTTAAAATTTTCTGCCGAAAAACGTGCTTGTGCAGGAGAAATGACGCCGAGCCTTACTAATTCAAAAAAACTACGAGCTGTGGCATTGACATCCGCAGCGGCATTATGTGCCTCATCAAAGAAATCGCCAAATAACCGCTGGTGAAGTTCTCCCAATTTGGGGTATTTAAACTTCCCGCCCCGCCCGCCAGGCAGGGCACAATACTCAGTAGAGGCTCTCGCCGTGTCTAGCGTGGGAGCAGCCGTCAACTTCTCAAAATCCATGCCTTCACGGTGCATTTCTGCTCCTACGATAGAAATATCAAATTGAATGTTGTGCCCAATGATAAGCGTATTTTCTAAATCAAAGCTGCCGAAAAATTTCTGTAGAACGACACTAAGAGCCAGCCCCTTCTCGTGAGCAATTTCATTAGTAATCCCGTGAATTTGAATCGCATTGAAGGGAATGTCAAAACCATCAGGTTTTACAATCAAATTATGATTTTCAATCAATTCACCTTTCTCGTTGTGGAGCTGCCAAGCCAGCTGAACTAAACGCGGCCAATTATCACTATCAGAGAGTGGTGCGTCAAAATTTGCAGGAATTCCTGTGGTTTCTGTATCGTAAATGAGGTAGTACATGAAGTGAAATTAAACAAAAATCTATAAAAGAAAAATTTGCTTAGTTCAAAATTTTTTAAGCCTTAGAAAAAATCAATCATAAATCATGATTTTTTTTCAAACCTATGCATAGGTTTGATTGTAAAAAAAGTGAAACTAATATGTTTTCTCGGGATTTTAATCCTTAGAAGTAGCCATTATTGATAGATGTTTAGTTTTTTTCGAAAAGAAAACTTTGAGTGGTTTGAAGAAAATGATTATAGAATTTACCCACAACACAAAAACACCCCCTATAATAAACAAACATTATTATGTTAAAAATTTAATGTTTTCCCATTTTATTATGTATTTTTTTATACTTTATATAAAATACTTCAATTTATCCTCAAGTTCATTAAAATATTAATAATTTAAAAAAAAATTAATGTAACGATGTGTTTAGATTAACATAACAATAACTACTTTTGTCAAAATTTAAATTAATGCAAAATACAATTAAAATTCAGAAAACCCTTATCATAGGTGTTTTGTTAGGAATTGTAGGATGTCAACAAGATGACTTATCCACTTCTGTAGTAGAAAAAGAACAAAACCTAAAAGTTCTTTTAAACAAAGAGCGTAATGCTTTATCTTTCAAAAACAGGGAGGTATTACAAGACTATGTTAAAGAAGACATGGTATCTAAAGATGAAATTTTTAAATTTTATGAAGAAGGTTTCGTTCCTAATAGGATTATAGGCGGTTTAGAAGAAGAAGAATTAGATAAAGCTGTTTCTATAATAGGAAAAGAGAATCTATTAGAAAATTTGAGACAAACAAAAAATAATCTATCAAAAAATACTTCTCGCATAGGAAATGATATTAATGAAGAGTTTGAAGGGGAGGAAGATGATTTAATTCGTAATGAAAATTTTGCAAGTTTATTAAATGCAGAGAAAGAAATTATTGTTAATGATACGATATTTAAATATACTGAGAAAGGAGTTGTTTTTACTCACTTAAAAAATGTCGAAAAACTGAAAAAACTGGATATTGAATCATTGAATAATGAAGGTGAAGGCTTAAAGAACTATGGCGATGTGAATGTGTATGTTCCACGTAAAGATGTAATTGATCAATATAATCTAGTGTCTAATAATATGTTGGAAGAAGTCCAAAGTGATATTATAAAAAATACAGATTTAAAATTTAATAATGCAAATATCCCAGAAAATATTAAGTATAATGAGTGTAATCCTTCTAGAAGTTTTATAGATAATATTTTTGGCAAAGAATATTCATGTGAGTATAAATTTACAAAAAAACGGAAATTAAGAACTATATTTGCAGTTGAAGATTATTATCTATTTTTTGATGTCTATGCTCAGGCTAAATTTAAACATAAAACTTGGTTTGGCTGGTATTCTAGCAAGGAAGCTTCAATGGTATTTTTGAAAGTAGATAAAGCTAAACTAAAATTTAAGCGGAGAAAAATAAACATAGATATTGGTGCTAAACAAAAAGATTTAGTTAAACTCTATGGTGATTTTTTAAAATTTACAGATAAATTATTTCATGTAACAAATGAGTTTGATAAAAATGGAAAAGAGATAGCTTACAGTCTTGCTTTAGATGAAGTTAAATATAATAATAACGAAGTAATTGTACCAGAAAATATACAATTGAATAATAATTCTAATTTTGTAAATAGTAGCTTATTTAACGAAAATGTGAATAAAGTAGTTGTTATTAATGTTCTAGGTAAAGACATTACCATAACTGATGATGATATTTATAGAAGAATATATGGCTTTTTGAAATCAAAATATGGACCTAAAATAGAAGAAATAGCTGTAGTGGTAAAAAAAGATAATATAAACAAATATAATGAGATAACTTCAACACTCGAATATATTGATTATGGCAAAGATTTGGTGAAAGTTAATAATTCAGCTGTTGCTAGAAAGAAATTTAAATTCCCTAAAGAGTTTAAAATAAATGAATTTCATATTAATTTTAGTGGAGATGGAGTTAATTCAAATGATAATAAATTTAAAATTCACGTTAATTTTGGATGGAATGCGGTAAAGGGTTGGGATGTTAGTGTAAAATCTGGAGCCTTATACAAAGGAAATTGGGGCGGCTCATCATTTAATGTCATCAAAAATTAAATAGTATAAATAATAAAAATTAAATAACATAAAAACAAAAACATATGAATTTAAAAAAATTAGTTAGTGCAAGTGTTGTTCTTTTTTCAGTAGCTTTCAGCTTCGGGCAAGAGCAGTCTTTACAATCTTTGGGTAAGGTTTCAGTGAATTTAACCTCTTTATCTATTGATTATCAGTTCCCTATTTCAGAATCTTGGGTTATGGAGCCAAAAGTTGGGATTGCCCCAGCACATCAGATTTCAGATGGGAAAATGGAACTTAGCTACAAGTACAATTCAATCTTCATTGCTAATGAATTTCGCTATTTGTACAGTTTTGCTAAACGTGCAAAATTAGGGCGAGACACAAAGTTGAACAGTGCGTCTTATCTTGGGCTGAAAACGAGATACAATTTCGGTGCTTTTAATAATGAGCGTAATACGTCTTATGGCAACACATTGAACTTAGCTGGAGTGTGGGGATTGCAGCGAAATTTAGACAGTAATTTCCTGCTCAACTTCCATGCAGGTTTGGGTTGGGTAAGAGACTTTGACTTCAAAAAATCAGCCGTATACCCAGAATTCGGTATTGGATTCTCTTATGTTTTATTTAAATAAAAATTTGTTGAGATTCTAAGATCATCAAAATGTGGCGAAATCATAAGTTTCGTCACATTTTTTATAAGCCTTAGTTTTTTTTGAAAAGAAAACTTTGAGTGGTTTGAAGAAAATGATTATAGAATTTACCCACAACACAAAAATACCCCCCTAGGATAAACAAACATTATTATGTTAAAAATTTAATGTTTTCTCATTTTATTATGTATTTTTTTATACTTTATATAAAATACTTCAGCTTGTCCTCAAGTTCATTAAAATATTAATAATTTAAAAAAAATTAATGTAACGATGTGTTTAGATTAATATAACAATAACTACTTTTGCTGGAGATTTAATTAATATAATGTGAAATTAAAATTCAGAAATGAAAATGGAGTTAATTTAAATTGAACAAATAACATAAAAACAAAAACATATGAATTTAAAAAAATTAGTTAGTGCAAGTGTCATTCTTTTTTCGGTAGCTTTCAGCTTCGGGCAAGAGCAGTCTTTACAATCTTTGGGTAAGGTTTCAGTAAATTTTAACTCTTTATCTATTGATTATCAGTTCCCTATTTCAGAATCTTGGGTTATGGAGCCAAGAGTTGGGATTGCCCCAGCACATCAGATTACTTCAGATGGGAATATCATACCTGGCTTCCTGTCAATCTTCATTGCTAATGAATTTCGCTATTTGTACAGTTTTGCTAAACGTGCAAAATTAGGGCGAGACACAAAGTTGAACAGTGCGTCTTATCTTGGGCTGAAAACGAGATACAATTTCGATACTTTTAATACGTCTTATGGCAACACATTGAGCTTAGCTGGAGTGTGGGGATTGCAGCGAAATTTAGACAGTAATTTCCTGTTCAACTTCCATGCAGGTTTGGGTTTGGTAAGAGACTTTGACATCAAAAAATCAGTCGTATACCCAGAATTCAGTATTGGATTCTCTTATGTTTTATTTAAATAAAAATTTGTCGAAATTCTAAGATCATCAAAATGTGGCGAAATCATAAGTTTCGTCACATTTTTTATAAGCCTTAGTTTTTTTTGAAAAGATTTTTTAAAGCCTTCAAAAAAAATTTAATGAATAAATCGAACGGCTTTCACAAATCGTTTTTTCCAGTATTCGGTTTCTAAACTTGAAACGATGACGCCGCGAGAGGAGGAGGCGTGCACAAAGAAGATTTCGCCGTTTTTGATGCGGTCTACAATCCCAGCATGGCTGATGTCCCCGCCACTGGTATTAAAAAATAAGGCATCTCCAGGCTGAACATTTTGTAGGCGAATCTTTATTCCATATTTTGCTTGTTCTCGAGAAACTCTCGGTAATTCGATATTAATTTCTTTGTATGAATTCCATAGCAGCCCAGAGCAATCCATACCGCTGCTGGTTGTGCCGCCGTAGCGATAGGGTGTCCCCAAGAAGCTGTTGGCTTTTTCCAAGACCGCTTTTGAGCGACTATTGACGGAATTATTTACATTTGTTTTGATGTGGGTAGTGGTTTTCTTCCCTCTTCGGCCAGTTTTCACCACGCCGCAAGATTCTACTAAATGGAAGCTAAAAACGAAGACTAAGAAGATACCTGCTTTTTTTAAATTCATAAAATCACCATCCAAAAATCGCTCACGAAGATAATCAATTTTTGTTGGGGAGGGGTATAATTGGGTATAATTTTTTGATGAGTTACATTTTCTATCAACTTCAAAATTATATTCATATTACCTTCATCATTAAATATAATTTTAAGAAATATTTTAAGGCTGGGCAAGATAAAAAATTATAAAAAAAAGATGCTTTGAGATTTATAAAAAATATCAAAGCATCGATTTCGATTTAGGAAATTATTAAGCTTTTAAAAAAAAATTAAACTTTCATAATTTCAGCTTCTTTTTTAGTAAAGAGCTCTTCAGCAATTTTGATGTATTTATCGGTCAATTCCTGAACGTCAGCTTCTAAACTTTTTTGTAAATCTTCAGAATCATCAGATTTCTTGATGCTGTTATTAGCTTCTTTTCTCCAATTTCTGATGCTGACTTTCGCATTTTCTAGTTCAGTTTTAGTTTGTTTCACCAAATCTTTTCTTCGTTCCTCGGTCAGTGGTGGCACGCTGATAATGACTGCGTTGCCATTATTAGAAGGATTGAAACCTAAATTAGCCTCCATGATGGCCTTTTCAATCGGCTGAATCATCGTTGCTTCCCATGGCTGAACGTTTAATGTCATCGCATCAGGAGCACTCACATTGGCAACTTGAGAAAGGGGCGTTGGTGAACCATAATAATCAACCATCACATTCCCTAGCATATTTGGGTTGGCGCGCCCTGCGCGAATTTGTGTAAAAGCTTTTTCTAAATGCTTTATGGAATCTTGCATTCCCGTTTCCGTGTTTTTTATAATATTTGTTGTGTCCATAATAATTTAATTATTAGCTAACTAAAGTTCCTATATCTTTTCCTTCTATAATTTCTCTTAAATTTCCTGGCGTATTCATATCAAAGACAATAATGGGCAATTGATTCTCTTCACTCAATGTAAAAGCAGTCATATCCATGACTTTCAATCCTTTAGAGTAAACATCTTTGAAGCTGATATTCGTAAATTTTTCAGCATTTTTATCTTTCTCAGGATCAGCTGAATAAATTCCATCTACACGAGTTCCCTTCAAGATCACATCCGCTTCGATTTCAATAGCACGCAAAACCGCTGCAGAATCTGTAGTGAAATAGGGATTCCCTAAACCTCCACTGAAGATAACAACTCTTTTCTTCTCCAGATGTCGGATCGCACGACGGCGAATATAAGTTTCAGCAATTTGCTTGATTTCAATTGCCGTTTGCAAACGAACGTCTAAACCTTCATCTTCCAAGCCTTGCTGCAGAGCCATACCATTTATAACAGTAGCTAGCATCCCCATGTAGTCACCCTGCACACGGTCAATGCCATTGGCAGCACCACTAATGCCACGGAAGATGTTTCCACCGCCAATCACAATAGCAACCTCACAGCCTTTATCCACAATTTCCTTAATTTGTTGAGAATAAGATATGATTTGTTTGGGGTCAATGCCATATTGTTTTTCGCCCATCAATGCCTCACCACTTAATTTAAGTAAAACGCGCTGATATTTCATTTTTTTATTTTGTAACAAAGATAGTGTAAATTAAAAGTTTTAAAAAATGATTCTTAAAACGTATTTAAATTTTATTTTTTTAAAATTTCTAAAGGCTTAAAAAATATTTCGAAAAATTTTAAAAAGCCTCTTGAGATGAAAAAACAGATTAACAATTTTTTAACATTTAGAAAAAGTTTTTTATCTTTAAAGACTAAATTTCAAGATATGGAATGTATATTTCATTTATTTACCATTAGTTTTATCGCTAGTGGGATTAGTGATGAAGAATTTCAGCAAAATCCTACTGAAATGATGGGGAAAGAAATAGGGAAAATGAAGACTGATGAAAAAAATGAAATTCAATCATCTATTATTTTGTCAAATTCAAAACAAGATTTATATTTGAATTCTGAATGGGAAAAAATTTAAATACAAATTGGTGGTGGTTCAGTTCTGATTTATCGGCGCTGTAATGACCTTATGAATTAAATAACACAAAAGCTCCGATAATTTTAGAATTATTGGAGCTTTTTTTTATGATTTAAAAATTAAAAATGGGAGAAAAATTTAGTACAAAAAAGTACAAAATTCCTGCAGATTTATTTACACCAGTGAGTATATACCTGCGTTTAAGAGATTTGTACCGAGAAACCATATTGCTGGAAAGTACCGATAAAACCGATGCGGAAAATAGCAAATCAATCATTGCCATAAATCCTATCGCGGGAATGGAAATTTCAGCAAACAAGGAGGTGGAAATCAAACTTCCCCTTCAGCCAATCAAAAATATTGAAAATTCAAATCCAGTAGAATTGTTTGAACTTTTTCAGCAAGAAATTCAGTTTAAAAATGAATGTTCAGCATTGAGCTTAGCTCAGGGGATGTACGGCTATACGGGCTACGATGCAGCACAAATTTTCGAAGGCTTAGAATTTTCTCATCAACCAAATACCCCGATTTTACGCTACAGATTTTATCAGTACGTTTTGGTGATAGACCATTTTCACGATGAATTGATTTTGCTTGAAAATCAGCATCCTAACTTGAGTTCAGAAAAAATGAATATAATTTCTGCTATTCAGAATAAAGACGTTCCAGTTTATCCGTTCCGATTAGAAGGGGAGGAAAATACAGATATTTCAAATGAAAAATTCCTTCAAAATGTAAAAAAAGGCATTCAGCATTGTTTACGTGGAGATGTTTTTCAAGTTGTTTTGAGCCGGGCATTTTCACAAAGATTTCAAGGAGATGAATTTCAAGTTTATAGAGCTTTGAGAACTGTAAACCCCTCACCGTATTTATTTTATTTTGATTACACTGATTATAAAATTTTTGGTTCTAGCCCCGAGAGTCAAATTATTTTGAAAGATAATCAAGCCAAGCTTCACCCCATTGCTGGAACCTTTAGACGGACGGGCGATGATTCTAAAGATTTTGAGCGTGCAAAAGAACTTTTAACCGACCAAAAGGAAAATGCAGAACATACGATGTTAGTGGATTTGGCAAGAAATGATTTAAGTAAAGTGTGCAAAAATGTGAAGGTTTCTAAGTTGAAAGAAATCCAAATGTTTAGCCACGTGATTCATATGGTTAGTGAGGTGAGAGGCGAATTTGTAGAAGAAAATCCATTTAAATTGATCGCCGCAACATTTCCGCAAGGCACATTGAGTGGAGCACCTAAACATCGTGCTTTGCAAATTATTGATGAAAATGAAAATTCAGCACGAGGTTACTACGGCGGATGCATTGGATTTATTGGTTTTCGGGGTGAAATCAATCACGCAATCATCATTCGTTCATTTTTAAGCCAAAACAATCAGTTAAATTACCGTGCTGGGGCAGGCGTTGTGGCTAAGTCTTTGCCTGAGAGTGAATTAAAAGAAGTGGAGCATAAACTGGGCGCATTGAAAACAGCTCTTCGCAAAGCAGAAAAATTTTAGATCATGAAGAAGATTTTATTATTAGATAATTACGATTCGTTTACGTATAATTTAGTTCAAATTTTAGAAGAATTAGTGGAGGAGGATCAGAAGATTGTAGTGAAGAAAAATGATGAAATTTCAGTAGAAGAAGTTTCAGTTTATGATAAAATTGTACTTTCACCTGGCCCAGGAATCCCGTCAGAATCAGGGATTTTGATAGAAACTATAAAAAAATATGCAGGGGAAAAACCAATTTTTGGTGTTTGCTTGGGATTGCAAGCCATTGTGGAGGCCTTTGGTGGTGAGTTGTTTAATTTAGAGAAAGTTCATCATGGAGTTCAGTCTAAATTAGAAATCAAAAAAGATTCAAAAATTTTCCAAGGCTTAGAAAATCCAATATTGATTGGGCGCTACCACAGCTGGGTAGCCAGTAAAAAGCATTTCCCTTCAGAATTAGACATCACGGGCGAGGATGAGAATGGTATCATTATGTCTATCGAAAATTCAGCGAAAAAAATCTATGCTGTGCAGTTTCACCCAGAAAGCATCATGACACCGCAAGGGAAGCAAATGATAAGAAATTGGTTGTCAATCAATTAAAAATGTTTAAGGCTTAAAAAATTATGAAAGACATTTTAGAATATTTATTTAAATACAATACGCTCAGTTATCAGGAGGCTAAATCTATCATGTTGCAAATCCCCAAAGGTATTTTTAACGATTATGAAATAACGAGTTTTGTCACCATTTTGATGATGAGAAGCATTACCATTGATGAGCTGAAAGGTTTAGCTGATGCTTTGCTAGAAATGACGGTGGAAGTCGATTTAGAGACGCAAGATTTGGTGGATATTGTTGGTACGGGTGGCGATGGCAAAAACACATTCAATATCAGCACCTTATCTTGTTTTGTCGTGGCGGGAGCTGGGCAAAAAGTGGCTAAGCACGGAAATTACGGTTCTTCGTCTATTAGCGGTTCATCTAACGTGATGGAGTTTCTAGGCTATAAATTTACAGATAATCAAGAGCACCTAAAAAACCAACTGAGTGAAGCCAATATTTGCTTTCTACATGCACCCAAATTCCATCCATCATTGAAGCTTGTCGCCCCGCTGAGAAAGCAATTGGGCTTTAGAACTTTTTTTAATATGCTTGGCCCATTGGTGAACCCAGCGCGTCCTAAATTCTCACTGATTGGCGTTTACAATACTGAAATGGGGCGGATTTATAACTACTTAATGCAGCAGAAAGAAAATAAATTCATGATTGTACATTCGCTAGATGGTTACGATGAGATTTCATTGACGAGTGAAAGCATGATAATAACCGAAAAAGGTATTGATTTATATAATCCAAATCAATTGCAAGCGTCTATCATTCAGCCTGAAGAAATCTATGGTGGCGATAGCAAAGAGGCTGCCGCAGAATTATTTTTGAAGATAATTTCAGGGCAAGGTTCGCCCGCTCAGAACGCTGTTGTCATCACCAATGCAGCTTTAGCATTGCAAAATACAGGGAAATTTGAAGATTTTTCCTCAGCCAAAAAAGCAGCAGAAGAAAGCCTCTTGAATGGTAAGGCGCACGATTGTTTAAAGAAATTAATTGCCGCAAATCATGATTGATATTTTAACTCAAATTGTAGAACATAAAAAATTGGAGGTCTCTGCTAAGAAATCCCAAAAAAGTGTAGAAGAACTGATGGATAGTAAATATTTTCATCGTCAGAAATTAAGCCTAAAATATGCAGTAAAAAAATCCCCCAATGGGATTATTGCTGAATTTAAACGTAAATCACCATCCAAACAAAACATCAATATCAAAGCTGAAATAGATGAGATTTTACCGATTTATAAAAACTTTAATGTTGCGGGCATTTCAATCTTGACAGATGAGACATTTTTTGGTGGGACTCTACAAGATTTACGACAAGCCAAGAAATATAGCATCCCCTTGCTTCGCAAAGATTTCATCATAGACCCATACCAAATTTATGAAGCCAAATCCTATGGAGCTGATGCTATTTTGCTCATTGCAGCGATATTAGACAATTACGAAATCAAAGAATTTACAGCAATAGCTCACGATGTTGGATTAGAAGTTTTGCTGGAATTTCATGCAGGGGAAGATTTTTTAAAACGACCTAAAGAAATAGATTTGGTCGGCATCAACAATCGGAATTTAAAAAGCTTTGAAGTTGATTTTGAGCATGCTATCAAAATGAGAAGCGAACTGCCTGCTGATGCAATTTGCGTGGCTGAGAGTGGAATTTCTTCTGCAGAAAATTTTTTAAGGCTTAAAAAAAATAATTTTCAAGGTTTTTTGATGGGTGAATTCTTCATGAAAAGTGAAAATCTAGCAAATACATTTCAGGAATTTATAAATCAAATAGATGAGGATTAAAGTTTGCGGACTTGGTCTAGAAACACAAATTAGAGCTTTGCAGAAAATGAATTTTGATTTCGCAGGATTTATTTTTTATAAAAAATCGCCTCGGTATGTATTGAATTTTTTAGAATTGAAAGATTTGAAAAAATTTAATGAAATCAAAAAAGTAGGGGTTTTCGTGAATGAAAATCCAGAAGAAATCACCAAAATCTGTGAGGCAGCTCAGCTAGATTTGGTTCAACTGCACGGGAATGAAAGTTTAGAAGAAGTTGAGCAGTTAAATTCAATTTTACCCATCATCAAGGTAATTCATATGAGAGGAGAAAAAGAAGAAATTCAAGCAAAAATTGATGAGTATGAGAAGGCAGCAAGTTTTTTGCTATTTGAGACGCCTTCGCAAGATTATGGCGGTAGCGGAAAAACCTTTGACTGGGCCATGATTGATGCCTTAAATTTTTCTAAACCTTATTTTTTGAGCGGAGGCTTGAGTCTAGAAAACATAGAAAATTTTAAAGGCTTAAAAAAAATACCTTATGCACTTGACGTGAATAGTCAATTTGAAATATCACCTGGATGTAAAAATTTAAACTTATTGAAAAAATTAAAAAATAAATGATGAAAAATCCTGATGAATTAGGCTACTACGGGGAATTTGGAGGAGCTTTTATTCCTGAGATGCTTTATCCCAATATTCAAGAATTACAAAGAAATTACCAATCTATTTTAGCTGACGAGAAGTTTATTTGCCAGTATGAAGATTTGTTAATAAATTACGTTGGGCGCCCGTCACCACTGTATTTTGCTCAAAATTTAAGCGAAAAAAAAGGTGCTAAAATTTACCTGAAAAGGGAGGATTTAAATCACACAGGCGCTCATAAAATCAATAATGCGATTGGTCAGGTTTTAATGGCAAAACATCTTGGCAAAACAAGAATCATTGCAGAGACTGGAGCTGGTCAGCACGGAGTTGCTACGGCAACGGCTTGCGCTTTGCTTCAATTGCCGTGCACCGTGTATATGGGCGAAGTGGATATTGAGCGTCAAAACCCAAATGTGCAGCGGATGAAAATGCTTGGTGCCACGGTGAGACCAGCTCAATCTGGCAGTAAAACGCTGAAAGATGCTGTGAACGAGGCCTTGCAAGATTGGGTGCAAAATGCCGAAGATACTTTTTATGTTTTGGGAAGTGCTGTTGGCCCTCATCCTTACCCAGATTTAGTAACGAGATTGCAACAAATTATAAGCAAAGAGGCTAAAAATCAGTATCGTAGCATAAGTGGGCGAGACTTGCCAACGCACGTTATCGCTTGTTTGGGTGGGGGGAGCAATGCTGCGGGGATGTTTTATCACTTCATTGATGAAAAATCGGTGGAATTAATTGGAGTAGAAGCAGCTGGCTTGGGAATTAATTCAGGGAAAAGTGCTGCAACAATTCAGCTGGGGAAAATTGGCGTGCTGCATGGTAGTAAAAGTTTACTGATTCAGACCGAAGATGGGCAAGTAATAGAACCGCATAGTATTTCCGCAGGTTTGGACTACCCGGGCATCGGGCCTTTACATTCTTATTTAGCCACAAAAGGCCGCCTGAAAGTCTTGGGGTGCACTGATGATGAAGCCTTGGCTGCCGCTTATGAATTGACTAAAGTAGAGGGAATTTTACCTGCCTTGGAATCTGCACATGCCTTAGCTGCATTGAATCAATTGGCATTGAAAAAAGAAGATGAAATCATTGTTTGCTTGAGTGGGCGAGGAGATAAAGATTTAGCTACTTACATTAAAAATTTTGAAAAATGAGTAAATTAAACGTTTTTTTCACAGCAGGGTGCATTCCTGGGCTGGATATTTTAGAACTTCTGAAAACGTTGCAAACAGCAGGAGTTGATCGCGTGGAAATCGGCATGCCATATAGTGACCCTATTGTAGATGGTCCCATTATTCAAGAAGCAAATAAAGTGGCTTTGGCAAACGGAATGAGTATTGAAAAATTATTAAAGGCTTTAAAAAATTTAAAAAATGAAGTGTCTATTCCAGTGAGTTTGATGGGGTACCTCAATCCTGTGATGCAATATGGCGTAGAAAAATTTGTGAAAGAAGCTAAATCTTGTGGCGTAGAAGGGCTCATTATCCCAGATTTACCAGCAGAATATTTTGAGAAAGAATATGCTGATTTGTTCAGAGAAAATGATTTGAAATTTACATTTATCATTACACCACAAACAACGCCAGAGAGAATCGATTATTTTCAATCGCTGAGCGATGGATTTTTATACGCAGTTTCAGATAATTCCATTACAGGTAAAAAATTAAATCAAAATAAAAGAGAAGAATATTTTAAGGCTTTAAAAAAATTGAAGTTAAAGAATGAGCTTTATATTGGCTTCGGTATCAGAGATAAAAGTGATTTTGATTACGTGACACAATTTGCAAACGGGGCTATCATCGGCACGGCATTTTTAGAAGCTTTACAAAAAGATGATAAAAATTATCTTACAACAGCTGAAAAATTTATAAAAGAAATAAAAGGGTTTAAAAAAAAATAGTAAATTCATGGCTTAAATTATATTAATTAAGTTATGGAAAAAATAAAAGGATTAATTGTCGCTCCTTTTACCGCTTTTGGTAAAGATTTAGAGATTAATTTATCACCCATTTCAGATTATGCTAAAATGCTGAAAAAGAATGGCTTGAAAGGTGTTTTCATTAACGGATCTTCAGGTGAAGGCTATATGCTAAACGTAGACGAACGTAAAAAATTGGCAGAAGAATGGATGAAGTTTGCTGATGAAGATTTTAAAGTCATCGTACACGTCGGTAGCACAACGCTAAAGGATGCTGTAGAGTTGGCAAAGCATGCGCAGGAAATCAAAGCATTTGGTACAGGAGCCATGGCACCGCCGTTTCCTAAAATTGGTAGAATTCAAGAGCTTTTTGACTACTGCAAAGCCATTGCCGATGCTGCGCCAGAGATTCCTTTCTATTACTATCATATTCCAGTTTTCAATGGAGCATATTTGCCAATGTTGGATTTTCTGAAAAAAGTAAACGGAGAAATTCCCAATTTTGCTGGAATCAAGTATACTTATGAGAATTTATATGAATTTAATCAATGTTCGCTCTACGAAAACGGGAAATTCCAAATGCTGCACGGGCAAGATGAAACTTTGCTGGCAGGCTTAGCGTTGAGTGATGTGAAGGGTGGAATCAGCGGTACTGCAAATTATACAGGCAAAGGTTTGATAGAAGTTTTAAATTACTGGGAAAACAAGGATCTGAATCAAGCAAGAGCTGCCCAAAATTACAACCAAGCAGTCATTAATGTGATTGTAAAATATGGTGGAAACATCGTAGGAGGAAAAAGAATTATGAAGCTGATGGGCTTAGATTTGGGTAAAAATAGGATTCCTTTCAAAAATTTAACAGATGCGGAAGAGTCTCAACTTAAAAAAGATTTAGAAGAAATTGATTTCTTTAATCATTGCAATGAATTGTAAAGAATGAACAAGACAGAATATCTAAAAAATTGGAGAGAAAAATACCGTAAAGATTTAACAGAGAACATTTTACCATTTTGGCTAAATCACGGTATAGATAGGGAAAACGGCGGTGTGTATACTTGCCTCGACCGCGAAGGAGTAATTTATGATACGACTAAATCAGTTTGGTTTCAAGGGCGATTCGCTTACATTTTAGCCTTAGCTTATAATCAAATTGAAGCCAAAGAAGAGTATTTAACAGCATCAAAATCTTGCATTGATTTTATTGAAAATTTTTGTTTTGATGCAGATGGGCGAATGTTTTTTGAAATCACAGCAGATGGGAAGCCGCTGCGCAAAAGGCGTTATATTTTTTCTGAGAGTTTTGCTGCAATTGCCATGAGTGAATATGCTTTGGCAAGTGGTGAGAACACTTATGCTCAAAAAGCCTTTGATTTATTCAAAAAAATGCAATATTGGCTAGAAACTCCAGGAGAATTAGAATCAAAATTTACAGAAAATTTGAAAGCTAAAGGACATTCCATCACGATGATAATGCTCAACTTGGCGGCACAAATTCGTAAAGCTTATTCACACAAAGATTTAGATGAACAAATCCAAAAATCATATCAAGAAATTACAACAGATTTTATGAAGCCAGAGTTCAAAGCTGTTTTAGAAACAGTAGGAGAGGACGGCTCTTTTATCGACACAATGATGGGGCGTTTGATAAACCCTGGGCATGCAATAGAGACAGGCTGGTTTATACTAGAAGAAGCTAAATTTAGAAATGGCGATAAAGATTACATAGAAAATGCTGAAAAAATCATTAACTGGTCGTTTGATTGGGGTTGGGATAAAGACTTTGGCGGAATTCTAAACTTTGTAGATTGCAAAAACTACCCAGCGCAAGATTATGCTCACGATATGAAATTTTGGTGGCCGCAAACAGAAGCAATTATCGCTTATCTGTACTTATATTTAGCCACGGGTAAAGACGAGTATTTAGAAAAACACCAGCAAATCAGTGATTGGACTTATCAACATTTTCCTGATAGAAATCACCCAGAGTGGTTTGGCTATTTGCACCGAGACGGTAGTGTATCTCAGCCTGCAAAAGGGAATTTGTTTAAAGGCCCTTTCCATATTCCGAGGATGATGATCAAAGGCGTTGAACTTTGTGACTTAATTTTAAAATCATGAATTTTTTTTTAAGCCTTAAAAAAAAATATAGTTTATTCTTAGCCGTTTTAATTTTTCAAATTATGAGTGCACAAAACATAAAGGAAATTCAATCAAATTTTCCTGATTCTAATTATCAAAAAGGTGTCTCGGGGCATTTTTCTGGGATTTTTAATGATACTTATTTAATGATGGCAGGTGGCTGTAATTTCCCAGATTTACCGCCCTCAGAAGGTGGGAAAAAAGAGTTTTACAAATCTATTTTTATAGCAAAAGATTTTGCTGAATCAAAAAAACTAAATTGGGAAAAAATTGGAGAGCTACCAGAAGAATTAGCTTATGGCTATGGCTTACAATTTGGGCGTTCTGTAATTATTTTAGGCGGAGAAAATGAACGAATACAAAGTAAAAAAGTTTTTGTTTTAAGTTTAGAAAATCAAAAAATTAAAATAGAAAATTGGCCAGATTTGCCCGAAACTTTGAATAATTTTACAGCTGTAATCGCCCAAGAGTTCTTATACGTACTGGGAGGAAATAAGAACGGGAAAGCTTCTCATTCTTTCCTTCGGTTAAATTTAAATAAAATTCAGGCTGGTTGGGAAATTTTGCCAGATTTTCTTGGCAACCCGAGAACGCAAGCTGTAGCTTTTTCTGATGAAAAAAATATTTATTTAGCAGGCGGATTTGCTTTAGGATCCGAAGAATTACCACCAAGTTTAAATACAGATTATTTAACATTCAATCTTGAAAATCAATCATGGGAGAATCCACAGCCGATTATGGTAGATAGCGAAAAACTATCAGTCGGTGGAGGCTTTGCAGTAAATACTGATGCTGAGACAGCTTACGTTTCGGGAGGCGTCAATGCAGAAATATTTTTTAAGGCTTTAAAAAGAATTCATGAAACCAATTTATTATTAAAAAAAGAACCGAAATCACCAAAAATTGAAGAAAATCAAAAGCAAGGTAAAATTTATTTATCTCAAGAAGCATCTTGGTATCAATTCAATCCATATCTAATTAAATTTAAGAAAGGGGAAATAGCTGATTTTTACTTAAAAGATGACCGATTGAGACGTGCGGGAGCAAGTATGGTTTCTTTTGGAAATTCAATTTTTGTAATAATGGGTGAAATCAAACCAGGCGTTAGAACGCCATCTATTCTTCATATAAAATTAAATCAATGAAAATCTTGAGAGAAAAAAAATACTATCCGTGGTTGGTCGTTGCGCTTTTGTGGGGCGTTGCTTTGCTAAATTATATGGACCGCCAAATGCTGAGCACGATGAAGGAGGCAATGCAAGTAGACATAGTTGAGCTACAATCTGCCACCAATTTTGGTCGGCTCATGGCAATTTTTCTATGGATTTATGCTTTTATGAGTCCTGTGGCAGGCATGGTAGCAGATAGATTTAATCGTAAGTGGTTGATTGTATGCAGTTTATTTGTTTGGTCAGGAGTCACTTATCTCATGGGAATAGTCAGTGATTTTAATTTACTTTATTTGCTAAGAGCCGTGATGGGGGTGAGTGAGGCACTTTATATTCCAGCCGCATTGGCTTTGATTGCTGATTACCATTCAGATAGGACACGTTCATTAGCCATTGGGATTCACATGACAGGACTTTATACAGGGCAAGCCATCGGTGGGTTTGGTGCAACAGTGGCCGAAGCAACGAGTTGGCAGACGACTTTTCATTATTTTGGTTTGGTAGGTATAGCCTATGCAATTCTCTTAATTTTCTTTTTGTATGAAATTAAAAATCGAAATGTAGAGACAACAGAGGTAGTAAAAGGTACAGAATTTCGTTTTGGCAATTTATTGAAACCGTTTGCTAATTTTAGTTTTTTCATTTTATTGCTATATTTTGCCATTCCTAGTTTGCCTGGTTGGGCCACAAAAAACTGGTTGCCAACTCTTTATGCTGATAATTTAAACCTATCTATGGCAGAAGCTGGCCCCATTGCTACCATTACAATTGCAGTTTCGTCTTTTGTTGGCGTCATCATTGGTGGTATTTTATCAGACTGGTGGATTCACAGAAACATCAGAGGTCGCATCTATGTAGGTGTGATAGGTTTAGGCTTATTGATTCCAGCATTAATTTTATTAGGATTAGGAACAAATTTAGTCGCAATTGTTGGTGCAGGAGTCTTATTTGGTATTGGCTATGGAATGTTTGATGCCAATAATATGCCTATTGTTGTGCAAATCGTTTCAAAAAAATACCGCTCTACGGCCTACGGGATTTTAAATTTAGCTGGAATCATTGCTGGTGCTATGATAACGCAGATTCTAGGGCATTGGAAAGAGAATGATAGTTTAGGGTTAGGTTTTGCTTATTTAGCTGTAGCTGTAGGCGTAGTTTTGCTCATACAATTATTCTTTATGAAACCAAAGTACAGAGATATGCCATAATTTTTTAAAAGTTAAAAATTATCAAAAGTTGAAAAACTTGCCTGAAATAAAAAAGACCTTAAATATAAGTTATTTTTAAGGTTAAAAAAAATTTTTAATACAGTTTAAAATATTTTATATATTTGCAGAGAATCTTAAACTTAGAAAAATGAAAAAATTATTATTACCAATTCTTGCAGTTATTGCGTTTTCTGCTACATCTTGTGAGAAAAAAGAAAAAGCAGTAGTTGAAACTAACGTAGAAGTAGTTGATGGTGAAAACGTAGCAGAAGCTCAAGAAGATTTAAATGAAGAAGTTAAAGCTGCTCAAAGAGAATTATTAGAAGCTCAAAAGCAATTGGATGAAGCTCAAGCAAAGGGTGAGCAAGTTTTAATTGATGAAGCTCAAGCTAAAATCAATGAGCTACAAACTAAAATCAAAGAAATCGAAGCGAGAGCGGGAGAAGCTATTCAATCAGTGAACGGAGCTGCTAGTACAGCTGATGATGCTTTAGAAACTACTCTAGACCAAGCTGAAGCTCAGTTAGATCATGTAAAAGATCAAGCAGAATCTGTAAAAGATGCAGTAAAATAATAAATTGAATTTATATTTTAAAACCTCCAAAAAAAATTTTGGAGGTTTTTTTTATCTTTAAATTTTATATTCCATTTTATGAAAGATTGGTGTTTTAAATTGTATGATTTTCCTTTTGCACAAGGAAATGAAAATATTTTATTTTAAAGAATATCTCGGAACTATTCATAAAAAAAAATTAAGCCTTAAAAAAAATAGCCACCTCAAATTTTTATTTTTGAGACGACTACTTTTATAAAATTCTTCAAGGTTTTAAAAAAATCAAGATAAATTTTTTAAGCCTTAAAAAAAATTAAGCTAAACCAGTAATATTTCCATCATTATCAATATCCATATTTTCGGCAGCAGGCGTAGATGGTAAACCTGGCATGCGCATGGCATCACCTAGCATTGGGATGATAAAACCAGCCCCAGCGGCGACCTCAAACTCTCTTACCGTAATACTGAAATTTGTGGGGCAACCTAATTTTTTATCATCATCGCTTAGAGATTTTGGTGTCTTAACCATACAAATCGCCATATCATCAAAGCCTAATTTTTTAAGCTCACGCATTTGTTTTTTTGCTTTGAGCGTGAAATTGACCTCAGAAGCACCGTAGATTTTTGAGGCAATAGAATCAATTTTCTCTTCGATTGAATCATCATTATTATAGAGAAATTTAAAATTTTCTTTCTTTTGATTTTCAATGGATTGAATAACACTTTCAGCTAAATTAGTCATGCCGTTACCTCCTTTAGAAAAGCCTTCTGCCAAAACGGCGTCTACGCCTAATTTTTTGCATTGGGATTGAATGAATTCAAGTTCAGCATCATCATCACCTGGGAAATGATTAATCGCCACCACAGGATTTAAGCCAAAAGATTGAATGATTTGGATATGTTTTTCTAAATTAGGGTATCCTTTTTTTACTTTTTCTAAATCAGGAGTTTGTAAATCATCTTTAGAGGCTCCGCCATGGTGGCGTAAAGCACGGACTGTGGCTACAATTACAGTTGCATCAGGCTGTAGGGCAGAAGCTTTACACTTGATGTTGATAAATTTTTCTGCACCCAAGTCTGCACCAAATCCAGCTTCTGTTACCACATATTCGCTCAGGCTCATACCCATTTTGGTAGCCAAGACTGTATTGGTTCCTTGTGCGATACTCGCAAACGGGCCACCATGAATAATCGCAGGATTTCCTTCTAAAGTTTGTACCAAATTGGGTTTAATGGCATCTTTCAGCAAAATTGCCATCGCACCAACCACATTTAAATCTCGGGCAAAGACAGGTTTCCCGTCAAAGGTATCAGCAATATAAATTTTAGCCAATCGATTTTTTAAATCTTCAAAGTTTTCGGCCAAGCAAAGAATAGCCATGATTTCCGAGGCAGGCGTAATGTTGAATCCATCTTGGCGCACAACTCCATTACCATCACCTATGCTCAGAATAATTTGGCGCAAAGAGCGATCATTCATATCAATCACACGCTTCCATGTAATTGTTTTGGGGTCGATATTCAAATTTCTTTTTTTAGACTGTAAATTATTGTCAATCGCTGCAGAAAGTAAATTATTAGCTTTTTCTATAGCGTTAAAATCACCTGTGAAATGCAAATTAATATCTTCCATAGGAATCACTTGTGCATACCCACCACCGGCAGCTCCACCTTTGATTCCAAAAACAGGACCTAGTGAGGGTTCACGTATCACGACGGTAGCTTTTTTTCCAATTTTGTTTAATCCGTCTACCAAACCAATGCTAGTCGTGGTTTTGCCTTCACCTGCTGGCGTTGGTGTAATGGCGGTGACCAAAATTAATTTATTCCTCTCCCATTGTTTTTTTTGAATTAACTTCAAAGGGAGTTTAGCTTTGTATTTGCCGTAAAATTCTAATTCTTCTAGAGGAATATTTAGTTTTTCTGCAATTTTTGAGATGTGTTGTATTTTTGCGCTTTGAGCAATTTCAATATCAGAAGGGAAACTCATAAATAAAATTTTGATTCAATATACAAAAAAAATGATAGAGAGAATAACTTCACTTTAATTATCATACGATAATATTTTTTTTATCCTATGATAAATTTCATTTAGAAAATTAAGTTTTTAAAATTTTTTAAGGCTTAAAAAATTATGTTAAATAAATATACTCTTCAATCTCGAGCCCATAGCCACCGATGGCTTTTTTTTGCCTAGGATTTTGGGTAATTAAAGCAATTTTTTTGATTCCTAAATCTTTGATGATTTGTGCACCAATTCCGTAGTCTTTTTGGTCAGTTTTCATCAAGGCTTGGCTATTAGTACCTTCTAAATAATCTTGATAATGCTTGAATTTTCCTAAAATTAAATCGGAATCTGCTACGTTATTGATAAAAATAATTGCTCCTTTTCCGTTTTGATTAATAATATCTGTAATTTTTTTCAGCAAAGGTTTTTCGCCAAGATGAAGCGCCGAGAATAAATCGAAGTAAGTGTTGGTGCTTTTCACACGGACGGGAACGACTTCATCAATGCTCCAATTAGCTTTAGTCATTGCAAAGTGAATTTGTTCGTTGGTAGTTTGCTGATAAGCAATAAGTTTATACTCGCCATAAATACTCTGAAAATTAACTTCATTGATTCGCTTGATGAGAGAGTCGTTTTGCAGGCGATATGAAATAAGGTCTTCAATGCTGATGATTTTTAAATCAAATTTCTTAGCAATTTCAATTAGCTGAGGAACTCTTGCCATGGTTCCGTCTTCGTTCATAATTTCTACGATTACACCACCAGGTTTTAGCCCACTTAGTATGGATAAATCGATAGCTGCTTCGGTGTGCCCAGGGCGTCGCAAAACTCCGCCGTTTTTTGCTCTGAGCGGGAAAATATGTCCTGGGCGACTTAGGTGGTGTGGTAGTGTGTCTTTATTCATCAGAGCTTGAACTGTCTTTGCTCGGTCTGAGGCTGAAATTCCCGTTGTAACGCCATGCCCCAATAAATCGACAGAAACGGTAAAAGCTGTTTCTTTAGGGTCGGTATTATTCCCCACCATAGGGTGTAGATTTAGCTGCTCGCAGCGTTCTTCTGTGAGAGGAGCGCAATGCAGACCACGCCCGTATTTTGCCATAAAATTGATTTTCTCTGCGGTGATGAGCTCTGCTGAAGTTACAAAATCACCTTCGTTTTCTCGGTTTTCATCATCAACTACAATGATGATTTTTCCTTGCTTGAAGTCGTTTAGAGCTTCTTCTATGGTGTTAAATTGAATTTTATTTTCAATATTATTGGTATCTTGTGTGTTCTTTTTTTCCAGCATTAATTTTTAGTTTTTTTGCTATTTTTTCAAAAGGTTGAAAATATGAGTTTAAATCAAATAAGTCTGAATCGGTCATAGCTTTATAAGTGAAAAATAAACCCAACGGCATGAAAATCATTAAAGGTAACCATGCGGCTACATAAGGGTCTAACTGAGCGTTTTTAGCTAAATTTTCGCTGTACATATAGATTAAATAAAAAGCGATGAAAATGATGATTGCTACAACAACAGGCATTCCTACGCCTCCTTTTCTAATGATAGCTCCTAGCGGTGCTCCGATTAAAAAAAATGCAACACACATCAACGAATTAGAAAAATTACGAACTAAAACGAGTACGTGACGAGAGAAGAATTTGGCACGGCTTTGGACTTCCTCATGTGTGGTTTGATAAAGGATTTTGTCTCGTTCTAAATCAGACTTGATGCCGTAGGCGAGGCGGTCTTTTTCTTCTTGGTTTAACTTTTCAACAGGGTATAGTTTGTAGTTTTGATTCAATGTCGTGGTATCCATCATATAAGATTGCTGCACGATGGTAGATAGATTTTCATTTAAACTCCTATCATAGAAATCTTGATTTTCAATTTCTAAAGTATCAATGCGATCCATAAGCTGAACTGTGTTCAGGAAATTATAATGGTCTGTTACATTTTCTTTTTCTATGGCTGATTCTACCAATTCAGAAATGTCAAAATGCTGAATTAAGGTATCAAATTGAATGCTCTGTAAGGGTTGTCTTTTTAGCTCAATATTGTTTAAACCTTGAATGTTGTCTTCATAAAAATAGCCATCAAACAAAGCTAGTTTTAGAAAGCGATTGTCTTCAGCAGGTTCAAAAATACCTTTTTTGGCAATGATGGTTTGTTGATTTTCATAAGGCGAACTCTCCTTGTGAATAAAAACACCTTCTATGAATTTTTCATTCTCACCATATCGGTCTGTGATTTTCATCGTAAATCCAGGGACACCTGTAATGAAAACTCCTGGCGCAAAGTTGACAGCGGGTTTAGTCTGAAGAATATTAAATAGCATATTCTTTGCCTTCCTTTCAGCAAAAGGGACTAAGCGGTCTGAGAAGAAATATAAACCAATCGAAAGCGAGAAAATGAAAGCAAAAAGTGGCAACATGATTCGCCCAAGAGAAATCCCAGTCGACTTCATGGCTGCTAATTCATAATTCTCTCCAAATCCACCAAAAGTCATGATGGCAGCGAGCAAAACGGTTAACGGCATCACTAGCTGAACTTTTGAAAGACCTAAATAAAATAAAAGCTTTAGAATATTCAACATTCCAAAACCCTTTCCTAGAAATCGATCCATTTCTTGCCATGCATATTGTACCATGAAAATGAAAAACAATACGCTGAAAATAAATAGAAACGGACCGAAATAAGTTTTTATCGTATACCAATCGAGCTTCTTAAGCATGCATCAAATTTCGGAAATGTAATAGTTTTTATAAAATTTTTTATCAAAATTTAATAATGTATAGGGAACTATGATGTTAGATAGTTGTTTTTCAACGCTTATGGTTATTTTGGTGTCATTTAAATCTACTTCTTGCAAATACACTAAATTATTATTTTTCTCATTTACCCCAATAATAATATACTTCACATTTCCTGATTTTGTAGGAGTTAATTTAATTTTTGTTACATCTTTATTTTGGAAATATTCTTTTCCTTCAACTGAGAGGGTGTAACCTTTTTTATAAATATCTAAAACGCGAGTGGGCGTAAACAATTCATCACTATTTTTTTCTGGATGAGTTACGGTCACTTCTTGTATTTCTTGGTTCACAGTGTAAAGTTTTTTCCCAGTATAAATTTGCTGAATATTCATTGCAGGAACACTCAAGTTGTATTTTTCTTTTTTTACGTAAACTTCACCACTATATTGATCTTTCGTATTGGTTTTAGAATTTTCTAGCTCGCTTTTAAATTTAATATAGTAGGAATTTTTAGCTTTATAATTAGCGCTTACTTTGTTCAAAATCGCTTCGGCATTTTGAGCAAAAGTAAAAGAGCTCAGTAAAGCCCATATGATTAAACTATATATTTTCATTTTAAAAAATTTTTATTGATTTTTCAATAACTGTTCCAAAGTATTTTCATCAGTTATCAATACTTCTCTAGCTTTACTCCCTTCAAAAGGCCCCACAATATTATTTGCCTCCAATTGGTCGATGATTCTCCCAGCACGATTATAGCCAATTTTTAATTTCCTTTGTAGCATTGAAGCAGAACCTTGTTGTGTTGCAACTACAATACGCGCTGCATCATCAAAAAGAGAATCTCTCTCATTGGGGTCGATGTCTAAAATAGAACCACCTTCTTCACCTTCGTACTCAGGCAGTAAAAAAGCATCGGGGTAGCCTTTTTGTGAGCCAATATAGTCAGCTAAACTTTCTACCTCTGGAGTATCTACAAAGGCACATTGTAGGCGAATCAAGTCGTTACCTTTGGTGTAGAGCATATCTCCTTTCCCGATGAGTTGATCGGCACCACCACTGTCAAGAATTGTTCTTGAATCCACTTTACTAGTTACGCGGTAGGCTACTCTTGCAGGGAAATTGGCTTTGATAATACCTGTGATTACGTTCACAGACGGGCGTTGGGTAGCGATAATCAAATGGATTCCCACCGCCCTAGCTAACTGAGCCAAACGAGCAATCGGGCCTTCTACCTCTTTACCTGCCGTCATGATTAAATCTGCAAATTCATCTACCACCAAAACGATATAAGGCATGAAACGATGTCCATTCTCGGGATTTAATTTCCGAGCCTTAAATTTTTCGTTGTACTCTTTGATGTTTCTTACAGAGGCATCTTTCAACAAATCATAGCGGTCATCCATCTCAATACACAAAGAATTTAAAGTGCTAATAACTTTTTGATTATCAGTAATTATAGCATCTTCTACCCCAGGTAATTTAGCTAAGAAATGTCTTTCAATTTTATTATAAAGAGCTAATTCAACTTTTTTGGGGTCAACCATTACAAACTTTAATTCAGCTGGATGTTTTTTGTACAACAATGAAGTGATAATGGCATTAATCCCCACAGATTTCCCCTGCCCAGTGGCGCCCGCCATCAGTAGATGCGGCATTTTTGCCAAATCAGCCACAAAGGTTTCATTTGAAATATTTTTGCCAAAAGCAATGGGCAATTCCATCTCTGAACTTTGAAATTTCTTAGAAGCAATCACCGAACGCATACTCACCATCGTAGGGTTATTGTTTGGCACCTCTATCCCGATGGTTCCACGCCCCGGTATTGGGGCAATGATTCGTATGCCCAAAGCACTCAGACTTAAAGCGATATCATCTTCTAGATTTTTAATTTTAGAAATTCTTACACCAGCCTCGGGTACAATTTCATAGAGTGTAACGGTAGGGCCAACGGTTGCTTTGATGCTATCGATATTGATTTTATAATTTTTGAGTGTTTCGACAATTTTATTTTTATTGACCTCTAATTCACTTTGGTCGATATTTAAATTCCTACCTTTATTATAATCGTAAAGCAAATCAATTTTTGGGAACTGATATTTAGAAAGCTCTAGCCGAGGATCAAACTCACCAAATTGCTGCACCAATTTTTGACTTAGATTTTCTATCTCCACCTCATCTTCCTCTATCGTTTCTACCGTCATCGCAACATCATCTTCATCATCAGGTTCTATAATGATTTCATTGATTTGCGGAGTCCCAACGCCGAGCTCATCCAAATTTGCCGAAGCGTCAGGTTCCACAGGATGCGCAGTAGACATCTTAAGCTTCAAATCATTGTTATCCTCCTCATTTTCTTTTAGGTAAGGGGAAATAGAAGCATCGTCCTCCTCAGTATTAATATTTTTTCTTTTGTTTAAGCTTAGAATTTTTTGCACAGAGCTCTCTTTTGCAGCGTCAGAATTTTCTTCTAAATTTTCTAAGCCTTGAGAAAATTCTTGATTTGAATTATTTTCTAAGCCTTCAGAAATTTTCTCATGATTGTTTTCCTCAATTTCATTCTCAAAAATAGGTTTTTTCACTTTTTTAAGCGTTTCGGGGGTGATTTTCCATTCAAATACGACAAATAATACAAGCGTGAAAAGCAACACCAAAACAATGCCGAGAAGGTCAATCAAATTCATCAAATAAGATTTGATTTCAAAACCCATGCGCCCTCCCCAGATGGGAGAATCGGGCAAAATGAAACTTAAGAAAACTGGTACCCAAATGGAGAAAAACAAAAAATTGAGCGTGATTTTTAAAAATTTAACCTTCTTTAGATTAAAAATGAAAATTGTGCCTAGAAGTAATAGCCAAAAAGCCCAAAATACCGCAGTGATACCGAGACTTTGATGAATGAAAGTTTCGCCCAACCAGGCACCCAGTTTTCCGAAAATGTTTTGAACTTCTATATTAGGGTCATCCCATGCACCGAGTTGACTTTGGTCTTCTTCCCAATTAAAAAGGTAGGAACTAAAGGAAAGCAAAAAAACAAAGCCTAAAAATAAACTCAAGACACCAGCCACCATTTGCACTACGCCATATTTTTGGTGCAAAGACTTCTTTTTTTCTGTATTTTTCTTCATGGATACTTTTGCGTGTTATGCAAAAATAGAAATTTGAAAATCTAGATGAAAATTATCTAGCTATATTGGTTAAAATCTTTCACATCCGCCAGGAATTTTGATTGATTTTCTCGGCTAATTTAGTCATGTCGCCGACCTCAGCTCCTTGAAAAATGAGAAAAGCTAAATCATGATTAAAGTATAAAAGTTTCCAAACTTTCAGCTTCTAAATAATGATGAAATTGAAAATGAATTTCTTAAAAACAACTTATAAATTACTTATTTACTCTTAAAAACTAGTTAAACCAAAGGTTTGGCACAAAATTAGAGTTCAATTCATTGCATAGGAATAAAATGCATAGGAATAAAAGTTGTGAGAATTTTTGTGGTTATTTTTAGTGTTTTCTTATTATTTAGTTGTCAACCAACTGGTTACAGCGAAAGTAATACGATGAGTTCATTTGCTAATGAATTTGAAGAAGATGATACTATAAATATGGTTCAATTTAAGGCGAGGGTTGATAAAAATAAAACAGAAATTTTTGATTTTAATGTTCAGCAATCAGGAGAATTTTTCATAGATTTTAATCAGCCGATAGAGGGGATTGTGCTCGTGATCGTGAATGATAAAACCAAAAAAGTCATCGAAAAAATAAAAAGTAATCAAATTATCAACCTAAAGAAAGGGAGGTATAATCTGATTACTATTTCTAAAAAACCTGAACCTAAAAACAGGGAAATTGTCTTTGCTATTAGCAGATATTGATCAATAAGAAATTGAAATTTAAAGCCTTTTTAAATTCTAAAGGAGCTTATTTTTAATTGCTTCGCATTTACTCTCTACCCGTTATATATCAAGCTTTATAATAACTCAAGTGATGTTTGTCTTTAATCTTCAATAGACTTTCATACATCAGTAGAATACAGTTTTTCACATCTTGGTGATGCACCATTTCTACCGTCGTATGCATGTAGCGAAGCGGCAGGCTGATGAGTGCTGAAGGTACGCCCCCATTACTAAAGGCAAAAGCATCGGTATCCGTACCCGTAAAGCGGCTTAGAGCGGAACGTTGAAAATCTATTTTTTTATCAATAGCGGTTTGTTCTACCAAATCACGAATGGTGTGATGCACTGCTGGAGCATAGGCTATCACGGGGCCATTGCCACATTTTAAATCGCCATCTTTTTTCTTATTCATGCAAGGCGTTGTGGTATCATGAGTTACATCCGTTACTATAGCGATGTTTGGTTTTATAGTTTCGGCAATCATCTTAGCGCCATTGAGCCCGACCTCTTCTTGTACAGAATTGGTAATATAGAGACCAAAATCTAATTTATTTTTATTTTCTTTAAGTAGACGCGCCACTTCAGCGATCATAAAGCCGCCCATGCGGTTGTCTAGCGCTCGCCCACAGAAGTATTTACCGTTCATGATTTTAAATTCATCAGGATAGGTAATGATGCACCCCACGTGAATCCCCATTTCTTCCACTTCTTTTGGATTTTCAGCACCTACATCTACCCAAAGATCTTCGACTTTGGGAGCCGCATCTTTTTCTTTATCTCGTGTATGAATTGCTGGCCAGCCAAAAACCCCCTCTACCAGTCCCTTTTTGGTTGAAATTTGCACCCGTTTAGATGGGGCAATCATTTGGTCTGAGCCACCATTTCTTACGACGTGCAACAATCCATTTTCGGTAATGTAGTTAACATACCAAGAAATTTCATCAGAATGCGCTTCGATGATCACCCGAAAATCCGCCTCAGGATTGATGATACCGTAAGCTGTACCGTAATTATCGGTTCTGATTTCATCTACAAAGCTTCTGATGTAATTCATCCAAACCAGTTGACCCTCAATTTCATAACCAGTAGGAGAGGAGGTGTTAATGTATTTTTCTAAAAAATTTAGATTAGATTTGGTAAAGAATTTGTCTTTAATCATGTAATATTACTTTTGTGTAAAGTTATAAAATTTAAAACCTATTAATGAAACTAAAAATTTTAAAATATTTTTTAAGCCTTAAATTTTTTTTAGCAGCAAAAGTATTTCTTTTTGCGCAAGAAGATGATTTTGATTTCCAAAAGCAAGTTCGTGATTCAGAAATTGAGACACGCGACTGGAATTTAAATCAAACCATTCAGCTTGATGAGCTCAACGCCTACACCGTCACCTTTGAGAAAGAAATTGAAAAAAAATACTACATTTGGCTAGAGCAACGGGTAGATGATGTTTACCCGTTTTTAGAAAAAGCGGTGAGGGAATATTATTTTGTACGAGATTCGGCAGAATTGATTCAAAATAGAAGAGCGAAGAAAAAATTCATCAAAGAACGCTATAATCAATTGGCTGAACGCTACGAAGAACAGTTGAAAAAACTTTCGACCTCTCGTGGGCAGATTTTAGCTCGGTTAATGCATCGTGAAACGGGAAAAACAACCTATGATATCATCAAAGAGCTGCGTGGTGGGATTAGCGCTTTTCTTTGGAATACGGCTGGGGGTGCTTTTGATATTGACTTGAAAAGGAAATTTGAACCAGAGAAAAATCGTGAGGATTTATACATTGCAGTAATTATACAAAAAGGTTTGGCTAGTGGTAAATATCGCCCCATCGAGAAGGAATTTAGGCTTGATAAAAGAGTAAACCCCATTATGAAAGCACTGGGCAGAGAGGAGTAGTTTTGAGAATTTTTCTGAGAGTCGAAAGTAGCGATTAGGTATAAAATTAGGTGTAAAATAAAGAGATAATAAATTTTAGGCTTAAGAAATTTTTATTATTAAAAATAATTTATGGATTTCAATAAAACTTTCAGTAAATTTAATTCGTTATTTACCAATTAGATTCATTAAATTCACAAAATCTTAATTGAGCAACTTTTTCGTACAAAAAATTTCTCAAGCCTTAAAAAAAAATCATAAAGAATTCAACCAAGTTAAGGTATCAATGCCATCAGCATAATCATCTAACCTTGGTTTTTGAGCTTGGCCAAACGGAATTTGATTTGTTGCATTCCCCACCACACATTGCAGTTGCTCATTGTGTTGGGCAATAAAGTTCCTAACTTCATCCATATCTTTATAGCGTTTGTAGAATAAAACTGCCAGTGGACTTTTTAGCTCATCGCTTTCTTTTAGCAGCAAAAAACCATTTTCTATGATTTCATATTGATTCATCAAATACACCGCCTTGTTATAATCATAATTATTGGCATATTTGTGATGATTGATGATTTCTTTCCACGAGAAAAAAGCTTTAAAAATTCGATTTAAATCAAAGCTTTCAGGAATAAAAATCTGAGTCACATTTCTGCAACCTAACCCAAAATAGCGAAAAACATCATCAGCAAAGTTTACCAAATCTACATCAGTTTCTTTGCCCGAAAAAACGGCGACAGACGTGCGATTTCTACGGATAATGTGTGGAATATTTTTAAAGTAAGATTCAAAATACCGTGCCGTATTGTTGCTTCCCGTAGCGATGACGGCATCAACTTCTTGAATTTTAGGTGAAAATTCATAGAAATTCTTTAAGCCTTTAAAAATTTTAGACAATTCGTCCAAAAAATAAGGAATCAAGACATTATCTTTAGAAGAAAGTTTGATTGATGCAAAATTCCCCGACAAGATAACGCTCAAGATGTCATGAAATCCTACCATTGGGATATTCCCAGCGCAAATAATTCCGATTTTTTTAGGCTGAGTGTTTTTCGGGAGCTTTTTTAACCATTTTTTTAAATTTTCTTCCGTTAAAGTTTTACTCCAATAATCAAAGCTATACATTTGATTATCAATTGTAAACCAAGGATTTATTTGCTCAGCTAAGCACATATTATTTTTTAGATCTTTCAAAAAAAAGTCCTCTTGATTTTGTTTTAAATCAGTCCTGAATGATTCTAAATTTTGACCTAAAAAAGAAAAAATTTTGATTCGCTCTTCTAATTGCATGAAAATTGTATTTATTTTGCACAAATTTAAAATAAATAGCTATGGCAATCAAAATAACAGACGAATGCATCAATTGCGGTGCTTGCGAACCCGAATGCCCCAACAATGCAATTTACGAAGGCGCTATGGATTGGCGTTTTTCTGATGGTACAGATGCGCAAGGATTTTTTGTGGGATTAAACGGCCACTCTGCTGATGCAGATGCGCCACAAGCGCCCATCAGTGATGATTATTATTTCATCGTGCCAGATAAATGTACTGAATGCAAAGGTTTCCACGACGAGCCACAATGTGCCGCAGTGTGCCCCGTAGATTGCTGTGTACCAGATGAAGACCATGAGGAAAGTGAGGATAGATTGCTCGAGAAAAAAGCAATGCTTCATCATTAATTCAAAGATAATGAATATAAAAAGCTGTTTTAATCTATTTAAAACAGCTTTCCTTTTTTTTTAGATTAATGAAGAAACATAATTTTTGCTCAGGCCCTTGCATTTTACCTTCATCGGTTTATGATGAAGCTTCACGGGGCATTTTAAATTTTAATGATTCGGGCTTATCTATTTTAGAAATTTCACACCGCAGTGTAGCTTTTCAAGAAATTTTGCAAGGCGCTAGAAATTTATTGAAAGAACTTCTGCAAATACCCGATTCGCATTCGGTTTTATTTTTGCAAGGTGGAGCCAGTTTGCAGTTTAGCATGGCGGCGATGAATTTTTCTCGAGCTGAGTCAAAGACGGCTTATTTAGACACAGGACGTTGGGCAAAAAAAGCTTTTGAGGAAGCAGAAAAACTAAATTTAGCAGAAGTTATTGCCACTTCTGTAGATAAGAATTATACTTATTTGCCTGAATTTTTTAAGCCTTTAGGAAAATTTGATTATTTACATTTTACTTCAAATAATACAATTTATGGTACTCAGTATCAAGAGTTTCCGTCATGTGAAATTCCATTAATAGCCGATATGTCTTCAGATATTCTCACGCGAGAGATTGATTTTTCTAGATTCAACCTTATTTATGCTGGAGCGCAAAAAAACATTGGAGCAGCGGGTTCTGCCATTGCCATTGTGAATAAAGAGGCTCTAAATAAACATGGGCGGAATATACCTTCTTATTTAGATTACAATATGCATGTGGAGGAAGAAAATACCTTTAACACGCCTCCAGTTTTTGCTATTTATACCGCTTATCTAAATTTAAAATGGCTCAAAAATCAAGGTGGGGTTTTAGCAATGAAGCAAAAATCAAAAGAAAAAAGTCAATTGCTTTATAATGAAATTGATAGGAATTCTTGCTTTAGAGGTACTGCGGCTAAGGAAAATCGCTCTAAAGTGAATGTTACTTTTGTTTTAGAAAATGAAATCCATCAAGCTGAATTTGATGAAATTTGTCAAGCCAATGGTATAGAAAACATTAAAGGGCATCGCACCGTAGGCGGCTATAGAGCTAGTTTATACAACGCATTGCCTATAGAAAGCGTTCAGGCTTTGGTGAATGCGATGCAAGAATTAGAAAAAAAAATAAATCAATAAAATGAACATACTAGTCAATGACGGAATTTCAGAAGCGGGAGGTAGACTGCTTTTAGATTCTGGTTTTAAATTATTTACACAAAAAATTCCACAAAATCAATTGGCGGAATTTATGAATAAAAATCATATCGAAATTTTGCTGGTGCGTAGTGCCACGCAAGTTCCGATGGAGCTCATAGATGCTGTTCCATCGCTCAAATTGATTGGCCGAGGTGGGGTTGGTTTAGATAATATAGATGTAGATTTTGCCGAGCAAATGGGGATTCATGTGATTCATACGCCTAATTCTTCAGCAATTTCTGTAGCAGAACTGGTCATAGCACATATGCTTACACTTTCTCGGAATTTGCACGATTCCAATCGAAATATGCCACTGGAAGGCGACGCTGAATTCTCTCAACTCAAGCGATTATACGCCAATGGCTTTGAATTGAGAAATAAAACCATCGGTATTATAGGTATGGGAGTGATTGGTAAAGAAGTGTCAAAATTAGCTTACGGTATGGGGATGAAAATCATAGGAGTTGATAGCGATGAGGAAAAAGCAGACGAAACATTAGAAATTCAATTCGCTGATCAACAAAAAATTAAAATTAAGATTCCGATCTTTAGTCTAGACGAAGTTTTACAAAAAGCCGATGTGCTCAGTATTCACACGCCCAAAGCAGATAAATACATCATTGATGAATTCGCCCTCACAAAAATGAAGCAAAACGCCATTCTCATCAACACATCACGTGGTGGAACAGTGGATGAAAAAGCAGTAATAGAAGCCATCGAAGAAGGGAAATTACGTGGAGCAGCGTTTGACGTTTTTGAGAACGAACCTCAGCCAGAAATTAGTTTGTTGATGCACCCCAAGCTCTCGCTCTCGCCTCATATTGGCGGCTCTACCATTGATGCTCAGCAGCGCATCGGGGCAGATTTAGCACAGCAAATCATTGATATTTTTGGCTAGTAAAATTAGAAAAATGAAAAATTTAAAATGCTGGTTTGAATCTTACACATTGATTTTTAGAAAGCCAGCAGGGACGTCACGAGGTGTTTTATTCACAAAAAAAACCTATTTTATATATTTACAGCAAGAAGAGCAAACTTTTGTAGGAGAAGCCAATCTGTTTGAGAATTTAAGTTTTGACGATGTCTTTGGCTACGAAAATTATTTGAGACAAGCTTGTCAACAGATAGAAAATCAATCTTTTGAATGGGAAGAATGGAGAAGATTCCCATCAATTCAATTTGCAGCAGAGCAAATTCTGATACAACAAAAAAATCAAAAAAACATTTTATTTAATTCTGAATTTGTAAAAGGAGAAAAAGGGATCCCAATCAATGGCCTGATTTGGATGAGTTCGCCAGAGGAAATGCAACGCCAAATTGAGGAGAAATTAAAACAGAGATTCCACTGCATCAAACTGAAAATCGGAGTCCATTGGGAGAAAGAAAAACAAATTCTCCAGTCGCTGCGCAATAAATTCTCAGCAGAAAAATTAGAATTGCGCGTAGATGCCAACGGAGCATTCAATTTAGAAGAAGCAAAGGAAGTTTTAAAATATTTAAAGGCTTTAGAAATTCATTCTATCGAGCAACCCATTAGGCAAGGATTCAAAACCGAAATGAAAAAGCTTTGTGCAATGGGTGAATGTGCTGTTGCTCTTGATGAAGAATTAATTGGAATAACGGGAAAAACCGAAAAGCAAAGTTTATTACAAGAAATTAAACCACAATTCATTATCCTAAAGCCAGCCTTAGTTGGTGGATTCCAAGGAAGCTTGGAATGGATTGATTTAGCTAAAAAAAATAATATTGGCTGGTGGATTACATCAGCATTAGAGAGTAACATCGGGCTGAATGCCATTGCCCAATTTACAGCAAGCCTCGATACGGCAATACCACAGGGCTTGGGTACGGGCGGCTTGTTTACCAATAATATTGAAAGTGATTTGGAAATTCGCGGCGAAAAATTGTATAAAAAATGTTAATCATAGATTTTTCTAAGCCTTTTAAAATTTATGAAAATCAGGCAACAAATGAGTTTGAACAATCAGTGTTAGATTTCATTGAATATTATCTTTGTCATGATAAAATTTTGGTGCAAACTTCGGGATCCACGGGGGAACCTAAAGATTTAGTTTTGAGTAAAAAAAATATGCAACTTTCAGCAAAAATAACAGGAAATTTTTTAAGCCTTAAAAAAAATAATTCTGCTTTGCTTTGTTTGCCGATGAGCTATATTGCAGGCAAAATGATGGTGGTTCGTGCTATTGAACTGAAATTAAAACTGTATTGTATTCCACCTAAAATTAAACTTCAAATACCTGATAATTATGATTTTGCAGCGATGACACCTGCACAATGCGAGGCTTCTTATTCTGAACTCGGGAAAATAAAAAAACTCATCATCGGCGGAGCGGCAGTAAAATTTGATTTGAGAAAAAAATTAGAAAAAATCTCGACAGATTGCTACGAAACATACGGAATGACGGAAACAATCACGCACATTGCTATGCGAAAAATAGGGCAGGATAGGAGCTTTAAAGTTTTACCTCAAATGGAAATTAAAACAGGTGAAAAAGGAAATTTGCATATCAAGACGCCTTATAGCGATAATTGGTTGGAAACAAATGATTTAGTTGAAATTACGAATGATGGGTTTGATTTTTTTGGGCGATTAGATGATGTGATCAATTCAGGAGGTGTGAAAATTAATCCTGAAAAAGTAGAAAATATTTTAAAACCTTACATCAGAGGAGAATTTGTGATTTCTTCTATATCAGATGAAGATTGGGGTGAGAAAATTGTTTTGGTTGTGGAGCAAAATCAAGAGGTTAATTTAATTAAATTCAGTGAATTAAATTTATCTAAATTCGAAGTTCCAAAAGAAGTTATTTTTTTAGAAAAGTTCCCACGAACACATTCTGGGAAAATTCAACGGAAAAAAATTAAAGAATTTTTAAAGCCTTAAAAAAAATCATTTTTCAAAAATCAGTAAATCTGCTAAATTTGTGAATTCAAATGAAATTATGGCATTATCTGAACAAGAACAAATCCGTAGAGATAAATTAAACGAAATTAAAGCCTTGGGTATCAACCCTTACCCAGCAGAGGCTTATGAGGTGAAAGATACGACTCAAAGTATTGAAGAAAACTTTGAAGAAGGAAAGAAAGTTAGCTTAGCTGGGCGATTGATGGCAAGGCGTATTCAAGGCAAAGCTTCTTTTGCTGAATTGCAAGATGCTGCAGGGCGAATTCAAATTTATTTTAACCGTGATGAAATTTGCCCAGGAGAGGATAAAAATAAATACAATGAACTTTATAAAAGACTACTGGATATTGGCGATTTCATAGGTATAGAAGGGCAACTCTTTACAACCCAAGTTGGCGAAAAAACGGTGATGGTAAAAGATTTTACACTACTGAGTAAGTCGCTGAAACCTCTGCCTTTGCCTAAGACTGATAGCGATGGGAATATACATGATGGCTTTACGGATGCTGAGATGCGTTACCGCCAGCGTTATGCGGATTTGGCTGTCAACCCGCACGTAAAAGAAATTTTCTATAAAAGGAGTAAGCTGTTTACAGCGATGCGTAATTTCTTTAATGACAGAGGTTATTTTGAGGTTGAAACACCGATTTTGCAACCGATTCCTGGCGGGGCTGCGGCGCGACCTTTTATCACGCAACATAATGCACTGAATATTCCTCTGTATATGAGAATTGCTAATGAGTTGTACCTCAAGCGTTTGATTGTAGGTGGGTTTGATGGTGTGTATGAATTTTCTAAAAACTTTAGAAATGAGGGAATGGACCGTACGCACAACCCAGAGTTTACAGCGATGGAAATTTATGTGGCGTACAAAGATTATCATTGGATGATGGAGTTTACAGAGCAATTGCTAGAGCACTGCGCACGAGAGGTTAACGGAACGACGAAAGCAATATTTAACGGGCAAGAAATTGATTTCAAAGCGCCTTATCCGCGCATCACTATGCGTGATGCAATTTTAGAACACACGGGATTTGATATTAAAGATAAAACAGAGGAGGAATTGCGAAAGGCTGCTAAAAATATGGATTTGGCAGTAGATGAAACAATGGGGAAAGGAAAGTTGATTGATGAAATTTTCGGTGAAAAATGTGAAAATCAATATGTTCAGCCTACTTTTATTATTGATTATCCTAAAGAAATGAGCCCGCTGACCAAGATGCACCGTAGTGAAGAAGGCGTCACAGAACGATTTGAATTAATGGTTTGTGGGAAAGAAATCGCTAATGCTTATTCTGAGTTGAATGACCCGATAGATCAACGCGAGCGATTTGAAGAGCAATTGAAATTGAGCGAAAAGGGTGATGACGAAGCTATGTTCATCGACCAAGATTTTTTACGAGCCTTGGAGTATGGCATGCCGCCGACGGCTGGTCTGGGCATCGGGATGGACCGTCTGATTATGTTTTTAACCGACCAACAATCCATACAAGAAGTTTTATTTTTCCCTCAAATGAAGCCTGAGAAGAAAAAAGTAGAATTGACGGAAGATGAAAAAGAACTATTGGCTTTATTGACGACTTCAGAAGCTTACGATTTAGAAGAAATTAAAGAAAAGAGTGGTTTATCTAACAAAAAATGGGATAAAATCACAAAATCATTGCGCAAAAAGGAACTCATCAACATCGAGAAAACAGATGAAGGATTAATCATTCAAAAAGCGTAAAATTTTTTAAGGCTTAATAAATTTTTGCTTTAAATACTAAAGAAGTTTTGACTTTTAAAATTTAAAGATAAATCACTCACACGGGCAAATCGTGTGGGTTTTTTATTTGAAGAGATTTAAATTGCTAAAAAAAATCAGAAGCGGGGAAAATTTTTTAAGGCTTTATAAAAATAAATCTTTCTACTGCTAAAATTCAACCTTGTGTATAGAAATATGATGTTGATGCTATGATGATAATATTTTATAGTTAAAGCACAAATTTACAAGTATTTGGTTAAAATCTTAATTGCATGCCAAAATATAAAGTTCTTTGTTGAAAGTAATTAAATGATTCTTGCGTATAATTTTTATTATAATAAACTGATGATTGATTTTTATTATCAAAAATATTATTAATTGATGCGAAAGCTATAATATAGGATTTTTTAAATGCTCTGTATAGACTTTGCTCTTCGCAACTAATTGTTCCGTCCGATTTCTTTTCAATGAAGTTTTTAATTTCATCAACATACTTTTTGCTTTCTTGAAGAGCCATAAAAATCCAAAGTGTCAATTGACCTTTTTTATATGTGTTTTCCCAAGAAAGCAATAATTCATTTAGTTTTTTATCATTTTTCATTATTATTTTATTTGTATTAAACAAGTTGAATAATACAAATGTAATAATATTTTTGATTTCGACAAATGAATTTTTAAATTTCAGAAAATTAAGGTTGTGGGTTTGGTCAAAATTGTAGCTAACGTGTTTGTATAAGAAAAGTTGCGTAGTTTCAGTACTAAAAATAGCAAATAAAAACCAAATAGAAAGTCCGCGAGGACTTTCGTAAATTGGCTTTTACTAGCAATTTTTTTATACGGTGTTGTACACTGGCTTTAGTTCAATATATATATTAATGAAAAAATTGAAATAAAAATCCACAAAGTTAGTGCGAACACAATGGGTTTCATTCCTGTAAATTTCAAATCTTTTATAGAAATGGTAGAACCTACAAGAAACAATGTTATTATTAATAATCGTTTAGCCATTAATACAATAAAATTAGTAGCTGGTTCAGGTAAAATATGGTAACTATTAATAATAATCGCAATAATAAATAAAACAATAAAGTAAGGAATTTTTATTTTTTCTCCTTTTGTTTTGAATAGAAACATTGAAAAAATTGATAAAGGGATAATCCACAAAGTTCTAGATAGTTTTACTGTTGTTGCTATTCTCAAGGCTTCGTCTCCATAACCTAGCGCAGCTCCGACTACCGAACTTGTATCGTGTATAGCAATAGCACACCATAAGCCAAATTGTTCTTGTGTTAAATTTAGAAAATGGCCGACTGCAGGAAAAACAAATAACGCAATAGAGTTTAATAGAAATACGATACCTAAAGCAATACTTATAGTTTTACTTTTAGCTTTAATTACTGGGGAAATTGCAGCAATTGCGCTTCCACCACAAATTGCTGTTCCAGATGCAATTAGATGACCTAGTTTTAAATCTAACTTCAAAAGTCTTGTTAACAACAAACCTAACGATATGGTTAAAAATATTGAATATATAGTTAAACTTAATCCCTCTTTACTTGTTTCCAAAGTTTCTTTGATAAACATCCCAAAGCCCAGCCCTACAACCGAAATTTTTAGAAAATAATGAATTGCTTTATGACTGTATGCTTTAAACGGATTATTAAAAATAAGTGTATATACAAAACCAAGTAACAATGCGGTTGGACTGTTTATAATACCTAAAAGGGCAACAATAATTATAAGGAAGTAAACTATTTTTGAAAAAATCTCTTTCATATCATTTAGTGTTATTTGATACAAAAGTAGATTAAATTAATAACCTTTAAGCAAATTAATTAGTTATTTGAGATAACTAAAAGTTATAGTTAAGCCGAATATATTTTTCGAAATATTCTACGGTATTTGAAAGATAACCTGTTCTTTTTACAAAATAAAACCACCTTTCAATACTTAAATCTTTAATATCTATAATTTTGAGTTTATTATTTAACAAATCTTCAGTGATAGCACTAATTGAAAGAAGTGCATAATCATCAGAATTGTATAAATAATTTTTAATAGCTTCAGTACTGTTTAAAGTTACTGCTACATTAAGCTTTTTGATATTATTTTCCAATAAAAATTTATTAATAATTACTTTAGTTCCAGAACCTTTTTCACGTTCAATCATTGGAATTCTTTGCAACTTTTCGATATCGATACTTCCTTTTTTAAAAGAATTATTATTAGCATTGGTTACGAGGACAATTTCATCTTTAATAAATTTTTCAAATTGTAATTTTGGATTCGAAATACTTCCTTCAGTAATTCCGAAATCAATTTCCTGATTCAAAATTAAATTTTCAATATTTTCAGAATTATTACTGATTATGTTAAATTTTGTTTCAGGAAATTGTACTCTAAACTTCGCAATTATTTTAGGTATAATGTAGTTAGACAAGGTTGTGCTTACTCCGAAGTTTATTAGTTTTGGGAAGGTTTCTTTCTTATGTAGAAACTGTTCGTCCATTTCAGAATAGATAGCTAAAATTTTATTAACGTATATAAGAAATGACTTTCCTTCCTTGGTCATTTCTATCGAGTTTCTTTTTCGAATAAATAACGTTGTTTTATATTCTTGCTCTAAATTTTTAATTGCCTTGGATATAGCAGGTTGTGAAATATACAATTGCTCGGCAGCTTTTGTGAAGCTTAAATGTTTAGCAACAATTTTGAATATGTGTAACTTCGTTTTCATTAGCTTGTGTACAACGTTTCGCGGCTATGCGCCGGGCGGGGCTTTTACCCGGAATTGTTCTTTTGGAAACGAACATTTCTCGTATCCGTAATCTGTCAACCGAAGACAAAAATCCCGCCTGGCACATAGCCGCTGTTGTGTGCTGCCCTTTTTTCTAAATGTGTTTCGTAATTATAAATCCTATCCATACGGCAATTATTCCCACGATAATACTTGTTCCGATGTAAAATAGTGTTGTCCAATAATTATGGTTTTGCAACAGAGTAAAATTTTCGGATGCAAAAGCTGAAAATGTCGTGTATCCGCCACAAAATCCTGTTATGAGTAAAAGTTTTAAGTTTTGATTTTCTTGGATGTTTTGGCCGAGCAATCCGATTAAAAGTCCGATTAAAAGACAGCCTAAAATATTGACCGTGAAAGTCGCAAGTGGAAATAAACTTGTGTTATATTTTTCGGTCAGTATGGAAGTTAAATAGCGCAAAATGCTTCCAAGTCCGCCACCAAGTCCTACGAGTAAAATTTGTTTTAGCATTTTTAATTTTCACTTTGTTAAGCCTTGATTTTTCTAATGAAAATCGTCTTTTATTTTGTTTTTTAGTCAGTCGAACCTTTCAGATATGCAATAATTTTGGGATTAAAAAACCCCGTTCGCAAAACTGCGGTAAAATCCTCCGTTATTATTTTGATTGAATTTTCAATTTAGTACAAATTGTTCTTAAAATCCGTTTTTAATTATTGTCGTTGTGTTTTTTTATCTTCTTATTGTTATTTATCTCGTGTCGTTCTTTAGAGTTGCACACAACACCCAAATATACACAACTTTCCCTAAAATACAAATTAATTTCAATTCAGTGGTTATCTTTCTATAATTCAAAAGTTTAAACTATTATTTTGTTGTAGATAATCTGTATATATTTTACTTTTGTAATCGCTGTATATACAAAAAGAAGATGTTCAAGAATCAAATATCTTCTTTTTATTATCATCGAAATTAATATTTTAAAATTAAGGAAGTGGATAACTACATCTATTCATATTGTCCGCTGTTGTCCGTAGGTAACTCATACCCGAAACGCCCCGCTATTAGCTGAACTACGTCGAGAGGAATTATACGTTTTTTATCCTTTTCGGTGAACTATACAAACGGACAGAAAAAATGTATAATTTATTAGGATAAATACGATAAAGATTATTAGAGAAAAGAGAGAGTTTAAACTCCCTCTTTTTGTTTTAATTTTCTTATATTTAAGATAGAGAATACTAATATTAAAATATTAGATAATGCTATCATCATAAATTGAGTTTTATCTATTTTATTTACTAATAGGGAATGAATTAAAACCACTTCAAATAGTAAGCAAATTACAGAAATTATATAGAAAAAACTTAACCATTTATTTTTTTTCATAAATATTTCATTTAATAATTAACATTAACAAGAAACACCCATAACAAATACCAGTAATAATTTAAAATTTCTCATAATAAAAAAAGTTTTGATTGTAAAACCAAAGATATAACATAAAATATAATAAAAACAATAGGAATTTTACTAATTTTACTTAAAATTAAAAGAAATTCACATTATTAATGCATTTATTTTATTATTTTAATTTATTAATAATACTTTAGCTGTAAAATTTAAATAATGTCAAAAATATTTTTTAAAGCTTTAAAAAATTTTCTAAAATTTAGACCGAAGCTTATCTTTGTAAAATGATTGATTTACTTGAACTTATCAAATATTTAGTGCCAGTTTTATTAATTGCAGTTATTTTATGTTATTATTTTAAAAAAATTTTAAGAGCCTTAGAAAAAACATTAAGTGAATTTAAGTTTTTAACCTTATTTTTCTCTTAAATTTTAGTTAACATTCACGTTTGTTGATTAAACTAAATTAGCTCGATTTTTTTAATTAAATTATATGAAAAAGAAATTTATACTATTAAATCTTTTATGCATTGGTTTTATTGGCTAGGCTCAGGCGTTGATTGAAGACAGTCAAGCAACAGGTAATTAAACATCTCCAGATGTGATTTTAGATGAGCCAACCAATGAATTAGATTTATCGACGCTTACAGTTTTAGAGCGATTTCTAAACGATTACTCAGGCTGCGTTTTGGTGGTTTCTCACGATCGCTATTTTATTGGATAAAATGCCATACTAGTAAATAAGATTATAAAATAAATCAAATTAGACAACCCTTTATCAGCACCGCCTTTAATTCCTGAAAAAGAAAGGATTAGTCCAATAAATGAAAAAATTGTTAAACCTATAATAGCTCCAATTATATAATGGAAAAAATCATTAGTGGATGGTAGAAATCCAAATACAAAATACGAAACAATACATAGAATGCCAATAGTAAAAATTAGAGATACAATCCTGCTAATAATTAAACCTGCAAAGTGTAGTAAAATATTAAAGGGCAATTTGCGAAAATATTTGATTAAGCCATTAGTATAATATTCACGAATTACAGGCCCAACGGCAAACAGACCATCACTTGCTATGGTCATACCTATTATGCCTGAAAGTAAAAAAGGTATATATCCCTCATTTACCCCCCCCCCATATATTACCAAAGATTACAAACAAAAAAACAGGAAATGCAATAGAAAAGAAAACAGCCTGTTTAATTCTCAAATAAATAAGAAGTTGGTATTTTATAGATTTATAAAGTATGTTTATATTCTTCATCATTTTTAATTTTAAATAAGTAAGCATCTTTTATATCGCACTCTTTAAAACTAAAATTATTAGTATACGCAGAGATTATTTCGATGATATTAGATTTATCGGTCTCGTGTATGAGCAGTAGCGGAGTAGGAAATCCGAACTTTTCGGTTTGGACTGACGTAAGCTACTTGCAAATTTCATTAGCTAAATTTACGAAAAGATAATGAATTTGCAAGTAGCTACAAAGAATGCAATAACCTTGAATTAAGCACTTAACCCGCTATTGCTCATACGCATTGTTAGCTACAGTTTTTTATTCAAAAATATCTTCTTTGTCGAGATTGTTTATTGAATTTTTTCTTGCCCAAAGGAAGAAAACAAAGTGAATAAGAAGAAATATTCCCCAATAAACCGCGACCAAAATAGATACATTCAAATTTTCATATTTTGAGCCGAATCCAAGTCCAATCCATAAAAGAGATATTCCGTTGTGAATTAAATAAGTTGTTAGATGGAATCTGAATCCGACATCATATATTGGTAAATATTCTCCGTCTTTACGTCCAAAATACCAACCCGATGCAAACATTAGTAGTCCGTAAGTTACTGCTGAAATTGTAATTAAGATTCCAGATTGATTTTCAATTCCATAACTCAAAAAATATCTAAAAATTATGGTCAGCACGGTTGCAGTCAATGCAAATCTTAATAAATATTGTGTAATTGTTTTCATTGTTCGTTTAATTTTAAAATGTTTTTAATTTCGGTTGAGTAGAATAGTTTAATATTTCTATCGACAAATTGATTGAAAAGTTCTTGGCCGAGATTTGTCAAATAATAGTACTTTCTGTCAGGACCTTTATTTCCTTCTTTCAAGTCGTAAGTCAAAACATCGATATGCTCGTATTTTCTCAATGCTCTGTATAGACTTTGCTCTTCGCAACTAATTGTTCCGTCCGATTTCTTTTCAATGAAGTTTTTAATTTCATCAACATACTTTTTGCTTTCTTGAAGAGCCATAAAAATCCAAAGTGTCAATTGACCTTTTTTATATGTGTTTTCCCAAGAAAGCAATAATTCATTTAGTTTTTTATCATTTTTCATTATTATTTTATTTGTATTAAACAAGTTGAATAATACAAATGTAATAATATTTTTGATTTCGACAAATGAATTTTTAAATTTCAGGAAATTAAGGTTGTGGGTTTGGTCAAAATTGTAGCTAACGGTCTCGTATAACCGTCAGTTACGGGTTAATATGCGTTAATTTTCGGTTTAACACAAACGTTAGCAATTCCGAGTGGATTCAGACGTAGTTGAATCCGCCGTAATTGCGGTTATACATTGTTGTGGTGTCGTTATTTTTCATTCGCAAATTTATCCTTAATTGCTTTTTCAACTCGAATCAATAAAAATACGACCATTAATATCATTAATCCTAGTCCTAAAAACATTCCGATTTTAGCATCAGGTTTAAATATTAATCCAAAAATCGAACTCAAAGTCAAAAGTGCTCCAAGTTTAATCATTTCAAAAGAAGAGTATTTTTGAGAAAAATCCCATCTCTTTTGATTTTTCATTGAGCTTGAAGTTCTATATCCATAAAGTCCATTTATTTTTTTCGGTGGAAACTTTAGCATTAAAAACCCTGCAAGCATAAAAATTATTCCAGACGATGACGGAATTAAAAATAAGGGATTGTCAAATGGCAAATTCATTATTAATTTTCGATTTTATATTTCTTCGAGTTTGATTTAATCAACAAATATGTTATTCCGATAATCATTGAAGTCCAAAAGGCATAGTTTTGAATACTTTGGTTTTCAGTCAATTTAGCAATTAAGTAACCCAAAATGATAATTATAGCCATTCCGAACATTACATTTCCGAATAAATTTGCTATCCCTTTGATGTTGTATTTTTCTTTTTCTTCTTTCGGCATTGTATTGTAGCCAGCAACCAGCCAATACATTTTTCCGTATTTTATTAAAATTCCAAGAACTATAAAAATTATTGCTGCTACTATCATTCTAAAATATTTTAAGTTTTCCGTTGTTTTCTATACGTTCGGTCATAATGCACCACAACGGTCTCGTATAACCGCCAGTTACGGGTTAATATGCGTTAATTTTCGGTTTAACACAAACGTTAGCAATTCCGAGTGGATTCAGACGTAGTTGAATCCGCCGTAATTGCGGTTATACATTGTTGTGCCGTCGTGCATTTTTAAATATTTATAATTTTTCTAAGTCTTGTACTTCTCATTTCTGCCACAATGGGAAAACATAGTTCATATTCAAGTGCTTGCCAAGTTGTGTTTGGACGTTCAAATAGTATATCAAACGGGTTATCAGGTTCATTATGCAATTCCCAATCACCTTGTAATCTACCGCAATGCTCGCAAGTATTTGCCCAATATTTTTTGCCCAAAGATTTTGAATGAATATACTGAAATGTAGGGTAAATTGTTTGAATCACATTAACTACTGAAATCGGTAAAAAATCAATCCAATAATACAATTTAAAACTATTTCTTTCTATCCAAATTGGTGTCCTATTTGATGTTGATTCTATTCTTGCGTCCGTTCCAATTGACATTATCTTCGTAGTATTATGACAACTCCAACATTCTTTTCGGCCATTTAAAATAATTATTGGTGGCTTCAACAAAATGGATTCTGCTGGTAACCAATCTCGAAAAATATTTAAATCTGAATTCCTTGGAGCATACCAGGTTTTTAATTCTGGATTCCAAAGTGCACCAGTAATTTTCGCCTTTTCTTTGTCTTCGTATTTTACAATTAACTGAGTTTCCATGGCAGATTTTTATATAGCGTTTTTTTCAGAATCAATACGTATTTAATTCATAATCAACAATTATTGTATCTGTTTCTATGGATATCCTTATCAGTTTCTCAATTGGATACCCATTTGTGTAATAACCAAAAGTCTTAGTTTCAAACAATGATGTAACAAATTTGTAATCAAGTCGATAATCCCCGTCTACATCCGCAATGTCAGTCATATTGCAATCATACTTTTTTAACTGTCCTGATGATAAAGAGATATAGTAATCACTTTCGTATCCATTCGGAACAATCCTTAATGAATCAATTGTAGTACTTGTATTGTTTTCTATCTCAAATTTTGCAATCGTTTCGGTCTCACAAGAAAAAAATACTGTTATTAATAATCCAATTGTTATAAATCTCTGTAACATATATGAAAGATTTTTTTGCATGCGGCATAACGGGAAACGCATTGGCGAAGTGCGGGCAAAAGGGAACGAAAAGTTCAATTTTGCACGGACGTTAGCCAATGCTGTGAGCCGTTGGCTAAATTAAGAAAAAAAGCCAATGCGAACAGCATTGGCGGATAAAAAGCACAAATGTTGAATTTTGCACTACAGCCCGCATTTTGCCAAACTGCTTGTTGTGTGCAGTTTTTATTTGTATATTATTGGATTGGGATTGATATATTGATAATCTAAATCACTTATTAATAAATCTGTAAGAATTTTTCGTCCATATTTTTGGATTTCAGATGCATCTTCAATTCCTTTTTGATAATTGATTATTTCTTGCTTTGTTGGGTGCAAAGGTGCGACAACATTATAAGTTTTAGCATTGCTGTTTTGGAATATCATTTTTTCGATTACCAAACAGATGTCTTTATAATGTACGTGATTTACGATTTGATTTGGAGTTGATGTTTCGTAGTTGCTGAAAATTCGGTCTCCTCCCATTAATCCCCCTAATCGCAGGATGTTCACTTGTACAAATTTGTTTCTCATTAGTTGTTCTACAAATAAAATACTCGGATTTAAGTATTCTTCGCTCAACGTATTTTCGGCAATTTCCATTTTAATTTGCGGATAAATTCCTACTGAACTCATAAGAAAAAGTTGCTTGTCAAAATTATCAATAAACAAGCTGATATTTTCAAAACGGTTTTTAAGCAGATTGGTACTTGCTCGTTTTGAAAACGGAACGGTAATTATAATGGTATCCAAATCTGCAATAGCTTTCCATGATTTGTATTCCTGAAATATTTCATAGTCCGAAAACTGTATAGCAATGGAATTATATCCCATTGCTATTAGTTCATTTTTTTTCCTTTCTGAAGTTGTAGTCGTAAAAATTTTATGATTTGCAGAAAGATGTTTTGCAATATGTAATCCTAACCAGCCACAACCAACAATTCCTATCTTTTTCATAGTTTCTACATACAAGATAAACAATTGTTTTGCAATATTTCAATCTCTGACAATGCTTTCTTAATGTCTGCGGTTAGGAACAAAACAGCATTTCGGAAATCTCCATACTCAAATGGTTTTTTGTTTCCCATTTGCGTTGCTTCTGCCAAACAATTCAATCCGAAAATTCTTGAAATGATTTGCCCATTCATTACTTTTTCTTCTTGGGTTTGATTGTGGTTCAATACCGTCAAATCTATATTGATAAGGTCTAAACCTTGTCGGGTTCTGTCATATTCTTTCAAAAAATCAAGAACCGATTTATCTTTTGCTTCCTGTATGCAGTACTCGGTAATTTGTTGACTCAATAAATCATTTGTACCGTCAAATATGGTATAAACTCTCGAATCAAGGAGGGCATAAGCCGAATTGTTGCTTGGAGCGTTATATCTATAACCTTCTCCTCCACAAAGTTGCTGATAGTTCAATGCACTTTCAAGCATTTTATCGGTTGCTAAAACTTTTATTGCCTGTGCGTCAAAAAAATTATTTAACAGGTCGGCCCTAAAATCATTTTTGGTTTTTAGATGTGTAAAGAGTGTTTGTGCAATAGTCTTATTCGCAGCAATTAATTTGAGTTTGTATTTTACATATCCTACTTCAGATAGTTTTCCGTTGCCCATTGGTCTTTGTTGAGCCCTGTCTTTAGCTTCTTTGTATACTCTTGAAATAAATCCGGTTGCCATTGCGGCCATACTTAATCTTGAAGCACAAAGAAAATCAATAGCCCCTAATAGTTTTTCGGAAGTAACGTTTAATTTTCTGTATTCGGGTATAACGGCATCGATTGTACTACGTCCGTAATCAATGGCTTTTAAACCGATTGCTTTATATTCTTCTATTGTTTTCCAGCCCTCATTTCTTTGGACAATGAAGTAGGCAAACTCTTTTTTATCCATAATATTTTTTGCAGCAACCAACCACCAGTCTGCTGTTAAACTGAATGCCTGCCAATGTTTTTCTCCTTTTAAATGATAACCCTTGTTGGCGGTAGTTTTTTTTTCTTCAGTCGTCAGTTTTGGTTGGTTCATTATCATTTGTTTGCGTTCTAATCATACTCCATAATATAGCTAATGGAAATATTGTGTAAACCAAGAATTCAGTTATGTCATAGTTTCCAACTCCATCACACCAATAGCAATCATTGAAAGGCCAAAATTTTTTTGAACCCATATTACTTTTATCAAAAATTCCGTTGGAGCCAATTAGCAAAAGACCAAGGTGTATTAATACCCAAGCTAAATACCAGCCCATAGCTTTTTTAAGAAATTGATAATCTATTGAAGATTTGTGAGCTTCAACTACTTGTCTTGTAATCTCTTTTTCAATGATTACTTCTGCAAGTTTTTCTTTAAAAGAAGGTTCTCCATCCGTCTGTTTGTGTCCGCAATGAGAACAGAATTTTGAGTTGTCTGGGATTTGTGCCTCGCATTCTATGCAATACATATTTTTGTCTTTAGAATTATTAAATGTTTAGCGTCTTACTTTTTTGATTGCTTCGTAGTCCTTTACAAATTTATCAAGTTTGTATTCGTTTGAATTGTATAATTCACCTACAGTTGTTCCACAATAACAAGTTAGAAAAGCATCATCGGTTGCGTTCTTTTGAAATAAAGCAAATTGGTTTGGATTTACTTCAAATGTTAAACTCAATACTTCTCCATATTCAAGTCTTACAGGAAATTTTAGTTGTTCTTTTGGGAACATCATAAAAGTATCGTGTTCAAGTCCTGGCTCTAATTCAAATTTTGGAGATACCTTAAAATATGGTTGATTAAAATATCTATGTTCCTTTGACAGATTAGTTATGGTTACACCCCAAAGAACAGCGTTATTGCCAAAGTCCGCAAATGCCGCAATAACAGTTAAATAAATGTTTGCTCCAACTTTCATTTCGCTTTCTAAATTGTTGTGTTTTTGAAGTTCTGCCAGTATCTCTCTTGGTAACTCAAATAGTTTGTTTTGAAAATCTATAAAAAATTTTCTCACCTGTTCTGTGTCAGAGAGGTTGATTGTAATCGTTGAGTTGTCGGCATCTTGTATTACAACATTACCGTGTCCATCTATGTGTGATTTATTTAGCATAAAACCAATTTATAAGTTGTTCCCATCCAATTAAAATTTGAACAATAAGTCCTATTAGTGCAATAATAACTGGAATAATAATCCATAATTTGTTCATTTTACTTTCGGTTTCAATCTTGTCGCCAACTGAAATTTTGGATTTAGAAATGTCTTGGATATTAACATTTCCATCTCCTTGTATTTTACTTTTATTTTTCATTTGCTGTCTGTCTTTAAAATTACCGCCAACGGTTTGCAGCTTTGCGAAGGAGCGGAAATAGAAGCACAAAAGTTCAGTTTAGCACTACCGTAGCGTAAGCCATTTTCTATTTGCTAAATTACAAAAAAAGGAAATAAAAATGGCTTATGCGGTGATATAATTACTGTCGTTGAATTTTGCACTTAACCCGCTCTTTTGCAAAACCGATGTTACCTGCTGGCGTTCTTTCGGTTTCATTTCGCCAATTTCAATATTCTATATGCCCCTCTTGCCACTACTACAAATACAATAGCTCCGATAATCAAATCGGGATAGCTCGAGTTTAACCAATTGACCAAAATTCCTGCAACGATAACCCCCGAATTGATTATAACATCGTTTGACGTGAAAATCATCGAAGCCTGCATATGGGCTTCTTTACTCTTGTTCTTTTGCAATAGGTAAAGACAAAGTACGTTTGCTATCAATGCCAAAACAGAAACAATAATCATTGTTTTGAAATCGGGCATCGCTTCTATTCCGATAAAACGTCTGATAACTTCAACAAAACCGATAACGGCTAACAGGATTTGAAAGTAACCTGCAAATTTGGCGATATTGTTTTTTCTTGCAATCGTACCCCCAACAGCAAACAAAGCCAATGCGTAAACGATGCTATCGGCAAGCATATCCAAGCTATCCGCTACCAATCCCATTGAGTTGGAAAAAATACCGAACAACATTTCCAATCCAAAGAAAACGAAATTGATAATCAATACCGTCCATAGTAGTTTCCGTTGGCTATTGCTTGTATCTGTTTCAACAACTGCGTTAGTTTCTTCGGTTGAAATCAGCGTTGTATTTAGGTTCAAGGTTTCCAATGCTGAAAAAATCGGCTCTGGGTTTCCACTATGGTAAACATTTAGTTTTCTATTGGGAATATCAAATTCCAATGACTTTACCGTATCAAAGTTTTGCAGTTTCATACGGATTAATTGCTCCTCACTTGGGCAATCCATTTTTGTTATATTAAATATGGTTTTATTCATCTTCTTAAAGTCTAAATTTTATTCCTCCGTTAATTACAAATCCGTCTAATGATGCATAGATGTCTTTAAAAACAGGGTTGGTTATTGTACCTGTATAAATGTTGTCGAAACGTGTCTGTCTTGTATCAAAGAAATTTTCAAAGTTGATGTACAAAGAAAACCGTTCCCAAATTTTTTCAGCCATAAAACCACATATAACATAGTCTTTTCCTGTTGTTCCGTCATTGAGCTTTTGCGGACTAAAATAATAGGCTTCCAAACCGATTTTCCATTTATCCTCTATTTCATACATCAGTACAGAGTTAATGCGGTGTTTTGGTGTTAGTGGATTTTCGGTATTTGTTCCGTTTTCAAACAATCGGGTATCGGTAAAAGTGTAGCCCAAAAACAATTTAAAATCGTCATAACCGATTTTGATATTTGTTTCTGTTCCTTTGGTATGAATGTAGCCCGATGAATTGATGAACTGATATGTATTTGTAGCTATATTTTGAAGCAACAAAGGGTTATCCAAATAGGTGTAAAAGAATAAATGATTTATGCTGAATGTCCAATCATCACCAATATTAGTACGGTAATTTATATCTGCATTTGCTCCGTAGCTTTTTTCCAATTTATTGGTATTATCGTCAATAGGCATTACGTTTTGATATTGTATGCGTTCGCTTTCTTCTGTAAAAATGGTTGGTGTTTTGTAGCCAAATCCGCCCCCGATACGTGAAGTCAATCCGTTTGCAATCTGAAACAATGCCGATACTCTCGGTAAAAAAACAGCTCCGTAATCTATCACGTAATCCGTTCTTAAACCTGTTTCCAATTGAAGCCAATCCGTAGCCTTAAAAGAATTTTGAACGAAAGCCCCGAATGTGGTTTGGTTGTAATCTCTCAACGGAAATACGGTAATCTGCTTTTCTTTAAAATTGTCCGTCCAAACATTAACGCCTGTTACCCATTCCGATTTTTCTTTGCTGTGGGTATAGCTTGCTTCGGTAAAAGTGGCTGTTTGTGTTCCCTCAAACTCGTAATTGGGAATAGCTGTATTGCGGTTAAAATAACTTACGCTGTTCTTTATCTGTACAAAACTGTTTTCGTTTACTGTATGGTCAAAAACAAATTGGGTAGAATAGCGTTGTGTTTTGTTTTCTTCAAAATATTGGTGTGTGTTATCGCCTTTGCCTTTGATGTAAAGCATATCGCCACCCAAACGGTTTTCAATGGTGGTGTTAATACCGAAGTTCATTTTTGTTTTATCATTGAAGTAAACAAATAATTTAGGGTTCAGTACATACCTTTCAAATTTAGGAATGGCAGAAAGCCCGATTTGTGCAGGGTCGTAAGCTCCGTTGCGATTATGCGAAGCAAATATTGTTGTTCCGATTTTCTTAAACTTCTGTCCATAAAAACCGTTGATGTCTAAACCTCTGCCCGATGTTCCGTTTAAATGAAAACGCAAATCCCTTTCTTCCGTTGGTGTCTTGGAAATCAGATTTACCAAACCTGCTATTGCTCCACCACCGTACAGCGTAGATGTTGAACCCTTAATAACCTCAACCTGCTTTAAGTCAAGCGGTGGAATTTGCAACAAGCCTAACCCACTTGAAGCACCCGAATAAATAGGAAAACCGTCTTTTAAAATTTGCGTATATCGTCCGTCAAGCCCTTGAATACGAATACTTGCATTGGCACTTGTGGGCGATGTGGTTTGTACGTGAATACCTGTACTCTCACTCAAAAGCATACGAATATCCCCTGCTTTCATATTTCCTTTTTCGTCTAATTCTTCACTTCCTATAAATTCAATACGTGTAGGAATATTTTGGATAGTTCTTGTACTTCTTGTAGATGTGATTACAATACTGTCTAACTCCAACTCCGTTGAACTTTCATAAAGTAAAATCTCAATCAGGGTTGTATCTTCTAAAGGAAAATTAAAGCTGTCGGTACGTTGAGTAAAACCAATATAACTAAATTGAATTTCCTTCAAACCGTTTGGAATACCTGTTAATATAATTTGTCCATTTTCATCGGAAGTTGTTGCGATTGTTGTGCCTGTAACCTGTGCGGTTACGCCCATTAAAGGCTCTTTTTTTTCGCTGTCTTTAATTACAGCTTTGAACGTATTTTGTGCATATACACAAAGGTTGAGTGTCATAAAAAATGACACAATGAATATTTTTTTCATTGTAAAAATAATGCTTAATATTTAATAAATAAGTAATAACGGTGGAAAGCACCGTAACAAATCAGTTTGGGCGGAAAGCACCATATATTAAGCCAATTGTGGAGGATGCCAAATAGAATAAGGAAAGTCTGAAATAGGCGGTGTTGGCATTGGGTCTAATTTTCTTTGGGGTTCTTTTACTGAATGTTCAATCGAAAAATGAAAGTTGGTTAAAACAAATCCCGTACAGGTGTTGCAGTTAAAAAAAGGCGAACAGCAACTGCAATCTTCGTCTTGTTCGTTTTGTCCTTGCTCGGTGGTATGTTCCTGCATACATTTATCCTCAATAAAAGACGGTACGGCTGATAACAGCAATACATAAACGGCTAATATTAAAGATATAAATTTCATTTTACAAAGTTAGGTAAAAATTGTTTCGTTATTTTTTGATTTTCCCGAAATGTCGTTTTGTAGCACGAACGTTGTTTTACGCTTGCAGGTAACGGTTTACGGCTTTGCGATGTGGCGGCATTTTAGCACAAAAGTTCAATTTAGCCCGAACGAAGCAAATTGCTTTTTCAGATTGTTAAATTAAAAAAAAAATACAATATGAAAAGCAAGTTGCAACTAAATGCATCGGGTTTTTCTATTATATATTCAGCCCCGCTTTTGGCAATACCTTGTTAGCGGTTCGTTGTTTTTATTCAGGTCTTTTTAAATCTTTATCGGTTTCTCTAAAATAACTCATAAAGTCAATTGTGTTATTCATTTTCTTTCTTACGCTTTCAGGCATTTTGTCAATATCTGCCTTTGACGCATAAGTAAATAACATTTTAATTCCATTCGCAGTATTTCTAAATGAAACATCGTTATGATTTCCGTGAATCGGTCTAAAGACGTGTTCGTAACTATCTCCTGTTTTGAACGGCACCTTATACATACACACTTTTTGGTCGTATATTAAATCGTTGATGAGTTTGTCACTAACTTTCTTAATTGCAAGTTTGTCTAATAAACAACCTGCGTACTCTATTGATTCAGCTTTCAAATACGCATCAACGAGCCCTTTACCAATCAAAGAATAATTATAAAAATTAACTCCACCTGTCGTTCTTATAGTGTCGGGATTAAAGTCAATTTCTCCGAATGTTAAACAGCCACGTATTGGAAAAGTCGTTTGTAAACTCCTCCAATAAAATGAATAACAAACAGAAACTAATTCATTAAAATCTTCTTCAGTCTGTCCGTTAGTCCAAAAAACAATACTGTCAGAAATATGTAAACAATTTACTTTTTGATTCTCTAAGTCTGGAACTATTGTTCCTTGATTCAATTGAACGAATTTCTCACCACTAAGAGCAGTTTGAGTGTCTCGCAATAAATGTCCGAATAGCCTTTTCATTTCAGGCAAGTCGTTATTGTTAATAATTTCTTTGAATCCCAAAACGTCAAAGAATGCTATAAATGTTTCCATATGTTTTATGTCTCTATTATTTTGAGGGTCGCTCTACAATGACCGCTAACGGGAAAAGTATTGGCGAAGTGCGGGATTTCGAAGAACTAAAAGTTCAAGGAATCCAAAACGTAGCCGATGTGTTTCCACAGAAGCTAAATTATTAAAAAAAGCTGAATGTGGAACACATTCGGCGGATAAAAAGCACAAAAGTTCAGTTTTGCACTTAACCCGCTCTTTTGCAAAACCGTTGTTAGGTGCTGCCCTTATTGGTTTCCCTTTAGATTTTCCGCTACAAATCGTTCGCAGTATTCTTTAATTTGCTGCCTGACTTGTCTGAACTGTTCGTTGATTTCTTCGTCTGTTCCTTTTGCTTTCGCAGGGTCTGAAAAGTTGTGATGAAACTTTTTTGCTTTAGTTGGAAAAAACGGACAACGTTCTTTGGCATTGTCGCAAACTGTAATGACAAAATCAAAATCAATGTCGAAATATTCATCAATGTTGGTTGACGTATGATTTGAAATATCAATTCCGTCTTCTTGCATTATTGCAATGGCTTTTGGGTTTACTCCGTGTGTTTTGACACCTGCACTGTAAAATTCTGCATTTCCGTTCGCAAAATGTCGTAAATAACCTTCGGCTATCTGACTTCTGCAACTGTTTCCTGTGCAAAGCACTAAAATTTTCTTTGTCATTGTTTATAATATTTTCGTTTTAAAAATAGACTTGCTCTGACTAATAATATCAAAACAGGAACTTCAACTAAAGGCCCGATTACACCCACAAATGCTTGAGGCGAGTGTATGCCAAATACCGCAATGGCGACTGCAATTGCCAATTCAAAGTTGTTGCCAGTAGCTGTAAATGCAATAGATGCATTTTTATCATAAGGGACTTTTAGAAATTTACTAATGAAAAAACTCACGAAAAACATGAGTACAAAATAAATGATTAATGGTATCGCTATTTTTATGACATCTAAAGGCAACTCCAATATTTTGTCGCCTTTTAAACTGAACATCAGCACAATGGTAAACAGTAAAGCATACAATGTAATAGGCGATATTTTTGGAACAAACTTTCTATTGTACCACTCGATACCTTTCGATTTTACCAAATAATAACGGCTCACGAAACCAGCAAAAAAAGGAATGCCTAAATATATCAAAACGCTTTGTGTAACTTTTTTCATTGAAACACTTACATTGAAATTAGCAATCCCTAATTTATTGGGCAATATGTTGATGAAAAGCCAAACGAAAAAACTATAAGTCAATATCTGAAAGATACTGTTTAGGGCGACCAATAATGCCGTGTATTCTCTGTTTGCTTTTGCCAAATCACTCCACACAATAACCATTGCGATACACCTTGCCAGACCAATTAAAATTAATCCCGACATATATTCGGGTTCGTTTCGTAAAAACAGAACGGCTAAACCAAACATCAAAACGGTACCGATAACCCAATTCAATATTAAGGAAATGGCAATTACTTTTTTGTCTTTTAGAGCTTTAGGTAACAAGCTGTAATCTACTTTTGCCAAAGGTGGATACATCATCAATATCAATCCGATAGCCAACGGTATATTGGTTGTACCAACAGAAAGGGAGTTCGTTACATTGGAAATATCTGGAAATAAATAACCCAATCCCACACCTACCGCCATTGCAAGGAATATCCATAGGGTCAGATAGCGGTCGAGAAATTTTAATTTTGGTTGCATACGCTTATACTTTTAACAGCATCCACCACCTGGTGTACAAGAAGCATTTTGATTTACAGATAGTTCGGATAAATTCTTCTTTACTTTCTCGGACGGAATTCCACACGCATCTTGTGCTAGACAAGCAGTTGTTTTGTTTTGCAAAATGAAATTTGTTCCGTCAAATGCCAATCCGTATTTTCCTATGGTTTCACTTTGATATTCCACTTCAATTTCTGCATCTTCAATACCTAATCTTTCTTCGGAAAGTTTAATGATGTTTAAAAGTTTAGAAGGTTTTAAACGATGTTCAAAATCATCGGCATTCCATAGCTGAAAATTTACGGTTTTTTCTGTACGAATTACTCCACCACAATCAATGAAGTTTTTTGTAATCATTCCGACTTCGGTAACGTGAAAATGTTCTGGAACAAAAGAGCCGTTTTCCAATTTGAATGTTACATTTTCTAAAGTTGGTAAAAGTGCTTTTACTTGTGATAGTTTCATTTTGGTATTATTTTATGTTAGCAACAATTTTTGTTTTTTAGAGTAAGTTTTGCCGAAATATTTGTAAAATATTTTTGCAGTTCTTCAATAGTATTTTCGTCAATGCAATAGCAAATCGTGTTACCTTCAATGGTTCCCTTAATTAGTTTTGCATTTTTAAGTTCTTTTAAATGCCTTGAAACAGTTGGCTGTGCTAAAGGAAGTACATCAACAATATCTCCGCAGATACAAGTGTCAACTGATAATAAATATTCTATGATAGCCACTCGGGCAGGATGTCCCAATGCTTTTATAATGTGAGCAATTTCGTGTTGGCTGTCTGTAAAATCCTTTGGTTTTGTTTGTTCTATTCCCATTTCTTTATTTCTATATTGCAATATTACGATAAAGAATTTAATAATCAATTATTTTATTGAAATAAATTTCAACTGACTATAAAAGTTAAATGAGTTTGATTTTTTAGAGTGTTGTCGATTTATGTACGGATGTTCGACAGGGTTGCACCTAACACCCAAATATACACAACTTTCCCTAAAATATAAATTACTTTTAATTCAATGATTATCTTCCTATAATTCAAAAGTTTAAACTATTATTTTGTTGTAGATAATCTGTATATATTTTACTTTTGTAATCGCTGTATATACAAAAAGAAGATGTTCAAGAATCAAATATCTTCTTTTTATTATCATCGAAATTAATATTTTAAAATTAAGGAAGTGGATAACTACATCTATTCATATTTAAACGCTTTTCCAATTGTACTCTTTGTTCTTCGCTTATAGGATTATTATTGCTATCATAAACAACATTATCAAGTTCTACACAAACATCTTCTCTGGCTTTGAAAGGCAAATAAAATGTATTTATAAATCTTCTATCCATATCAGATAATTCACTTCCATTTGCATAAAAATCAGTACCATCTTTTTTTGTCAATGTTGGTTTTGAATAATTCAGTGCAAAAGCATAAGACGGGTATAACATTATGGAGTTAAAATCAAAATCTCCTAATATATAATAATTACGTGTTTCTTTTTGAAAATTATGTTTATTTTGGGAACTAATGTTATCGTAATGAACAGTAATATAACTATCTCTATCTGCTCTACAATGTTCATGAAACATTCCCAATGCATGACATATTTCATGTACAATAGTACCTCTATCAAAATTATATAAATTAAGAATTTGTTTGCCTCCAATTCTTCCAACATAAGAATTGTTAACATCTGACGGAGTAAACTCTACATAAGGGTAAGCAAAACCATAAGTAGGGTGAACTGTAGGCTCCCCAGTAGCATTGTAAAATCTAGCATTCGTTAATTCTTCGATGTGAGAAATAGCATCAAGTATTTGTTCTTTTTGATAATTACTCAAGTTAGGACTAAAAGTGTATCTCAACATAGCCCAAAACATACCTTGATATGGACTTCTCCCTACTGCATAGGTTCCCACGTCAGATGGTAGATTATTTACTCCAAAAACTGGACTAATTGGTCTACCATTTGTAACGTGAGCGGGTTTATTTTCTTCGGTTAAAGATTCCTCAGGAAATATGGAACCAGTTTCCTCTAATTTTTTAAGTTGTTTGGCAGAAAGCAAGATATCGGTTTGGGTATAAATTTCAGTGGTGTATACAATTCATCTATCATTAAAATTAATTTTTAGTTTGAAAAAAACAATGACCACAAAAATATGCTTTTTGTAGCCATTGAATTTATACCAGTGTTGTACAGCGTTTAAACTTTATTGCGTCTATTTAATTGTAAAACTCCTATTATCAACACAATAATTAAAATTGAAACTTGAACATAATTTGACCATTTATTTTCAAATATTATTAACTTATATGCCAATAATAAAAACAATAAAGTTCCTATCAAATATTGAAAAAGTTTATTTTTCAATATTTCTGCTATATAAGGGTTAACATTTTTTAAATAAATTAATGCTAAAACGATAAATGTTGAAATGATAGTTAAATACATTTTCAATAAATTTAGCAATCACTCGCATATGCGTAAGTATATGCGGCAGCGGCAATATCCATTAATGGTGCAGGACCATCCCACAATGAAATTAAAAATCCTTGACCTACACAACTAGCGCCACACAGCCATCTAGGGGTTCTATCACTTAAACCGTTTTTTTTTGCAGTGTAACCACTTAAAGATAAAGTGCTATTTTCATTTTCTATTAAATCAAATTCAATAGAACCAGCTTCATTTTCATTTGTAAAAGTCGCTTTCATAGCATCCAAATCTACGCTTACAATTAAACCTTCTAACATGCCACTTAGATTTTCATCGGATGAAGTCATATCTGAAAAAACAATAACTTCACTAACATCACTATTTCTAGAGGTAGTAGATGATTTATTGAAAGATGTGATTAAGTTTTCATTGATAGGACTTTGATCTAAACTTTCATCTTCGTTACAAGAGAAGAGAAAAACTGAAAATAATAATACGAGTGTGATTTTTAAAATTTTATTCATTTGTATAAATTTATTTGTTAATATTTAATTTTCAATGTTTTACTCTTAACGTTTTTCAAACTGATGTTCATAACATCCCTCGAATTCATTTTTGTTTGATGTCGAATCAGAATATTTCGACTTTGGATGGTTAGTCCTTTTTTAATATTTTGCAACTATATATTTAGTTATAATATAATATATTAATGGAAAAATAATTAGGTATGATAAAATTGTAAAAAAGATATTTCTAGTACCAATTATGTTGTTACCATTAATTGAATAGTAAACTAAATAAGATAGGTATGTTGATAATAAGATAAAACACAGTAAAGGTATAATTTTGATTGATAATTGTTTTTCAAAATTGCTATTAATTTTTTTTTGTTTAAATAAATTATGATGAAAAACTAAAGCCAAACCAATTGATGTAATAGCATAGTTTAACAAGTTAAATTTGATTTTTTCACTATTCAAAAAATCATTATAGAAACTTATTGAAAAAAATATTGATATCAAAATAAAAAAATAGCCTATATACTTTGGTAAACTTATCATTATTCTTGTTTTTATAGAAAAGACTTGCCTGAACACGCTTCAATCATAGAGTCCATTGCCCCAATTTTGGCAACAATTGCAACTGCACAAAAGAGTCCACTTCCACAAGCGGCAAGACTAACAGTTGCAGCAGCATTCCACAGTATTGCCTTTTTACAAGGTGAAAGTCTTGCAGTTGAAGAAGATTTGTTTGTGGTTGTAAAATCTGCTTGAAAAATTTCAGGATTAACACTATACATTATATAAAGAGTATTTAACAAAGTGTTATATTTTTGAAACTCTGCTTCTGATACATTTAAAGAATTTACATTTTGTTGAAAATTTTGCATAGCAACCTCAAAACCGAATAGCTCTAAATCGTTTTCAAGAGTATTACAAAGATTAATTTCTGTACTAGTCATATAATCGTCTATAACATCAATAGGTGCTAAATACTCAGGAGTTCCATAAACAATATTATTATCAAGTAATTCGTTGTCAAGTTGATTAAAAGTCAAGGATGTGTTAAAGTCTTGATTTATCATATCAACTGTGTAAGCGAAACTTTCAAATGTTCTTCCAGTAACACTAGATTTAGTCTTGTTTGTAACTTTATATTTACTAAAATCAATTTTATTCGCTCTATATGTATTATAAATTGATAAATCGAATTCGTTTTTTTTGATTTCTTCTTCGCTTCTAGAACAAGAATAAACTAGAAATAATGAAGGTAATAAAACAGAAAATAAAGGTTTTCTAAAGAAATTTAATATGTTCATAACTTTATAATTTGATGTTAAAATTTAATTTTTATAATGTTTTACTCTTAACGATTTTCAAACTGATGCTCATAACATCTCTCGAATTCATTCTTGTTTGATGTCGAGTCAGAATTATTTCGACTTTGGATGGTTAGTCCTTTTTTAACCGTTGTCATTTTAAATGTTGTACAACGCCAAGATAGATATAATCATCTCCTTTCTTGGCAATTTCAACTCCGGATTTTAATGTTTTTAACTCATCAAAACTATTTAACTCCAGTGCAGTTTGATCTATTACTACCCTTTGTGAATCATCTTCATTGTTACAAGATGAAAACATTATTGCAAAAAAACTAATTAAAATAAAATTTCTCATAATAAAAAAGTTTTGATTAGTAAACCAAAGATATAACATAAAATATAATAAAAACAATAGGAATTTTACTAATTTTACTTAAAATTAAAAGAAATTCACATTATTAATGCATTTATTTTATTATTTTAATTTATTAACAATACTTTAACTGTAAAATTTAAATAATGTCAAAAATATTTTTTAAAGCTTTAAAAAATTTTCTAAAATTTAGACCGAAGCTTATCTTTGTGAAATGATTGATTTACTTGAACTTCTTAAATATTTAGTGCCAGTTTTATTAATTGCAGCTATTTTATGTTATTATTTTGAAAAAATTTTAAGAGCCTTAGAAAAATTATTGAATTTTATAGAAAATAAGCATCCCACTGAATTAAATGTCTATCGATTACAAGCTTATGAACGAATGGCTATTTTTCTTGAGCGAATTCGTCCCACGCAGTTAGTACATCGGGTAGACCTGCTAGAGAATCCCAATTTGTATGAATATAGCCTCATCAAGACCATACAAGAAGAGTTTGAGCATAACGTAAGTCAGCAAATTTACATTCATCCTGATACGTGGCAACTGATTTTTAGTACAAAAAATATGACGCAAAATTTCATAAAAAAATGTAAAGAAAATCTGAACGAAAACTTTACTTCAGAGCAATTGCGTGATGAAATAATCGCACAAAGTATCAACGAAAAAGCGCCATCAAGCGATGTTCTTTTGAAATTACAGAAAGACATTCAAGCGTTGAAATAATGAGAGCATATCTCCGCCAAAAGAACATTGAAATTTCATTACAACGCTACGGGATTGATGTACTCAAGTTGGGTTTATTTAAGCTTCATTGATTTGTTGGTTTTGAAGATAATTGTGGAAGCTATTTACCTCATCTGTTCTGCCCAGAAACAAATGCTTTTCTCACAATCTGAAGTGAAGAAAACAGGATTTTGCCCATCTGCATGGAATTGATATCTTTTTTTCAAGACATGAATTTTTTCTGGAAAATTACGATGAATAACCTGTATAGACTTGTTTTTCAGTTCTTTTTTTAAATTTTCTAAAGGCTTTAGAAATTTAAAAACCCGACCTGGGAAATTTTTAAAATACTCATCAGCCGTCCAAAGATGCGTGTGAGGAGCTAGTTTGGTTAAATTAAAATTTTTTTCAAGGCTTAGGAAATTTTGTGTTTTTTGGATGGCAGCATTTGGCTCATAGAGGTATTTTTTTACACCACAAAACTTCCGTGGCTGGTATTTCTCTTGCCAATAAAATTGATAAATATTATCATCAGTATCTAAATTTATTGCTTTGATTTTCAAGTGCTTATTATTTTCCTGGTCGATTTCTACCAAAATTTCTTTCACCTCATTTTTCACTGCCACCACATGAAAGCAACTTGCCTGAGAGAAAAAATCAGCCAAAACCGTCAAGTCAAATAATGGTGAAAGTTTTATCACTATTTTTTTAAAGCCTTGAATTTTTTTCATGATTTCTACAGGATTTGGATTTAAATCAGCCATCAAGAAAACTTTATTTTTATTAGCATCTCGGCGAGATGGGTCGATAAAATAATGGGTTGACAGAGGGAATTTCTCAATAATTTCTTCTGCAGATAAATGATGAGATTGAATGTTTTTTTCTAAAGTTTTAAAATTTTGTTTAGCAATATTTTGCAATTCTAAATCAGGCTCAGTATGAACCACAGGAGCAATTTCTGCAAAGGCAAGACTATCAATCCCAAATCCGCCAGTGAGGTCTGAAATCTGTGAAGCATTTCTGAAAAGCTTAGCTTTGTAAGTCGCTGTAGACCAAGATGATGATTGCTCTAAATTTAAACTTGGCGGGTAGATAATGTTGTCTTTTTTTGAGAGCCATTCTACTTTAGATTTCAGCTTTTTTTTTCCTTTGATTTGTGTCAAAAGCTCTGGTGTGGTGATGTTTGAGAATGGCGATTTTTGAAACGCAAGTTGATGTAAAGGGGTGTTTAAATTCAAAGAAATCCATTCTTGAACTTCGGGTCTTAAAAGCTCTAAATTCATAGCAAAAGTTTTTTTTCTAAAAAAATTTTAAGGCTTAAAAAAAATTAATAGTTTTAAAATCAGTTTTATAACATTTTTTTTAAGTGAAAATTACTTGGTAGGAATTGAATCTTTGAGCTCTATCAAAAAAATAGTTTCATCTTCCCGCTTCATCAGATATTTTTCTCGAGCTAGTTTTTCATAAGCTTCGGGGTGATGCTCTAGATAGTTGATTTCAGCTTTTTCTTGCTTTAAATTCTCTTGATAATACTCAATGTCTTTTTTTAAATTATCAATTTCTCGATTTAATTCACGGTGTAAAAGATATGAGTTTTGGTCAAAAAAAGTCATCCAAATCACAAAAAGTAAACCGAACAAAAAATACTTATTCCACAAAAATGTGTACCAAACTCTGGTTTTTTGATTACTTTTCATTCTCAAAAAAATTAATTTTATTTTGAATCACAGAGCTTAGGACTTCTATGGCCACGTTGTTTTTTTTTCGGTCGTTGGGGATTATAATGTCTGCATAATTCTTTGAGGGTTCTATAAACTGCTCATGCATAGGCTTTAGCGTTTTTTGGTAGCGTAATAAAACTTCTTCTAAATCTCTGCCTCTTTCTTGGATGTCTCTTCTAATTCGCCGAATCAACCTCTCATCTGAGTCCGTATATACAAAGAGTTTGATGTCAAATAATTCACGTAATGGGGGGTGAGTCAAGACAAGAATTCCTTCTACGATGATGACTTTTTTGGGTTGAGTCAAAATAATTTCATTCGTACGGCTGTGTGTCACAAAACTATAGATTGGCTGCTCAATGCTTTTCCCGTTTTTGAGGGCGGAGATGTGCTGCGTTAGGAGTTCAAAATCAATGCTTCTAGGGTGATCAAAATTGATGGCAACTCGTTGGTCAAAAGGTAAATGAGCTGAATCTCTATAGTAATTATCTTGCGAAATTACGATCACTTCTTCAGAACTGAGCTGAGATAAAATATTGTTGACAACAGTGGTTTTTCCTGAGCCTGTTCCGCCGGCAATTCCTATTATGAGCATTTGAATTTTGATTTAGAACAAAGATAAAAGATTTAACCGAATAAAAGCCCAAAACCGAATAGTAAAGCAAAGGACAGAGTTAGCAAAGATGTGAATATCAATTCTTTATCTAATTTATTTGGATTTTTATTTTTTGAAACTTTTAGGAATAAAAAATAAGTGGGAATTACTAATAGTAAAAATAGATATTTTAGAGAATTTTCTGGTCTTTTCTCAAGAAAAATTAAGCCTAAAATAAAAGGTAAAAAAAGTAATATGAAATGATAAATCTTTATGTTTTTATGCCCCAACATCAGCGGTATGGTAATTTTATTAACTATTTTATCTTGCTGAGCATCTCTCATATTATTTAAATTCAGAACGGCCGTGCTCAGTAAACCGATGGCGGTGGCTGGCAAAAAAATGGATGCATGAATTTCTTTGGCAAAAAGCGTGTGTGTGCCTACAACTGCAACTAAACCAAAAAAAAGAAATACAAATAAATCTCCTAGGCCACGGTAGCCATAGGCGCTTTTACCCACGGTATAAAAGATTGCAGCCAATACAGCCAATACAGCTAAGCCTATAAAGCCTAAAAATAAATCCCAATGCTGGGGTAAAAATGCAATGACTAATAGAATGAAAGCACTGAAAAAACTTAAAAAAGAGAAAAGAATGGTGGCTTTTTTCATCTGCTGAGGAGAAATCAAACCTGAAGATACCATGCGAGCTTCGCCAGTGCGGTGTGCGTCTGTTCCCTTGATTCCGTCGCCATAGTCGTTGGCAAAATTAGATAAAATTTGTAAACACAATGTAGTGAAAAGTGCTAGACCGAAAACTAAAATATCAAAAAAGCCATCAGCAGCAGCAATGAGCCCGCCCAAAATGATTCCGCTTAGCGAGAGTGGCAAAGTCCTAAGCCTTGCTGCATAAATCCAGTGCTTCATAAATAAGATTTAAAAACTAAACCGCTAATATCATTAATTTTTTTGCCTTCAAAAAGTTCTGCTAATAAATTATATGTTTTGGTACGGCTGAAGTAAGCTTCTTTAGCTCCGAATTTTTCTTCCAAAGGAACTTCAATAAAGAAAAGATAGTTTTTTACGGCAGTGAATTTTATGGTACATTCATCATCCTTTAGCCCAATGTAGCTCTCGCCATCATCTACCAAGTTGCTTAGCAGTTCTCGTGCTTGTGATAGGCTAGCGTCTAGAGCCTTTGCAGCGGGAATATGGAAATCAATATCTGTTCTTTTACCGAAGATTAGCATACTTTAATTCTAGTATAAAGATATTAAAATGTTGATTATTCAAAGAAAATGAAAGAAGATTTAGGGATAAAAATTAATAATGCGTAAATTCGCAATTCACTAAAATAAAAAATTTTTAGGTATGAAATATGATATTATAGTTGTAGGTAGTGGCCCTGGAGGGTATGTGACAGCCATTCGCGCCTCTCAGTTAGGTTTTAAAACTGCCATCATCGAAAAAGAAAATTTAGGCGGCATTTGTTTAAACTGGGGTTGCATTCCCACCAAAGCCTTGCTGAAGAGTGCACAAGTTTTTAAATATTTAAATCATGCTGAAGATTTTGGTTTAAATAAACCTGAAAATATTTCTTACGAATTCCCAAACATTATACAACGCAGTAGAAATGTTGCTCAGAAAATGAGTAAAGGAGTGGAGTTTCTGATGAAGAAAAATAAAATTGATGTCATCTTTGGTACAGCGACACTTCAAAAAAATAAAAAAGTAAAAGTGGCTCTAAACGACGGAGGAGAGCAAACTTACGAAGGAAATCACATCATTATAGCAACTGGAGCGCGTTCGCGTGAATTACCTAACTTACCACAAGATGGAGAGAAGGTCATAGGCTATCGACAAGCGCTAAACTTACCCAATCAGCCAAAGTCAATCATTGTAGTAGGTTCTGGAGCCATCGGCGTTGAGTTTGCTTATTTTTACGCCACTTTGGGCACGAAAGTCACCATTGTAGAATATTTGCCAAGGATTGTCCCAGTGGAAGACGAAGAAGTGAGTAAGCAATTAGAAAAATCCTTCAAAAAATCAGGAATAAAAGTAATGACCAACAGCTCTGTGGAATCGGTAGACACTTCAGGCTCAGGAGTTCAAGCAAAAGTAAAAACTAAAGATGGAGAAGAAACTTTGCAAGCCGATATCGTTTTATCGGCCGTAGGAATTACTTCAAATATTGAAAACATTGGATTAGAAGAAGTTGGAATCAAAACCGAAAAAGGTAAAATTGTAGTCGATGACTTTTACAAAACCAATGTAGAAGGTTATTATGCAATTGGCGATGTTTTAGCAACACAGGCACTAGCACATGTAGCTTCTGCTGAAGGAATCACTTGTGTAGAAAAAATTAAAGGTTTAGAAGTTAACCCAATTGATTATAAAAACATTCCAGGTTGCACTTATTGTTTACCAGAAATCGCCTCTGTAGGCTATACCGAGGCTCAGGCTAAAGAAGCTGGTTACGAGATAAAAGTAGGTAAATTCCCTTTCTCAGCTAATGGAAAAGCAACAGCAAATGGCGATAACGATGGCTTCATCAAAGTTATTTTTGATGCTAAATATGGCGAGTGGTTAGGTTGCCACATGGTTGGTAATGGCGTTACAGAAATGATTTCTGAGGCTGTAGCCGCTCGTAAACTAGAAACAACAGGACACGAGATTCTAAAGACAATTCATCCACACCCCACATTATCTGAAGCTGTGATGGAAGCTGTAGCAGCTGCTTATGATGAAGTAATTCATATTTAGAACGAAAATTAATTAGATTAAAAAGCCTTTTCATCCATTTTGAAATGGCTTTAATCTAATTTTTTTTTAAGGCTTTAAAAAATTTTCTAGAGAAACAACCCTCCTTAAAAACATTTCTTTAAATTATATTCAAAGTAGGGAATAATGTGAATTTAAGCCTTTGAAGTTAATAAATAAAATGTGAAAAAAAGATTTCCATTTTACCTCGAATAGAGGAGATGAAAAGAGGAAGAAAAGGAGATATCTCTGATGTTTTAAAATAATTTATATCATTCTTATTCAATGAGTTGATGTTGTATTTACAATTTATACAAGCAAAATTATCTCTGCGTAAACAATGACATGAAATTAATCAGAAAAGGAAGAATTTCAGAAAATTTATTAGCCATAACGACAGAAATTGAAATTTAATTTGGAATTATAAATAATAATTTCTTACATTTGCAATCCACAAACAAATTAAGTTGTTTAGCAAAAGTCATTGGAGAGATGGCAGAGTGGTCGAATGCGGCGGTCTTGAAAACCGTTGAGGGTCACACCTCCGGGGGTTCGAATCCCTCTCTCTCCGCAAATTGAAACCTAAGTGATTCTGTAACAATTACTTAGGTTTTTTTAGATTTTGTGTTCTGCACAAAAGTGCACAAACTCTTGAAAATCGGTATTTGCAGACATGATAAATTTTATCATGTATGAGCAAGAAAAAAAACTATTGGACTGAACCTAAAATAAAAAAATATCCATTAATTAATCCCGATGGAACAAATGGGAAAAACTGGTATGTATGGTTTAGATTTAATGGAGGAAATCCACACAGATTCTCTTTAGATATTAATAAGCAAAAAGACTATGATTCAAGGCTTGAAGAAGCAATCGTTTTGAGGGAAGCTTTGAAGAGAAAGCTAGAAAGTGGGTGGATTCCTGAAAAGAAAAAAGTTGAAAAGAAAAAAGTTGAAAAGAAAAAAGTTGAAATTCCTACATATAATTTCAATCAAGCTCTAGATTTTAGTATAAATAAATTAGAATATAGGCTGAAAAAGAAAAGTATTTCTTGTTATAAGGGAACTGTTCGCTTTGCTAAGGATGCAGCTAAAAAATTAGATTATCATAACATAAATATTGTTGATATAAATAGGTTTCATATCAAAAATATTCTTGAAAAAATTAAAAAAGAAAGAAATTGGAGTAATCATTCTTATAATAAACATACTGGTTACCTTAAAAGTGTTCTTACAGAATTAGTAGAATATCAAATCATAGAAAAAAATCCTTCTCATGGTATTAGAACACTGAAATATCATTCACGGCCTACTGAGATACTAACGAGTGAAGAGCAAACAGCAGTCATAAATCATTTAAAAATTCATCATCCAACATTTTTGGTTTTTATAAAATTTTTATACCAAACGGGGATTAGACCTAAAGAACTATTGGGGTTGAAAATAAAGTGTATTGACATAGAAAGAGAAGTGATTTTGGTTTCTTCAGACGATTCAAAAAATAGTAAATACCGTTTAGTTCCGATCAAAAAAAATATTTTAGAGGATTTGAAAAAAATGATTAGAAATGTTGATGAAGAATGGTATTTATTTGGTAGTCCACGTCATTTTGGAGGAAATTATATTTTAGAAAAAAGTTATTCTCCCTCTCCATATCGGACTAAAAGAGATACAGCAACAAGACACTGGAAAAAATGGGTAAAAGAGGGTTTAGGGATTGAAAAGAATATGTACAGTATGAAGCATAAAGGTGCTAATGATATGCTTAAAGATGGAGTAGATTTAGATACAATAAAAGTTATTTTTGGACATTCAGATTCAAAAATTACTGAAATTTATGCTAATAATATTAATCAAATTAGATTTCAAAAAGCCAAAGATTCGGAGAGAGAATTTATTTAATATAAAGTACAGACTCACTTTACTGCCCAAGTGTTTCAACTACTGATACGCTTTAGTTAAATTCTGGTTAAATTTCCTTTTTTTTCTATTAATTATTTTGCCAAGAAAAATAAAACAATATTTTATCTCTATTTTCTTTTATTTATTACATATATAAAAAAGAAAGAAAGAAATATTTTCTTTTTGTTTCTTTTTCTTTTTTTCAGTAATTTTTTTTACAAAAGTATTTTTCAAATTTTAGTTGGTTCACTCATAACTTCATGTTTGCATGATTTTTCTTTTTTCTGTATTATATTGATTTACAATTAGATGAAGAGCTCTTCATCTAATTTTTCTACAAAATTAGATAAAATACTGATTATCTGTTAACTATATTCGCATCCTAAATTTTAAGAGCTCTTAAAATTTAGGATGCAAGATGTGTATTTGTGCGCACAAAATTTTAAAAAATTTTTGCTTCAAATACTATCTTGCCCTTACGGGGTAAAAATCTTCGGAACTCCGATTTTTTTTTAGTTTTTTTTCAAAAACTTTTGGTGTCATTAGATATTTTATGGTATCATTAGGTGGCATATGGTGTCATATTTGTTGAGTGTAAATAATTGATATTGTGTGTGTTAAAATTTATTTCTAAGTTTGTGAACACAATTCTAAGGTTAGTATGAAAAATACCAGAGTGGTAGTTAGATTGGCAGAAGAAGATAAGCAACGCTGGGTGAAAATGTGTGAAAAAAGAGGAATTTCATTAACAGATTTGGTTATTAGTTCTGTTGAAGGAAAAATGATGAAGGATGAAAAATTAGGATTAATGAAGTTCATTGAATTACAAGACAATTACTTTTTAAAAGTTCAGAACAACATCAATCAATTTGCAAAATATGCAAATACTCGACAAAAAGTTGGAGAAGCAGACGTAAGAGAATTTAATAAACTCTTGAAGCAGGTTCAAATTTTAAAAGAAAAGCAGAACAGAATGTTTGAAGAGATTTTTAATCTTTTGGCAAAACAATGATTGTGAAAATTTTTAAAAGTAATACTTCTGATTTTCCTGGAGTAAAATACAACGATAAGAAAGTTAAGAAAGGAGATGGCGAATTGATTGGAATGAATAATTTTCCTTCCCATATCAATCAAGATTCTTCAGCAGAAGTTGTTCGTGATTATTTTAAATCTGTTTCTTCTGTAAATAAAACCAAAAATAAGCAGTTCCATGCTATGATTTCTACAAGGTTTAGAGAGCATAGTAAAGAAGAGTTAAAAGAACTCGCTCATTCTTGGATGAAAGAAATGGGATATGAAAATCAGCCTTACATTTTGGTTTTTCATAACGACACGGATAATAATCATGTTCATATTGTTTCAACACGTGTGAATGTAGAAAATGGGAAGAAGATGAATGACTCATTTGAAAAGTTAAAATCACAAAGAAACTTAGCTAAAGTAATGCGAGAAAAATTCGGCGAAGAAGAAAAATTAGCTGATAAAGTTCAAGAGCTATTAGCATACAAATTCAGTAATGAAAATCAAATGAGATTAGCTTTCTCAAGAGCTGGATTTGATTTAGTTGATAATGAAAATAAATTTTCTTTTTCTAAAGGTGGTGTAATGATTTCTGAAATTAACAAGGATGACTTGAAATATTCAGAAATTACAGACGACAATAGGATTAAACAAATTCGGGAAATTTTCAAGAAGTATCAAGAAAAATTGAATACGCAAGTTTTTCAAATGGAAGAATTGAAAAACCCATTATACAAAGAACCTGAAAAGGGAGGAGGAGAGTTTGTTAGTGAGTTTCAATCTGAAATGAAAAGAATGTTTGGTATTGACATCGTATTTCATTCTTCAGGTAATAAAACACCTTTTGGATTTTCTGTCATAGATAATTTTACTGGTCAAGTTTTCAAAGGAAGTGAGATTGCTAAAATGAAAACCTTGTTCAGTTTTACGGATGATAAGATAGATAAGAGATTATTTGATAAGCTGAATGATTTTAATATATACTCTGATGAACATAAAAAGATTCTTCTTCATTTTTATCAAGGAAAAAATCCTGAATTGAAAGATTTTATGATTTTTAAAAATAGAAATAGAAAATCTAAGAGTGTATTCAATTTGGTGAAAAAAGAGGGTAAGGCAGTTCCGAGAGATTCTTTTTAACTCGTAAAAAGTAAAATAAACTGCGGTAAAAATTACTGCAGTTTATTATCAACTTAGAAAAATTATTTAATTTGAATATCTTTGTAAAAAGATTAATATGGTTACTGGAAATCATCAATTTATAACAGATAATAATGGAACGCCGTTATCTGTAGTTATTCCTATTCAGCAATACAATGAAATTATAGAAATTGTAGAGCAATACAATAGAGAATCCAAATTTAAGCCAACTCCTGAAGAAATGGAGAGTTTAGAAATATCTAATCAGCAGATTATTGAGGGAAAAACAATAAGTAGCATGGATTTATCTAAGAGATTAAAAGATAAGTATGGAAGTTAGATGGACCGAAGAAGCTGCTAAAAAGCTTGAAGATAACCTTGATTTTTGGATAGAAAAAAATAAGAGTAATGAATATTCTTTAAAAATAATCCAACAAGTAGAATTGGTAGAAAAAGCGATATCTGAAAACCCTTATTTTTTAGCTAATTACATTAAGTCGCTTAATTTGTATAAAAGAAATTTTTTCAATGGTAAGTTTTCTCTGTTATATGAGGTGATAGAGGAACAAGGATTAATTTATATTAAATTATTCCGCAGTAATAGAGAAAAGCCGATAGATTAAGTATTTTTTTTAATCAAAGGCTTGAACATATCAGGTTTTTCAAAAAATATAATTCCTTCAGGAGTGATTACATTAATCACGGTTCCAATGAAAGGATTATCTTCAATTTCAGTAATTTTAGCCTCAATCTCTTTCTCGCCTGTAACTTGAGGAGCTACAAGAACTCTATCATCAACTTGAAATATATAGTTATTTTTTTCTGTTTTCATAATGGATTTTAGAAAATCAAACGGGTAAGAAAACTTAACCCGAATGATTTGATTTTTACAGAAAAATCCTGCGTATAAAAGTTACTCAAATAACGTACACGACATTTAAATCTATTTTTGAAACACTACCAGACAACCAGTTACCTGATGAAGATAATTTAAAAGATAAATATTTGCCACCATTTCACAAAGTGAGAAAATGCAAATACCCACGATAATAATTTTTTCGTGGGTATTCTTATTAGAGTTAATTTATTGATTATAATTTAACGTTAGAATTAAAATCATAGTTAATTTCTAAAAATTTAAAATTTTAAACGGTTTCTTAGCTCTTTCCAATTTAGAAATGTATTTTGTCGTTGCATCAATATATACAATATAATGCAAAGTATTACTATCAATACGTTTAAATTCAAAACCTATTGGCTGTCCTTCGAGTTCAACTTTAAATTTATAACTTTCATCTGATATTTTTTCCCAATTTTGAATTTTTTCTGCATCAGCTCTGATTTCAACTATTCTCCCATCGCTGCCGTAGTAAAATTTATTTGAAGTAAATTTAAAACAATTTTTATGTTCCTCTTCGTCTACTTCATCAAACCCTTCCTCATTCACCTTTCCTGTTTCTATCCATTCTCCATGGATCCATGCAGGAGGAGAATAAGTGTATTCGTCAGGTTTCGTTACTTCTTCTTTTCCATTTTTTACTACATCATCAGAATTACATGAAGTAACTGAAATAAACCCTGCTCCAAGCATTAAACAAAATGCTAATGTTCTTAAATTTGTTTTCATTTTAATTTATTTTATTATTTATTTAGTTCATTAATTTGATTCATTACAGTATTTCTTAATCCCATGGGGTTACAAATTTTATAAGCTTGATAAGCTCCTCCTGTTGTAACTCTAAATATTCCATACCCAAGCCATTTTCCCATCGCACTTTGATGTAAATGAAACCCTTCATACTTACTTAATAGAATATCGTTCACTTCTTGTGCTACTACTCCTGAACGTAAGGTTAGACTATTTTTAAGCACCTGAACTTTTATACTTTTACGTAGAAAATATTTATAGAGTAGAAATAAAAACAGTAAAGAAAACATACCAGAAGTAAATATCCCGACAAACTCAAAAGGCTGATTATCTTCGTACTTAACTCCTCTACTTACATAAGTAAAAAATATAATTACGAATGCGAATAGACAAGGTAAGGAAAATAA
>NZ_UNSD01000004.1 GCF_900538215.1 Candidatus Ornithobacterium hominis
GCCTCAAAAAAAAATAAATTTGCGTAATTCAAAAACGTAAAATACATTTGCGGGCAGGTTGAGAAGAGAAAAATCTCAACGAAAAATTTTAACAAAAAAATAACGAAATTTTAACAAATGAAATTTGTGAGTTTCAAAATAAAGTGTAAACACACACACACACAAGTAATGAGCTAAACAACTCATTATCAGCTACTTATAATAATTTTTTGCTTCCCTTCGGGAGCGAACCGCAAAGCCGTGCAAGAAAATCTTGTGCGGTTTTTCTATTTTCACCTGTGTGAAAGTAGTAATTTCTTCAAAAAGAAGAGCCTCACGGGTTGGGGCTCTTTCTAAATGAAGAAGCAAAAAAAGTTGAATAAAAAACAGCAAAAATTCAATGAAGAAAAAGAATAAATCAATAAAATATTAATCAAAAAATTAAAATAAATGAAGAAATTATTACTTTCTTTTGTTGTATTGCCAGGGGCCTTAGCCACCGCTCAGGTGGGCATTAACACAGATACTCCACAGGCGACATTAGACATCAGCGCAAAGGGCAACCAAGAAGGTGACTTGCGCATAGAAGGTGTTAAGGAGGAAATATCTACCCAATGGCTTTTAGTTTGGAATGAAAAAGACCAAAAGGTGAAGCGCACAAGCCTCTCAGACCTCAAATGGGAATTAGCAAATGAGGATAAAATAAAGCACATCCGAGATAATCAGCCAGACAGAGCAGATGATATCATCAAAAAAATCAAACAATGTGCACCAGAAAACATACTTTTTGATAAGCACTTTGGTGACGGCAAGCATGATTTTGTGTATTGCGCTACAACTGTAACTGAAACTGCTACTAATTATAATAAAACATGGCTCAACCTCAACCTTGGAGCAGAATACGCCAACATCCATAGTTCTCATTTTGACCCTACCGTTAATAAAGTTAATAAAACAGACGACGAAGCTGCCAATGAAGATGATAAAACCTACGGTTCATTATACCAATGGCAGAGAGCGAGTGATGGGCATGAGTTTAGGGGGGCAGAAACTACCACAACACAAGCCCAAGATTGGAGAAATGCTGGCAGTTCAGCGTTTATTAAAGGAAACTATAACTGGGTAGACGGAAGTGAAAATGCATCAGGTGCAGATTTAAGGTTGTGGCAAGCAGGAGGATATAATAACCCTTGTCCGTCTGGTTACCATGTTCCGACTGTGCAGGAGTGGCAGCAATTACTCAATGCTGTAGGAAGTCAAATGTATACACAGACTAAGTTGCCAAACCTTGCAGCTGCTGGCTACCATCTCTATAACAATGGTTCACTGAGCGACAGTCGTTCTAGCGGGTACTACTGGAGTAGCTCTTCTGAAGGCAGTAACAGCGCTCACAGCATGAACTTCGACAGGAGCTACAGCGGTGTGAACAGCTACGGCCGAGCTTACGGGGCCAGCGTGCGTTGCATTAAAGATAATAATTAAAAAGTAGCGTATAAAGAGAAAACAGGCGTGGTTTAAGCCAGTGTTTACTCATGGCGTTAAAAAATAAAAAGCGAGCTCAGATTTGTAAATTAGAGCTCGCTTCTTTTGTTCATTCAGTTATGCTTTAGTTTTCATTTAAATGAGATTTAAACAAAATTATAATATTCAGTTAAGCGAAAAACCTTTACATTTGTCATAAATAAATTTTTAGGCATGAAAAGGAGAGAATTCTTTAAAAACTCGTCTTTGCTTGGGCTTGGGGCTTTTTTCTTGGGAGCAGAAAGCTTAAAATCAAATACAATCAGAGAAGAATTTAGGCATAAAAAAACCAAGAACATTATCTTCATGGTGAGCGATGGCATGAGTTCTGGTACGCTGGCAATGAGCGATATTTATAGCAAAAGAATTTTAGGAAAACCATCAGCTTGGCTGGGGGCATATCAAGATGATTTGATGCAAAGAGGGTTGATGGATATGGCTTCTAAGACGTCTATTGTTACAGATTCTGCTGCAGCGAGTTCTTCTTGGGGAGGGGGGCATAGAGTCCCCAACGGGAACCTGAATATTGGCGCCAAAGGCGAAGAATATGAACCAATCTTGCAAAAATTTAAAAAAGCGGGGAAAAAAGTAGGTTGCGTTACCACTGTGCCCATTACGCACGCCACGCCAGCAGGATTTTGTGTGAATATAAAGTCTAGAAGCGACCAAGCGGCTATTGCAGAGAAGTATGCTACGCTAGATTTTGATGTGATGATGGGCGGCGGGCAAAAATATTTTGACCCTAAGTTTAGAAAAGATAAAAAAGATATGTACGCGGTCTTTACAAAGAAAGGCTATCACGTGGCAAAAAATAAATCTGAGATGCTGAAGGCTCAGCCAAACCAGAAGTTATTAGGTGTTTTCACCGAAGATTCATTGCCGTATTCTGTAGATGCTAAAACTTTGGGCACAGATAAAACTACGCCTAACTTATTGGATTTGACGCAAAAAGCTATAGAGCAAATGAAATCACATAGCAATGGTTTTGTATTGCAGGTAGAGGCAGGCAAAGTAGACTGGGCGGCGCACGGCAATGATTTTGCTGCTCTGTTATTTGATCAGTTAATGTTTGATTCTTGTGTGAATCACGTATTGGATTTTGCTAAAAAAGATGGAAATACGCTAGTCGTAATAACCTCTGACCACGGGAATGCAAATCCTGGTTTGGTGTACGGGAAAGGCGTAGACCCGCTATTTGATAACACGGTGAGCATCAAGCATTCTAATGATTGGATTTTGCAAGGAATCAGAACCGATGCTACCGAAAAAGAAATCATAGACCGCTTGTATGAAAATTCTGGGAATATGAAAATTTCAACCGAACACGCCAAAGAAATCATAGCCTACTACAAAGATGTGCAAGCCGAAGATGGAATCTATAACCCGAAGCATTTGCCTTTCCTGTTGCTATCTAAAATGCAGTATGAGCACTTCCACGTGGGTTGGAACAGCATGAATCATACCTCTGACTACACAGAATTGGCGATGTATGGGCCAGGAAGTGAACATATGAAATCATTTATGCGAAACGACCAAATGCATAATTTCCTACTGAAAGTAGCAGAAGTGGATATGCTGAATAAAGCATAAAATTTTTTAAGCCTTAAAAAAATTGAAATCATAAATTATATGATAAAACAAAAGCCTTTAGAAATTTAATCTAAAGGCTTTTGTTTGAGGCTAAAAAAATATTAGAATATATTATTTAATAACCTTATTTAATAACCCCACAAGCAATACGATCTCCAGCAGCTCCAGATGGCTGAGATGTAAAATCATCCGCTTTTGCATGGATGATAACTGATTTTCCTCTCAATCCATTTTCTGCATTTTCTTCTAAAGTCCACTTATCTGTTGTAAAGACTAAGGTTGATTTACCTTCTGCATCAGCAACTAAATTACCGATGTCACCGTAGTGAAAATCACCTTCGCCCCACTTCCCGTGGTCATCTCCAGTAGGATTCCAGTGCCCGCCAGCAGAAGAACCATCATCGGCAGAGCAATCACCGTTTTCATGAATATGAATGGCATGTTCACTGCCTTTCAATCCTGTAACATCTACTTTCAGGGTCACTTCGTTGCCACTTTGCGTAAAGGTTGCACTCCCAGCCACAGAACTTCCGCTTTTGGAAGATAAAGGAACGATAACTTCAGAAACGACTCCCATTTCGGAATCCTCTGACGGTGCAACTATCTCACTGTCAGTATTTTGAGTTTCATTTTTTTTCTCACAAGACTGCACTGCAAAAATCATGGATGCTAAGCTTATTCCTAAAACAAGTTTTTTCATAATTTTGATATTTTAGCTTAATTTTCACAAATATTATACCATCACCTCATTATGATTTTTCTATTTGATGAAAAAAGTAAAATTTGTTAGAATATTTTTTTAAGGAAGAATTTATTTTAGAATTCAAAAAAATATTCTGAGATAAAACTTGCCTCTTAAAATTAAAAAAAATCATTCGAGTTTTAACTAAAAGTTAACATTAAAGCTTGTAACATTTTACTACGCTGTTACGTACTAGCTAATAGAGCAAGAGCTAAAAATAAATAGGAAAGTCTTGTCTACAAATTTACCAAAGTATTTTTGGTAAATCAATAGTTATCTATAAGTTTAAAAAAAAAAGTTTTAAAAAAATATATGCGGCAACTAAAAATTACCAAACAGGTTACTAATCGTGAAACAGCTTCTCTAGATAAATATTTACAGGAAATAGGTAAAGTTGATTTGATTACAGCAGAGGATGAAGTGGAATTGGCTCAGCGAATCAAGGCTGGAGATAAAATTGCTTTAGAAAAATTGACAAAAGCGAATTTGAGGTTCGTTGTTTCCGTAGCAAAACAGTACCAAAATCAAGGTTTGAGTTTACCAGATTTGATAAACGAAGGAAATTTAGGGCTCATCAAAGCAGCTCAGCGATTTGATGAAACGCGTGGTTTTAAATTTATTTCGTACGCCGTTTGGTGGATTCGTCAATCTATTTTGCAGGCGTTGGCAGAACAATCTAGAATTGTACGTTTGCCGCTCAATAAAATTGGTTCCATCAATAAAATTAATAAGGCTTATGCTTCGCTAGAGCAGGAACATGAGCGGGCTCCATCGGCAGAAGAGATTTCAGACCAATTGGATATGACTGAAGATGATGTAAAAGAATCAATGAAAAATAGTGGGCGTCACGTTTCTATGGATGCTCCATTGGTGGAAGGTGAAGATTCTAATTTGTACGACGTTTTACGCTCTGGGGAATCGCCTAATCCTGATAGGGAATTGCTTAACGAGTCGCTTCGTATTGAAATTGAAAGAGCGTTGAAAACTTTGACCCCGAGAGAAGCTGATTTGATTCGCTTGTATTTTGGGCTCAATGGCGAGCACCCAATGACCCTAGAAGAAATCGGTGAAGCTTTTGATTTAACACGTGAACGCGTCCGTCAAATTAAAGAAAAAGCCATCCGAAGATTAAAACACACTTCAAGGAGTAGAATTCTGAAAACCTATCTTGCGAGATAATTTTAATTTTTTATATTAATAAAAAGCCGTTTTGGGAATTTCAAGGCGGTTTTTTTTTGATGAAATTTCTAAAGCCTTAAAAAAAAATTAGATTAAAGATTGTTCTAGAGAAAGATAATTCATTCATGCAGGCTAAATCTCCACGCCAGCAGGTTTTGTTGCCAAAAACTGAGCAAGGGCGACAGCTTAGATTCTCTAATTGCACAACATCTTTCATCGATTGCCCGTAGCCCAAAAAACCTAAGTACGGATGCGTGGCTCCCCACACGGAGATGACGCGCGTCCCGACCAAGGAAGCTAAATGCATATTTGCACTATCCATACTGATGACAAATTTCAGTCCTGCCATCAGTTCCAAATCTTCTTTGAAACTTTGTTTACCAGCTAAATTTTCTACCTTTGGCTGAACCAAAGTATTTAGAATTTCCTCATCTTCTTTTCCTCCAAGTAAATAGACCTGATGATTTTGTGCCAAATGAGCTACAATTTCTTTCATTTTTTCTAGAGGGAATTGCTTTTCTTCATGTTTAGCCAAGGGAGCAATGCCTACTCCGTCTTTCAAAGCATTGGGATAACCTAAGAAATTTTGTAATTCAAAATTTAAAGGGACATCACATCCCAATTCTTCAAAAACTTGAGCATATCGTGTACAGGTATGAATCAGCGGTTTCAGCTCTTTGTCATCTTTTTGAGTTAGTAATTTTTTCTCAGCCCTACCTTTGTCTATATAAGCAGTAGGCGTACCTAGAGTGCTGAAAATACCACGTAAAAACTGTGTTCGCAAAACGGAATGTAAATCAGCTACTGCATCAAACTCTAAATTAAAATGCTGCCGATAAAACCGCACTAAACCTAAGATTCCCCGATGCTCTTGTTTTTTATCAAAATCGATTAAATTTAAGCGTTCATGCACTGGGAAAAAAACGTGAAAAGCTTTGGGCGTAGCAAAAGTGATTTTCACTTCTAAGTTATTCTTCAATACTGAATCAATCACGGGTACGCACATTGCGACATCACCAATGGAAGAAAAACGTAGTGCTAAGATGTGAAAATTTGGGTTCAAAATTTATGTTTTTTAATTCCTTTTAGCATCAAAAGCAATGGCGTAGAATTTAATCTGCTTTATCATCGCTAGTAATCCGTTGGCACGCGTAGGAGACAAGAATTCCTGCAAACCAATTTTTTCTATAAAATCTTCGTTGCTTTTTAAAATTTCTTGTGGCGTTTGCCCAGAATAAATTTGCACTAACAGAGCTGCAATTCCTTTAGGCAAAATGGCATCACTATCAGCCTTATAGAAGACTTTATCTCCCTTGTATTCAGATGCTAACCAAACATTGCTTTGGCAGCCTTTCACTAAATTTCCTTCTTTTTTTTCTTCTTCGCTGAGTTCGGCTAAATCTTTCCCTAAATCAATCAGATGCTGATAGCGCCCTTCCCAATCATCAAAAAAAGAAAAATCTTGTACAATATTATCTTGAATTTCTTGAATTTTCATACTGCAAAGATAACGACTTGATTTGAAATTTTTTAAGCCTTAAAAAATTGAATAAAAATTTCATACATTTGTGTCGCCATCTTGTCGCACGTGGTGAGTTAGCTGCGTGAGGAAAGTCCGGACACCATAGGGCAGCACAGCGGGTAACGCCCGCCCAGTTGATTATAAGCTGAGGACAAGTGCAACAGAAAGCAAGTACAGTACGGCTGTAGTGAAATCAGGTAAACTCTGTGCGGTGAAATGCTATGTATATCGGCTGAAAAGGGTTGCCCGCCCGATGCCGAGGGGTGAGCAGATAGAAATTTGCAGTAATGTGAATTCCAGATAAATGACAAGACGTTTTAAGCAATTAAGACTGACAGAATCCGGCTTATCGGCATTTTTTTTTAAATGAAAAAACTCAGCTAATTAGTTTTGCTGAGTTTTTTTTACATTTTTTCTGAGTTTTATTAAATTTCCAAAGCGTTTAATTTTTCTCTCAATTTTCCACCACTTGGTCTTGGTGCATCTGGGTCGATGATTTTCCCATCGGGACCGATGAGAATAAATCTTGGAATGCCTTGAATTTCTAAATCTTTTATAAAGTTACTCTTCCATGCTGCTCCATCAAAAATCTGAATTCCTTTCAATTCTTTTTCTCGCACAAAATTCTTCCAAGTTTCCTTGTCTGAAGCTTCATCGATAGAAAGGCTTACAAATTCAATGTTTTTACCACGGTATTCTTCTTCAATTTTCTTTAAATCAGGAATTTCAGCCTTGCACGGTCCGCACCAAGTGGCCCATACATCGACATAAATGTATTTACCTGAGAAGTCAGAAAGACGATATTTTTTGCCGTTGATATCTTCTCCTGAAAAAGAAGGCGCTGGCTTACCAGTAAATTTATTAGCGATTTCTTTTTTACGCTGGTAATATTTTTTTAATCCTTCTAAGCCTAATTCGTATTGTTCTTTTGAATCTGTAACGAATTTTTGGTCTAAATTAGGATATTTTTCAATCAGCTGAGCAAAATTTGCTTTCATTCCCTCCAATTTTTTGCTGAAAGCGGCTTCATCTAGTGCAAAGTCTTCTTCTGCAATGGCTTTTTCTTGCATCAGTGTAGATGCGATGACAAAATTACTTTTATCTACAATGTTACCTTCTCCTTCAAATTTTAAAGTTTCATCAAATTGCGGATAGTCTGAGGTCAGGTATAATGGATTTCCATTTTTCAAGAAAACGGTAGCATACTCGTCTCCAATTTTAATTTGGTACGGCCCCTCAGCTGGGATTCTTAGCGTATCATGAAAAACTCCGTCGGGTTGCATTTTTATCAATTTTTGGTATTGATGCTGCGGATTTCTTATCAAAACGCTATCTACTGGCACCTCCAAATTAGAAATTTGACCGTGAATTAATGCGTAATCTGCTTTTTCTGGCAAAGTGGGACGCTGTGCAGAAATTTCTTCCTCTGTTGTTGTTTTTTCTTTTTTACAGCCGAAGCAGATTAAACTAGCCATGACTAAGATGAATATTTTTTTCATTTTATTTAATTTAAAGATGTCAAAGATATTATTTTTTTATTCTTAATAAACCTTCTTGTGCTACAGATGCTATTAAATCTCCATTTTCCCCAAAAATTTTAGCTTGGGTAAAGCCTCTTGCATTGGCAGCGGAGGGACTATCAATCACGTAGAGAAACCACTGATTGATGTCAAATTCACGGTGAAACCACATAGAATGGTCTAGGCTAGCCATGATGATTTCTTCTTCGGCTAAATCTTTACCGTGGGCACGCGTTGCTGTTGGTAGTAAGTTGTAATCAGAAGCATACGCTAACACGCAGCGATTGAGCAAAGGGTTATTTTGCATTTCTCCATTGATTCTAAACCAAACTGACTGTTTCGGTTCAAGATTTTGTGGATCTGCCGGATTGTCAATTTGTGTAGGTTTGAAAGTTATGGGGCGATCTATGGACAAGAAATTCTCTATCTTGGGGGGCAAAAATCCCTTCAATTGTTCATAAATATCTGTCCAACTCAAAAGGTTTTCGTGACTTTCTGTCTCGGGCATTTCCATTTGATGCGAAACCCCATTTTCTTTTGACTGAAAAGAAGCGCTTAGAATAAAAATAATTTCTCCGTCCTGTTTAGCTAAAACACGGCGTGTACTAAAGCTACCTCCGTCGCGCACATTTTCTACTTCAAAAATTATTTTCCTGTCTAGTTGCCCTGGTAGGATAAAGTAAGAATGCAGCGAGTGACAAATTCGGCTAGCGTCCACTTCCTGAGACATAGCATATAAACTCTGAGCCAAAACTTGCCCACCAAAAACAATGGGACTACCAATAGAAATACTCGTACCTGTGTAGAGGTTTTTATCAATTTTATTCAGCTGAATGTGTTGCAAAAGGTCTTGTATGTTTTTCATCTTAATAAATATTTGTAATTGTTGGCATTTAATTTGTTAAAAACTATAAAAAAGTAAAATACGAATATATGAGAAAATTTATTTTAGGATTAAGTATTATTTCAATTTCTTTTTTAACCTCGTGTGACCCGAAAAACAAACAGCAAACTCCAAATAACCCAGTAGAGGAAGCTCAAATGGATACTTATAATGTGCCAGAACAATATCAAGGAAGCACTGGCGTGAAAGATAGCGAAAATAATAATTTAGAGGCAGAGGAAAATATTGAATTGAAAAAACAAGAATTTTATGGTTCTTTCAGTAGTGAATTCACACAAAAATTTGATTTTACAGTTTTGAACCCCAGCGAGTATAAATTTAGTTTAGTCACTCAAAATCAAGATATTAGCTATAAAGTGACTAAAAAAAATGGAGAAGAAATTATCGCTTCTACCAAGGCTGATGCTACAGCGAATTTAGCCCCAGGTGAATACCAAATTAATGCCGAGTTACCAGAAGCGAATGCAGCAAATAGAAAAGCTTCTGAGTTCAAAATTTTGATTAATTAATCGAGTTTTTCTTTCAAAAATTTTCTAAGCCTTTAAAATTTTAATGATTTTTATTTTAAGGCTTAGAAAATTTTCACAGCTTCTTTTGCGGAATAGAAATGCTTTCCAGCGTCTTGGGAAGGTACGTTTCAGCAAAGATTTCTTTAGCCTCATCTAGTAGCACTTGAGGGTTTTTATACCGATTGCTAAAATGCCCGATAATTAATTTACTTACCTGCGCTTGTTTTGCAATTTGTGCAGCTTGTTCTGCGGTGGAATGTCCAGTTTTTTTTGCTAAATTTTTTAAGGCTTTAGAAAATGTTGCCTCATGGTAAAGCAAATCAACATTTTCTATAATCGGAACTATTGCTGGGTGGTACATCGTATCTGAACAAAAAGCATAAGAGCGTGCTGGCTCAGGCGGGAAGGTCAATTTTGCACATGGTATGACTTCGCCATTCGCTCTCACAAAATCAAAACCTTGTTTAATTTTATAATAATCGCAGGTTTCAATTTCAGGAATTTGGAGAATGGCTTGCATATTTAAATGCCGTAAACCTTCTTTTTCCTGAATTAAAAATCCGTTGCAGTAAAACCGATGGCGGAGTGGAATCGTATAAACCTTTAGCTTTTTGTTCTCAAAAATTAATTCACTCACATCTGAATTTAATTCATGAAAAATTAATTCAAAGTTCTGATATGCATTGGTAAGACTAAGTTGATGATTGATGAAATCTTTAATCCCCACAGGTCCAAAGATTTCTAAAGATTTATTCCGCCCTAGCAGTTGCAATGTGCTGATGAGCCCTACCAAGCCAAAAACATGGTCGCCATGTAAATGACTTATAAAAATTTGGTTGAGCTTAGAAAACTTTGTTTTAGATTTTCTGATTTGTATTTGCGTTCCTTCGCCACAATCTATCAATAATGTAGTTCCTTTCACATCCACTAGCTGTGCCGTGGGATGTGAATGGGCTGTGGGGACGGCAGAGTTGTAACCTAAGATTGTGACATTAAAATCCAAAATCAATCTTTTAATTTTGCCAATACATCTACGCCGCCCTTGGTCACATCGCCTACCTTACAGAAAAACTCAGTATCTAAAGGTAAAAAAATGTCTAAACGAGACCCAAACTTGATGAAACCATATTCATGCCCAGCCTTAGCTTCGTCTCCTTTCTTGGCATAAATCACAATTCTACGTGCTACGGCACCAGCAATTTGGCGAAAAAGCACTTGTTGATTATTCTCGGCTTTTACAACCGTGGTTGTTCTTTCATTTAATTTAGATGATTTGGGATGAAAAGCGACCAGATATTTCCCTTTGTGATATTTGACATATTCTACCGTTCCCGAAACTGGGTATCGAGATACATGCACGTTTAACGGGCTCATAAAGATCGAAAGCTGATAAACTTCTTTTTTCAGAAATTCGTCTTCAAAGATTTTTTCTAAAGCTACAATTTTACCGTCTACTGGGGCTATAATTTCCAGTGGTTTACTAAAAGTTTCTCTAAGCGGATCTCTGAAGAAATAGACAATCAATCCGTAGAAAATCCATAATAAAAAAATGAGCGTTAGATTATAATAAAAAGGGATATAAAAGTAAAAAACCAAGCTTATGAATATGAATAAAATAGCAAATAAGCCTAAAATACTTCTCCCTTCTCGATGAATTTTCATAAATTTTCAATTAAAAAGTAAAAATAAAAACCTATAGCGGATAAAAAAAAACTATCTAAACGATCTAGAAAACCTCCATGCCCCGCAAGTAAGGTCCCGCTATCCTTTACTCCAAAAACTCTTTTGAGCTTCGACTCCGCTAAATCGCCTACTGGAGCCAAAATAGCTACAATTGTGGACATTACTATCCAATTTCCCCTCATCGCTGAGAAAAAATATTCAAAAGCAACACCTGCTAATATGACTGAAAATACACCCCCAGCCAAGCCTTCCCAAGTTTTGTTTTGACTAATTTTAGAAAGTTTAGTCTTACCCCATAAATTCCCGAAAACATAAGCCATGGTATCACTTAGCCAAAGTAAGATAAAAAAAGCTAATAAGGGTGTTAGTGAAAGGTTCCCAACAAATTCTGATTCTCTCCCTGTTTGAATGAATAAAGCAAATGGCAAACAAAGGTAAACGACGGTAAAAATCAATTTAGAACTATCAAAAGCCAATTCCATAGGTCTTCTAAAAATGATAAAGTAGGCCGCTACACATAATATAAATGGTAAATAAGATGTGATGGTGTAAGCCGACGGATAAATGCCTGAGAAAAATTTAGAAGAAAAATGATAAAGTAAATACGCACATAGAGCCCCCGTTAAGATGACCATGTATTTTCCTTCAAACTGAAGCAGCTTTACTAATTCCCAAAAACAAAATAAGAAAAACAACGTGAAAATAGCAACAAACCCGTAGGGAGAAATCGTCGTAGCAAAGATGATTACAAAGACATAGATTATTCCTACAAAGCTTCGTGACAATAGTTTATCCATTTTCTACCAATAATAAATAAATCTCTTGAGCAGATGGAATTTCATTAAGCTCATTTGCATCAATTCCACCAATAGTCGTAATGCTGGGATGGAAGTCGCCCGAATTTTTTCGATTGATAATTTGCATTGCCTCCGTCAAATTTTTTTTGATTTGTTGCGGCGTAGCGTAAATGATAAAGGCATCACACAGCTCCTTAATTTTCCGTCCGCCCGTATGGTTGCTGGAAATCATCACAGAGCCATTGTAAGCAATCAAGCCTTCACATTTTATAAAGTTAGCATCTGCCGTTGCCGAGGGGTAATCAATAAAATTAGCATGGATAGCAGTCAGCATACCCTGTAGTTTTCGGTCATAGCAAATTAAACGACTAATATTGGTGTTTTTTAAAATTTCTTGTAGATACACTTGAGCTTCTTTTTTATTTTCGCAGTAAAAAAAGTGCCCGCCTCCTTTGTTAAAATAATCTGCAAATTGCTCATCAAGTGGGATTTTTTTAGGATATGAAATATCAATTTCTTCATCAGGAATTTCCTGAGAAGGCGGCTGAAGCAGTGACTTTAGTTTATCCCAAAAATTTGCCATACGGCGCTAATTTAAAGATTTTTTTTATCTAAAGAATAAAATATAGCTAAATTAAGTAAAATAAAAAATATGACCTTAAGTATATTTTAATATAGCACTAAGCGTAGACAACAGGTAAAAGCCTATTTATTAGTTAATAACTAGGCCGATAGAAAAGCCGATAAAAGTCATTTCAAAAAAATATAAAGAATATTTTGGGAAAAATAAAAATCATTATATATTTGCATTCTCATTGAAATAAAGGAGAGGTGCCGGAGTGGTAACGGAGCAGATTGCTAATCTGTCGGCGGGAAACCGTCGCCTGGGTTCGAGTCCCAGTCTCTCCGCGACAAAGAATTTACATTCGGGATGTAGCGTAGCCCGGTCATCGCGCCTGGTTTGGGACCAGGAGGTCGCAGGTTCGAATCCTGCCATCCCGACTTTTAAAAAACATTGCCTTCATCAGCAATGTTTTTTAAAATTATTTTTTGGAGGGTCGCGTAGCTCAGTTGGTAGAGCAGTTGACTTTTAATCAATTGGTCGCAGGTTCGAATCCTGCCGCGATCACAATTTTGAGTTTATTAGCTCAGTACATTGCCTTTGCTGTAACTTAGGCACCTGCTTAATTAAGGTGTTTTTACAGCTTTATCACTGCTTTTGCCACCAAATTTATTATTGATGGCATTTATTTTTTTGTGATTAATATCTCTACCCAATGATATGTGCTACTATTTAAAATAGCTTTCAAAAACGTTGAATTTTTTTACCATTTTTCATTCTTATTTCTTCGGTAAAAAGGAAAAAGTTTTCGCTTGTCTGTTTAATTAATTGATATACAAATAAATGCAGTATTTTTTTATAATTCTGCGAGTAAGCTTTTCTTTTTAATTCATAATGCACAGCAGGTTTATCTTTTAGGTTATTAATGATTGTCTTAAGCACAAAATTATTGGGCTATAGAATTGAGTGAATGAAGCTATTTTTTTTAAGCCTTAGAAAATAGGTGAAGAAACTAAACTAGCAAATATTTAGTTGATAAATTGAGAGTTAACTCTCAGAAAATCAATGATTACCAATGGATTACTAATAGATTGCCAATCCTTAAAAATTTTTTAAGCCTTTAAAAAAAACGAATAGATCAATGAGAAGATGTTTTCTTGCTCAGCCTTTCAATATATTTTTCTCGCTGATATGAAGGCTTATGAATAGAAACAGATGCAAAGAGATTTATTTGATTTATTTATGTGCAAAATATTCTCATTTTATAGTATATTACGGATGTTTAAAGGAAGAAATAATGTTATTTAATTTAAATTGGTTAAGTCAAAAAATTAAAAAGGGAAAAATTTCTATATTGATTATTTTGAATGGTATACTTAACTCTCAGGCTCAAGAAAAGCCAAATATTGTTTTGTTTTTAGTAGACGATATGGGGTGGCAAGATACTTCTGTGCCTTTTGCCTCTAGACAAACACTATTAAAACAAAAATATCATACACCAAATATGCAGCGATTAGCTGAGCGAGGGATGAAATTTACAAATGCTTATGCCACACCCGTTTGTAGCCCGACAAGGGTGAGCCTGATGACGGGTTTAAATGCTGCGCACCATAAGGTTACAAATTGGACTTTTAAAAAAAATCAATTAGTAGATGAGAAAGATAGTATTTTAACCCCTCCTCACTGGAATGTGAACGGCATGTCGCCTGTGGATTCCATTCCTCGGACTGTTTATGCTAAGCCTTTACCCACATTATTGAAAAAACAAGGTTATTTCACCATTCATATTGGTAAAGCCCATTTTGGTGCTATAGACACGCCTGCAGAAAATCCCTTGAATATAGGTTTTGATGTGAATGTTGGAGGACATGCAGCGGGGAGCCCATCCACTTATTTAGGTGAAAAAAATTATGGAAATGCTAAGGGTCAATATTCGCCTCCGTGGGGAGTTCCAAATTTAGAAGAGTTCCATGGGACGAAGGTCTTTTTGACGGAGGCTTTAACTCAAAAAGCGATTGATGCATTAAGTCAGCCTATTCAAGAAAAAAAACCTTTTTTCCTTTATATGTCACATTATGCGGTGCATGTGCCTTTAGATAAAGATGATAGGTTTTTGCAAAAATATTTAGAGAAAGGATTGGATGCAGAAGAAGCTAAGTATGCGGCTTTGGTTGAAGGGATGGATAAAAGTTTAGGAGACATCATGGATTTTCTGGAAAAGAAGAATTTGGAGAGAAATACCGTGATTATTTTTATGAGCGATAATGGAGGTTTAGCACTTTCTCCTCCACGTGGAGGTGAGGCTTTCACTCAAAATCTGCCGTTGAAATCGGGCAAAGGCTCTCTGTATGAAGGCGGAATACGTGTGCCAATGATTGTAAAATGGCCGAACCTTATTGAACCAAAATCAGAATCTAGTCAATACATCATGATTGAAGATTTTTTTCCTACTATTTTAGAAATTTCTGGTTTAAAAAATTATGAATCAGTGCAAGAGATTGATGGAATTAGTTTTTTCCCTCTTTTGAAAAATTCAGCTTTAAAAAACGATTATAGAAAACTAATTTGGCATTTCCCCCATAAATGGATTCCCACAGATGCGCCAGGAATAAACTATAAATCGGCTATAAGGCAGGGTGACTGGAAGTTAATTTATGACATGAAATCTGAGAAAAAAGAATTGTATAATCTAAAAAAAGATATTGGTGAGGAAAATGATTTATCACAAAAATACCCAGAAACTGTTAATCACCTGTCTCAGCTGCTAGGCGAGCAGTTAGAAAAATGGAATTCCCAGATGCCATTTAACAAAATCAAAAACAAAGTAGTGCCTTATCCGCATCAAGTTTTAAATGATTGATTAAAAACTTTATTCACTTTATCATTCAGCTTTGAATGTAATTTAAAGAAATTCACCCTTGTGTATCTGATAAATAAATTTGATTGTAAATAAGTTAAATACATGAGCGACTTCCTTCATCTCATCAATTAAAACAAATTTGCATAATTCAAAAACGTGAAATACATTTGCGGGCAGGTTGAGAAGAGAAAAATCTCAACGGAAAGTTTTAACAAAAAAATAACGAAATTTTAACAAATGAAATTTGTGAGTTTCAAAATAAAGTGTAAACACACACACACACACACACAAGTAATGAGCTAAACAACTCATTATCAATAACTTATAATAATTTTTTGCTTCCCCGCGGGAGCGAACTACAAAGCCGTGCAAGAAAATCTTGTGCGGTTTTTCTATTTTCACCTGTGTGGAAGTAGTAATTTCTTCAAAAAGAAGAGCCTCACGGGTTGGGGCTCTTTCTAAATGAAGAAGCAAAAAAAAGTTGAAAAAAACAGCAAAAATTTAATTAAGAAAAGAATAAATCAATAAAATATTAACCAAAAAAATAAAAATAAATGAAGAAATTATTATTTTCTTTAGCCGTATTATCAGCGGTTGCGGTCACTGCTCAGGTGGGCATTAACACAGATACTCCAGAGGCGACATTAGATATTCGTGCTAAAGAAGACCAAAAAGGAGACCTGCGCATAGAAGGTGTTGAGGAGGGAAAATCTACCCAATGGCTTTTAGTTTGGGATGAAAAAGATAATAAGCTGGTGAAGCGTACAAGTCTTTCAGAGATTAAAAGAGAAATATTGAATGAGATAAGGATAGATTATATTCGCAAGAAGCAGCCAGGCAGAGCAGGGGATATCATCAATAAAATCAAGCAATGTACGCCAGAAAACATACTTTTTGATAAGCACTTTGGTGACGGCAAACATGATTTTGTGTATTGCGCTACAACTGTAAGCGAGGGCAGCTACAATAAAACATGGCTCAACCTCAACCTTGGGGCAGAATACGCCAATATAAATAGTCCTCATTTTAACCCTACCGTTAGTAAAACAGGCGAAGCTATCCACGACGACGATAAACTCTACGGTTCATATTACCAATGGCAGCGAGCGAGTGATGGGCATGAGTTTAAGGATTCACAAACTACCCCTGACAAAGCTCCAAGTTGGATAGACACAGGCGAATCAGCAGGGAAGTTTATTACTTCTAGCGATGGTCATTGGGTAGCTAATTATTCATCAAGCTATAACTTGTGGCAAGCAGGAGGAGATAATAACCCTTGCCCGTCTGGTTACCATGTTCCGACTGCGCAGGAGTGGAAGGAATTAATCAATGCTGAAGGAACTTATCAATATCAAGTGTATACACAGGATAAGTTGCCAAACCTTGCAGTTGCTGACTCCCGTAAGTATCATGATGATGAGCTGGACAACGAGGATTCTCACGACTTCTACTACCGAGCTAGCGGGATGAGCGTGCGTTGTGTTAAGGATTAAAGCTTTTTAGCCCTCTGTAAGGAGGGCTATTTTTTTATAGCTTTTTTTAGTTTAATGCTTTTTATTTCGTTAAAAATTTTATTAAGAAATTAAGGCTACAAAAAGTCTTGGAGCTTAGAAATCTTGTGTAATTATCATATTATCAGTTAGCCTTAAGTGTGGTAAATTTTAGCTGTTTGCATCACTTATTCTACTAAATTAAAAGGGATAATGGGTTTGAAAGCAACTTTCGCCCTTTTCAAGGTATAGTTTTTGATTTAAATCTTCTTAAAATTAAAATAATGAATTTACAAGATTTAAGAAAGTTTGATACTGTAGTGGAAGCACAGGCAGCTTTGAGAGAAAGTGGCTATGCGGAAGAGTTTGATACAAAGGAAGGCAAAGTTTACGCTCTTTCTAGTCAGAAAGAATATCAGCCCGAGGAGTTAAAAATTGTTGCCGATGCACGTTTTGAAGGAATGTCAAATCCTAGTGATAATATGGTGCTGTATGTGATAGAGGCTAAAGATGGAGTAAAGGGAACAATGTTGGATAATATGGGAGGTTCAGAGTCGGCACAAGACCCAGAATTGCTTAAAAAAATCCCGATGGATAAAAATGAAGATTCTAAATAGAATCTAAGCAGCCTTTAAATGGAAAGGAGTTTCTTGTGAGGGACTCCTTTTTTTTGAGATTTAAAATTTTTTAAGGCTTAAAAAATTTATCGTTACTTGGCTTGAGAAAATCCTTCTCCAAACCCCACGGCTAAATCATAGCGGCTACCCCACGGGCGGTAATATAAAATTGCACTATATTCGTTCTCTGTTTCCCAAAAAGATCCAGTGATTTTTTCTGGTTTCAAAATTTCATTTTCCACCAAGGCAAAACTATAGTTGTAGTAGCCTTGCTTCAGTAGGCGGTCGCAGACCCAATAGCCGCTAGTGGAATCGTAGATTAAGTAATCATCTTCGGTGCATTCAAAATTGTTAAACGCTCCAAAAACACAAATTTTGGAGCTTGAAGATAAATTTGGCGCATCGAGAGCAAAGTGAACGCGCGTGTAGTCGGCTTGGGTGTCGGGGGAGAGCTCTTGATTTCCTTTAAAAACTCGTGGGTAAAAATCTCCATTAATATCAGGACGATCTAGGTATGGTAAATCAGGATTAAATTTGATGGGGTGTAAAATTGTTTGGGTAATGCTGTCTTTTATAATATTTTCGGTAGTTAGACCTGCAATATTTAAATTTTTAGTGTCAAAAAATTGATATTCTACCCCTCCTTGGAAGCGTAAATGATTTTGTACAAATTGCATTTGATGATTTTGTAGAAAAGAAGCATCATGCAGAATTAAATGATTATTCAGGTTATTATTTTTATAAATCCATAACTGGTAATCTTGCGTTTTGGTGAAATCCATTTTCTGTGAATTTACCAAGGCTTCAATTTTTTGATTAGCTCCGTCAGCATGCGGGAACCGATCGACTTTTAAACCAATAGAAGCAAGGTTTTCGTAGACGATAAAACGACGAGAGAAAAGCGCTTTACCGTTGTTTAAAACTTCAATTTTATAATTTCCACTCATTGTAATTTTAAAATCACGGTTAGGAATTTCTAATCGGTAATGGGTATAATTTTGTCGTGTATTAAAGGAATGCTGGTAATCTCTAATTCGATTGGATAAAAAACCAGTCGAAAACTCTGAGTCAAAAGCATTGCTTTTCTTCCAACGGGCATCATAGCGTGTGATTTTGTAGGAGAACTGGGTAGAAGTTTGATTTAGAATGTCAAAAGATAAAATCATTTTTTGATTGATTTCCATCACAGGGTTTGAATCGTTTCTTTGAGTGTTTATCAGACGAATCGTAGCAACAGATTGAGCGTGCAAGAAAGATAAACCACAGAATAATAAAAGTAAGTACTTATACATAAGAGGTAAAATTAAATTATTTTTTTTAAGTCTTAATAAAATTTGCAAAAAAATAGCGGCTGGGGTTTTTTGTAGATGACAGAATAAATGTATTTTTGTGCAGAATATTGTAATTTTTTAAGATGTCCAAAGACATAAGAATTAGCAAAGGTTTAGATATTAAGTTAGTAGGAGCGGCTCTGCCAGAGATTTCTACAGCGCCTTTTTCTAAGGAATTTGCGCTAGTCCCTAAAAATTTTCATGGTATTACGCCACGTTTGATTAAAAGAGAAGGCGATTTAGTAAAAGCGGGAGAAGCAGTTTTCCATTCTAAAATTAATGAGAAAATTGTATTTCCTTCGCCAGTTTCTGGTGTGGTGAAAGAAGTGAGGCGAGGAGCCAAGCGTGTGATTTTAGATATTTTGATAGAACCTAGCGGAAGTCAAGAGTCTGTTTTGCACGAGGTTCAGGGAATTGAGCAAAAATCAGCTGAAGAAATTAAGGATTTACTGCTAAAAGCGGGAGTGTGGCCTTTTATCAAGCAAAGACCTTATGATGTGATAGCGAATCCAGAAGATGAGCCGAGAGATATTTTCATTTCAGGGTATAATTCTGGGCCATTGGCAGCAGAGGTTGAAGTGTTGTTAAAAGATAAAAAAGAATTCTTACAGAAAGGAATTGACGTTTTGTCTAAATTAACTAGCGGTAAAATCCATTACACTCTAAATGGTAAAGGAAATTCTGACTTAGCGGATTTGGCTAATGTTGAAACTCACAAAGCTTATGGCCCTCATCCAGTAGGGAATGTGAGTACACAAATTGCAAAAGTTAATCCCATTAATAAAGGTGAAAAGATTTGGGTGGTAAAACCTGAAGATGTAGCTGTAATAGGAGAATTGGCAATTACAGGGAAAGTTAATTTTGAAAAAATTGTAGCTGTGAACGGCGGTCAGGTGCAAAACCCTCATTATGTAAGAACAATTTATGGGTCAAAGATTTCCGATGTAGTTTCAGGATTTGATTTTGTGAGTGATAATAATAGATTTATTCAAGGAACGCCTATCAGCGGAGAGAAATCTTCGTTAGATGAATACCTTGGTTTTTATACCAATCAGGTTTGTGTGCTAGAAGAAGGAGATGACTATGCATTCTTTGGCTGGACTTTACCTCAGTCTAATAAATTCAGTGTTTTGAGGGCAAATATGTTTTCTTTTTTAACACCAAATAAGAAGTATAATTTAACGACCAATACCAACGGGGAAGAACGAGCTTTTGTTTTAACGGGAGTTTATGAAAATGTATTTCCTTTAGATATTTACCCGATGCAATTGATGAAAGCTTGTCTTTATAATGATATAGATGAACTAGAAGGTTTGGGAATTTATGAAGTAGCACCAGAAGATTTTGCTCTAACGGAGTTTGTGTGTGTATCTAAACTTCCACACCAGCAAATCATCAGAAAAGGGCTTGATAATATGATAAGAGAGGTTGGTTAAATTACAAGAAAAAATGAGTTTAAAAAATAGTTTACATAATTTAAAAGAAAAATACAGAGGGACCAAAATATCTCCTGTATTCAACGCATTTCATACCTTTTTATATACGCCAAATATTGTTTCTGCAGACAGAGGTTCTCAGATTCATGACGCGTCAGATTTAAAGAGGGTAATGAATACAGTCATTATAGCTTTAATTCCATGCTTGCTTTTTGGGATATGGAATGCGGGCTACCAACATTTTTTGAATGACGCGGCTTACAACGTTCCTGTTCCTGGATTTTTAGATTCATTCAGCACAGGAATGGCTTGGGATTACATTTGGATAGGCTTAAAGAAAATACTTCCCTTGCTTATTGTTTCCTACGGAGTTGGTTTAGGAGTTGAATTTTTGTTTGCTGCAATCAAAGGACATGAAGTAGAAGAAGGCTATTTGGTTACTGGCATGTTGGTGCCGTTGATTGTACCAATTGATTTGCCATTATGGATGTTAGCGGTAGCAGTAGCTTTTGGCGTTGTGATAGGGAAAGAGGTTTTTGGAGGTACAGGAATGAATATCCTAAATCCAGCCCTTACCATCCGTGCATTTTTATTCTTCGCTTACCCGACTTGGATGAGTGGAGATAAAGTATGGGTGCAAGGAGCTGTAGAAAGAACCAATGAAATTGCTGCTGGAGCTAATATTGATGCTATTTCGGGAGAAACCATCTTAGGTTCTTTAGCTCAAAATCACAGCATATCTTATAGTGTAATGGATATGTTTTTAGGTTTTATTCCTGGTTCCGTGGGTGAAACCTCTACATTGCTTATTCTTTTAGGGGCTTTGTATCTAATCTTTACTAAAGTAGGAAGTTGGAGGATTATATTGTCAACATTCTTAGGCGGAATAGTGATGGGATTAATTTTTAATTTTGCAGTAACAAGCGGATGGGTTGATGCAGGAAGTAAATTTTATGGATTGATGAGTACTCCTTGGTGGAAGCATTTATTACTTGGTGGATTTGCTTTTGGTGCGGTATATATGACAACAGATCCGGTGACAGCATCTCAAACGAATAAAGGAAAATGGATATATGGATTTTTAGCAGGTTTTATTGCTATTATGATACGAATTTTTAATCCAGCATACCCTGAGGGCGTAATGTTAGCAATTTTATTAATGAATGTATTTGCTCCTACGATTGATTATTATATCATTCAAGGAAATATTAAAAAACGTAAAAAAAGAATAAAGGTTAAAACAGCGTAAGATGGCAAAAAATACTGACAGTAACGTATATACAATTGTTTTTGCTGTTATAATGGTGGTAGTTGTAGGGGCTATATTGGCTTTTGTAGCATCATCTCTTAACGGTAAAATAAAAGAAAACGAAAGATTAGAGACTCAACAGAATATTTTATATGCGATGGGTGAAAATCAAGATGAAGAACCTTACACGGGGACAGGATCAGTAAACTTTATCCCAGCAGAAAAGGCGGAAACTGAATTTAAGAAATACATCAAGAAACAATATGTTTTGCAAGGAGATGAAATGAAAGAAGATCCTGAAGCATTTACCATTGATATCAAAAAAGAAGAAGAATTAGCAAAAAAAACAGACTACCAAAGAAGACTTCCTCTTTTCATTGGAGAGAGAGATAATCAAGAATTTTATATTATACCGATGAGAGGGAAAGGTTTGTGGGATGCTATTTGGGGTTATTTAGCTTTAAATAATGACTTGGAAGTGCAGGGCGTTTATTTCGATCACGCAAGTGAGACTCCAGGTTTAGGGGCGAATATTAAAGAACGCTATTTCATGGATGATTTTCATGGTGAAAAAATTCTTGATGAGAATAACAATTTAGAAGGAATTACTGTAGCAAAAGGAAATATGGACCCTCTAAATGAAAGAAAAGATGACTTTAAAGTAGATGCAATCTCTGGAGCGACTATTACAGGAGATGGTGTCACAGCAATGATTAATAACACATTAGATATGTACTTGCCATATCTTCTTAAATTATCAAAAAAATAAATTATGGCTTTATTATCAAAAAAGCACAGAGCTCTAGTCACAAATCCATTGAATGATGATAACCCTATCACGGTTCAAGTACTTGGGATTTGTTCGGCATTAGCGATTACAGCACAATTGAAGGCTTCGATTGTAATGGCGCTATCAGTTGTATTTGTGTTAGGAATGGGAAATGTTGTAATTTCTTTACTGAGAAATGTTATACCTTCTAAAATTAGAATTATAGTACAACTGGTAGTTGTAGCAGCACTAGTAATTATTGTAGACCAAGTTTTGAAAGCTTTTGCTTATGAGCTGAGCAAGCAACTTTCTGTATTTATTGGTTTGATTATTACCAATTGTATTATTATGGGACGTTTTGAAGCATTTGCTTTAGGTAATAAGCCTTGGGATTCATTTTTAGATGGGATAGGTAATGCGGCTGGGTATGGAATTATTCTAATTATTGTAGGTTTCTTTAGAGAACTTTTAGGTTCAGGAACATTATTAGGATACCCTGTATTAGGTGACCCTATACAGAAAACAGGCCTATATGCTTTGGGCTATGAAAATAATGGTTTCATGTTGTTATCTCCAATGGCATTAATAACTTTGGGTATCATCATCTGGATTCAAAGAATTAAAAATAAAAAACTAATTGAGAGCGAAACTCACTAATTTCATTAACAATGTTAGAACATATCGAATTATTTTTTAAATCCATATTTGTTAACAATATGGTATTTGCAACTTTTTTAGGAATGTGCTCTTACTTGGCAGTTTCTAAAAAAGTTTCGACCGCAGTTGGATTAGGTGCAGCCGTTATATTTGTATTAGCTGTTACAGTTCCAATGAACTGGCTTTTAGATCAATATGTATTAAGAGATGGAGCTTTAGCTTGGATAGGACCACAATTTGCAGATGTCAATTTAAGCTTTCTTTCATTCATTCTGTTTATTGCAACCATAGCAACCATGGTTCAGTTGGTGGAAATTATTGTAGAAAAATTTGCACCTTCTTTATATAACTCACTAGGTATTTTCTTACCTTTAATTGCTGTAAATTGTGCCATTTTAGGAGGCTCTTTATTCATGCAATCGAGAGATATTCCTTCTATAGGCTTAGCTTTCAACTATGGAATAAGCTCTGGAATTGGTTGGTTTTTAGCTATACTAGCCATTGCTGCTATACGAGAAAAAATAAGATATTCTCATGTTCCAGCTCCGCTACGAGGCTTAGGAATTACATTTATTACGACAGGATTGATGGCCATTGGATTTATGAGCTTTGGTGGAATGTTAACCAGTGATGGTAAAAAAACAGAAGTAGAAGAAAGTTCTGCTCAAATTCAAGAAAATAAAAATATTCATGAAGACAACGCTGAAAAAAGTAAAAACACAGCGTATGTTGATTTAAAAGAAAATAAATAACAATGAATTTATTACTTTATACATTTGCAGCAGCTTCAGCAGGAACGACTATATTGGCAGCAGTAGTTGCATTTTTAGTATTAATTTTATTTTTAGTAGGTATTTTATTATTTACAAAACAAAAATTAGCTCCATCAGGGCCTGTTCAAGTTACGATAAATGATAATGAAAAGATTACAGTCCCTTCAGGAGGGTCTTTATTGTCAACATTAGGAGAAAAGAAAATATTTTTACCCTCTGCATGCGGTGGTGGAGGTACTTGCCTTCAATGTGAATGCCATGTAGACGAAGGAGGAGGAGAAGCCTTACCTACCGAAACACCCCACTTCACAAGAAAAGAACTTCAGCAAGGAGCTCGTTTAGCGTGTCAAGTGAAAGTAAAACAAGACATGAAAATTAGAATTCCAGAAGAAATTTTTGGAATTAAAAAATTTAAAGCAAAAGTCGTTAGAAATTACAACGTAGCATCTTTTATCAAGGAATTTGTAGTTGAAATTCCAGAAGATATGGAATACAAGGCAGGAGGTTATATTCAAATTGAAGTACCTAAATGTACCATTCAATTCAAGGATATGGATATTACTGCCCACCCTGAAGATCATCCAGGAGAACCTGATAAATTTAAGATGGAATGGGATAAATTCGGTCTTTGGTCGCTTGTGATGAAAAATGATGAGGAAGGAGTGGAACGAGCTTATTCAATGGCTTCTTATCCTGCTGAAGGAAGAGAAATCATGCTGAATGTACGTATCGCAACACCTCCATTTGATAGAAAGAATAACAAATGGATGGATGTGAACCCTGGAGTTGCTTCCTCTTATATCTTTAGTTTAAAAGAAGGTGATGACTGTGTGATTTCTGGACCTTTTGGTGAATTCTTTATCAATGAGGATTCCGATTCAGAAATGATTTACATTGGTGGTGGAGCAGGAATGGCGCCGATGCGTTCACACCTTTATCAATTATTCCATACCTTAAAGACAAACCGAAAAGTATCTTATTGGTATGGAGGTCGGTCTAAAAGAGAACTTTTCTATGTGAGATATTTTGAGGATTTAGCTCAAAAATTTGATAATTTCAATTTTTATTTGGTACTATCTGAGCCTTTAGAAGAAGATAATTGGAAAGCTAAAAAGGATATTCATGACCAAGAAGGTGATGGTTTCGTAGGTTTTGTTCACCAAGCGCTGATAGATAATTATCTGAATCAACACGAAACACCAGAAGACGTAGAGTTTTACTTTTGTGGACCTCCATTGATGAATGATGCTGTCGTAAAGATGTGCGATGAATTTGGGGTACCAAAAGAGAATGTAAGATTTGATGATTTTGGAGGATAAAAAAATAAAAGGTGGTAAATAAAACCACCTTTTATTTTTTTAAGAATGAGATGATTTAAAAGCTTATTCACTTATTTTTCAAATTCCAGTTATTTAACCCAATAAAAATTTTTATTTAAATAAAGCCTTAGAAAATTTTAAAGGAAATAACACTTTAAATAAATCTTTCCTTAAATTTACAGAGTGGAAAACTTTTTAATGCAAGCCAAAACGCTTTATGGTTTTGAAACTATTTTAGCCAAAGAAGTCAGTGAGCTCGGTGGAGCAGATGTCAAAATAAAAAACAGATTGGTTGAATTCTACGGTGATACAGGCTTTATGTACAAAGCCAACTATAGTTTGCGTACAGCTCTACGGATTTTAAAACCTTTGAAAAAAGCAAAAGCTAAAAACGAAGATGAACTTTATGAATTAGCTAAAGACTTTACTTGGGAAGAAATATTTAATTTCAATCAAACCTTTCGTATTGATTTTACGATTTACTCACCTAACTTTAAACATTCTCAATTTGCTGCTTTACGAGTAAAAGACGCTATTGCAGATCGTTTTATGGAAAAGTTCAGCAAGAGACCAAATGTCGAAAAAAACCAACCTGATATTATCGTCAATTTACACATATCTCACACGACGGTCACCCTATCTTTGGATACCTCGGGAGAACCACTTTTCAAGAGAGGGTATCGCGTTGAGACTGGCCCTGCACCCATCAATGAAGTTATGGCTGCAGGATTGCTCAAAATGGCAGGTTGGGAAGGCAAAGGCAATTTTCTTGACCCAATGTGTGGTAGTGCAACCTTGCCTATAGAAGCTGCAATGATAGCGATGAACATCCCAGCTCAATTGCACCGTAAAGATTTTTCTTTTATGCATTGGAAGGATTTTGATGCCAAATTATGGGAGAAAATTAAAGAAACTCGACTGAATCGAATTCAGGATTTTTCAGGAGAAATATGGGGTTGTGACATTAATATGCTAATGGTAAAAGTTGCAGAGCAAAATGTGAAAAGCGCTAATTTACAGGATTTTATAAAATTAAAGCAAGTCAACTTTTTCCAAACGAAAAAAGATTTATTCCCGCTACTAGTCATTTTTAATCCACCTTATGGCGAAAGGATGGAAATTTCTACCGAAGATTTTTATCAAAAAATGGGGGAAACTTTTAAAGAAAATTACCCAAATACCTATGTTTGGCTAATCACTTCAGACACCGAAGAAATTAAAAATATTGGCCTGAAACCTACACAGAAGATGAAGATGTACAACGGGAAAATCGAAACAGAATTTGTTAAATACGAAATTTATGAATAAAAGAAGGAGTAATGAAGTTAGCTTTAAACTCCCTGAAGGAGGCTACAAAGGAACAATCAACGCTAGAGGATTTGCTTTAACCTTGGATGAGCCAGAAGACCAAGGGGGGACCAACCAAGGAATGACGCCCATGGATGCCCTTGCAAGCGCACTGGCGGGTTGCATCGGGATTACGCTTAGAATGTATGCTGATAGAAAAGAATGGAAAACAGGAGAAATTTTTGTGGAAATTTATAGCATCAAAAATGATAATAATGAATTGGAGTTTCATAAAAATATCAGTTTTGAAAATGATGAAAAATTAACCAAAGAGCAAAAACAACGCTTGTATGAAATCAGCTCTAAATGCCCAGTTTCAAAGGTTATTCAAGCAGCTAATCCTGTAATTTTAGACTAATTTGGCGATTGATTTTTCTACTTCCTGGGTTGAAACTTTAAACCAGCATGGCAAAGCTCAGAAGCCTTGCTATTTTATCATTGACTTTACAGGAGAAAATGGACATGTTTTTTCTGAAAAAGAAAACAGTGATGTCATTTTTGATTTTTCAGAAAAATCAAAAAAAAATTTAAGGCCTTTGGAAATTTACCCTAAGCCCATTGATGAAAAAAAATTTTTTAAGGCTTATAAAATCGTGCAAAATGCTCTGCAACGTGGTGATTCTTATTTAGCCAATCTAACATTTTCTACGCCTTTAGAAATTAATTATTCATTAAAAGAAATTTTTGAAACCAGCCGAGCTAAATACAAAATTTTATTTAAAGATAAATGGGTTTGTTTTTCGCCAGAAACCTTCATATCGACGCGAGAAAATAAAATTTTCACTTTCCCGATGAAAGGAACCATCAATGCAGAAATTCCACAAGCGAAAGAGAAATTAATCCGAAATCTAAAGGAATTAGCAGAGCATTTTACCATTGTTGATTTGCTGAGAAACGATTTGAATTTGATTTCAAAAGAAGTGAAAGTCAATAAATTTAGGTACTTGGAGGAAATTAAAACGCAAAAAGGATCGATTTACCAAGCCAGTTCAGAAATTGAAGGAAAGTTACCGCAAAATTGGCAAAACCAAATGGGCGAAATGCTTCAAAAATTATTGCCAGCAGGTTCTATTTCGGGCGCACCAAAACCAAAAACTTTAGAAATCATCCACTCCGCAGAAACGCATCAGCGGGGTTTCTATACTGGAATTGCGGGGCATTTTGATGGCAAAAATTTAAATACCGCTGTGATGATTCGTTTTATTGAGAAAATAGATGGGCAATTTTTTTACAAAAGCGGTGGCGGCATTACAGCTCAGAGCATAGCAAAAGAGGAATATCAGGAAATTCAAGATAAAATATATATCCCTAGATGATAGAAAAAAAATTCATTGAAAGCATCTGTGCCATCGATGGTGAAATTAGAAATTTAGCGTATCATCAACGGCGGGTTAATCAAACTTTTCAGCAAAATTTTAAAAGAAAAGCTTTTGAATTAGAAGAATTTTTAAAGCCTTTAGAAATTCCCAAAAAAGGGAAAATAAAAATCAGAGTGGAATACGCCGAGAAAGTTCATTTAGTGGAATGGCAAGCGTATCAGGCGCAGCAGCATAAGCATTTTACATTGGTAGAAGCGGAAGGTTTTGATTATTCTTTTAAATATAAAAACAGAGATTTTTTTAAAGCCTTTCAAAAATTTGAACCTATTTTCATCCAGAAAAATCAAATCACAGACAGCAGCTACGCTAATTTAGTTTTTTACAAAAATCGGGAATGGTTCACGCCAGAAACTTATCTGCTCAACGGGACAAAACGGCAGTTTTTACTAGATAATAAATTAATTAAACCCTTAGGAATTGGCGTGAAAAACTTGATGGATTTTGAGAAATTTGGTTTGATTAACGCCATGCTGAATTTGGAAGAAAATATTTACCCTATTGAAATATTGTTTGATAAATCCTCGTAAATCTCAAAAATAAGTGCCGATTCATAGCCCTTTTGTTGCATATAATTCACTACTTTCATTTTTCTACGGAACTCATTTTTTTCTTGAATAAGTTGGATTTTTTTCTGAATTAAATCTTTTGCCGTCTGGTAATATTCATCTGCATCGATTTCCTTGCTCAGACTTTGCTCAACCAATCGGGGCAGGATTGAACGTTTTTTTAATTCCATTTTAATTTTCAATTTTCCCCACTTTTTTTGATTAAACTTCCCTCGCACAAAACTGTGAGCAAAACGCTCTTCGTTCAAAAAATTTTCTTGAATCAAGTAAATCAAAATCGCTTCTCGAGCTTCAGGAATCAAATGGAATTCATTCAATTTTTTCTCTACATCAAAATGGCATCGGTCTTGATAAGCACAATAATGCCCCATTTTTTCCTTAATTTCGTCGACAGTAAAAGATTTTTGAGGTTTCACGTTGCTAAATTATATTTTTACATCGAAAAACTACAAATATGAAGATTGGATTATTTTTTGGAACCTTCAACCCCATTCATCAGGGGCATTTAATTTTAGCCCACCACATTCAGCAATATTCAAGTTTAGACCAAGTATGGTTTGTGGTGACGCCTCGCAGCCCGTTCAAAAAAAATGAAAAGCTTACGGATGATTACACGCGGCTCAATATGGTGGAGTTGGCTATAGGGAATTACCCAAATTTATTTTCTAGCACGATTGAATTTAGGTTGCAACAGCCTAATTATACGGTGACAACTTTAGCCATTTTGAGAGAGAAATACCCGCATCATGAATTTTCGCTCATCATGGGTGAAGATAATTTAGGAGGCTTGCATAAATGGAGAAATTCAGAGTTTTTGGTCAGCGAATATGATATTTGGGTTTACCCGCGCTTGCACCCTGGCAGTAAAACGCCACAAGTGGATATGCAGCGAATCTTTAGAGTAGAAAATGCCCCTGTGATTGAGATTTCTTCCACGTTCATTCGTCAAGCTATTGCTGAGAAAAAAAATGTGCGACCGCTTCTGCCGCCAGAAGTTTTTCACTTTATAGACGGGAGCAATTTGTATCAATAAAAATTTTTTAAGCCTTAAAAAATTTTACTAAAATTTAAATAAACACTTGACCCCAAATCACTTAATGTTATTTGCTTTCAGCCAATTGTGGTACTTTTTAGCATTTTTTAGATGTTCAGCATAGCTACTGGTGAAATTATGATAACCTGGGCGGTCAGGGTCAGCCGCAAAGAAAATGAAATCATGCTCGGCTGGGCTCAAAACTGCATCTATAGCTGACGGATTGGGCAATGTAATAGGTGCGGGCGGTAAACCTGGGTTTTTGTAAGTATTGTAGGCAGAGATGGTTTTCAAGTGTTTGTGGTAGACGCGCTGCACCTGCTGTGTGAAGCCATTTTGTAATTTCCAAGCATAGACAGAAGTTGGGTCAGCTTGTAGGTAATGCCCTTGTTCTAAGCGATTTAGGTAAGCTCTAGCGACTTTGGGCTGCTCATCTATTTTGCTTGATTCCATTTGCACGATGGAAGCCAAGGTGTAGACTTCTAATTCTGTCATTCCTGAATTTTTTAATTTCTCCAAACGCTTTTTGTTCCAGAAGACATCATGTTCTTTTATCATTCGGTTGACAAAATCTTCCCCGCTTGTTATCCAAAAAAAACGATAGGTATTGGGGATGAAATAAATTTTGGATGTTTCTAAATCTAAACCTTTTTCTTTAAGTTGAGGGTGATTTAAAATAGCATTTACAATTTCAGCAGAATCGGCAGTGATTTTTTTTGCAACATCACGAGCCAAATGGAAAATGGTCGGCTCATTGGTAATCAGCAGATTTATTTCATCTTCTTCCCCGAGCATCAGTTTGTTCACCAACTCTTCATTGGTTTTTCCTGGGGTTAAAATATAGCGTCCAGCTTTAATGTTTTTTTGATAACTCTTAGTCTTGGCATAAGAGTCGAAGGATTCTACATCGCTCAGTTTATGCCTTAGAGAATCTAAAACTTGCTTGTAACTAGCGTTTTGCGGAATGTATAAAACACTTTCTTTTGCTACATTTTCTTTATTCCCTTGCAGATAGCCACAAGATTGGAAAAAGATTAAAATAATGATGAATAAAAGGATTTTTTTCATAAATTAAATTTCAATTAGACCTTTGAAAACTTGCTCTGCAGGCCCAGTGAGCCACACGTTGGTATATTGGGATTCATTTTCATCAAAACAGACTTGCAAATCACCGCCTTTTGTTTCTACAGAAATTTGTTTGTTTTTTATAAGGCTTAGAAAATTTGCACTGATTGCCGCCGCCGTAACTCCAGTGCCGCACGAAAGCGTTTCATCTTCTACGCCACGCTCGTAAGTTCGGACTTTAATTTTTTCTGGTGAAATGATTTCTACAAAATTAACATTCGTTCCGTTTGGGTAAAGCTTAGAATATCGGATGGCTCTGCCTGCTTGAGCTACATCAATATCATCAATATTTTCTCTAAATTCTACGTGATGTGGTGAGCCTGTGTCTAAAAAAATAAAATCTTTGTTTTGTTGAATCTCATAAATATTTTTTAATTCAAGGCTGACTTGATTTTCATTGATTTTCCCGCTGTGCCATCCGTCTATGGCAAAGAATTCAACTTTTTTTTCAATCAAGTTTAAATCAGATAAAAATTTTATAAAACACCGCCCACCATTGCCGCACATACTACTTTCTTTGCCATCGCTGTTGTAATAATTCATATAGAAATTACCATGTTGGCGTGTTAAAATTATTAAACCATCAGCCCCAATACCAAATTTACGGTCACAAAGTTGATTAATTTGTTCCCTATTGAGTTTAATTGATTGATTGATAGCATCTATCATTACAAAATCATTCCCAGTCCCTTGGTATTTATAGAAATAAATTTCCATGATTTAAAATAAATTAATGGCAAAATAAGACAAAAAATAATTTAAAATTAGTTTAAGTCATGTTAAACCAAGTTAAACCGTTTGAAACGGAAAATTCATTGGTATCAAATTTGTTAAAATTTAATTCAGAATAGAAAGATTTTTAAAATAATTGAAATATGAAAAATTTATTAACTTATGCATTGGTAGGCGTTGTGAGCGCAGGCACAACTTTTGGGTTGATAGAGTATAATAAAAGTAATGATGTTTCCTCTAATTCTGTAGCAACCCTACAGCCAGAGCAAAATGGAAATGCGCAATTTGCAACTTATAATTACACCTCTGCGGGGACTGATTTGCCTGATTTCACAAAAGCGGCAGAAAGTTCAGTAAACGCCGTTGTGAGTGTGACTAACTATGGGACGCGCTCAAATCGCCAGAGCAGTGGTAATCCGTTTGGCGACATGTTTAGCGACCCGTTTTTTGAGCATTTTTTTGGTGAAAGATTTAGAGGCCAGCAAAGGCAACCACAGAGTGAACAAAAAGAAGTTCCTCTGACTGCTGGTTCTGGAGTCATTATTTCAAAAGATGGCTACATCGTGACCAATAATCACGTGATTCAAAACGCGACAAAGGTAGAAATAACACTCAATAACAAGCAAAATTACACAGCAAAAGTCATCGGAACAGACCCGAATACAGATATTTCTCTGCTGAAAATAGATGAAGATAATTTACCTTATTTATCTTTCTTTAATTCAGATAATTTAAAAGTAGGCGAGTGGGTTTTAGCAGTAGGGAATCCGTTTGGTTTGAATTCTACAGTAACCGCGGGTATCGTAAGTGCAAAAGGAAGAAGTATCAATATTTTAGGAAAAAATGGAGATCACCCCATAGAATCTTTCATTCAGACAGATGCTGCCATAAACCCAGGAAACTCAGGAGGAGCCTTGGTGAATACTAATGGGCATTTGGTCGGGATTAATACGGCCATTTTCTCTCAGACAGGAAGTTACGCAGGCTATGGATTTGCCGTCCCATCCAATATCGTTCAGAAGATTGTGAGTGATTTAAAACAATACGGAATGGTGCAACGAGGGTTTCTAGGAGTTGGGATTTTAGATACCTCTGATGAGCAAATGGTAAAACAATACAACAAAGAATTTGATAAAAAAGTAAAGCCTAATAGCGGAATAATGGTAAGCCAGTTGAGCGATGATGGTGGTGCGATAGAAGCTGGTATAGAAGAAGGCGATTTCATCAGAAAAATTGATGGCCAGCCTGTGACAGCTTACAGTAACCTGAGTGTAGCAATTGGCTCTAAAAACCCAGGAGATGTGGTGAAAGTAACTGTAGAAAGAAACGGGAAATTACGAGATTATAACGTAACATTAAAAGACATCAATGGAAATGCAAAAATCCGCTCTAAAGCTGATTTAACGGCAACTGAAAAAATGGGAGCTTCTTTTCAGCCTCTGACTGATGAAATGAAAGCTCGCTATGGAATCAAAAACGGCGTGATGGTAACAAGCATTTCTAGCGGAAGTGATTTTGCCCAAATTGGCATCAATGAAGGCTACATCATCACAAAAATTAACGGGAAAGATATTAATTCTAAAAATGATATTGATAAAATCTTGAAAAATTACAAAGGGAATGTTTCCGTTAATTTTCTAGACCGCTATGGCAGAATGTACACACAAGGATTTAAGATGTAAAAATTTTTAAAGCCTTAAAAAAAAAATAAATATAAAATTTGAACAGATTACTAAAAATTTTAAAGTCGCTTATCGAGAGCGACTTTTTTTGTGTAAATTTGGCCGTAATTTAGAAGAATGAGAAATTTTTTTTTGATAATAATATGTAGCTTGTTTAGCACCATTGATGCTCAATATAAGCCTCAATATCAAGATTTCACAACTTATTATCTCTTTAATTTAGGCTATACTTATCAAGATGCTAGTTATTTTGAAGGAGGGCTAGACGCTTATTTCGTTAGGCCAAATAATCACGTGGTAGATTTAGGAATTGCAGTTAACTTGGGAGCCCCTAGCGGGAGATTTACCACCATACCAGAGGCACATTTGGGTTATTTATTTAATTTAAAAAATTCAGTGATAGACCCTTATTCAAGTCAGATTAATTCTGCCTTTTGGCTAGTTAGAACCTCGGTTTCGCCATGGCACGTCACGCCAGAAGCTGGAATCACGATTTTAGATTTATTAGAATTCACCGCTGGCTATGGATTTGAATTTCGGGAGAATAAAAAAGCGAATTTAGCTGGGCTGAAATTGGGCTTAAATATCAAAATACCATTCTTGTTATTTTGGCATGATTGATAGTTGGTAGAATTCGTAGAAAAATTTTTAAAGCCTTAAAAAAAAATAAACACAAAATTCAATCAAATTTAAAAAATTAATCTTGTGATTTAATCATCAATTTCTGAGGCTTTTAGCATAGAATTGACTGATCAGGATACTCCCTGCTACAGCGACATTAAGGCTTTCCGTTTTGCCCGTTTTCTCCACTTGAGGAATACTGATTTTTTGTGTGCATAGATTTTTGATTTCAGTGGAAATGCCATTACCTTCATTTCCGAGAATTAAAATTCCTTCGGGCGATAAATTCTTTTGATAAACATTCTCACCATCCATGAATGCGCCAAAAATAGGGGCAGGGAAATCATTTAAAAAACTCTTTAAATCCAAGTAATGAATTTGTATGCGGTTGAGCGAGCCCATACTTGCTTGAATGACTTTGGGGTTAAAAACATCAACTGTATTTTTACTGCAAATTATGTGAGTGATTCCAAACCAATCGGCTAAGCGAATCAATGTGCCTAGATTTCCTGGGTCTTGTATGCCGTCTAAACCTAGCAAAAATCCGCTTTTTTTGGGGATTTCCCAGTGGGGGAGTTTAAAAACGGCTAAGCTGTTTTGTGGAGTTGTAAGGTGTGAAATTTTCTTGAGTTCTTGTGGTGTAATTTTTTTTAAGCCTTTAGAAAAAAAAGTATTTTCTACGCTGTATAGCCAGACCAATTGAAATGGGCCGTCTAGGAACTCTTGTATAGATTTGTCTCCCTCTACGATGAAGAGTTGATGCTTTTCTCGGACTTTTTTTAGCTTCAATTGATTAATTAATTTGATTTCAGCTTTGGTTAACATATTTTTACGCTATAATTTTATAAAAAAAGTTTACATGCCTATAAGAATACCTTACTTATGGATGATGATACTTTCGGTTGTTTTTCTGTCTTCTTGCAATGTTACGAAAAAAGTACCCGAAGATGAATATTATTTACAACCCAATAAATTTAATTTTGAAGGGAAGAAGAAATTTAAATCAGAATTAAAAGAATATATCTTGCAAAAACCCAATAACCGTGTTTTTGGTTTGATTCCTTTGCAAGACTGGTCTTACAATCAAGTCCCAGCTGAGCTAGATAGTGTTTTTTTAGAATATTACAACACGAATCCCCAAGAAAGAAGTCAAGGGTTTTTAGACAGTTTGTACATAAAATATCGAGTGCAGAAGTATGTAGGGCAGACTAATTGGCTGACACGCCAGTTCTATAATTTAGGCTCTAAACCAGTCACTTTAGACACGACTAAAAGCTATGCTTCGGCCAAGAATTTAGAGAAATTTTATTTTGAAAGAGGTTATTTTGATGCAAAAGTTTCGCCTAGCTTTGAGATTGATACAGCCACACAAAAAGCACAAGTGAAATATAATATACAAATCAATGAACCTTCTGAAATAATGTCTTTTGACCAAAGCATCGAAGATTCAAGCTTAGAAAAACTCTATGCTGAAACCATGGGTGAATCAAAAATCAAGGTCGGGCAGCGTTTTGATGTGAGAGATTTTGAAGATGAAAGAGATCGCTTGACAAAGATTTTTAAAAATCAAGGCTATTATAAATTTAACGAGCTGGGGAATGAATTGATTTTTAAAATAGATAGTACTGATGATAAAAATTTACACGCAACGATGAAAATTGCTAAGTCGCAAGAAGATTCCATTCGCAAGTTTAAAAAATATTATTACGGGCCAATTCAGATTTTCACCAATAATGTGAATGATAGTACTTTTCATACAATTTACCAAGGATATCACCTGAAATCTAATGAGCCGTTTAAATTTAAACCACGCGTATTTACAGATGCTATTGCGATAAAAGAAGGACAGCTCTACAGTAGAGAATCTATAGAAAATACAAGAAAATTGATTTTTGATAGAGAAAATTTTTCGCTCACAGCACTGGAGCTGAAGGAGCCTGAAAATCAGCTTGATTCAACTTTAGTCACAAATTTTTATCTACGCCCCAAGCCAAAGTATGATTTGGAATTAAGTTTTGAGGGAATGTATTCAGAATTCATCAATTTCGGAATTTCACCAGGTTTGAATTTATTGACAAGAAACGTCTTTAAAAGTGGAGAAAACCTGAATTTTAATCTACGTGGAACGGTAGGAACAGTAAACAACGGGACTTCAAAACAAAATATATTATTCAATGCCTATGAGCTTTCATTTACAACAGAAATAAAGTTTCCTCGCTGGTTTCTGCCCTTCAATACAGAAAATTTAGTAGACAAAGCTTATAATCCAAAATCTTCTCTTGGGCTTGGCTTGAGTGGTCAGAAAAACATTGGCTTAGGTAGCCGAAACTACTTGGCTTATTTACGTTATGAAATGACGCCAAACCTGAATTCGCATGTTTTTTCTCCATTTGATTTAGAATATATACGCCATACAGAGGCAGAGAAATACTATAGAATTTTCACACTTGATAATCAAATTAAAAATAAAACCCAAGAAGCTTACTTTTCTTATAGCCCAAACGTAGAAAACCTCTATAAAAATCAAGGAATTAACCAAAATGAATTAGAAAATCTCATTTATAGCGATGATGTTTTTAGAAAATCTTTGCCCAAGCAAGACTATAAGCTAGAAGACTACACAGATTTTCGTAATATGTTTTTACGAAAAAGAAACATTACTCAAGATGTTTTGATCCAGACAATTAGCCATTCTTATACCTACAATGAGAATAAAACGCCAAGCAAAATCAACCCGTGGTACATTTACTTCCGCGGCTCAGTCAGTGGAGCATATTTTCGTTTGCTCAAGAATTTATTTAAATTTAAAAACAATGCAAATTATATAGGCGAAGACCAATTTTTGGTAGGAAATGTCCCTTATTCTGAATTTGTCAGGTTTGATTTAGATGTGAGAAAAACAATAGAAATTTCACCCAAACTTCACTTAGCACTAAGAAACTTTATGGGAATTGCGTTGCCCTACGGGAACTCGACGGTTGTGCCTTTCAGCCGTTCCTATTTTGGTGGAGGATCCAATGACATCCGTGCGTGGCAGGCCTATGAATTGTCCCCCAACCCGTTGAGACCGAACGATAGGGGAACTTACATTGATAATATGAAAATCACATGGAATGCAGAATTGCGATTCCCTGTGACTGAAATCCTAAACGGCGCCGTATTTGCAGATGCAGGAAACATCTGGAGTGTAAACAATGAAAGCCCTAAAACTGAATTTCATTGGAATACTTTTTTGAAACAAGTTGCTGTAGGAGCAGGTTTAGGCGCCAGGCTAGACTTTACGTTCGTAATAGCCCGATTGGATTTCGCCTACAAACTGCACGACCCTGCTTACCCCGAAGGTAACCGCTGGTTTCGGGATTTAAAAATTTTAAGACCTCAGGTTCAATTTGGAATCAATTATCCGTTCTAAAATTTTTAAGCCTTAAAAAAAATTATTTTGAAAATTTGATATAAGTAATTTTCTTGCCCTCATCTCGGAATCTTTTCTCATAAAACGTTTGAATTTCTGTCACCTCAGTAGGTAACTCAAAGGTATCTGGATGATAAATATCGTGGTTAGAAATCACAGTTTTTAATCCCATCAACTCTATGATGCCATGCGTGTAACCGTGCAGAAACTCACTATCAGTCTTTAGGTGAATAGCACCGCCAGGCTTTAGGATTTTAAAGTAATTATTGAGAAAATCAGGATGAGTCAATCGATGTTTGGCACGGCGGAATTTGATTTGAGGATCGGGGAAGGTAATCCAAATCTCAGCCACTTCATTAGCGTCAAAGATATGTGGCAAAAGCTCAATCTGTGTGCGTATAAAACCCACATTTTGAATCTCCTCTTGCTCCACAGTTTTCGCGCCCCTCCACAGGCGAGCTCCTTTGATGTCGATGCCGATAAAATTTTGTTCAGGATAATGGCGGGAAAGCCCCACGGTGTAGTCGCCCTTCCCGCAGCCCAATTCCAGCGTAATGGGATTTTCGTTTTCAAAGAATTTTTCATTCCAATATCCTTTCAGTTCAAACCCAGCTAGAACTTCTTCTCTTTTAGGCTGAATCAAATACGGAAAGTTTAAATTTTCTTTAAACTTTTGAAGTTTATTTTTTGCCATGCTACAAAAATAGTTTGCTGAAATGATTTATAAAATTAAAATAGGCTCTATAAAGCTTAAAAAAATCCTGCCCCATAAAAAAAAGACAAGATTTTTAATTTTAAGGAAATTTATAAGGCTTAAAAAATTAATTTAAACTAACTGATTTACCAGTCGCTTGGTAATACAGAGGTAAAACCTTGGGAAGTTCCTTCTGCAGTTGCGCAATTCTCCTGCCAGGGTTGGGGTGTGTAGAAAGGAACTCTGGCAAACGAGATCCTTTGCTTTGAGCCTCCATTCTTTGCCAGAATTTTGGTGCCTCACGAGGGTCGTAGCCAGCCATTGCCATCAGTCTGAGGCCAATTCTATCAGCTTCTAGCTCTGCATTTCTAGAGTAAGCCAAAATCCCCATTTGTGCCCCTACAGGGTATAGTTGGTTAAACAAATTTCGATATCGAGAATCATTCATAGCAACATTCCCAGCCACTTGTAGCCCCTGTGCGAGCATGGCTTGCGACATGCGTTGCGCACTATGCTCTGCCAAAGCATGGGTGATTTCGTGTCCCATTACCACGGCCACACCATCATCATTTTTACAGACGGGCATGATACCTGTATAGAATGCAACCTTGCCACCAGGCATACACCAAGCGTTGAGTTGGTCATTTTCAATTAGGTTAAACTCCCACTGGTAACCTTTTAAGAAATCCAATTGATTTCTAGCTTTCAAATCCATTTCGGCTGCATTCCTTATTCGGTTTCCCACTGTTTTCACCATCTTGGTCTGGGCTGCATTTCTAGAAAGCTGCTCTTTTTTTAAAACCTGTTTGTACTGCTGAAAAGCCATCGGGAATAACTGAGAATTACTTACTAAAATAAGTGTTTTTTTCCCAGTAATAGGGTTGGTACTACAGGCGGCGATTAAAAGCACAAGAAAGGTTAAGGCTACTTTTTTCATGTTACGCATTATATTTTTGTTCTGAATACAGAAATCTTGTTTTTCAATTTTTATTCCAAAGTAGAAACTAAGAATTTATTTAAACTTCAACAAAAATAATTATTCAGAATTCCCCTTCTTTTAATTTAAATTTTTTGTGAACTAAAACATTTTTTTATTTTAATGTTTGAATTGATTCAATAAATTTTTAAATCATTAATTCACTCAAAAGTTTTTCTTTAAGATTTTTTTCAATAAAAATTTTTAAGGCTTAAAAAATATATAGCTATTTTGAAAAGCAGATGAATTATGTTATATTGCCTCGATTAATGAATAGTAGTTATGATAAGAAATTTAATTTTTGCTTTATTATCATTGGCGGGCGTAGTAAGTACCGCTCAACAGATTGATTATGAAGAATATGATCTTGCCAATGGTTTGCACGTGATTTTGCATGAAGATAAGTCAGCTCCAGTTGTAGTGACTTCTGTGATGTACCACGTGGGTGCGAAAGATGAACGCCCTGACCGTACGGGGTTTGCACATTTTTTTGAACATCTTTTGTTTGAAGGGACTGAGCATATTGCACGAAATGAATGGTTTAAAATCGTGACAGCTAATGGAGGGCAGAATAATGCAAATACAACTGATGATAGAACGTATTATTATGAAGTCTTCCCTTCCAACAATTTAGAATTAGGATTGTGGATGGAATCTGAGCGAATGTTGCATCCCGTCATCAATCAAATTGGTGTTGATACACAAAATGAAGTCGTGAAAGAGGAAAAGCGTTTGCGAATAGATAACAGACCTTACGGAAATATTTTAAAAGCTATTAAAGAAAAATTATTCACCAAGCACCCCTACCGCTGGACGACCATAGGTGAAATGGAACATCTAGATGCTGCAACTTTGGATGAATTTTTGGCATTTTTTGATAAATTTTATGTGCCCAACAATGCTGTTTTAGTCGTGGCGGGCGATATAGAAAAAAAAGAAACCAAAAGGTTGATTGAACGCTATTTCGGGAGCATTCCAAGAGGCGAAGACGTGGTGAGAAATGTTTACAAAGAAGATCCCATTACCCAGCCGATAGAGGCTACATGGGAAGACCCAAATGTGCAAATCCCAATGTATGCAGCAGCATACAGAACTCCGTCTATGAAAGAAAGAGATGCTTATGTTCTAGACTTGATTTCTACAATTTTGACAGGTGGAAAGACTTCAAGACTTTATAAAAAAATGGTAGATGAAGAAAAAAAAGCATTAGATGTTGGCGCATTTAATAATAGCCAGGAGGATTATGGGATGTACATCATTTATAGTTTACCCATGGATGGTGTCTCTAAAGAAGAAATAATAAGTGCTTATGATGAGCAAATCAGAGAATTACAAACTAATTTGATTTCAGATAAAGAATTTCAAACTTTGAGAAATAAATTTGAAAATAGTTTTGTGAACAGCAATGCTAGCATTCAAGCCGTGGCAGATAATTTGGCAACGAGTTATTTACTCTATAATGATACTTCCTTGGTTAACAGAAGTATTGAAATTTTAAAAAGCATCACTAAAGAAGAAATTAAAGAGGTGGCGAATAAATACCTTAACCCTAATCAGCGTTTAATTTTAGATTATATTCCAGAAAAATCAACCACAAGTAAATAATTTATGAAAAAAATATATATCACTATATTATCGATTTTTTTGCTTTATGCCTGTGCAACACGGTCACAAAAAAGTCAAGAAAACTCATCGCAAGCGACTAAAAGCCAGGCACTGCTAGATAGGAGCGTTAGACCAATGCCTGGGCCGGCGCCAAAAATAAATATTAATAAACCAAAGGAATTTCAATTAGACAATGGGCTAAAGGTTCTCGTAGTAGAAAACCATAAGTTACCCCGAGTGGCTTTAAATTTGTCTCTAGATAATCCAATGAAGGCTTACGCTGGCAAAAAGGGTGTGAGTGACTTGCTTTCTGCTACACTAGGCAATGGGACGCAGGAGATTTCTAAAGAGGACTTCAATGAAGAGATAGAATCGATGGGAGCAGCAGTTACAATTGGAGCTAATGGAGCCAGCGCACGTTCGTTGAAAAGATTTTTCCCAAGAATTTTGGAATTGACAGCACAAGGAGCATTGACCCCGAGATTTGATAAAGAAGAATTTAAAAAAGAAAAATCAAAATTAATTCAATCCATCAAATCTAATGAAAAAAATGTAGGTTCGGTAGCATCTGATTTAACTCATGCCTTGGTCTTTGGTGTGAAACATCCCTACGGTGAATTTGCAACAGAAGAAACAATACAAGAAGTTGAATTTGAAGATATAGTAAAAGAATACCAAGCCACTTTTTCTCCCGAGAATGCCTATTTGGTCATTGTAGGAGACGTCGAGTTTAGTCAAGTGAAACCCATGGTCGAGAAAGCTTTTGCAGCATGGGAAAACTTTCCTGTAGAAAAAGTGAAATACACAGACCCAGTTGATTTGCAAACGCCTGAAATTAATTTCATTCACATGTCTAATGCTGTGCAAACGGAATTGATGGTAGCCAATATTATTAATTTAAAAGTTTCAGACCCAGATTATTTTGCAGGAATCATGGCCAATCAAATTTTAGGAGGTGGAGGCGAAGGCCGTTTGTTTCTAAATTTAAGAGAAGCTCATGGCTGGACTTATGGCTCGTACTCAAGGCTTTCAGCAGATAAAAATGTTTCAGCTTTTATTGCAGAGGCTTCCGTGAGGAATTCTGTGACAGACAGTGCCATTGTCGAATTGAGAAAAGAATTGAAAAGGATAAGACAAGAGCCTGTGACAGCAGAAGAATTAGAAATCGCAAAGGCAAAATACATTGGGAATTTCGTTATGAGTGTTCAAAAGCCAGAAACCATAGCTAGTTTAGCTTTAAACATCAAAACACAAAACCTATCTGATGATTTCTATGAGAATTATATAAAAAACCTACAAAATGTAACGATAGAAGATGTGCAACGTGTAGCGCAGAAATACTTCAAGTATGATAATTCTAGAATCATAGTCGTAGGCAATGCCCTAGAAATTTTACCAGCCTTAGAAAAAATGAATATTCCGATTCGTTTCTTTGACCGATATGGGAACGAAACAAGGAACCCACTAGAGAAGTCAGCGAATCTAGGTGAAATGACTGCCGAAAAAGTGATACAAGCCTATCTTGAAAAAATAGGAGGCAAAGAAAAAGTCAAAAACCTTAAATCTATGCGCACGGAATTTTTAATCAATGGTTTAGCCCCGCAGCCAATACAAGGAGAAATAACCAATTTAGCACCTAATAAGCAAAAGACAGTCATGAAAATGAATGGGAATGTGATGATATCAACCATTTTTGATGGAGAAAAAGAAGTGGTAAGTGGAATGATGGGCAATTCTGAAAAATCAGGAGAAGAGGTCGCCGATCAAAAATCTCGAGCAGGCATCATTCCACAAGCCTTCTACACCAAAGACCAAATTACTCTACAAGATTTAGAAAAAATTAATGAAAACTTGGCTTATAAACTAATTGTGAACATTGGCGGAAAACAAAAAACAGAATATTATGACCAGAAATCAAAGCTTTTGGTTCGTACAGTAGAGAAAGCAGAAACACCACAAGGCCCTATTCAAATAGAGATGGATTTAAAAAATTATAAAAAAATTGATGGAGTTTTGATGCCTTACCAAATGGTTCAAAAAGTTGGGGCACAAGAAATGGTTTTAGAAGTCCAAAAAATTGTATTTAATAAAGGTGTAACCAATGCTGATTTCAAATAATTATTATTTTTGGTAAAATGAAAGAATTGAATAACGAAGAAATACAAGCCTTGGGTGAAGAGCTGGTGAAAGTATTTAAAAGCATATATGACCCAGAAATCCCAGTAGACATTTATGAGCTGGGCTTGATTTATGATGCACATGTGAGCACTGAAGGTGAAGTAAAAATATTGATGACACTCACAACACCCAATTGCCCAGTGGCAGAAAGTCTACCCTTAGAAGTAGAAGAGAAAGCAGGTGAAGTAGAAGGAATAACTAAAGCCAGTGTTCAATTAACTTTTGACCCGCCGTGGTCGCAAGATTTAATGAGTGAAGAAGCTAAGTTTGAATTAGGTTTATTATAGATTTATTATAAAATTCAAAATTAAATAAAATGAATATTTTCATTTCAAATATATGGATTATACTTTTTGTAGCCATATTCATCCTCAGTTTTTTAGGTTTGTGGTTTATCGTTCGCCAGCAAACAGCAGTGATTATCGAGCGTTTAGGGCGATTCCAAAGCGTTAGAAATTCAGGTTTTCATCTTAAAATTCCATTTGTAGATCAAATTGCGGGGCGTATGAGTCTCAAAATTCAACAATTGGATGTCGCAGTGGAAACTAAAACCAAAGATGACGTATTTGTGAGATTAAAAGTTTCAACGCAATACGTCGTCATCAAAGAACGTGTTTATGATGCATTTTATAAACTAGATAACCCGCAGGCACAGATTACCTCTTATATCTTTGATGTAGTAAGAGCCGAGGTGCCAAAACTTCGTTTAGATGATGTTTTTGAAAAGAAAGATGACATTGCTATTGCAGTGAAATCAGAACTAAAAGATGCGATGAATGAATACGGTTATGATATCATTAAAACCTTGGTAACCGACATCGACCCTGATGAGCAAGTAAAACAAGCAATGAACCGCATCAACGCTTCTGAGCGAGAGAAGATTGCAGCTCAGTACGAAGGTGATGCACAGCGTATTTTGATTGTAGAGAAAGCAAAAGCTGAAGCTGAAAGCAAACGCTTGCAAGGGCAGGGTATTGCAGACCAAAGGCGTGAGATAGCCAAAGGTTTAGAAGAATCTGTAAATGTACTCAATAAAGTTGGAATTAATTCGCAAGAAGCTTCTGCACTGATTGTGGTAACGCAGCATTACGATACGCTCAATGCAATGGGATCAACCAATAAGTCCAACTTAATTTTATTGCCCAACACACCAAATGCCGCAGGTGATATGCTAAATAATATGGTGGCTTCGTTTTCCGCTGCTAATATGATAGGCGAAGAGATGAAAAAAAGTAATGAATTAAATAAAAACAATTAAGTTTTTGTGAAAAAAAGTAAAAAAAAAATCGGGTTGAAAAATCCGATTTTTTTTTAAGGCTTTAAAAATTATTTTTCAATTTCGGTAGGAAACAAAAAATTTCTCAATTCTATAGCATCCTTGGGGTCAAGTTTTTTACTCATGATTAGGCTCAATTGCCGGCGTCGTAAAGCAGCATCATAACGCTCTTTTTCAATTTCTGATTGTGGTTGAATTTGAGGGATTTCTATAGGCTTATTATTTTCATCCACAGCTACAAAGGTATAAATTCCTTGATTCGTCAATACCCTTTCGCCAATTTCGGGATTTTCTACCCAAGTATCAGCAATAATCTCCATGCTCGAGCGAAAAGCTCTTGAGACCTTTGCCTCGATCTTCACGATGCTCCCCACGGGAATCGGCTGCTTGAAGTCGACCTGATTTACCGTTGCTGTAACGACCCGTTTTGTTTGTGCATGGCGACGAGCAGCGATAGAACAAGCGCGGTCCATGCGAGCCAGTAACTCCCCGCCAAACATATTGTTCAGGTGATTGGTTTCGTTGGGAAGAACAATATTGGTAAGAGTAGTCAATGAATCATGAGGTGTTTTAATTTTATCCATAAAATGTTTTTTTAAATTACAAAAAAGCAAATATTTGATTTATGATTAAATTTTATTTTCAGAAATTTTTTAAGGCTTTAGGAAAAATGAAAAGTGCTTCACAAAAGAAACACTTTTAATTTTTCATTTAAAATTTTTTAAGGCTTTAAAAATTATTTACGGGAAAATCCGCCCAATAATTTTGAGCCTAAATCTAGGGCTTTCCCTGCAATGCTAGCATCGCCGTTGCCATCAAGAATCTTTTTGATAGCACGCATTTCGCTAAGATTGCTTCGCTGTACACCGATATTTCCTGTTAATAACTCTTGAATATTCATTAGTAATTAATTTATTTAACTGTGATTTCTTTTTCGATGACTTCTAAATCTTTGGCGCTCATGGTGATACGAATATTGGCATTGAACAATTTATCTTCGTAGCAACGGCCAGTAAATACAATATCAGATTCTATTCCATTTTTGGTTAAAAGATACTTTTTCCTGGAATACTCGACAGAGTAGCTTTGAGGGCAAATCGGCACAAGCCTTTCTTTTATGGTGGGTTTTATGAAATCTTCAAAAACTTTGGCTTTGATGGTTTTTCCGTCGATAGAGGCATAGCCCGGGAAAATGTCTTCTAAAGCTGATTTATCGGTTTTATAGAACGGAGCAACCATGAGGTAATTTTTGTTGTGTGAAATTTTCCCGAAATAGACATTTTCTGTATCTTGGTTTACGATGACCCAATTGTTTCTAGCAGATTCCACATCGCTTTCTAGCCTTCTTTGGAAGAAGGTTGAATTTGAAACGCTATAAGCTCGGTCAAGAAACAAGCCACGTTCTACATCGTGCAAAGCGGCATAAGCCTTTGATTGGCAAGATTGAAATTGGCTTAATGAAATAATAAATAAAATGAAATTAAAAATCTTCATGAACTAAAAAATTTACTTCAAAAATAGAAATTATAATAAAAATTATTTGACAAACCTCTTATATTTGAAAAAAAAAAATTAAATGATGAAAAAAATAATCATTCTGCTCTTACTTTTATTAGTTGCCATTGCAGTGGTTCCATTTTTTTTGCCAAAGACGATTCATCAAGAAGCGGAACATATTTATGAGCAAGATTTGCCGACGGTTTACAATGCTTTTGCCAATGTGCAAAAATTCTCTGAATGGTTTGAATGGGAAGCAAAAGAGAATACAAAGCATCAATACAGTAAACCCGCCGAGGGAGCTAGCGCTTCTTATGTTTGGAAAGATGAAAAAGGAGAAATTTTGGGCCGCGTGAAGATTACTGAAGCAAAGCAAAACGAATTTATTTTTTATGATTTTGAAATCCCTGAGAACCCCAATCACACGGGCGAAGTGATTCTACAGCAATTGGATGATGGACGCACCAAAGTTATTTTTACATTTGATAGTGCTGAGAGTCAATATCCTTATCAAGTTTATTATTACTTAATCAAAAATAAAATTCAAAAAAAAATAGAAGAAAATTTAATTCAACTGGAGAAATACCTGAGTGAAAATACAAGTAACACAACGCAAAAGCTAAGAGATACGCCAGTGGAAGTGAGCGTTGAAAACCAAAAGATTTTAGGTTTTGTGCAAGAAACTAGTTTTAGCGAAGAAGAATTCAATATGGCTAAAGAGGAGTCGCTGGCAATGCTCTACAGTTATTTGAAAGATTCTCAGCGCTTAAGCGATGAGGTGATAGGAAATGCCTACACCTATTATATAAAATATGATGCCTCAAGAGATCTGAAAAGTATGATTTTTGGTTACCCCGTGGAGCAAGAAATTGAATTGGTGGACGGCATGCAGTACTACCCCGTGGAAGGCGGTAAAGCATTGACATTGAAGTACAACCCAAGGGCGTCTAATCTAGAAAAGACTTTAACTAAATTGAGGAATTTCGCAAATCAAGAAAAATTAGTTTTAGGAAATCGTTTTTGGGAAAAAGAATTACCCAATGATGAAATTCAAGTTTATTACGTACTGGAATCTAACTAAATTAAAAAGGCTTTAAAAAACGTGAAGTTAAAAAAAATTATAAAAAGTCTCAACGAATGGGCACCAGCAGAACTGGCAGAAGATTTTGATAACGTAGGGCTTTTGCTCGGTAATGCCGAGCAAGATGTTCAAAAAATCTTGGTAGCCTTTGATGTGACACCACAAGTGGTAGAAGAAGCCATTGAAGAGCAAGCAGATTTGATTGTTTGTTTTCACCCCCTAATTTTTAAAGGCTTAAAAAAATTAAATGCCGCAGAGCCTACCGCAGCAATGCTAATGAAATTAATTAAAAATGATATTGCTGTTTTTGCACTCCATACCAATTTAGACCAAACCGAAAACGGCCCCAACAAAGAGATTTGTCGCCGATTGGGCATCGAAAATTCAGAAGTTCTGATACCAGCAGAGCAAATTTTGTACAAACTAATTTTCTTTGTTCCTGAAGCTCAGGCAGAAGAAGTAAAGAGTGCGATTTTTGCGGCTGGGGCAGGGCAACTAGGCAACTATAGCCATTGCAGCTTTAGCAGTGCGGGAACGGGCAGCTTTCGGGCAGAGGCTGGGGCTGAACCTGCTGTAGGAGAAATAAATCAGATTCATTTGGAAAAAGAAATGCGTGTAGAAGTCTTGGTGAAGAAAAATCATCTGAAAGAAGTGATTGCAGCGATGAAAGAAAAGCATCCGTATGAGGAAGTAGCTTATGATGTGTTGTTGCTAGAAAATCAGAGCAATCAGCTGGGGATGGGCAGAGTAGGCAACTTGGTAGAGCCGATGAGTGGAGAACTTTTTTTGGAACATGTGAAAAAGGTTTTTAATTTAAAAATGCTAAGACATTCCACCCCTTTACCATTGAATGTGCGGCGTGTAGCAGTTTTGGGAGGCTCAGGAGCATTTGCTATTGCTGCGGCACAACGGCAGGGAGCTCAAGCTTTTATTTCTGCAGATTTTAAATATCATGATTTTTTTAAAGGCTTAGAAAATTTCATGATTTGTGATGTAGGACATTATGAGAGCGAACAATGGAATAAATTAATCATAAAAAATTATCTTTCAGAAAAATTCCCTAATTTTGCTGTCCGCATTTCGCGGATTAATACAAATTCAGTAAACTACTATTAATCTTATGAGTGATAAAAATTTAGAGCCAACGGTAGAAGAGAAATTAAGGTCTTTATATAATCTGCAATTAATCGATTCCAGATTAGACCAAATCAGAAATACAAGAGGTGAATTGCCTTTGGAAGTTCAGGATTTGGATGATGAGATTGCTGGGATGGGCGCTCGTGTGGAAAAGATTGAGAAAGAAATTGATGACTTGAATAAAAACATTAAAGAAAAGAAAGAAGCTATAAAAACTTCTGAAGCTTTGATGGAGAAATATACCAAGCAGCAGGATAATGTAAGAAACAACAGAGAGTTTGAGGCTTTGTCTAAAGAGGTGGAGTACCAAGAGCTGGAAATCAAGTTGAGCGAGAAAAGAATCAAGGAAGCTAAGGCTAAAATCGAACATAAAAAAGAAAGTTTGGCTGAACTGAATGAGAAAATTGAATCTTATACTTCTCATCTGGAGCATAAAAAACAAGAGCTAGAGGATATTGTGAAAGATACCGAGAAAGAAGAACAGAAATTGACGGAGCTTGCAGAAAAATACGGTGAGGAAATTGAGCCAAAACTTTTGAAGGCTTATAAAAAAATTAGAAATTCTGTGAAGAATGGCTTGGCTGTGGTCCCCGTAGAGAGAGGAGCTTCGGCAGGTTCGTTTTTCACTATTCCGCCACAGCGGCAGATGGAAATTGCGATGAGAAAGAAAATCATTTTGGATGAGCATAGTGGGAGAATCTTGGTAGATAGTGAGTTGGCAGATGAGCAACGAGAAATTATGAAAAAAAATTTAAAGGCTTAAGAAAACACAAAATTTTATAAGGCTTTAAAAATTTTAGGATTTATTTAATTGAAAAAATGAAAAGGTCAAGAGAAATCTTGATCTTTTTATTTGGAATTATTTTAAATTAAGGTGAAATCCATTTTATTTTTTTTATTTATTATTTGAATTAATTATTAGATTATATACAAAATATGGGGTTGTAAATTGATTTATTTCAATTAAATATTGTTTATCTGTTATTTATTTGATTTTTCAATAATTTATTTGTTAACACATGATTAAAATCAGGTTAAGATTAATTGCATTTAATGATAATTTGTGTTAAATTCATATAAATTAAAAAACACATAGATATATGTCTTTATTGAAAAGTTTATGGAGTATAATGTTGTTTATGGCATTGGCAGCATTATCTGCGCAAATTACAGGTACGGTGGTGGACGATTTAGGCCCCATTGAAGGTGCTGAGATTTCTGTATTGAATACAGAGAAGAAAGTGTTGTCTAACGAAGACGGTACGTTTTTGATAGATGGTAAGGTAGGTGATAAGCTGAAGGTAGTAAACCCGATTACTTTGAGCGAAGTCACAGTGGATGTTCTTCAGTTGAATATGGGTGAGATTAACATTGTCACCAATGAGGTTCAGCTAGAAGTAGTGACGAGTTTTGGTACGCAAAAGAAAGAAAGTGTGGTTGGGTCAATTACCTCTATTAAGCCAGAGGATTTAAGAGTCCCGAGTGCAAATCTATCTAATAGCTTTGCGGGTAGAGTTTCTGGCGTGATTGCATACCAAAGATCTGGTGAGCCAGGGCGAAATGCTTCAGATTTTTACATTAGAGGTATTTCAACGATTAGTGGAGTAAGTTCGCCTTTGATTATATTGGATGGAGTTCAGGTTTCATCAGGAGATTTGAATTCAATAGACCCAGATGTGATTGAAAGTTTTTCTGTACTGAAAGATGCAACGGCTACGGCTTTGTACGGAACCAGAGGTGCAAACGGAGTTATGATAATTACAACCAAGTCTGGAGCAAATTTGAATAAGCCAAAAATTAATTTCCGATTAGAAAGTTATGTGAATACACCGACTTCTGTGCCCAAAATGGTTTCAGGGGCAGAGTATATGAGGTTATTTAATGAAGCTTCTGATAATTTGAGTTCTGGAGTTGCGAGATTTACTGAAGATCAAATCAATGGTACAGAGAACGCATTAGATCCTTACATCTATCCAAATGTGAATTGGTATAATGAGTTGTTTAAAAATTCATCACATAATCAAAAAGTGAACTTCAATATTCGTGGGGGAGGCAAGAAGTTGGATTACTTCATGAGTGGTACTTATAATCATGAGACAGGGATGATGAGAGGACGAAGTACAGACTTTTTCTCTTTTGATAATAATATTAATATTCACAAATTTTCATTCCAAAATAATATTAATGCGCATTTGAGTAATTATTCAAAAATTTCCTTGAGATTGAATACGCAATTAACAAATAGTAGAAGACCGTCGGTAAGTTCAAATGATTTGTTTCAATATGCGATTAGAGCAAACCCAGTAGATTTCCCTATTATGTTTCCAAAAGATAGTACTGTCTCATATGTGAGATGGGGAGCTTTTTCTGGAAGTAACGTTGCCCCGTATAACCCTTTGGCCAGTTTAGTGAGTGGTTATAGTGACTCATTTTCTAGCATGGTAATTGCGACTTTGGAGTTTAATCAGAAATTTGATTTTTTGGTAAAAGGACTGAGCTTTAATGCTTTAGCAACGTTCAAAAACTGGTCTAGCACAACGGCTAATCGTGTGGCGCCGTATAACACCTTCAGGTTAACTTCTTTTTCTAAATTACCAAATGGAGGATATGATTATTCTTTAGGCTTATTAGGAACAGAAAGCAATATTGTTTTAAACTCTACTAGTGGCACAAGTGGAGATAGAAGGTTGTATATGCAAGGGATTTTGAATTATAACAGAAGCTTTAATAGTGTGCATAATTTTGATGTAGCTTTGATTTATAACCAAGATGAATTTAACTTAAACAACTTAGGTGCTTCAACATCTTATGGAGTTTTAGTAAATTCATTACCTAGAAGAAAGCAAGGTGTAGCAGGGCGTATTAATTATAATTATGACCAAAAATATTTGATAGAGGTCAATGCAGGTTATAACGGTTCAGAGAACTTTGCTCCTGGTAAACGTTGGGGCTTCTTTCCATCTGTTGCTTTGGGGTATAACTTAAGCCAAGAAGATTATTTTGCGTCATTAAAAAATGTTATACAAGATTTAAAAGTTAGAGCCTCTTGGGGGCTTGTAGGAAATGACCAAATCGGTGGAGACCGATTCTTATACTTGGCAAATATCAATTTGTATAATAGAGGATTCACAACTGGTATAGACCAAAATTATAACTTAAATGGGCCATCTTATGACCGTTTCCAAAACAATAATTTGACTTGGGAAGTAGGAGAAAAAATCGATATAGGTTTAGAATCTAGGCTATTCAATAGCTTAAGCTTAAATTTTGATATTTTCCAAGAAATTAGAAGAAACATCTTCCAACGTCGTGGGACAATAGCCAACTATTTAGGAACATCAAGTACAATAGTTTATGGGAATACAGCTGAGGTTAAAAATAAAGGGTTTGAAGCCTCGGTTAATTATACCAAAAATTTTAATAGAAATTTGAGAGTAGACTTTCAAGGAAGCTTCACTTATGTAACTAATGAAATTTTGAAATATGATGAGCCTAGTTTTCAAGAATATCCTAACTTGAAAAACGTAGGCAGAAGTTTGTATACACACTTAGGTTACGTGGCAGAAGGTCTGTTCTATGATTGGGCAGAAGTGAACAATCGTGCAAAACAGTTGATTAGTGGGAATGTAGCGCCTGGTGATATTAAATACAAAGATATTCCAAATATCCATGGCGTTGCTGATGGGCAGATTGACTCAAATGATAGAGTGTATATGGGGTATCCCACCGTTCCAGAAATTATTTATGGATTTGGGCCAAATGTTCAGTATAAAAAATGGGATTTTGGTTTATACTTCCAAGGCGTAGCACATACATCATTAGCTGTAAATAACATTTCACCATTTGGTACCAATGCAAGAGACAATGTATTGCAATGGATTGCAGACTCTCACTGGAGCCCAAGCAATCAAGATGTAACAGCTGCTCACCCAAGATTGACTAAGAATGACCATGCTAATAACACGGTAGTTTCTAGCTATTGGTTAAGAAATGGAGCTTTCTTAAAATTAAAAAATGCAGAAATAGGATATACTTATAAAAATATGCGATTCTATATAAGTGGCGTAAACCTATTAACTTTTTCTAAATTTAAACTATGGGATCCTGAGCAAGGAGGTGGTAATGGATTGCGATACCCCACTCAAAGAACTTTTAATGCAGGATTTAAAATGACAATTAATTAAAAAATCATGAAAAAAATTAAAATATTAATAGCTTTTTTAGCAATAATGTTAAGTAATTCTTGTACAGATTATTTAGATGTAGCTCCTGATGAAATTGCCACAGAAGCAGAGGCTTTTGCAAACCCAAGAGCAGCAGAACGTTTTCTGTATTCGTGCTACTCTTATATCCCCAACCCAAGAGTGGGAGCAAGCTCTTTAGACTGGTTTACAGGAGATGAGGTAGTTACCGCTTTTGAACATGAAACTTTTGCTAAGTTTCCACAAGGGAATTTCACAGCAAACAACCCAGTGATTTCCTATTGGGACACATTATTTGGTGGAATCAAACAATGTTATAGACTCATCAATAACATTAATTCTGTACCACAACTGGATGAAGATACCAAGAAAGATTACATTGCGCAAGCTAATTTCTTGATTGGGTATTATCACTTTTTACTTTTAAGATCTTATGGTCCCATTATTTTGGTGAAAGAAGAACCTAGTATATTGACTCCGCCGCAAGATTACTTAGGGAGAAGACCTTTTGACGAATGTGTAGACTTTATTGCAGCAAAATTTGATGAAGCTGCGGTGAATTTACCTACAGACAGAACTGATATCAGAAAAGGTTTAGCCACCAATGTAGCGGCGAGTGCCATAAAAGGAAGATTACTTTTATATGCAGCTTCACCTCTATTCAATGGAAACAGTAAATTCTATTCTAACTTTGAAAATAAAGATGGAGAAAAGTTAATGAATTTAAACTATAGTATCCAAAAATGGGAGTTGGCGAGAGATGCTAATTTGAAAGCAATTCAAGAAGCAGAAGCTGCAGGTATTAGATTGTATATTTCTGATGATTCTAGAAACTTCCCTAATTTACCTGAACCCGCAGACCAAACACAAAGAGCATTGAGGTTTAATGCCGTAGATAAAAACTCCAAAGAAGCTATTTGGATAGATGCAAGAGCTGAGGGGCGCTATAGTTTACAAAATAAATCAAGACCTTTCTGGACAGGTAGAACCTGGAACGGAATCGCACCAACTTTAGCAATGCTAGATCGATTCTATACAGAAAACGGGTTGCCGATAGACCAAGACCCTAACTTTGAGTTTAATAATAGATTTGATGTAGTGACATTCCCTGCGGGAGACATCAATGGTGAAGGTGAAACTTCTTTGATGAATTTACGCCGAGAGCCAAGATATTACGCATGGATTGATTTCCACGGAGGATATTATGAAGCGCAAGGTCAAACAACACAGGCAAATGAAAAATGGGCTTATTTACCCGAATATAAAAGAGGTATTGATAATAAGAAAATAGTAACTTTCTTCACAAGTAATGATAATGCAGGTCGCCATGGAAGAACAAACAACTATTCACCATCAGGTTTCTTGAGTAAAAAAGGAGTTCACCCAGGGAACACAGCCAGCGAAAGCGGTTCAGGGCATATTGAATATCCTTGGGCCGTGGTGAGACTAGGTGAATTGTACTTAAACTATGCAGAAGCTTGTGTGGAAACCAATAATTTAGATCAGGCAAAAATTTACATCAACAAAATCAGAGAGAGAGCAGGTATTCCGACTTTAGAAGAAGCATGGGGTGGTATTGGCGTAGCTTTAACTCAGGACAAGTTGAGAGAAATTGTTCGCCAAGAAAGAATGATAGAATTATACCTAGAGCACCAAAATTTTTGGGATATGAGAAGATGGTTGCTAGCAGGTGATTTATTTAATAAGGTTCCAGAAGGAATGAACGTTGACGGAACAACAATTTCTAGTTTCTCAAGAAAAACAAAATTGACAGGGATTATTAGAAATTTTACAACACCAACACATTATTTATTACCAATTCCTTTTGGGGAAGTACAAAAAAATCCAAATTTAGTCCAAAACCCAGGCTATTAAAAAATAAATATTATGAATAATTATAGAATTTTAATACTATTATTTTCGATGATTTTCTTTGCGTCTTGCCAAGAAGATGAGTCGATTTATATGAAAGAATATTCAGCGAGTGCACCTGGCGGAATTACGAATATTACATCAAAGCCGAAACCTGGTCAAATCGTTTTATATTGGGATAAGAAAGAGAATTCAAAATATGAATATGTGAAAGTCTCTTATTTTGACCATAAGACTGGTAAACAAATGAATAGAAATGCAAGTAAATTAGCAGATTCTATACTGATACCAGGCACGTTGCAGAAATTTGGTGACTATGAATTTACACTTCAACCTTTCAATGCCAATCACAAGGGAGGAGAAGTCTTTAAATTCACTGCACAATCGGGTAGAGCGTTTACTGATACGATATTCATTCAGCATGCAATTAATCTGACTGCAGACCAATTGAGCACAAACGCCCCAGAATCAAGAGAAGGTAACCTAGCAAATACATTGGATGGGAATAATGCAACATACTTCCATAGCGCTTGGAGTGGCACAAGCCCAGATGTACACTACTTTCAAGTAGATTTAGCAACGCCCATTGAAAAAGCCTTTATTTTCACATTTGGAACCCGAAGCAATGGGAATAATTACCCAACAAAAATTAATATTCAAGGTTCTAATGATGGTAATGAATGGGAAGATATTAAAGAAGTAACTACGGGATTAAACCCAGGAGGAAGATTCGCACGATACACATCAGGCGTTATTTATGTTAAAAAACCGTTTCAGAAAATTCGCTATAATATTACTAAAACGGTAGATGGACGAAAGTTCTTCGTATTTAGTGAATTTGGAATGACGAATGTAGAATTACAAATTAATGACCCAGAAGCTTAAATTATGAAAAAATTACTCTTATTGTCCATATTTTCATCACTTATCATTTCGTGCGGTGATGATTTAGTGACCCCGACATTGACTTTAGATCAAAAAAATATTTCTTACCTACCCAATGGTGGTGAAACAGAGATAAAAATAAACACAAATATCTCTGACTGGTATTATAGTATTCAGAATGAGGATAATGACTGGGTGCGAGGTGAGAAAACAACAGCGGGGCTAAAGTTAAAAATTTCACCTCATTTGAATAATAACGATAATAGAACTTCAATAGTGAGAGTCTATGCAGGAAATGAAATGCAGGCGATTACCATCAATCAAACTAGTGCAAACAATGCATTGTCAGTTAACACGCAGGCGTTCACTGTTTCTGCAGCAGGGGAAACAATAGAATTTACGATTAATTCCATTATTGACTATACAGTGAATTTAGCCGATAGCTTGGAGTGGATTCGTTTGCTAGAGAAAGAAAATATTGACTCACAACAGACGAAATATAAATATGTGGTAGATCAATATAGAAATATGCAAGAAGCAAGAACAGCTAAGATTACAGTTGTAGGAAATGGAGATTATTCTATAATAGAAAGAGAAATTACAATCAATCAAGAGCGTTATATACCCAATCATATTCCTACAGGAATCGTTTCTGCCGAGACCTCATCTTCTCAAAATGAAAGCACTAAAACTTTGGTGAAATAAAGATATTCTTAATCTTTTAACTAAAAAGCGTTTTTGGATCTCAAAGGCGCTTTTTTGATTTAAAAAGCAGATTTGAAAAATTTTTTAAGCCTTAAAATTTCCTATCATTTTCTGAGGGAAATATAATCAAATTCAGGTCTATAAATAAATTTTTTAAGCCTTAAAAAATAAAATATGATTTATTTAAGCCTTTTCAATTTTTTTAAAACTAAAAATTAATATAACTTTAATCCTCATTAATTAATCATTAACAATTAATGAAAAGAAAAAAATGCAAAAAAAAGTTAGTTTAATAGAAGTTTAAATGAGAAAAATAAGTAGAGAATGAGGACAAAAAAATTGATGGCAGCAGTCATGTTGTTGCTAATGGTTTTCAGCTATGCGCAGGTAACTGGAGTTGTTTCAGATAACGTAGGTCCAGTGCCCGATGCTGAAGTAAAAGTGGAAGAAACAGGCGTTTCTACATTCACCAATGAAAATGGCGAGTTTAGTGTAGCAGGGAAAGTCGGCAATCACCTAGTGATTACAAACCCAATTACATTAAACGTAAAAACCATTACGGTGAATAAATTAGACGTCGGGACAATTAATTTAGAATCAGAAATTAATTTAGAAGTAGTAGTTGCTTTTGGTAAACAGAAGAAAGAAAATTTGACAGGAGCGGTTTCAGTAATTGATGGTGATGCGTTGGCACAGCGCCCAGTGCAGAATGCTGTGCAGGCTTTGCAAGGGCAAGTAGCTGGTATGAACTTTTCCATTGGCAACGGAGGGGGTGAGCTAAATAACTCCCCAAATTTTAATATTCGTGGTTCGGGCACCATTGGTTCAGGTTCAACAGGTTCGCCTTTAGTTTTAATTGATGGAGTAGAAGGAAATTTAGCAAGACTAAACCCCAATGATATTGAAAACATTTCAGTATTAAAAGATGCCGCATCATCGGCATTATATGGTAGCCGAGCTCCTTTTGGGGTTATCTTGGTGACGACAAAGAAAGGTGCAGAAGGAAGAATCATCGTTAACTACAAAAGCGACTTAAGGTTTAATTCACCTTTATTGCGGCCAAAAATGATTGATTCAGAGAGGTTTGCTTATTATATGAATGATGCAGCTAGAGCGGCAGGAGGAAACCCCGTGTTTTCGCCAGAAACGATTAAAAAAATCATTGCTCATAAAAATGGTACATTAAAAGAAGAAACGGAATGGATTTCTAGCACGAATAGTTGGGCAGCTTATACCAATGGTTTCTCCAATAGGAATTGGTTTAAAGAATTCTACCGAGATTGGACTCAATCTCAAGAGCATAATTTGAGCGTACGTGGAGGATCACAAAAAGTAAACTTTTATTTATCAGCAAACTGGCTGGGAATGGAAGGCTTATTGAGATTTAATACAGATACCTATGATCGCTATAGTTTCAACGGGAAGTTTTCAGCACAATTAAAAGATTGGTTGAAGTTAGATTATAATGCTAGATTTCAAAGAATAATATTTGGGAAGCCAGGCTATGATACAGGTTTGTTTTATCACAATATAGCCAGAAGATGGCCAACTATGCCGATGTATGATCATAATGGGAATTATGTATTTGGAAATGAAATAGAACATTTATTGAATAATAGATCTGAAGATGAAAATGATGAATTACTGCAACAGCTAAATTTAATGATAACACCAGCAAAGAACTGGAATATTCATGCCAATTTAAGCTATAAGACCTCTTATAATTTTAATCATACTTACTTCTTACCCATTTATTCTTATGATAGCTTAGGCAATCCTACGCCAGCTAATTATCAATCAAATGGCATGGGACAAGGTGAATCTAGAGTTTATGAATATGCTTACAAGGCCAACTTCTTTTCACCAAATATTTATACAGATTACACAAAATCTTTTGGGTTGCATAATACTAAATTCATGCTAGGCTTTCAATCAGAATTAAATAAATACAGAACTCTTTCTGCTTGGAGAAAAGACTTATTAGATTTTAACGTACCAACGCTAAACACTACAGCTGGTAAAGATATGAATGTCAGTGGTCAGTTTCAGCATTGGGCGACAGCTGGTTTTTTCGGACGCATTAATTATGACTATGACAATAAATACTTACTAGAATTGAGTTTAAGGTATGATGGCTCAAGTAGATTTTTGAGAGATAAAAGATGGAACTGGTTCCCAGCGGTATCTGCGGGTTGGAACATGGCAAATGAAGATTTCTGGGCAAATTCAGATTCTTGGCTGAGAACCATTAATACATTTAAAATTAGAGGTTCTTACGGTGAGTTAGGAAACCAAGCCACTAATAGCTGGTATCCATTCTTTTTAACCATGCCTTTAGGGAATTTAAATGGTAACTGGTTATTAAACGGTGAAAGAACAAATACAGCCGGCACACCAGGTATGGTAAGCTCACTACTAACTTGGGAAAGAGTTAGGGATTGGAACATTGGACTTGATTTAGGAGCCTTCAACAACAAACTGAGCGCTACGTTTGAATTATTTAAAAGAACAACGTTTGATATGGTAGGCCCTGCCCCACAATTGCCAGGAGTGTTAGGCACAAACCCTCCTAGAATTAATAATACAGATATGTTATCCAAAGGTTTTGAGCTTTCTTTATCTTGGAACGACAAAATTGGGCAAGATTTCACCTATGGTCTTAGAGGTACATTGACAGACAATAGACAAAAAATATTGAAATACCCAAATGAACTAAAGAGAATTAACGACTACTACGAGGGGCGATATTTTGGCGATATTTGGGGGTATGTAACACACGGCATGGCAAAAACCGATGAGGAAATGAAAGACTGGCTGGCAAAAGTTAACCAAAACCGCTTGGGCAGTGACTGGAAAGCAGGAGACATCATGTATGAAGACTTAAATGGAGACGGTGAGATCTCAGGAGGAAAAGGTATTTTAGGAGATACAGGAGATCGTAAGATTATTGGTAATAATAGCCCAAGATACCAATTTGGGCTTAATCTATACGCAAACTACAAAGGCTTTGATGTGAGCGCTTTCTTCCAAGGAGTGGGCAAGAGAGATCTATCTGTAGGTGGACCTTACTTTAATGGAGCTAATAATGATCAATGGCAATCAGCAGCTTTTGAGCAACACTTAGATTACTTCAGGCCAGAAAACACCACAAGCCCATTTGGGCCTAATGTAGATGCTTATTTCCCTCGTGTAAATGCAAATGGTGGCAAAAACTTTCATACGCAAACGCGTTGGTTACAAGATGCGTCTTATATTAGACTTAAGAATTTACAAATCGGTTATACCTTACCGCAGCAGTTGATGGATAAAATTGGATTCTCTAAAGTTAGAATTTATTTCTCAGGAGAGAATTTAATGACTTGGACTAAACTAATCGACATTTTTGACCCTGAGACTACTGGTGGATCATGGGGGAACGGGAAAATTTACCCATTGTCAAAAACCATCTCAACAGGTGTAAGCATAACATTTTAAAAATATTAATAATGAAACAAATAATAAAAAATATAGCAATTACTGGAATAGCCATTCTAGGTTTAACGGGCTGTAACGATTATTTAGACAGAGCTCCACTCTCTAACGTTACTCCAGAAGTGTATTTCTCTACAGAAGATCAATTGGCAACATACACCATCAGTAAATATAATTTCTATACCCATGGTGGGTGGGGCGCTGGAACTTTCTTAGGAGATAACGGCACCGATAATCAAGCTGGGGTGAATGGGAATGGTATATTCCTACCCGGTGAGTGGAAAGTAGGCGCCAATGGAGGCGCTTGGAGTTTTGGCTACATTCGAGATATGAATTATTTTTTCGATAAAACCTTGCCTAAGTATGAGGCTGGTAAAATCACTGGAAACGAAACTTGGATAAAACACTACATCGGCGAAGCTTACTTCTTAAGAGCAAAAGAATATTTTGGGAAGTTAAAAACCTTTGGTGATTTTCCAATCATTACAAAAGTTCTAAAAGATGAAAAAGAAGAGCTAATAGAAGCCTCAAAAAGAAGACCAAGAAATGAAGTCGCAAGATTCATACTACAAGATTTAGATAAAGCCATTGAACTACTACAAAGCAGCCCTGTTTCAAACAAAAATAGAATCAGCAAAGAAGTGGCTCAGTTACTAAAATCAGAAGTAGCTCTGTACGAAGGAACTTGGCTAAAAAACTTTAAAGGCACCGCTTTTGTTCCTGGAGGGCCAGGATGGCCAGGAGCAAATAAAGATTATTTAGCTAGCTTCAGTATTGATATTGATAGTGAAGTTAACTTCTTCTTGTCTGAAGCAATGGAAAGTGCAGAAGCCGTTATTACGGCAGCTCCTTTGGTAGAAAATAATCACAAAATTGGGGCTTCGGGAGTTTTTGAGAATCCTTACTACATGATGTTCTCAGACACTAATATGGCTGGTTATTCAGAAGTTCTCTTGTGGAGAAAATATGATGAAAAATATGTGGGGCATAAAACAATGACTTACATCATGGAAGGCGGAGCAACAGGCTATACTAAAAGCTATGTGGAATCCTTTTTAATGAAAAACGGATTACCTATTTATGCACCCAATTCAGGCTATCATGGAGATGATTATATAGAAACCGTCCGTAAAGATCGTGATGAAAGGTTACAAATGTTTATGAAGCAACCAGGTGATTATTTAACAACAAATACCGTTGTAAAAGCAAGAATCTCTAATATTTTAGATATTAATCAAAGAAAGTCAACAACAGGCTACGAAATTAGAAAAGGCTTGAACCCTGACGAAAAACATCTGAAATCAACTGTGGACTCAGATATAGGGAGTTTGGTTTATCGCTCAGGCGAAGCTTATTTAAATTACATTGAAGCCCAATATACAAAAGACAATAACTTAAGTAGTAAATCATTGCAATACTGGGGAGCTATAAGAACTAGAGCTGGTTTGCCAGCAGATCCCTACATTACCATCAATGCAACAGACCTATCAAAAGAAGATGACTGGGCGAAGTACACCGCAGGAAGCTTGGTAGATAAGGTAATGTACAACATCAGACGCGAGAGAAGATCTGAGTTCATCGCAGAATCTAAACGGATGAATGATTTAAAGAGATGGCGTTCTCTAGAGCAGTTAAATAATTATCAAATAGAAGGTTTCAAACTTTGGGGGCCAATGCAAGAATGGTATGTGGATGAAGAAGGTAAATCAAGATTAGTCGCTATGCCAGAAGAAGACCCTAACGTTTCTCCTAAATCAGCCAGTCTTTATCTAAGACCTTATCAGATTAGAGAATCAGGAAATTTATTCTATAATGGATTGAACTGGACAATGGCACACTATCTATCGCCCATCAACTTAGAGCATTTCTTGTTGACTTCACCCGATGGAAAAGCAGAAAACAGTGTGATTTATCAAAATCCTTACTGGCCAACCGAAGCTAATGCTGCACCAACATCAAATTAATTTGAATTTGATAAACAAAAAAATGAAGCCACTGAAAAGTGGCTTTGTTTTTTATTATGATTTAGAAGTTTTTCTGAAATTTCTCAAGGCTAAAAAAATAAAATATGATTTTTTTAAACCTTTTTAATTTTTATAAAAAAAAAGGAAAATTTTTTAAGCCTTAAAAAAAAATCCTTTTTTATCAAAATAATGAACAAAAAACTTATTCCTCTCTTAAGAAAACATCTTTACCCTTCCTTTCAATCTCGCGTTTAAGCTTTAGCGCATCTTCTCGATTATCAAAAGTTTGATAAGCTACCATGGTAAAATTATTAACATTCCCTATAATTACTGCTTCAGGATAGCCATGTGTTCTCATATAAGCTTCACGTTCCATTGCCTGGTGGTATTTTTTGTAAGAGCCACCGATGACTTGGTAGGGTTTAATCTCAATAGAATTAGAAACCTCCTCTATATCAATTTCATTGCTTTGATTTTCAACAGAATTTTCTAAGCCTTTAGAAATTTCATGACTTTCAATCACTTTATTTTTAGTAGAAGCGGCAGGCATATCTTGTTGTGCAGAAGAAACCGAAATAGGGAAGAAACTGCTCAACTGTGAATTAAAGACGCTTTGATTAGCATAAAAACCAGTAGCCCCAATACCTAGTGCAAAAACAATAGCCGCCGCATAAGATTGCCATTCTTTGTAAACAGAAACTTTTTGTGGCGTTTCTACTGGAGCTTTGATGAGTCTCTGCATTTCAAAGGAAGCAAGGCCATAGCATTCTTTATCTAAATTCAAACGATGATGTGGCGTGAATTCAAGAATCCCATGCTCAGCCCTTAATTGACCCAACGAAGAAAAATGAAAACTCTGATTCTGCTGAAGTTTAATTTTTATATCTTCTACCCAAGTAGATAAGATTTTTTTAGCCTCAGAATAGTCTAATTCATTTTTTTGAGCAATAGCAGAAATGATTAAACCATCATCATGCTTTAGCATAGGGTTGAATGAAATGACTTTACGCGGTGGTGTAAATGTGTAATTTACACGGTCAAACTGCGCAGACTCATTTCGGGCAATAAATCCACCAAATTCAGGGATAATCACACATTCATGCTCAAAAAGCAAATCTTTCAGTATCTTTGAAATCTCCATAATCACAAAAATAATAAATCTGTTGTAAAAAAAATTAAGCTTTAGAATTTAGATATTAACAAGTTCATAACTATATTTAAGCGTGGAAAACGAATTACTATATCAATTAGCCCTAAGCTACACGCCTGGGGTAGGAAATGCAAACCATCGAAAACTAATTCAGCATTTTGGTAGCGCAAGAAAAGTTTGGGGTTTAGAAAAATCAGAGAAAATAAAAATCCCGGGAATTTCAGCCAAAATTGCAAATGCCATTGGAGATAATCAGTATTTAGAATTAGCGCAAGCCGAACTAGAAAAAGGAAAACTGAAAAACATTAAACCCTTAGAAATCCAGAGTGAATCATATCCTTTTTTGCTGAAAGAATGCATTGATGCTCCGCCAGTAATCTTCACCAAAGGGAATGTGAATTTAAATGAAGGTAAATTTTTAGCAATCGTAGGAACGCGTAAAATGACAAGCCGCGGGAGAAATTTTATAGAACAGTTGATAAAAGAATTAGCTGCTTACCCCATCACAATTGTCAGCGGCTTAGCCTTTGGTGTTGACGTAACAGCACACCAAGCAAGCCTAGAAAATCATTTGCCTACCATTGGCGTAATGGCACATGGCTTAAACCAAATTAACCCCAAAGCACACACAGCGGTAGCAGGAAAAATGCTAGAAACAGGAGGAGTGGTCTCAGAATTTAGTACTTTTCATCAAGCTGAGCCACAAAATTTTCTTCGCCGAAATCGTATCATAGCAGGTCTGTCGCATGCCACCATTGTCGTAGAGTCACGCATTGCTGGAGGAGCCATGAGTACAGCGCGTCACGCTAATGCCTACAATCGTGAAGTCTTTGCTATGCCAGGAAGAACTACCGATGAGCAAAGTGCGGGATGCCATCATTTAATCAAAAACCATCAAGCTTTTTTAATCACAGAAGCGGCAGATGTTTTAAAATATTTAGGTTTTAAAAAAGAGAAAAATCAAAAAAAACAACGAGAGCTTTTTGTAGAATTAACCGAAAATCAGAGCAAAATCTACGAATGCCTGAAAGAAAAAGCTAGCTTACACATTGATGAAATTTCTACTTCTACAGGCTTAGCTACTTTTCAAATCATGCCAATTTTATTAGATTTGGAGCTTAAAAATTTAATCAAACCCCTACCTGGGAAAAAATATGAAATATTATAAATGGAAAATCTAAACCCGACTGAAAATCAAAACGCTAAAAGCATTCTAATGGTAGAGCCTGTCGCTTTTGGCTACAATGCAGAGACTGCTAAAAACAACTATTTTCAAGAAAAACCAGCAGAAAGTGAATTCTTTGTAAATCAAGAAAAAGCCTTGGCAGAATTCCAAGCGATGGTTAGTAAGTTGAAAGACGCAGGAGTAGAAGTTTTAGTCGTCAAAGACACGGCAGAACCGCACACACCTGATTCTATTTTCCCCAATAACTGGTTTAGCACCCACGCTAACGGAAATATTGCGATTTACCCGATGTATGCCGAGAATAGAAGAGCTGAGCGTCGCCCTGAAATTTTTGAAATCATCGAAAATCATGGTTTCAAAATCAATGATGTAATTGATTTTACAGAAGCAGAAGAAGATCAAATTTACCTAGAAGGAACAGGTAGCATGATATTAGATCGAGAAAATCGTTTGGCTTATGCCGCAATTTCACCCCGCACAGATGAAAATTTATTGCTTGAATTTTGTGAAGAATTTGAGTTTACACCAGTGATTTTTAAAGCCTTACAAAATTCTAATGGTGAAAATAAAGCGATCTACCATACCAATGTCATGATGTGTGTAGCCCATCAATATGTGGTGATTTGCTTAGAGTCTATTTTAGATGAAAAAGAACGGAAAAATGTAACAAAATTCTTGAAAAATAGCGGGAAAGAAATCATTACGATTACAACTCAGCAGATGAATCATTTTGCGGGGAACATGTTACAAGTAGAATCTCAAAATGGAGAGAAAAAATTAGTCATGTCGCAATCAGCATTCAATTCTTTGGAAACCATCCAGTTGGAGGCTTTAGAGAAATACAATGAAATCATTCCTGTTGCAATTCCTACGATTGAAAAATTAGGCGGAGGAAGTGCCCGCTGTATGATGGCGGAAATCTTCCTTCCCAAGGCTTAAAAATTTTTTAAGCCGATTAGTCTCTTTTTTAGGGAGAGGTGAAAAATCAAATTTGCTGAGAAAAATATTTCTAAGAGCTTGTTTTAAATTTTAAAATAAGCTCTTGAGAGAGAATTAATCCTTTGAATTTAATTGATTGAAAGCCAAGCCTAAATAAGCTAAAATCGTGGAAGCAGTAAAACTCTCTTCAGATGCTTTGCTTCGAGCCAATGTTGGCGTTTTCCCATGAAGCCAAACACCTATTTTTGAGGCAGCTAAAGTTGAATAACCTTGTGCACACAACCCAGTGATGATGCCTGTCAACACATCTCCGCTGCCCCCAGTAGATAAAGCGGAATTTCCCGTGGAATTGAAAAAAACTTCTCCACTTGGCGAAATCACAGCTGTGTAGGCATCTTTTAATACCAAAATAATATTTAATTCTTGAGCAAATTCACGAGCTAAATTGATTCGTTCTAGGCTGTTTGTCATCTTTCCAGCGAGGCGTTCAAACTCTTTAGGGTGAGGCGTCAAAATTGAATTAGAAGGCAAGAATTTTAAGTAATTTTTTTTAAGGCTTAAAAAATTTAGAGCATCAGCGTCTAAAATTAAATTCTTTTTTTCAAAATTTGTTTGTTCTAGCCAGCTAAAGAAAGCTCTTTGCGTAGTTTTTTCTTGTCCTAAACCTGGGCCTACACCTATGCTTTTGAAGTTTTCAACGGCTGGGAATTGAGTTAAAAAATTCTGATTTACATCCGTCAAAGTCATTGCTTCAGGAGCAGAAATTTGTAAAATATCATAGCCACAACGGGGAGTGAAATTGCTAACAAGCCCCGCACCAGCTCTCAGCGCAGCTTGTGTGGAAAGTACAGCAGCACCTATTTTCCCATAACTACCTGCAATGATGAGTGCGTGCCCATAAGTTCCTTTGTGGCTGAATCGCTCACGGGGCGAATAGATTTTTTTGATTTCTTTTGTGCTAGAAAAGTAAAAATCAGAGGGTAAAAAATTCAAGTAATTTTCATCTAACCCAATATCGATAATTTTAAAGTCTCCAACATATTTCCCTGTTTCATGGAAGAAAAAAGTCAACTTTGGTTGCCCAATTGTCAAGGTTTCATCTGCTTGAAAAACAACATCTTCTGTTGCCCCAATTTTATCAGCCATCAAACCAGAAGGAACATCAATTGCTATTTTTTTTCCTTCTAAATTGTTGATTTTATTAACGATTTCTCTCCATTTACCCGCCAAAGATTGGTTTAGCCCAGTCCCGAAGAGGGCATCAACCCAAATCACATCTTTAATGGGTTTGATTTCTTCAAATCTTAAAATCGGAACACCTAATTTTTCAAGCCTTAAAAAATTTTTTAGATTTTCGTCTGATTTTTTCTCTTTTCTAGATGAGCAAAAAATAATGACCTTACAGCCTTGCTGGTGTAGCAAGCGAGCCAAGACCAGTCCATCTCCGCCATTGTTGCCGTTGCCGCAGCAGATTGCAAAAGTTTTGGCAGCTGCATGTTTTTTATAAATTTCAGTGTATAATTTTTGTCCCGCATGTTCCATTAATTCGATTGAAGAGATGTTTTTATTCTTCATAGTAACTTTATCTAATGCTCGGATTTGATTTGCAGAAATAATTTTCATCTCTTAATTTTTTTAAGAAATTTATGATTTTATGATTTTAGATTGATTTCATCAAATATACTAAGAGCCAGCTGAAATTGAAAAAAGATATCAAGATAGAGTTGCAAAAAATTGATTAAGATGTGAAAAAAATAGAGGAGAGAAAATTTTTTAAGGCTTAAAAAAAAATAATAAATCATTTAAAAAAAATTAAATTTGCCCCATGCATCATTACCCGAGTCAACTCCTAGAGAAAGCCGTAGAAGAAATAGCTCAATTGCCTGGTATTGGCAAAAGAACCGCCCTTCGCCTAGCCCTGCATTTATTGAAAAGACCCGCTAGCCAAACCGAATTTTTTGCACAGACGCTCATACGTTTGGTCAAAGAGATTCGGCGTTGCCAAACTTGCTATTCTCTTTGTGATGAAGAGCAATGCGAAATCTGCAAAAATCCCTACCGAAATTCTAAAATTATATGCATTGTTGAAGATATTCGTGATGTAATGGCGATAGAAAACACAGGCCAATACCAAGGCGTTTATCATGTTTTAGGTGGTAAAATTTCCCCTATGGAAGGCATTGGGCCAGACCAACTTCACATTCAGCCTCTTATAGATAGAGCACACAAAGCTCGAGAAATTATTTTTGCCCTTAGTAGTACGATAGAGGGAGATACCACTATTTTTTATCTTTATAAAATGCTCAAGGAATTGCCTCTCAAGCTTTCAACCATTGCGCGAGGAATTGGAGTTGGAGATGAATTAGAATACGCCGATGAGGTAACACTGGGGCGTTCCATCAATCACCGAATTCCGTATGAGGAATCATTATGATGTGTCGCTGGGATAGATGAATAAAAAACTGAAAAAAAATTTTAGGCGACAACAAAAAAGCAGTCAAAATACAGATTTACTGTGAGTTAATTCTTATTTTTACCTAATTAAGATTAAAACGCTTATATATCAAGGAAATGGATGAACTTATACATACTTTCTCAATAAAAACATTAGCAGATTTTTTTAGGGGATCAATTTCATCATTTAAAAATGAAGAAGAAGATTTAACCTATATCATAGCGGATAAGGATTATATTGATTTTTCGGGATTAACAAGAATTGGAAATGTATCGTTTAAAAATTCTGACGAATTGATTGTTTTTGCATGTAAGTATAATGGAATATTGTCAGAGCGTTCTTCCAAGAAAAAACAATTTGAGATCGCAAAATTAGTTTTAAAAGAAGATTTTAAGGATGGAGCTATTTTCGTTTTTTATGACGAATCGGGAAAGTTTAGGTTTTCATTCATCAGAAGAAACTGGGACGGGAAAGCAAGTAAAAAATATTCATCTTGGAAACGCTTTACTTATTTCGTTAATCCAGAAGAACATAATAAAACTTTTAGACAAAGAATTGGAAATTGTACGTTTAAAGATCTTGATACTATTCAGGAAGCATTTTCCGTTGAAAAACTGACCAAGGAATTCTACAATGATTTGTTTAAATGGTATCAATGGACACTTACAACCGAAGTAGGTATTACATTTCCCAATGATACTGCTACTTCAGATGATGACCATGTAAAGTTGGAAGAGCAAATGATTCGTTTGATTACCCGATTGTTATTTGTTTGGTTTATCAAACAAAAACATTTGGTGCCAGAAGAATTATTTAAAACGGACAAGTTATCAGAAATCTTAAAAGACTTTGATCCTCATAGTACTTCTAATGGAAGTTATTACAATGCTATTTTACAAAATCTGTTTTTTGCTACTTTAAACAAGGCGGTAATTGAAAGAGAGTTTGCAAAATTGGTTGATAAGCGGGATATTAAAACCCGATACCGTTATGCGGAAATGTTTAATATCTCCGAAGAAGAAGTTTTAAATTTATTTCGCCCTATCCCATTTTTGAACGGAGGGCTTTTTGAATGTCTAGATAAAGAAGAGAGTACAGATGGCATAAAATATCATTTAGATGGCTTTAGCAGAAGTGACAAAAAATTTTCAAACGGAAATTTCAAGCATCGGGCATTTATCCCGAATGCAGTCTTTTTTGACGAAGAGAAAGGCTTAATCCCATTATTGGAACGCTATAATTTTACGGTGGAAGAAAATGTGCCGAATGAGGTTCAGGTAGCTTTAGACCCTGAATTATTAGGAAACGTTTTTGAAAACCTATTAGGAGCCTTCAATCCTGAGACACAGGAATCTGCTCGTAAACAATCTGGTAGTTTTTATACACCAAAAGAGATTGTAGCCTATATGGTTGATGAATCCTTAATAGCTTATTTGAATAATGCATTACCTGATTTGGATGAGGCATTAATCCATCAACTATTTGAACAAGATACATTACCCGAATTTTTAGCAAATAATCACGCTTTATGTGAGAAAATAGCTAAAGAACTTCGAGCCGTAAAAATTCTTGACCCAGCTTGTGGTTCCGGAGCATTTCCTATGGGAATACTGAATAGAATGGTAGAGATCTTAGAAAAGTTGGATGCTAAGAATAAAGCTTCACATCACGACTTGAAGTTACATTTGATTGAAGAATGTATTTACGGAGTTGATATACAAACGATTGCTTCACAAATCAGTAAATTACGTTTCTTTATTTCACTGATTGTAGAGCAGGAAGCAATGGATTTATCTAAACCTGAAGAAAACTATGGAGTATTAACTCTGCCCAATTTGGAAACTAAATTTGTGGCGGCGAATACACTAATTGGGATGAAATCAAAACCTGCTCAATTGACGATTTTTGATAAAGAGGATATAGAAAATACCAAACAGGAATTACTGAAAGTAAGAAAAGAGCACTTTTATGCGAAATCAGCTTCTGCTAAAAAGAAATTACGGAATGAAGATGCCCAATTAAGGGATAAGCTGGCCAATCTACTGAAAGAAAGTGGTGAGTATGCACCTGAAGATGCCATACAGTTTTCTCAGTGGAATCCTTATGACCAAAATGCAAGTTCGCCTTTCTTTGACCCCGAATGGATGTTTGGATTGGAAGAGGGATTCGATGTAGTAATTGGAAATCCGCCGTACATCTCTACGAAAGGAATTTCTGTAGAATTTAAAAAATTATTGGAAAGTCAATATGGTTTTGCTGACGACACGTACAATCATTTCTTTTTCAAAGGAAATAATCTATTAAAAAAAGGAGGAGTATTGAGTTATATTACTCCCAAAACATTTTGGACTACTCAAACTAAAAGGAATTTAAGAGATCTTGTTTTATCTCAAACTGTTAGATATATTTTTGACACAGCCAATCCATTTGAAGCTGCTATGGTAGATACTTGTATCACATCCTTTTCAAAGTCTTCTTCAAAAGAGAATATTTTAAAATTCTTGGATGGCAGCAAAGATTTGAAAACTCCTGATATTTATTTCATACATCAAAAAATATATATTGAAACTCAGAATTCTGTTATTTTTAAACCTACTGAATATAATTTGAAAATCTATGACCTATATGGGAAAAAGGTTAAAGATTTATATGAAAAGTGGTGGGATAAGATATCTACAAGTAAAAATATTTCTAAGAATAAAAAAGAACTACAAGCATATAGAGAAAGTTTAAAACCGGGAGATGTCGCATTATTAGGTTGCCTAACTGAAGGAGGACAAGGGTTAGCCACAGCAAATAATGGAAAATATATTGCTGTAAGAAAATCAACTAAATGGGCTAAAAATATCATTGACTCACGTCCAAGAAAATTAGCAAAAGCAATAAAGGTAAAGAAAATTAAAATTGATGCCCTTGAAAAATATGCTAATATTAATGATTACTTAAATTCTTTATCAGAAGCTGCTATAGCAGAGCTATTTGATAATCTGAAAGAAAAATATGGAAGAGATATTTTTGGTCAAGGATATATTTATCGTTTGGTAGAAGAAGATGAGATTGCTGATGTAGAACAACTTACTGAAGAAGAGAAATTGAATGGAATTGATAAAAATAAAAAATTCTATGTTCCTTATGATAAGGGAGATAAAGATGGTAATCGCTGGTATTTAGAAACACCATTTGCTATCGCATGGAGCAAAGAAAACGTCGGGTTTCTTAAGGCAGATCCTAAAGCAAGATATCAGGGATATATGTATTATTTTAGGGAGGGGTTTTGTTGGACAAATATTTTAAACCCTCAAGCTAGATTGTTAAAAGCAAAACTAAAATATAAATCAGTGAATGATGTAGGTTCCATGTCGCTTTCTTCCATAGTAAATGAAGTGCCGAATTATTTTATTGTCACTCTTTTAAACTCCGAACTTTTATTTGACTATTATAGAGAGTTTATTAATGTTACTGTTAATATACAAATTAATGATATTAGGCAATTACCTATTATAATCCCTAATAAAAATGAACTACTCAAATGTAAGATATTGTTCGATGTATTTATAACCATAGAACAACCAAAACTAATCAGAAATATCCGAGTGTAAATCTTTAATTACCAGCATATTCTAAAATTTAACACTTTTCGGTTGCCATTTGTCGCTTCCCAAATTTCCACATATTTTTGAGACGTATTTCTGACGTGGAGAATTTGCGGGGCTTGTTTTTTGTCACACCGTGCAGACAGTTGACAAGGGTTTACAACCGTTTACGACAAGCGACAATAACCGCCCCGATATGCGGAAACAGTCACACTGTGTAGAAAAGCGACAATGGTTGACTTCCGTTCACATCCGTTTACCATTTCAGAGATATAGGATTGAAGAAATGAACCATTAAACGATAAAACGGTATGAAAGCAACCAGAAAATGCAGTTTTTGCGGCAAGTCCTTTGTAACCCGAAGCGGTATGCAAAGATATTGCAGTGAGGCTTGTCAGGCAGAAGCCAAACGAGCCAGAGTGATGCAGAAGAACAACCTCTTCAAAGTCGCCCAACCCTTGATGGAGATACAGCATCAGGAGTATCTCACCTTTTCCAAAGCAGCCATCCTCATGGGCTGTTCCCGACAGTACATTTACAAACTTGTAGCCATCGGCAAGCTGAAAGCCTCACGCATCAGCAACCGCATGGCATTCATCCGCAGAGCCGACATCGAGCAGATGTTGGAGGGCAATCCCTATCACCGCATCCTGCCCGGCAACACCTCCACACCAAGGAAATCATCTTCATCTTCCTTACCTGCCAAAAGAGAAAAAAGGGAAAAGGAAAGCGAAGAAGTGTTGGACTTCTATTCGGGCGAGGAGGTGATGTCCCTTTTTAAGGTAAAGCAGTCATGGCTTTACACTTCCGCCAAGCGTAACCATATCCCCATCTGCCGTATCGCAGGAAAGAACTATTACAGCAAGAAGCATATTGACGAGTTTTTCGGTGTGGCAGTTGATATTAGCGAAATTACCGACTGGCTACTGACCGAGGAGGTGGAGGAACTGTTCGGCATGAAGCCGACCGCACTCCGTGCCTACACCTATCGCCATAAGATACCCACTAAAAGAGAGTACGGGCGTACCTATTACTCCAAATCACATTTGAACGAACTCCGCAGAACTGACCTTGTGAACGATGAACGCTACTATACCGTTGAGCAGGTGCAGCAAATCTATGGTCTTTCGTCAGCCAACATCTGCCATATCGTCAAGGTGAAGCACATCGAAAAGATAAAGGTGGGTGTGAAAAACCTGCTTTTGCGCTCAGATGTGGAGCGTGTCATGGCTGAAAGGAACAAATAACCGTGAAAAATCGGGATTATCGAAAATTATTTCAAAATGATGTATCGTGGAGGTATTCACGGATATTTCACGTTGTTCCTTTGCCATCGGAAACATGGATACAACTCCAAAATGTATACAACCAATTAAAACATAATTATTATGAGTAAATGCAAAACAGTTACCTTGCGTAAGCGCAAGATTAAGAACGGGACACAGTATTCACTATGCCTTGACTACTATCCCGGCTACCGTGACAATGTCACCATGAGAGTGATTACACGTGAAGCCTTAGGAATTTACATCTTCGCCAAACCTGCAAACCAGCAGGAACGGGACTTCAACGCACGCATGATGAAGAAAGCGGTCATCCTGCGCAACCAGCGCTACGAAGCCATTTTCAATGAAAACAACGGCTTTTTTGACAAGACCAAGATGAAGGGCGATTTCCTTGCCTATTTCAAAGGACTGGCTGACCGCAAGAATATCAAGTGGCAGCACGTATACAAGCATTTCCAGCGGTTCGTGAACGGCAAATGCACCTTTGAGGAGGTGGATGTGGATTTGTGCCGCAAGTTCATGGAATACCTGCTTGATGCACCCCAATCCATCCACACCAACCAAAAGCTGCACATCAACTCCGCAGCAGGCTATTGGTCAACTTTCCGTGCCGTGCTGCACACCGCCTACCGTGACAGGAAGATAAAGGAGAACCCAAACGGCTTCTTAGACCGCATCGAGTGCATTCCCACCATCAGGGAGCATTTGAGCCAAGAGGAACTGATACGGCTTGCCGAAACACCCTGTGAGGAGGAGGTCTTGAAAAAAGCTTTTCTTTTCGCCTGTCTTACGGGACTGAGAAAGAGCGACATCAGACAGCTCACGTGGCAGCAGATACAACCATACACCAACGGCAGGATGTTCGTTACCACCCGTATGCAGAAAACCAAAGAAATAGTGCATAACCCCATCAGTGATGAAGCCTATGGACTGCTGGGAGAACGGGGCGAGGGACTTATCTTTGAGGATTTCAAGGACAAGATGCTGCAAGGACCACTCCAACGGTGGCTCACGGCAGCAGGGATAACCAAGAAAATCACCTTTCACTGTACCCGCCACAGCTTCGGAAGCCTGCACGTGGAAATGGGAACGGACATGGCTGTCATCCAAGCCTATCTCGGACATAAGAACATTACCACCACACAAATCTATTCCAAGATAGCAGCGCAGCAGATGTGTCAGGTGGTGGACAAGATAACCTTGAAGCGCAAGGAGGCATAAATGTCTCACATTGACAGGTATTCAGAGGGGCGGTTATGGCTACAAGGCTATAATCGCCCCTCTATGTTTTTGGCTTGATGCCACCATTTATAAGCCCCTCAGAGTATGAAACAGAGTATGATATGATGACATTTCGTGAAATACATTGAAAAAGACCGTTCTAACCGCAAATAACGGGCAGTAATTGGGAAAAATAGCATTAACTTTGCACAAAATAATACAGGAACATTCAATCTCTCAACGAAATATGGAATCATCAATCAAGGACAAATACATCATCTTGGGCTTTGTCGGCTTCGCCATCGTCCTAATATCTTCCATTGCCACGCTGGTAATAGCGGACAGCTTCAACCAAGACAACTTTGTCAGGTGGATAGTATTCGTATGCTGTAACCTGTTGGGATGGTTGCTCTATCTCTCCTTTCAGACACTTATCTTTGATACATACGAAATCTACAAAATCAAGTTCGGCAAGAAAGAAACGATTGCCGAAGCCATAGAGGTGCAGGAAGAACTGTCACAAAATACACTTGAAGAAGCCACATCTGTGCCTGGACCTACATCAGTCCCTGAGCCTGTACCCGAATCATCCCCGACAAAAGAAGAGACACTTATCCAAACACAACCGATAGAGCTTACTATCGCCCCGGATCTTCACGAAAAGAACCGTGCCAATTACGCAAGCAGAGAGCAACGGGAAAAGGAAGAGCGCATCCGCATGGTCATGGAGTATTGCCATTATTACCTGCCTCGCATTGCCGACCAAGAAACCGTGAACCACATCTGTACTGAGGTGGACAAATGGATGAATCTTAACACTTATACCCCGAAGCCCATACAAAGACCGTTTACCAAAGACATCAACAACATTCCACTCCGTCACTTCGTATGGAATATCTCTGAGCGTTTCCTGTACAAGAGATACTACAATGGGGATAACCGTGCCAAGTTCATCAAAGCCCTTTTCCCGAAATCGTTTGCTGATACAGACTTATCAACCATCAAGAATTTCAAGGTAGAGCCGTTAAAGACGGAAATTCCCATTGATGAACCCGAAAACGGCAAACTTGATTTCCACTATCCCGAGGATTATGTGCGGAATTAGGATAATCACGACACCAACGACAACCATCCGGTAACTCATAACCGCCTGTTTTACATCGTTTCCCGAGTAATTTTACCCGTCATTTATGGCTGGGCTTAATTATTCGGGAATTATTTTGCAATGACGTGTCGTGGAGATATTCACGGATATATCATTTCAGTCCTTTGCGCCAAGTCTTACAAAAGAGACGAGTACGCGAATGGAAAAATCAATTCTTACCTTCAACGACCTCCCCGAGGTTGTCGCTCAGCTTCGAGACGAAGTGATGAGCCTGAAAAGCCTGCTCGCCGAGCAGCGCAGTGTGAACAATGCCAAAACGGTGGACACCCACGTGCCCATGTCTGTGGACGAGGCAGCAGAGTATTTAGGTATCCCTAAGGGTACGCTCTACATGAAACTGTCAGAAGGGACAATCCCTGCCACCAAGCCCGGCAAACGCTATTGCCTTTACCGTGACGAACTGGACAAGTGGCTGGAAACCGCCCGAAAGAATCCCATACCGTTGTCAGACGAGGAACTGAACAAGTCCTTATCCTCTTCCCACCGTCGCAAGCCCAACCCACGTAACTGGTGAATGATATGGAAGAGGATAAGAACTATATCAACCTGATACGTGGCGACCTCACAAAAGCATCCCAAGCGCATAACGGTATGCCCGACAGTGTAGGCATGATGAATATCAAGACGGCAAACCAAACCATTCTTGAAGCATCGTTATTGCCTACGCCCCGTGCGCTGTGGGACAGCTTTTGGTACGAGGGGGAACTCTCCTGCTTGTTTGCCGATTCCAACGTGGGCAAGTCCATCCTTGCCGTGCAGATAGCCGACCGCATCGCCCGAACCGACAATGTGCTGTATCTGGACTTTGAACTGTCCGAAAAGCAGTTCCAGCTCCGCTATACCAACGAGCATGGAGAGCTCTACACCTTTCCCGACAAAATCTATCGGGTGTCTATTGACTGCAACCAGCTTTTGGATGCCAACTTTGAGGAAGCTATCATAGGCGGCATTGAACAGATGGCTGTGCAGACCGACTGCAAGATTTTCATCATTGACAATCTTACCTACCTGTGTTGCGCCATGGAGAAAGGCGATGCCGCAGGACGGCTGATGATTCAGCTGAACAATCTCAAAAAGAGATATGCGCTCTCTATCCTTGTCCTGGCACATACGCCCAAACGCTCTTTGGATTGTCCCATCACATCCAACGACCTTGCCGGAAGCAAACGGCTCTACAATTTCTTTGACAGCGTGTTCACCATTGGAAAAAGTGCCCAAGACGGAGGGCTTCGCTATGTGAAGCAGCTTAAAGTGCGCTATGGCACGTTCTCTCATGATGCGGATAATGTAATCGTTTACGAGATTGACAAGGTGGATGCTTTCTTGCAGTTCGTGTTCAGGGGCTATTCCACGGAAAAGGAACACTTGAAAAAATTGGGCGACAATGAATCAAGCCAAAGGGATTGCCAAATTCTGCAACTCTCCCAATCGGGCAAGTCCGTCAGGGAGATAGCCTCACAGGTGAATTGTGGCAAGTCCACCGTAAACCGTATCATCCAGCGCAGCAAAGAGAGTAAAAACGCAGGTGTCCCAAGTGTCCCACTGTCCCAACCCTTAGAGTGTGGGACAATGGGACAGGATGGGACAGCCGACAATCAACCATCAAAAACGGACTAAGCTATGGGCAATTATTCATTACAGAAGTATAAAGGAACGGCAACACGGCATACCTGCCCCAAATGCGGAGACAGGCATTCTTTCGTCTATTACGTGGACGAAAATAATGTGCCGTTGCATCCATCGGTCGGCAGATGTAACCACGAAAGCGGTTGTGGGTATCACTACACTCCGAAAGAGTATTTTCAAGAGCATCCTGAACACAGAACTACCAATGATTTCTCTTTTGACAGGCAAAGAGCAGAGCAGAAGAAAGTGAAGCAGCAAAGTAAGCCGACAGCCATCGGCTATATTCCCCCTCACTATGTGGAGAAGTCGCAAAGCGAGCGTAGCAATTTCTTCCGTTTCCTCTTCACACTCCTTACTTCCTACTATGGCGACAAGGCGAAAGAGGTGTTGAAGCGGTTGTTGGAGGAATACCGTTTGGGGGCTACCCGTGACGGCTCTGTTATCTTTTGGCAGATAGACAGGACGGGCAAGGTACGCACGGGAAAGGTGATGCAGTACAATCCCGAAGACGGACACCGTATCAAGGGAGGACAGACATCGGCAGTGAACTGGATACACAGCATATTGAAAAAGCAGCGTGTGTTGGCAGAGGATTGGCAACTATCCCAATGCCTTTTCGGGGAACACTTGTTGAAAACGCATCCCGACAAGGTGGTGGTCTTGGTGGAATCCGAGAAGAGTGCCGTTATCGGTTCTGCTATCTTCCCCGATTATGTATGGCTGGCTACGGGTGGTAAGAGTCAGATGAGAGAAGAGAAACTCCGTGTACTGTCAGGGCGAACCGTGCTTCTCTTTCCCGATGCCGATGCTTATGCCGAGTGGAAACAGCGAGCCGAGAGCATGTACTTTTGTAAGGTGGTGGTTTCGGACATCATCGAAAGGAATGCCACCCCGAAACAAAAAGAAGCCCATATCGACATAGCCGATTGGATTATCTTTCAGATACGGGAGGGCAAGGTGATGAGTACAGCCAACCACTTGGTCGAGGCTGAGAGAATCCTCCAGCGGATGATAGAGAAGAATCCCGTCCTGCAAAAACTGATAGACGATTTAGACCTTGTGCTGGTCGGTGCATCTCCAATCGGCAACGATGATGAAAAACCTCCCTGACGGAGGAGAGCGGAAGCCGTAGGCTGGAGTTTGCAGACAATGGCTTGCCATTGATATAGCCCACTATAACTACACGCTCCGCTTACGTAGTTGTGGGCTCTCCCGAGGGGATTAGGGTTTTACCCTAATGACCCACTCAGGGCGTTTCTCCCCTGAGAACCCAGAGCAAAGAGTGACCCTCTCTTTGCAATCTCCGCTTATGGGTTGCACCCCTAAGAACCCCATGCGTTTACGGACAGCGGAAAAGCAAACAATAAAGTACAAACCCAAAAAACAAGTATCTATGGCAACAAAATCAAGCATACATATCAAGCCCTGCAATATCGCATCGAGTGAGGCTCACAACAGGAGGACTGCCGAATACATGCGCCACATCGGAGAGTCCAGAACCTATGTGGTTCCAGAACTCTCCACCGATAATGAGCAGTGGATAAATCCCGACTTCGGCAGTCCGGATTTGCGGATGCATTATGACAATATCAGACAGATGGTAAAGGAAAAGACCGGACGTGCCATGCAGGAAAAGGAGCGTGAACGCAAAGGCAAGAACGGTAAAATAGTCAAGATTGCGGGATGCTCCCCCATACGTGAAGGAGTGCTGCTTGTCAGGTCGGACACCACACTGGCAGACGTGCGTAAATTCGGTGAGGAGTGTCAAAGACGCTGGGGAATCACACCGCTGCAAATCTTCCTGCACAAGGATGAAGGGCATTGGCTGAACGGTCAGCCGGAAGCGGAAGACAGGGAAAGCTTCAAAGTCGGGGACAGATGGTTCAAGCCGAACTATCATGCCCATATCGTTTTCGACTGGATGAACCACGAAACAGGAAAGAGCCGAAAGCTCAATGACGATGACATGATGCAGATGCAGACCCTTGCATCCGACATCCTGCTGATGGAACGCGGGCAGTCAAAGGCTGTCACTGGTAAGGAGCATCTGGAACGGAACGACTTTATCATTGAGAAGCAGAAAGCTGAACTGCAACGCATGGATGCAGCCAAACGGCACAAAGAAGAACAGATAAATCTTGCCGAGCAGGAACTGAAACAGGTGAAATCAGAAATACGCACTGACAAGTTAAAGAAGACAGCCACCACGGCAGCGACAGCCATAACTAGTGGAGTTGCTTCTCTTTTCGGGAGTGGAAAACTGAAAGAACTGGAACGTGCCAACGAAAAACTGCAAGACGAGGTTTCAAAACGGAACACCAATATTGAAAAATTGCAGAGCCAAGTACAGCAGATGCAGAAACAGCATGATACGCAAATCCACAATCTCAGAGAAATGCACAGGCAGGAACTTGACATGAAAGAAAAAGAACTGTCACGGCTCGCCAGAATCATAGACAAGGCTTTCAGGTGGTTTCCGATGTTCAGGGAAATGCTGCGCATGGAAAAGTTTTGTGCCATGCTGGGATTCTCTAAAGAAATGACTGAAAGTCTTATAGTCAAAAAAGAAGCCCTGAAATGTAGCGGTAAAATCTATTCCGAGCAACACAGGCGGAACTTTGATATAAAGGATGATATTTTAAGGGTGGAAAATGACCCTGACGATGAAAGCAGGCTGAACCTGACAATAAACAGGAAGCCGATTGCCGACTGGTTCAGGGAGCAATGGCACAGGCTTAGATATGGAGCAAGAGTGCCGCAACAGGAAGAAAGAAAAAGTAGAGGATTCAAATTATAATAGAAGCAATTTGATTAGTAATCTAAAAGCACTCCGATAACGATTAGAGTGCTTTTAGATTGTTTATCATTAATTATCAAAGCAAGTGCAGTTTAAGATTTTACTGAAGTTTGCATTAATAAAGAATATACTACAGCTGATATATGCGCAACATATTGTGACGCTTGTGATTCATTTCCCTTGAAATCCTTAACAAATACCGCTAAGGTATAACTGATATTATTAGGCAGACATATATAGGCAACATCATTGTGAGCTGCAAGAACACCATTTTCATTAACATAACCTGAACCTGTCTTATGCGCTATAACAACCCCTTCTTTATCAAGAAGTGGAGCTGCTATCCTATCTACACCTGTTTTGCATTCTTTTAACGTATTCTTAATGAAACTTTGTTTCTCATCATCGATAAGACCTTCAGTAAACAAACGATTCATCAACATTGCAGCACCAAGAGGAGATGTATAGTTAGAGTAAGCCTTGTTATGGTCAGCCGACATTTCCTCTTCCGTATAAGCTATCTGAAAACTTGAACGAGGAATGAGTGTGGCTATAAAACTATCTGTTTGAGCGACATTAACCATATCCTTAAACATAAGGTTGCTTGCATTGTTGTCACTCTGAGTAAGAGTATAACGCAGCAAATCTCTCACTGTCAATGATATGACTGGCCCTGAATAATCTTTCAGCATAGGACTCCAAGTCTTTGGGTCAAGTTTATCCCTATTTATATTTACTAAGGTATCAAGTGAAATTCCTTTATTGTCAAAGTCATTACAAAGAGCTAATGCCTGATGAACCTTAAACACACTCATCATAGGATAAACACTCTTATTATTGACCTTAACCGTATCTCTGTTATTAACAATAACCGCCACACCAATTTCGCCAGGACAAGCTGAGACAATTTGAGAAATGCTATCAGTCAAAACATTTGTTAAAGGAGGATTTGCGCTATCTTTTGTCGCTGATTTATGGAACAATGAAAATACCAAGATGAAAATGCAAACTAAAGCTATACTCAAAACTACGATTTGTTTTTTTCTGTTTTTTTCCATGTTTATATTATTTATATTTGTTTGACGAGAATATCTTTATTTGCCGACAAAGGTACATAACTTTACGGAAAAATATGTTTCTAAAATATATAAATCAGGGCAACCGCATCAAAATGTCAATAACCTGATAATCAATACTTGTCGATTTTGTATTAATAGGGATAAGTGGGGTGGATACAAGGATGAGAAGTTTCAACAATTTACAATATCCCCCCTTAAAAATGCATAATTTTGTATTTGTCTGAATAATAGCCTGTTGTCAAAAATCATGTTTCTTAAAAAATATTACCCGCAAGGGAAATTTGAATTATATGGGGCAAAAAATCAATTTTTATGGGGTAGTAGTTTCGATTTGGACCAATGGTTTTTTTAGGAAAATGGACAATAAGGGAGAGGAGGAGGTTGAAAACTACGTTTGTTTCCTAAGCTAACGTTATTTTGATGCGGTTGCCCTGTATATAAATAGACAGCTGTGGGGAAAATGTGGGGAAAAATTAGATAATTAAAAAGGCTAAATGACTGAAAATAATCACTTAGCCTTTTAATCCGTACCCAGACCCGTACTTCGTAATTGCTGCGCCCATCATTCAAGACTGTCAAATCGGGTCTTTCCTGTCAAGCCAATGATGCCTATGCGTATGCCAAACACATGGATTACGGATTTCTCGTTCCGTGAACAAACACTTTATCCGCAACTCTGCTATGTGGTGTATTGGCTTAACTCCATTTCTATGGGCAACACTTTTGTTGCAGATTTCAAGCAGCTTTTATCGAAATACCCATCAGTAAGAACTCGTTTATTAGGCTTTCCTCATAATTGGGAACAAGAGCCTTTGTGGAGATAAAATAATTGCCCTGTTTCTTAAAAAGCACTGGGGCAAACCAGCTCCGTCTTTAATTGTTTCCAATAAATGGATTGTTTCAAGCCCCTATAGAAAGAGAACAAAAATTCCTGTGTGAAAATTAATCTACGACAAGGAGCAAGCAAGGAGCAATATCAAACAAAAATCAATACCTTTGCAGTACATATGAGATAGACCAAAACAAAAGTGGAATATCGGAAACGAATAGCAAGGAAAAGAGAAGAAACGACCCAAGTTGATGTCCTTTTTGAGTTAATAATCAATAAAAGCGTTAAATCTTCACCTTTTAGAATGTGCAATTAAAAATAACAACCATATTTCTGACTTATTATCTATAAAATATTGAGTAATAATCGGTTGTAAATACAGTGATTGAAATCATCGATTTGAAAAAGCAGGAATTTTTAAAAAGTCATTTTAATGATAATATTAAAAATGAAATAGCAACAAAAGAATTGACCTTAAATAATTTAGTAAACACCTTATATCAAATGATATAGGGTGTTTACCATCAAATCTAACTCTTCTTGTATTTCAGTAAGTTTCCTTTCAGAATCTATAGCTGAAAGCTCGTTATTTAAATGTGATTTTTTTATTTCAATAGCTGAATTAAATATTTTTTTGAATTGTTCTAAAGTGTTTTCATCAGGAATGAAAATTGGCAATTGCCGAGCATCATTTATCTGGAATGTTTGAGTATTGTTTACGAACTCATCTACATAAAAACTGATGAATGTTGAGTTAATCAAACAGATAATAAAATATGCAGGAACCTTATTTGTTAGAGAATACAAACTCATACTTTTCACGTCATTTATCGTCTTTAATTTTACACGACATTTGAGAAAAGTTGTATTTATATCTGAATAACAAAACCCCTCCCTAAAGTAGTACTGCGGATTACGGACAACTGGCATTCCTTGTCCTTTTTTACCAGAATTTGCCTTAAGAAACCCGACCCTTAATTAGCACACGCGCCTTTTAAAATTGTTATTTAGCAATTCAAAAAAACTATTATTATGGTATATGGTTACATTAGGGTAAGTACTGATAGACAGACAGTAGAAAATCAGCGATATGAAATAAAGAAATTTTGCAAAAAAGAAACTTTAAAAGTTGATTATTGGATTGAGGAAACCATCAGTGGGACAAAGGATGTTGACAAAAGAAAACTAGGAGAGCTTTTGGAAAAATTAAAAAAAGGAGATATTCTTATTTGCTCTGAGCTTTCTCGTTTAGGTCGAAATTTATTGATGGTTATGAGCATTCTTAATGAATGTATGAAAAATGATATTCAGGTTTGGACAATAAAGGACAATTATCGATTGGGTAGTGATATTAGCTCAAAGGTCTTAGCTTTTGCATTTGGTTTATCTGCTGAAATCGAAAGAAATTTAATCTCACAAAGAACTAAGGAAGCTTTAGCAAGAAAAATGGCAGAAGGAATTCATATTGGAAGACCAAAAGGTGTTTTATCCAAAACAGTTAAATTAACGGGAAAAGAAGAAATGATAAAAGAATACTTAGAAAATGGGATGTCTCAAGTGCAACTTAGTAAAGAGTTAGGAGTAGCAAGAGGAACATTAGCTCGTTTTATCAAAAGAGAAAAAATAATTATTCAGATTAAAAATCAATAAGGTTTTCCGTCACAAATATTTGCTATTTTTGTGACAAAATAAAGGGTTTTGAAAAGAGGTAAAGCGTTGAAAATAAGGCAATTGCAAAGATTGAAAAAGCCAAGAGGGGTTCGCTGTTATTCATTGAAAATTAATGTTTATAAGAAATAGAATAAACGAACAGGGTTGGGATTTGGGAAAAGAATACCCTATTTCTTAATTGATGTTTTATATTTAAAAATTATTGAGATGCCAAACAATTTTATTACGAATAATAAACAACAAAAGACACTAAAAGGAAGGTTAAACACTTTAATTTCTATTAGTGATGAATTGAAATTTTTAGTAGGCTATTTCTATTTCTCAGGCTGGTCAGATATTTATTTAAGCCTTCAAAAAAATCCACAACAAAAATTGAAACTGCTAGTGGGATTGCAAGTTTGTAACTATTTGGGTAATATCATCGAATACGCTGAACAAAGTGAAGAATACAGCTCAAGAGATGAAGAATTTCAAAAATATCTTGTTTCATTAGGCTTTGCATTGAATAATGAAGCAATGGATACCGAAGAATTCTACAATCAGGTAGGATTCTTTGTACAGATGATCGAAGAAGGCAGACTGGAAATACGGAAAACGGAAAATCCAAACCATTCAAAATTATATCTCTTCCATTTAAACGAAGATCAGGCAGAGAAACAAGGTATGCCTGGACAATTCATAACAGGGAGTAGTAACTTAACTCGTTTTGGTTTACATAATCAGGAAGAATTTAATGTTGAGATTAAAGATTACGGTTATGCAGAAGCTGTTCAGTATTTTGATGAGTTATGGGAACGAGCAACGCCGATTACCGAACATTTGGAAAACCGTAAAATACTGATTGACTTTATCAAGAATAAAACTCAAGTTGCTACAATAACACCATTTGAAGCCTATTGTCTGGTTATAAAAACCTACCTCGATCTGCAAAATCAAGAAAATGAAAAAGTGGATTTAGATAGTTTGTTAGAAAAAATTGATCTTAAAAAATTCAGTTATCAGTCAGACGCAGTAAACCAAGCGATACAAATGATAAAGGAGCACAATGGTTGTATCATTGCCGATGTAGTAGGTTTAGGAAAATCGGTTATAGCCTCGATGATTGCCCGACAGATGAATAAACGGGGTATTATTATTTGCCCTCCTGGATTAATGGGGGATGCCGAAAAAAAAGACAGCGGTTGGTGGGAATATCTTGAAAAATTTGGATTACATAACTGGCAAGTTTACAGTCGAGGAAAAATAGATCAAATTGCTGATAATATTGAAGGAAGAGACTTTGAAGTAATTATCGTAGATGAAGCCCATTATTTTCGCAATCAGGATACAGCTGACTACGAAGCATTATCGATGATTTGCCGTGGCAAAAAAGTAATTCTTTTGTCGGCTACGCCATTTAATAATTCTCCATCAGATATTTTTTCTTTACTAAAACTATTTATAGTTCCCGGAAAATCCACCATATCGTTAGAGGATAACCTCGCGGGGAAATTCAGCCGGTTAAATTACGAGTACAAACAATTATCTGTAATTTTTAAAAATTGGAATTCTGCTGATGATAAGAAAAGAAAGCAAGCAGAAAATATTTATACAACAATAATAGATGAAAATCTTCCAATAGATATAAAGAAAGTAAAAGATCAAACCCAAAGATTGTCAAATGACATCAAACGAATAATCAGTCCTGTGGTAATACGACGAAATCGATTGGATTTGAAACAAGATTATGTTTATGCTAATGAAATTGGAGAACTCTCTGTAGTAAAAGATCCTGAAGAAGTTTTTTATTATTTAGATACAGAGCAGGATGAATTCTATGAGAATATCATTAGTAAATATTTTGCAGAGAATGGAGTGTTTACAGGAGCTATCTATCAGCCGTTCAGCTATGAAAAAATATTAAATGATAAACTTGATGAATTTGGAAATAGACAATACAACCAGCAGAAAAACTTATATGACTTTATGCGTCGTATTTTAGTAAAAAGATTTGAATCTTCGTTTGGTTCTTTTGAAAAATCCATTGATAGGTTCTTACAAGGGCATAGATTGGTAAAAGATTTCATTAATAAAACTGGAAAATTTATTTTAGATCGCTCGTTTATTGATCGAATTAAAGATTTTGAAATTGAAGATATTGAAGCTAATTTGGAAAAATATGCAGCAGGTGATCTCAAACGTAAAACTCCTAAAAATAATGAAGTTTACGACATTAGCACTTTCCAAAGAAGGCAAGAATTTTTAGACGATATAGATTCGGAAATTCAATTATTTGAAGCTATTCAAAAACGATTAAAAGACTTGAAGTTAGTTGAGAAAGATCCTAAACAAGAAGAAATTATCAAAAAAATAAAACATCTTTTAATAAACGAACCAGACAGGAAGATTATTCTGTTCTCGGAATATGTAGATACCATTTATCATCTCGAAAAACGGTTTAGAAAAGAATTTGGAAACGATGTTTTGATATGTGATGGTAAAGTATCAAAAGAGTTAGCCAAAAATCTAAACAGCGATTTCAATGCACAGTATAAAGGTTCAAAAACCAATCATTTTAAAATATTGCTAACCTCAGATAAGCTGTCCGAAGGATTTAATTTGAACAGGGCGGGCACTATTATCAATTATGATATTCCTTGGAATCCCACACGTGTTATTCAGCGTGTAGGTCGTATTAATCGTATTGGTTCTAAAGTGTATGATGAATTATTTATTCTGAATTTCTTCCCGTCACTTAAGGGGGCAGATATTGTAAAATCAAGGGAAATTGCACAGCAAAAAATGTTCCTGATTCATAATGCTTTGGGAGAAGATGCTAAGATTTTTGATGAAGATGAAGAGCCTACAGCCGCTGCTTTGGGGGCAAAAATCAACAGTAATCCAGAAGAAGAAGGAGAAGTAAATACAATTACCAAAATCAGAAATCTATATGCAGATCTACAAAAGAAACATCCTGAGATTATTGCAAAAATCAGTCAGTTACCCCCAAGAGTTAAAACTGCTAAAAGTCATCCCGAATACGAATTAAATGTACTAAGACGTAAAGGCTTAAGCTTGTTTGCTCAGACTGTAGGGAAAGAAGAAAACAAAACAATTAGAGAAATAGACTTTGAAGAATTTTTACAAAAAATAGAATGTAAAATAGATGAACCGACTTTAAAGCTTTCATCTGTTTTTTGGAGCTTGTATGAGGAAGTAAAAGAATTCAAACCAAAATATAAAATAGGTAGAAGTGAGATATCTCTGGAACAAAAGGCAGAGACAAACCTCAAGAAATCACTTAGAATTTTAAAAGATTTGAATTTTGAAAATCTGAACTTCATACAAATGTTGATTAAGGATTTACGTCATTATCATACACTTTCAATAAGAAGTATAAGACGTATCGGCGGTCAAGAATTGACAGATGATAAGAATTCTATCCGTACTTTTTTGGAAGAAATAGCATATCTAAAACAACATCTTGGTGAAAACTATCTTGATGAAATTGAATCCAGGACAAAGAGCCGAAGTAAAGAAGTAATAATAGCTATTGAGAATAATGATTTGAAAGAATTATTTCACTAGCTTAAAAATTTTTTAGGCCTTTTAAGAAAATAAGAAAACCACCCAAAAATGAGTGGTTTTCTTTTAATTTACATCGTAATTTAAATTATATCATTAATTACATCATTCCTGGCATTCCGCCACCCATGCCTGGCATACCTGCTGGCATTCCACCTTCGTTTTCGTTTGGGATGTCATAAACTACGGCTTCTGTCGTTACCAACATTCCAGCTACTGACGCTGCGTTTTCTAAAGCAACTCTAGTTACTTTTGTAGGGTCTATGATTCCAGCCTCTAGCATATTTACATACTCATCGGTTTTAGCATTGTAGCCATAATCATCTTTATTTTCTTTGATTTTAGCTACAACTACAGAACCTTCACCTCCTGCATTGGCAACGATTTGTCTCAACGGCTCTTCAATGGCTCTTTTTACAATTTTGATACCAGTTTTCTCGTCTTGATTATCAGCATTCAAAGCTTCTAAAGCATTGACTGCGCGAACCAAAGCAACGCCACCACCAGCTACGATTCCTTCTTCTACAGCAGCTCTTGTAGCATGTAAAGCATCATCTACACGATCTTTCTTTTCTTTCATTTCAACTTCAGAAGCTGCGCCTACGTAAAGTACAGCAACACCGCCAGCCAATTTAGCTAATCTTTCTTGGAGTTTCTCTCTGTCGTAATCAGAAGTTGTTGTTTCAATTTGAGATTTAATTTGGTTAACTCTAGCCTTGATTTGTTCCTCATCGCCAGAACCGTTTACGATGGTTGTATTATCTTTATCGATAGAAACTTTTTCAGCAGTTCCTAGCATATCTAAAGTTGCAGCTTCTAGAGTATAACCTCTTTCCTCTGAAATTACTGTACCGCCTGTCAAGATAGCAATATCTTCTAGCATCGCTTTTCTTCTGTCGCCAAAACCTGGAGCTTTCACCGCAGCAATTTTTAATGAACCTCTCAACTTGTTGACAACCAACGTAGCTAAAGCTTCTCCCTCAACTTCTTCAGAAATAATCAAAAGTGGCTTACCTTGCTGAGCAACTGGCTCTAAGACAGGTAATAAATCCTTCATACTAGAAACCTTTTTCTCTACCAAGAGAATATAAGGATTTTCTAATTCTGCTGTCATTTTCTCTGAATTAGTCACAAAATAAGGTGATTGATAACCTCTATCAAACTGCATACCTTCTACCACATCTACATAAGTATCAGTACCTTTGGCTTCTTCTACTGTAATGACTCCTTCTTTACCTACTTTACTGAAAGCTTCAGAAATCAATTCACCAATTTTCTCATCATTATTAGATGAAATAGAAGCTACTTGCTTAATTTTATCAGAACTATCACCTACTTCAGTAGATTGTTTTTTCAAATCTTCTACGATGATTTCTACCGCTTTATCTATGCCACGTTTCAAATCCATTGGGTTAGCACCAGCAGCTACGTTTTTCAAACCTTCACGCACGATGGCTTGAGCCAAAACTGTAGCAGTCGTAGTTCCGTCACCAGCTAAGTCATTGGTTTTGGAAGCCACTTCTTTTACCATCTGCGCGCCCATGTTTTCAATAGGGTCTTCTAATTCGATTTCTTTTGCTACAGAAACGCCATCTTTAGTTACATGTGGAGCCCCAAATGATTTTGCTAATACAACGTTTCTACCTTTTGGGCCCAAAGTTACCTTCACTGCATCAGCTAAAGTATCAACCCCTTTTTTTAATTTATCTCTTGATTCAATATTGAATTTAATATCTTTTGCCATAATATTTAATTTAAATTTTTGAGCATTACTATTTGCTCTGATTTTTGATTTATTTTTGTATTTGGTTTTTGATGGATTAGAGTGAGTTTACACTACTGCCAAAACATCAGACTCTCTCATGATTAAATAATCTTCACCATTTAGTTTAAGCTCCGTACCAGCATATTTACCATACAAAACTTTATCACCAACTTTCAAAGTCATAGGCTCTTCTTTTTTACCTGATCCTACAGCGACCACTTCACCTTCTTGTGGTTTTTCTTTAGCTGAATCTGGGATGATGATACCCGATGCGGTTTTTGTTTCTGCAGGTAATGGTTTTACCACTACACGGTCTGCTAACGGTTTAATGTTTAATTCGCTCATAATTTTATTAAGTTTTGTACAACTCATTCTTCATAAAGTATGCCATCAAAATTAAATTTAAGCTTTGAATAAATCTTAATTCACTTGTAATCAATGGTTTGACTGTGAATTTATTTTGTGGATTTTAATGGAATTTTTTAAGCCTTTATAAAATTTCTGACAAGTTGTCATTTCATTTGTCAAAATTCAAATGAAGAACTGCTACTTTTTCATGAGTTTGAAGTAATATGTTTGGTTTTTTTGTTGCACCACGATGTAATATAAATCGGGTGATAGAAAATGAATGTCTAGTTGTTTGTTTTGATTTGAGCCAGACTTCACAACTTGCCCAACACGATTGTAGATAAAATAATGGTACTTTGAATTTTCTAAGCCTTGAAAAATAATGAAATCTTTAGCTGGATTGGGATGAATCTGAACAATTTTATCTTCTATAGCGTCTAAATTCATTTTTTGATAACTAAAATCACACAAATTTAAATAAGCATTTTTCACCAACCCCGTGTCTTTTTTGCTAGCATCAAAAAATTCTATTTTCCAATTTCCTTCAGCCTTTAAATTTCTTAAAAAATCAAGACGTTGTGCAGGTCTAATGGAAGCCTTTAAATTTTGGCAATTAGCATTTTCTGCAAAATCAGAGAATTCAAGCGATAAAACTTGTTGATTGGTGCATTGCTGATTGTATAAAACAATTTGCTGAGCGTTGGGTGCTGTCAAGACAATTTTCAAATCTCCAATGTAAGGATGTGAAACGTCTACACCTACTTGAGCTTCTTTGATTTTAAATTTATCACTAATGTTTAAACTTGCCGTAGCTGGCGGACCAAATTTCGCAGCACCTTCACCATCAGGAATCGGCATGGGGAAAGTGTTAAATGTATATTTTTTACAAACTTTTTCACTCGTGTAGCCTAAACTATAGGCAGGGCTTACTGCAAAAAAGATGTTGCCTATGGCTTCTACCATAAAGTAAACTTTTTCACTCAAAACACCTTCGGGGAGACGAAAATCAAAACGGCCATTGTTGGGTTGGTTATGAGCAAAAATTTCAAAACTCTTTCCACCATCAATACTCCACAAAATATTTACAAATTTAGTATTGTAGGGCGCCTGATTGGTGTTGGCTATATACCACCGAAGCTGAAAATTGGAGCCAGGCTGTAGTTGAAAATTATTTGAACTAATGATGCTGAACGCTTTATCCTCTTTTTGAACAAAAATTTTAATCGCATCAGAATTATTTTGACCAAAATGTTCATTATCTCTTACAATTAAATTAAAATTTAATTCTCGAGTAACTTGCGGTAAACTCTCAAAATTATCATCAAAACGCTGCTCTAAAATCAGTGGAAGAGAAGGGAAATACCTGAAATTATTTGTATTCGGGGGGTAACTTCTAAAGAGTGGTCCTGTTTTTTCATAAGCCTGAGCAAAATGAAATTTTCGTAGTGTAGCCCCATCGGCTTGTTCCCAAGCGAAAGTTAAATTTTTAGAATCAGAACCCTGTGCCTCACCTGTTAATTTGAAAGGCGTTCCAGCTGGGATTGTATAGTCTTTCCCAGCATCAACCCTTGGCGGAGGATTTTGAATTGGCAAGAGGGAGCCTACATTTTTTCGTTTTAGATTTTCGCTCATTTGCTGTATGCTGATGAAATGGAAATAAGGGTCGCTGTGAGATTGAGCATCCATTGGGAAGCCCTCTAAACCTGCATAGCCCATAATAGTGGTTCCGCTGCCAGGCTCAAAATTGGTATCGAATCCTTCATAATGAGAAAAAGTGTGAGTAGCCCCCAGTTGATGTCCGATTTCATGAGAAACAAAATCAATATCAAAACGAGCTCCTTCAGGTTTTTTATTAGATGCAGCAGTAAAGGCTTTAGCTTTTTCACCATCTACACCAATGCAACCGATGCAACCCGTTTGCCCTACATCTCCTTCACCAGCAAATAGATGCCCTAAATCATAGTTTTCTTCGCCAATATATAGTGAAATGATTTGCTGAACTTCATCGAGCCATTTTCCCTTGGACCCAGTAGACGCATCGCTGTAGGGGTCAGATTCAGGTTTGGTAAAAATGATTTTATCATTATTATTCACCAAAATGAAACGAACGGAGAGCTCAGTCTGGTAGAGAGCATTGATGTTGGTAAGTGTTTGATTTATAGCCTCTAAAGCCTTTTCTTTAGTGCCGCCAAAATATTGTGTGTATTCGCCGTTGGCAGAAATAGCGATACGATACGTTCTCAATTTCTGGTCACTGGCTGTGGCAGAAGCCTGAAGTTGATGCGGAAAATGAGCATTCGCTGTCAGGCAAGTGAATTTTTTTTCAAGGCTTAAAATTTCTTCAGAATAAAGTCCATTTTTATTTTTTTTTAGGCTTAAAATTTTCCCATTTTTCACCAAACTGGCTGAAATTTTTTGTGGCGAAGAACTGATGAAAATTTTATGTTCGGGATGCTGAATATCATAGCCTTCATAAGCTTTAATCTTGGGGTATTTTTCAGCTAATTTATCTTCAAAATTAGATGTTTCTGTGATTTTGTAATGGCTGAATTCGTTTTCTACTGGGATGTAAACTTCTCCTTTTTCTAGGGCTTGATGAAATGCTGATAAATTTAATTGTAAAAGAGGTTGATTTTTATTAGAATGAACTGCGATTGCTTGCCAATATTCTTGTGCATGAATTGCTGAAAAAAATAAAAAAATGAAAAGAATGAGAGATTTACGCATAAGTTATTTAATAAAAAAAGGTCAGCACATTTGGCTGACCCTAAAATTATAAAATCTTTTGAAAAAGAAATATAGATTTAATTAGATTTTGGTAAACTCGGTTGAAAATCAGCTGCAGGGGCATCTTGTGGTGTTGCATCTGTAGCAGGAGCTGGTGTTGTCTCAGTCTGCTCTGGGGTTGGGGGAGTAGCTGGTATTGGTGTGGCGTTTGCCTCCTCTCTTGGCACCATGACTGTTGCTAAGATTACTAGAGCACAAATAATGGAAGATAGAGTCCAAGTGGCTTTATCTAGAAAGTCATTGGTTCTTTGTACACCAAACATTTGGCTACCACCGCCACCAAAGGTTGAAGATAAACCACCTCCCTTGGGATTTTGTGATAAAATAACAAGGACTAAAAGTACACAAACTGCAATGATTGCAATCATTAAAAATATGAATGTTCCCATTTAATTATTTTTAAAGGCTTTAATTTTTTTAATTTGGTCTGCAAAGTAACCACTTTTTTCTGGATATTTCAAACCTAAAATTTTATATGCTTGTATAGCTTTATTAAATTTACTTTGTTCAACGTAGATTTTGGCTAAAGTTTCCGTCATTAAGTCCTTATAATCAGGTTCTTTCTCTATTTGTAGAGGGTTGGGCTTATATTCTTTAGCAGGACTGATTTTTGGATTTTTTTGTAAAAAAGCTTCAATGATTTTAGACTTGTGATTGTATGGTTGATTTTCTATAGAATCGTCAGCAAAATATGTTTTTGGCTCACCGAATGTTATTATTTCTGATTCTCCCTTACGAGCATTCTCTGCCACTTTTAGCCAATCGCTAAAGGAATGAGAGGCGGTGAATTTTTTATCAGCCGTTAAATTTTCATGCTTTTCTTTGGATTTTTGCTCTGCTATTTCTTCTGCAGGAATTTCCGTAGGATTTTCAATAGGGAGTTTTTTCTTTGGGACTTGATGATGAAGGTAATTATATAAAATTCCTCGTTGAGTTGTATAGGTAGCAGCTTTGTGCAGTGTTTTTTGGAAGTGAGTATTTTTATTTTCTTTCAATAATCTACACTTCAAGAGATAAAGCGCTTGGAAGTAGGGGTGAAGCGCTATGTGCTCTTCAATCACAGCAAAGTCAGTTTCTTTTAAATCCAATGGATTTTTTAAAAGCCTTAAAATTTTCATTACCAATCTGCTACTATATCGTTATAAATCAAATCAATCAATTTTTGGTTAATTTCTTGTACCATTTCATCTTCCACCATGTCAAGGCTTTGATTGGCTTCAAAATCTTCGTATTGAGAGTAAGATTTGGTAAAGCCTTTATCTTCTTCTACATTATTTATATAATCTACCTTAATCGTAATGGTCAATCGGTTTTTGGCTGCCCGATCGCCAGAGACGATGTTGACTGGCGTGACGTTATAATTGGTGATTTCACCAGAAATGATAATGTTCGCTTCATCAGTATTAGTCAAGCTCATTCTTGTACGCTGATCAAATCTCAGTTTCAGATCTTCTGTAAATTGTTGGCTCAATTTAGGGTTTTGCAAAGGAGCATAATTGGGAAACATCATAATGTTTACAGTTTGGTATCGCTCATCAAGTGAAGAGCCAGTGAAGGTGTAGCAACTCCAAAACAACAAAAGTGGAAAAATTTTTAAAGCCTTAAAAAAATATTTACAAATCATACTGCTTTATTTTTCGGTATAAAGTTCTCTCAGAAATCCCTAATTCTTCGGCCGTGTCTTTTCTTCGGCCATCATGTTTTTGCAAGGCTTTTTCGATTAAATTAATCTCGTTATCTTCTAAAGATAAATTTCGATTTTCTTGAATGTCTTCATATTCGAAATCTTCTATATCATTATATTGTGGGTGAGATTCTGTGGGATTTGGTTCGTAATGAATGAGAGAATCAGGGTTAGGTGGCGGTGTCACGTTACTAAAAATACGCTGCACCAATTTCGGGTTGTTTTTGAGAATGTCTCCCTTATTGTTTTGAATGATTTCTAAAGTTAATTTTCTTAAATCATTCAAATCTTTTTTCATGTCAAAAAGAACTTGGTACATCAAATCTCGTTCGTTGGCAAAATCAAACTCCTGTTTTGGCGTTGTGGCGTTACTGTGAATAGGAATCAGAGAGTGTGTTGGTAGAAATTTAGAAATTTCGTTAGCACCTAATTCTGTTTTTGTTTCTACCACAGAAACTTCTTCTGCAAAATTCCTTAACTGCCTTACGTTTCCTGGCCAAGCATAGTTTGAGATGATATTTAAGGCTTCATTATTAAGATGAATCACGGGTCTTTGATACTTATAAGCAAAATCAGAAGCAAATTTTCTAAATAATATTGGGATGTCATCTTTTCTCTCCCGCAATGTGGGAATTTGAATTTCTACGGTATTGAGACGGTAGTATAAATCTTCCCGAAATTTTCCTTTTTTCACAGCTTCCAAAACATTTACGTTAGTTGCTGCAACGATTCTTACATCTGTTTTTTGTGTTTCAGAAGACCCGACTTTCATGAATTCTCCAGTTTCTAAGACCCGAAGTAAACGAACCTGCGTGTGTAATGGTAATTCACCTACTTCGTCTAAAAAAATCGTCCCTTGGTCAGCTACTTCAAAATAACCCTTTCGAGTTTGTGTAGCGCCAGTAAAAGCACCTTTCTCATGCCCGAATAATTCAGAATCAATCGTTCCCTCTGGTATGGCACCACAATTCACGGCGATATAATTATTGTGTTTTCGAAGGCTTAAAGAATGAATGATTTTCGGGAAAAATTCTTTCCCAACACCGCTTTCACCAGTGATTAAAACAGAGATTTCTGTTGGTGCAACATTGATTGCTCGTTCAATCGCTCGGTTGAGCTGCGTGTTGTTCCCGATGATTCCGAATTTTTGCTTAACGGACTGAAACTGATCTGTCATTTAAATTATTTTGTGTAAATGAATTTATTTAATAGTCTGACGCCTGTTGATGTGTTAACGGAGGAATCTGTTTTTTTCTTGTGAGTAGAATCAGAAGAAATGGAATTTTGTGGCGATTGAATGCTATCCGTAGGAACGAAAGGAATAAATTTAACGGAGTCTATTTTTTTGACTTCATTGTACTTTGAGCCGATTAATTCCCCTTCGGTACAAGAGCTCAATAAAATGAAGAGAGACAGGAAAAAGCTGTGAATTTTCATAAATTTTAAATTTTATTTCCTAGTAATGTAGCAGATGTGCAATCTGAAGCGAAAACCAAAACAAGGTCACCTATTTTTTCTTCACCTGTTTTAGGGAAAACAACTACAGCATTTTGGCTATTTCTTCCATACCAATCAGAATTGCTTTTTTTGGAGTCACCTTCAATTAAAACTTCATGTATTTTATTTAGCTGAGCTTGCATTCGTTCTTTAGAATGTTTTTGCTGTAGCTGAATGATTTCTTGCAGACGTCTTTTTTTGATTTCTTCAGGCACATTGTCTTCTAATTTTTTATGTGCAGGAGTTCCTGGGCGGTCAGAATAAGCAAACATATACCCAAAGTCATATTTTACGTATTCCATCAGAGAGAGAGTTTCTTGATGCTCTTCCTCTGTTTCGTCGCAGAAGCCCGTAATCATATCATGTGAAATAGCACATTCAGGTACAATTTTCCGTACATTGTCGATCAATTCAACGTATTCTTCTCGAGTATGCTTACGATTCATTCTTGCCAAAACACTAGTGCTACCGCTCTGCACAGGCAAATGAATATACTTGCAGATGTTATCATATTTAGCCATGGTGTGTAATACATCAGTCGTCATGTCTTGTGGATTGCTGGTAGAAAAGCGAATTCTAATATCTGGGACGGCAAGTGCAACCATTTCAAGCAGTTGTGAAAAATGAATAGCTGAAGCCTGTTGCATTGCTGAGGCACTTTTAAAATCTTTTTTCAAGCCTCCGCCATACCATAAGTAACTATCTACATTTTGCCCCAGCAGTGTAATTTCTTTGTAACCTTTTTGTTGTAAATCTTTACATTCATTGATAATGGAATGAGGATCCCTACTTCTTTCTCTCCCTCGAGTGAAAGGAACTACGCAAAACGTACACATATTATCACAACCTCTAGTGATAGAGACAAAAGCAGTAACCCCATTCCCACCTAATCTCACTGGATTCAAATCTGCATAAGTCTCATCTTTACTTAGAATAACGTTTACAGCCGATTTACCGCCTTCTATTTTTTCCAATAAATGGGGTAAATCTCTATAAGCGTCAGGCCCTACGACTAAATCAATTAAGTGTTCTTCTTCCAAAAATTTATCTTTTAAGCGTTCGGCCATGCAACCTAAAACACCAATCATCAGAGCAGGATTTTTAGCCTTTACCTGGTTAAATTGGCTCAATCGATTTCGCACAGTTTGTTCAGCTTTTTCACGAATAGAGCAAGTATTTAAAAGTATTAAATCAGCTTCCTCAAAAGAAGTTGTGGTAGAGTATCCTTCTTTCTCTAAAATTGAAGCCACAATTTCTGAGTCAGAAAAATTCATTTGGCAACCGTAACTTTCTAAGAAAAGCTTTTTGTCTCCATCATTATTGCGTTGCAAAACCTCCCCTTGTTTTTCTTCTAAAATAATTTTATTCTCCGTTAACATTCAAAAACTTTAAGTTGCAAATATAATGAATTACTGACACAATGTCAGATTTTTTTAATTTTTTAAGGCTTAAATAATAATGGATAGAAGAGGAAAATAAAAGGCTTTAAAAAAAAGATATAGAATTTATTGGCTAACTATTTGTAAATTATAATAAAACACTTACCTTTGCACTCCTTAAAAACATAAAAAGTGTTTTTTTGGAAAAAAATTGAATATATTATTATATGCCAACAATACAACAATTAGTTAGAAAAGGTAGAAATAAACTCACTAAGAAGAGTAAATCGGCTGCTTTGGAGGGATGTCCTCAAAAACGTGGCGTGTGCACGCGTGTGTATACGACTACGCCCAAAAAACCAAATTCTGCTATGCGTAAAGTTGCACGTGTGCGCTTAACGAATGGGAAAGAGGTGAATGCATATATTGGGGGAGAAGGGCATAATCTTCAAGAGCACTCGATAGTATTGGTGAGAGGAGGAAGGGTAAAAGATTTACCTGGTGTGCGTTATCATATTGTTCGTGGAGCTTTAGATACCGCTGGAGTAAATGGGCGTTTGCAGAGAAGAAGTAAATATGGAGCTAAACGACCTAAAAAATAATAAAATTCTGTTGAAGAAATGAGAAAGACAAAAGCAAAAAAGCGTCATTTATTGCCCGATCCTAAATTTAACGATACGTTAGTTACACGTTTTGTTAATAATTTGATGTTGGATGGTAAAAAAAGTACCGCATTTAAGGTTTTTTATGATGCAATAGATATTGTTGAGCAAAGAAAAGAAGATGATGAAAAATCAGCTTTGGAGGTTTGGAAGGATGCGCTAACGAATGTTATGCCACATGTAGAGGTAAGATCGCGTAGAGTCGGTGGAGCTACATTTCAAATTCCAATGCAGATTCGCCCTGATAGAAAAATTTCTATGGCAATGAAGTGGTTGATTAAGTATTCTCGTTCTAGAAACGAGAAATCAATGGCTCAGAAGTTAGCTGCGGAAATTTTAGCGGCAGCTAAAGAAGAAGGAGCAGCTGTTAAGAAAAAGACTGAAACTCACCGAATGGCTGAGGCGAATAAAGCATTTTCACATTTTAGATTCTAAGAATATTATGGCTAGAGATTTAAAGTTCACAAGAAATATAGGGATAGCTGCGCATATAGATGCGGGTAAAACAACTACTACCGAAAGAATTTTGTTTTATACAGGTAGAACTCATAAAATTGGAGAAGTTCATGATGGGGCTTCTACTATGGATTGGATGGAGCAAGAAGCAGAAAGGGGTATTACTATTACTTCTGCAGCTACTACTTGTACATGGGTTTTCCCTAAGGAAAACGGAAAGCCGACAGCAGAAGCAAAAGATTATCATTTCAATATAATTGATACCCCAGGGCACGTTGATTTCACTGTAGAGGTGAATCGTTCTTTGAGAGTATTAGATGGATTGGTGTTCCTGTTTAGTGCGGTAGATGGCGTGGAGCCTCAGTCAGAAACAAACTGGAGGTTAGCAGACAATTATAGCGTTCCGAGATTGGGATTTGTGAATAAGATGGATCGCCAAGGAGCAGATTTTTTAAATGTTTGCACCCAAGTTCGTGAAATGTTAGGTTCAAATGCGGTTCCAATTGTTTTGAATATTGGAGATGAAGAGGATTTTAAAGGCGTGGTTGATTTAGTTAAAAATCGAGCTATTGTTTGGCATGATGAAACTCAAGGGGCTACTTTTGATGAAATTGATATTCCTGATGATTTAAAAGAAAAGGCTCGTGAGTTAAGAGGTAAGCTGATTGAAGCAGTAGCAGAGTATGATGAAAGTCTTTTAGAGAAATTCTTTGAAGATGAATCCTCTATCACAGAAGATGAAATTCATAAAGCTTTACGTGAAGCTACGTTAGATATGGCTATCATTCCAATGGTTTGCGGTTCTTCTTTCAAAAATAAAGGAGTTCAATTTATGTTGGATTGTGTTTGTAGATATTTACCATCGCCACTTGATATTGAAGCCGTTGAGGGAACTAATCCTGATACAGGGGATATAGTAAAAAGAAAGCCTTCTGCAGAGGAACCTTTTTCAGCTTTAGCTTTTAAAATTGCTACAGACCCATTTGTGGGAAGATTGGCGTTCTTTAGAGCTTATTCAGGGCATTTAGATGCAGGATCTTATGTGTTAAATAACAGATCTGGTAATAAAGAAAGAATTTCTAGAATTTATCAAATGCACTCTAATAAGCAAGAACCTTTAGATTACATAGAAGCAGGTGATATTGGTGCAGCTGTTGGATTTAAAGATATTAAGACTGGAGATACATTGTCTTCTGAAAATGCTCCAATCATTTTAGAAAGTATGGAGTTCCCAGATCCTGTAATTGGTATCGCTGTGGAACCTAAATCAAAAGCTGATATTGACAAGCTAGGTATGGCATTAGCTAAATTAGCTGAAGAAGATCCAACTTTCCAAGTGAGAACAGATGAAAAATCAAGTCAGACAGTGATTTCTGGTATGGGTGAACTTCACTTAGATATCATTGTTGATCGATTGAAGAGAGAGTTTAAAGTTGAAGTAAATCAAGGTCAACCACAAGTTGAGTATAAAGAAGCGATTTTAGGTACAGTGGACCACAGAGAGATTTATAAAAAACAAACAGGTGGACGTGGTAAATTTGCTGATATTGTTTTTGAAATAGGTCCTGCTGATGAAGGAAAAGAAGGGCTTCAGTTTATCAATGAAATTAAAGGAGGTAATATTCCAAAGGAATATATTCCTTCAGTTGAAAAAGGTTTTAAAGAAGCCATGAAGAATGGACCTTTAGCTGGTTACGAAGTAGATTCTATGAAAGTTACATTAAAAGATGGGTCGTTCCATCCAGTAGATTCTGATCAGCTTTCATTTGAACTAGCCGCAAAGTTAGGGTTTAAAGCGGCAGCTAAGAAAGCGAAACCTGCAATTATGGAACCTATTATGAAATTAGAAATTTTAACTCCTGAGGAGAATATGGGGGATATTGTTGGTGATTTGAATAGAAGAAGAGGCGTTCCATCTGGAATGAGTGATAGAAATAATGCAAAAGTAATTAAAGCGACTGTTCCTTTATCAGAAATGTTTGGTTATGTTACTTCATTAAGAACATTATCTTCAGGTAGAGCGACTTCTACAATGGAGTTTGAAAAATATGAAGCAGCGCCTCAAAACGTAGCTGATGATGTAATTGCGAAAGCCAACGGTTCAAACGAAGATTAAAAAAAATGAGTCAAAAGATAAGAATTAAATTAAAGTCATACGATCATAATTTAGTTGATAAATCAGCTGAAAAGATTGTAAAAACTGTAAAGACAACAGGAGCAGTGGTAAATGGACCAATTCCTTTACCTACGAATAAAAAGATATTTACAGTTCTTAGATCTCCACATGTAAATAAAAAAGCAAGAGAGCAATTTGAATTAAATGCACATAAAAGACTTTTAGACATTTATAGCTCTTCTTCTAAAACTGTAGATGCGCTTATGAAGTTAGAATTACCAAGTGGGGTAGAAGTAGAAATTAAAGTATAATAAATATTAAAATAATATATTGTAGAGTAAAAGAAAGAATGTTTTACTCTACAATTTTATCTAATAAAAAATATAATGTCAGGAATTATTGGAAAAAAAATTGCCATGACAAGTTTATATAATGAGGAAGGGAAAAATATCCCTTGCACAATTATACAAGCTGGGCCATGTGTAGTTACGCAAGTCAGAACCATTGAAAATGATGGCTACCAAGCTGTTCAATTAGGTTTCGATGACAAGAAAGAGAAAAATGCGGGAAATGCTGCTATAGGGCATTTCAAAAAAGCAGGTACTACCCCAAAACATAAACTGGTAGAATTTTATGGTGACTTTGTCAGTGATCTTGAATTGGGACAAGAGATTAAAGTAGATTTGTTTAGTGAAGGTGAGTATGTAGATGTGACAGGTATCTCTAAAGGAAAAGGCTTTCAAGGTGTTGTGAAAAGACATGGCTTTGGAGGAGTTGGACAATCTACACATGGTCAGCATAATCGTTTGAGAGCTCCAGGTTCAATTGGTGCAGGGTCAGATCCTTCAAGAGTATTCAAAGGAATGAGAATGGCTGGTAGAACAGGAGGTAAAAAATCTACTATTCAAAACCTTTTGGTAATGAAAATAGATAAAGAGAAGAATTTAATTATAGTAAAAGGTGCTGTCCCAGGACCTAAAAATTCATATGTAGTTTTAAGAAGATGGAAATAGCAATTTTTGACATTAAAGGTAAAGAGACGAGTAGGAAAATTACTCTAGACGATAGTGTCTTTGGAATAGATCCAAGCATGCATACTGTTTATCTTGAAATTAAACAGCATCTAGCTAATAAAAGACAAGGAACACATAAAGCGAAAGAACGTGCAGAAATAGCAGGTAGTACGCGAAAAATAAAAAGACAAAAAGGGACAGGAACTGCAAGAGCTGGAGATATTAAGAATCCTTTATTTAAAGGAGGTGGTCGAGTTTTCGGACCAAGACCTAGAAATTATAGCTTTAAATTAAATAAAGCTCAGAAGAGAGTTGCTAAAAAATCAGCTTTAAGCGCCAAGGTGAAATCAAATGCTTTAAAAGTAGTTGAAGAATTGAAATTTGATGAAATTAAAACTAAGAAATTTGTTGAATTTCTATCAAATTTTGGAGCTGAAAATAAAAAATGTCTTTTTGTGTTGGGAGAATCAAATAATTTTGTATATTTGTCCTCCCGAAATTTACAGAATGTTAAGGTCGTAAATTATTCAGAATTAAGTAGTTATGATATAATCAATGCTTCTGAAGTTTATTTATTTGAGCATTCTGTGGAGAAAATAGAGAATAATTTAAAAAAGTAGGCAGGTATGAGTATTATTTTAAAACCCGTGATTACTGAAAAGGCTACCAATGATTCAGAATTTAATAATAGGTATGCTTTTTATGTGAAGCCTACGGCTAATAAATTGGAAGTTAAACGAGCTGTTGAAGAATTGTATGGTGTTGATGTCTTGGATGTTAAAACTATGATTTATGCTCCTAAATATAAGTCTAAGTATACGAAAACTGGTTTGCAAGTTGGTAAAACAAATAAGTTGAAAAAGGCTGTTGTTCAAGTTGCTGATGGAGATGTGATAGATTTATATAGTAACATTTAATAATAAGGTATGTCTGTTAGAAAATTAAAAGCTATTACGCCAGCGCAGCGATTTAGAATTGTCAACAATTTTGATGGTCTCTCAAAAAAAGCACCAGAAAAATCGTTAACGAAAGGGAAGAGTAAGTCTGGAGGTAGAAATAACTCAGGGCGTATGACCATGCGATTTATAGGGGGTGGTCATAAGCAAAAATATAGAATTGTCGATTTTAAGAGAAACAAAGAAGGGGTTGCGGAAGTCATTTCAATAGAATATGATCCTAATCGAACTGCTTTCTTAGCTTTGGTTGAATACGAGGATGGAGAAAGGAGGTATGTTATAGCTCAAAATGGATTGAGTGTTGGACAGAAAATATCTAGTGGTGACGATGTGTCTGTGGATGTTGGTAATGCTAGTAAGATTAAAAATATACCATTAGGTACTATTATATCTTGCATAGAATTGAGACCGGGGCAAGGCGCTATTTTAGCTAGAAGTGCTGGTTCATATGCCCAGCTCATTGCTAAGGAAGGGAAGTTTGCCACGTTGAAAATGCCATCAGGAGAAATTCGCTTGATTCTTGTAGAATGTATGGCTACGATTGGGGCTGTTTCAAATTCAGATCATCAATTAGAAGTTTCAGGAAAGGCTGGACGTTCTAGATGGAAAGGTCGCAGGCCAAGAACAAGATCTATGGTTATGAATCCAGTTGATCATCCCATGGGTGGTGGTGAAGGTAGAGCTACAGGGGGGATTCCTAGGAATAAAAATGGTATTCCAGCTAAAGGTTACAAAACCCGTAAGAAGAAAAAGGCTTCAAATAAATATATAATTCAAAGAAGAAAGAAATAAGATATGGCACGTTCGTTAAAAAAAGGTCCTTATATATTTTATAAGCTAGATAAAAAAGTGCAAAACAATATTGCAAGTGGAAAGAAATCGGTAATTAAAACTTGGTCTAGAGCATCTATGATTTCCCCCGATTTTGTAGGGCAAACGATAGCTGTTCATAATGGAAGACAGTTTATTCCAGTGTATATTACTGAAAATATGGTAGGGCATAAACTTGGCGAGTTTTCACCAACTCGTACATTTAGAGGTCATGGCGGAAATGCTAAAAACAAAGGTAAAAAATAATTTTAGTAATGGGGAACAGAAAACACGAAAGCGCACAGACGCTTAAAGAAAGTAAAAAAAATATAGCTTTTGCTAAATTAAATAATTACCCGAGCTCGCCTAGAAAGATGAGACTAGTTGCTGATATTATTAGAGGAGAGCGTGTGAATAAAGCGTTGTATTTGCTCAGATTTTCTAAACAACATGCTTCTTTGCCTTTGGAAAAATTATTACTAAGTGCTTTAGCTAACTGGCAAATGAAGAATGAAGGTACTGATATAGAAGAAGCTGATTTATTTGTGAAAGAAATTTATGTAGATAGTGCTAGACAATTAAAGCGATTGAGACCTGCTCCTCAAGGAAGGGCTCATAGGATTAGAAAAAGATCTAACCACGTAACACTAATATTAGGTTCAAAAACACAGGAGAATTAATTATTATGGGACAGAAGACAAATCCAATAGGAAATAGATTAGGAATTATCCGTGGTTGGGATTCTAACTGGTATGGAGGAAATGATTATGGGGATAAGATTGCTGAGGATGCTAAAATTCGTAAATATTTAGGTGCTCGTTTGCAAAAAGCAAGTATATCAAACATTTATATAGAAAGAACTTTAAAGCTTATCACTATTACAATTACAACTTCTCGCCCTGGTATTATCATAGGTAAAGGAGGTACAGAGGTGGATAAGTTAAAAGAAGAGCTTAAAAAATTAACAGGCAAAGATATTCAGATTAATATTTTTGAAATTAAAAGACCTGAACTAGATGCGACTTTAGTAGCAGATAGTATTGCAAGACAGATAGAGAATAGAATTTCATATAGAAGAGCTGTTAAAATGGCAATAGCTGCTGCAATGCGTATGAATGCTGAAGGTATAAAAGTTCAAGTTTCAGGTAGATTAAATGGAGCAGAAATGGCTCGTTCAGAAACTTATAAAGAAGGGAGAATTCCTTTATCTACTTTTAGGGCAGATATCGATTATCACATTTCTGAAGCTCATACAACCTATGGTAGACTTGGGATTAAAGTATGGATTATGAGAGGTGAGGTTTATGGAAAGAGAGAATTATCTCCCCTAGTTGGTTTGAAAAAAAATAAGAAAAGCGGAGGTAAACGACGTGAAAGAAAAGGAGGTAGAAGACACCCTTAAATTTTAATCATTATTATGTTACAACCTAAAAGAACAAAGCATAGAAAACAGTTTAAAAACGTTAAAAAAGGTGTTGACCATCGAGGGACACAATTAGCCTTTGGTACGTTTGGCATTAAAGCCTTGGAAGCTAAATGGATTACAGCTCGACAAATTGAAGCTGCTCGTATTGCAGCGACTAGACATATGAAGAGAGAGGGGAGTATTTGGATTAAAATTTTTCCAGATAAACCAATAACTAAAAAGCCTCAAGAGGTGCGTATGGGAAAAGGTAAAGGTGCACCTGAATATTGGGTTGCTCCAGTTAGATCGGGTAGAATTTTATTTGAAATAGGAGGTATTCCTAGAGAAACAGCAGAGGAAGCATTGCGTTTAGCCGCTCAAAAATTACCTGTAAAATGTAAATTTGTTGTAGCAAGAGATTATCAAGATTAATAAACTTAAAGTTATGAAATTTACAGAAATTCAGAATTTAAATAAAGAGGAATTGATTTCTAAGAAAAATGAACTAACAGATAAATATTTTCGATTGAAATTAAATCATAAAATATCTCAGCTTGAAAATCCTTTGCAATTAAGGACATTGAGAAGAGACATAGCTCGTGTGAATACTTTATTAAGCCAAAGTAAGTAAATTATTTATCTAATATTAGAATGGAAAGAAAACTTAGAAAAGAACGTATAGGCTTGGTGAAAAGTAATAAAATGGACAAAACCATTGTTGTTTCTGAAACCAAAAGGCAAAAGCATCCTATGTATGGTAAATTTGTTTTGAAAACAAAAACTTATAAAGCTCATGATGAAAATAATGAGTGTAATGAAGGTGATACTGTTAGAATAATGGAAACTCGACCATTGAGTAAAGATAAACGTTGGAGATTAGTTGAAATTTTAGAAAGAGCAAAATAATGGTACAACAAGAATCAAGATTAAAAGTAGCAGACAATACGGGCGCTCGCGAAGCTTTAGTCATTAGAGTTTTAGGTGGAACAGGAAGACGATATGCTTCTCTTGGTGATAGAATTGTAATTTCTATTAAAGAAGCTACACCAAATGGGAATGTAAAAAAAGGACAGGTTTCTAAAGCCGTAGTCGTTAGAACTAAAAAAGAAGTAAGACGCAAGGATGGTAGTTATATTAGATTTGATGATAATGCTTGTGTTTTAATTGATAACAATGGAGAAATGAAAGGCACTCGTGTATTTGGACCTGTTGCACGTGAGTTACGTGATAAACAATACATGAAAATAGTTTCATTAGCTCCAGAAGTACTTTAAAATTTATACAATGCATAGCGGAAAAACTAAAATCAAAAGTGGAGATAGCGTAATTGTTCTTGCGGGTAAAGATAAAGGCAAGACTGGGGAAGTTCTTTCTGTTGATAGAAAAAATAATAGAGCTGTAGTCGAAGGAGTAAATATGGTGAAAAAACACACTAAACCTTCAGCTCAAAATCCTCAGGGAGGAATTAAAGAATTTGAGTCTTCTATTCATATTTCAAATATTGCTATATTAGATCAAAATAATAAGCCTTCAAAAATTGGTTATCGGATAGAAAATGATAAAAAGGTAAGGTTTACTAAAACAACAAATAAAACTTTAAGCTAAATTATAATGAGGAATTATACGCCAAGAAGACTACAATCATACAAAGATACGATCGTATATTCTTTGAAAGAAGAATATGGTTACTCCTCAATCATGGGAGTTCCAAAATTGCAAAAAATTGTAATTAGCCAAGGTTTGGGAGATGCGGTTGCAGATAAAAAGATCATTGAGTATTCTGTTGATGAGTTGACAAAAATCAGTGGACAAAAAGCTGTGGTTACTTTATCTAAAAAAGACGTTGCTACTTTTAAGTTGAGAAAAGGAATGCCTATAGGCGTCAAGGTTACTTTAAGAGGGATTAAGATGTATGAATTTTTAGATAGGTTAATTACAACTGCATTGCCTCGAGTTAGGGATTTTAATGGTATAAGTCCCAATGGATTTGATGGAAGGGGAAATTATAACTTAGGTATTACAGAACAAATTATATTTCCAGAAATTAATATCGATAAAGTGAAAAAAATTCAAGGGATGGATATTACTTTCGTAACTTCTGCTAATACAGATAAAGAAGCCAAATCTTTATTAGAAAAATTTGGTTTACCTTTTAAAAAAAATAGTTAATAATGGCAAAAGAAAGTATGAAAGCGCGTGAGCGCAAAAGAGAAAAGCTGGTTGATAAATATGCTGATAAAAGAAAGGCTTTAAAAGAAGCTGGTGACTACGAAGCTTTGCAAAAATTACCTAAAAATGCTTCTCCAGTAAGGTTACATAACAGATGTAAAATTACAGGTCGACCAAGAGGTTATATGAGACAATTTGGTTTATCTCGTGTTACTTTTAGAGAGATGGCAAACAAAGGTTTAATTCCAGGTGTAAAAAAAGCCAGTTGGTAATAAAATATTTAAAAAAATGACAGATCCAATTTCAGATTATTTAACACGCTTACGCAATGCTTTGATGGCAGGACATAAATTAGTAGAAGTCCCAGCATCTAATATTAGAAAAGATATAACCAAAATTTTATATGAACAAGGTTATATTCTAAACTATAAATTTGAAGATGTAGGTCATCAGGGCTCTATAAAGATTGCTTTGAAATATGATAAGCGTGACAATACACCAGCTATTCGTAAAATTAAAAGAGTATCGAAGCCAGGATTGAGGAAGTATAGCTCTTCAGCAGAACTGCCTAGAGTATTAAACGGACTAGGAATAGCAATTATTTCTACATCCCACGGAGTTATGACTGATAAAGAAGCAAGAAAACAAAATGTAGGCGGAGAAGTACTCTGCTATTTATATTAAAATTTTTAGAATGTCTAGAATAGGTTTAGCAACAATCAATGTACCAGAAGGAATAAATGTTAGCTTTAGTAATAATGAGGTAACAATTAAGGGGAATAAATTTGAGTTATCTGAAACTTTAAAAGAAGGTTTTGAATTAAAAATAGAGGATAATGAATTAAATGTTATTCGACCTGATGACACCAAAGAAAGCAAAGCTTTACATGGTTTGTACAGAGCTCTTATACAAAACATGATTACAGGAATTAACACTGGTTTTACCAAAGAATTGGAATTAGTAGGTGTAGGTTATAGAGCTTCGAATCAAGGTCAAAAACTCGACTTAGCATTAGGTTTTTCTCATAATATAGTGATAGAACTACCAGAAGAGATTAAAGTTGAAACTGTTAATGAAAAAGGGAAAAATCCAATTATAAAATTATCTTCTCATGATAAGCAACTTTTAGGTATGGTTGCGGCTAAAATACGTAGCTTTAGAAAACCTGAGCCGTATAAAGGAAAAGGAGTTAAGTTTGTTGGAGAACAAATTAGAAGAAAAGCTGGTAAATCTGCATAAAAATTATTCTTAATTATGGCATTTAATAGAAAAGAAAATAGAGTTAAAATCAAACGAAGAGTACGGAAAAATATTTTTGGTACTTCAGATATTCCAAGACTATCTGTGTTTAGATCGAATAAAGAAATATACGCTCAGATAATAGATGATACAAAAGGTGTTACTCTTGTTTCAGCTAGTTCAAGGGATAAATCAATCGATACAACCAATAAACCAAAAATTGAGGTAAGTAAGTTAGTTGGCAATTTAGTAGCAAATAAAGCTAAAGGAGCTGGGATAGAAAAAGTTGTTTTCGATCGTAATGGTTTTTTATATCATGGTAGAATTAAATCTTTAGCTGAAGGAGCTAGAGAAGGTGGATTAAAATTTTAATATGTTAGGATTCAGAAATATAGAAAAAGTTAAACCTGGAGGTCTTGATTTAAAAGATCGTTTAGTTGGTATTCAAAGAGTAACAAAAGTAACAAAAGGGGGGCGTGCATTTGGTTTCTCTGCTATTGTCGTAGTCGGTGATGAGAATGGAGTGGTGGGCTATGGACTTGGAAAATCTAAGGATGTTGCTACTTCAATCCAAAAGGCAATAGAAGATGCTAAAAAGAATTTAGTTAGAATTCCATTAGAAGGAAATACGATACCTCATGAGCAAGAAAGCCGTTACGGAGGAGCTCAGATTTTTATTCGTCCAGCATCAAATGGTACAGGTTTGATAGCGGGAGGAGCTGTTCGTGCGGTGTTGGAAAGTGTTGGTATTCATGATGTATTATCCAAATCTAAAGGCTCGTCGAACCCTCATAATGTTGTGAAGGCTACTATGAAAGCTTTATTAAGTTTACGTAGTGCAAGTGAAATCTCTCGTTTGAGAGGGATTCCTGTTTCTAAAGTATTTAATGGTTAATAGTCTAACTTATGGCAAAAATTAGAATAAAACAAATAAAAAGTTCAATTAAAAGACCTAAAAATCAAAAATTGGTTTTAGAGTCTTTGGGACTTAAGAAAATTAATCACGAAATTGAACATGAGAATACTCCTGTTATTAGAGGAATGATTAATAAAGTAAAACATTTGATTGAAATTTCAGAAGAAAACTAACAATGGAATTAAGTAATTTAAGACCTGCTTTAGGGTCAACTAAGAATAAATATAGAAAAGGTAGAGGTGAAGGTAGTGGAAACGCTGGAACTTCTGGACGTGGGCATAAAGGAGCTAAATCAAGATCTGGCTATAGCAAGAAAATCGGATTTGAAGGGGGACAGATGCCTTTACAAAGAAGAGTTCCAAAGTTTGGTTTTAATAGTAGAAATAGAAAGGTTTATAAAACCTTAAATCTAGATACTATTCAAAAACTTATTGATGAAAAGCGTTTTTCAACGGATATTTCTAAAGAGGATATAGTTAATGCTGGTTTTGCTTCAAAAAATGATTTGATTAAAATCCTTGGAAGAGGCGAGTTGAAATCTACGGTTAATATAACTGTTGATGCTTTTACTAAGTCAGCAAAAGAGGTTATAGAAAAATCTGGAGGTTCAGCTAATATAAAATAATTTTAATGAAAGGTTTTATTCAAACCCTTAAGAATATTTGGAGTATAGAAGAATTGAGAAATAAAATTCTTTTTACACTTGGTATATTGTTAGTTTATCGCTTTGGCTCTTATATTCCGTTACCTGGAATAGATTTAAGTGCCATTAACACAGATATATTAAATGCTAAGGGTAATAGTTCTGGGGGGAATGGGTTTTTAGATATTTTAAATGCTTTTACAGGTGGAGGTTTTAGTAGAGCTTCTATTTTAGCATTAGGAATTATGCCTTATATTTCTGCCAGTATTGTAGTACAATTAATGGGATTAGCATTACCTTATTTGCAAAAACTTCAAAAAGAGGGGGAGAGTGGAAGAAAAAAAATAACACAAATAACACGTTGGCTTACAATCGCTATTTGCCTAGTTCAAGCTCCAGCGTATCTTACGTCTGTAACAAATTTCTTTTTACCTTATTCAGATCCGAGTATTAGTGCAGCCTATATTATTTCTCCAAATAGCTTTTGGTTTTGGTTTCCATCAACCATAATTTTAGTTACGGGGACAATGTTTGCAATGTGGTTAGGTGAAAAAATCACAGACAGAGGAATAGGTAATGGTATTTCTTTGCTAATTATGGTTGGAATTATGGCCGATTTGCCTAGATCTTTTGTTTCTGAAGTGCAATTACAAAGTGGTATCTTTATTTTATTTGAAATTATAGCTTTTTTAGCTGTCATATTAATAAGTGTCATTTTGGTGCAAGCAGTAAGACAGGTTCCTGTTCAATATGTAGGTAGAGCACAAGGAGGGAGAAGCAATTATATGAAAACCTTTACCAATACTGTTAGACAATATATACCATTAAAAGTAAATGCAGCAGGGGTTATGCCAATCATTTTTGCACAAGCAATTATGTTTTTACCTGGTGTGTTAGCTAATGCAATTTATAATGAAGGTAATATCCCTGGATTTTTTCAAGATTTAAGTAATCCGTTTAGTTTTACTTATTGCGTTGTTTTTGGAATTTTAATTATCATATTTACATTTTTTTATACAGCGGTTACCATACCAGTTAATCAAATGGCTGAGGATTTAAGAAGAAATGAAGGAATTATACCGAGAGTAAAACCTGGAATGGAAACAGCTAATTTCTTAGATGATATTTTATCAAAAATCACGTTGCCTGGATCTATATTTTTGGCTTTATTGGCAATTTTACCTGCTGTAGTTCATTTGTTTGGAGTATCTTCATCCATGGCTTTATTCTTTGGAGGGACGTCATTAATTATTTTAGTAGGAGTAACATTAGATACTATCCAGCAAATTAATACATATCTTTTAAATCATCATTATGATGGGATGATGCAAACAGATAGAATTAATAAGAGGATGGCATAAATAATGCAATAATTATAGAGCTATGGCAAAACAAAAACATATAGAACAAGACGGAACAATAATTGAAGCTTTATCTAATGCAATGTTTCGAGTGGAATTAGAAAATAGTCACGTTGTTACTGCACATATTTCTGGTAAAATGCGAATGCATTATATCAAATTATTGCCTGGAGATAAGGTGAAATTAGAAATGTCTCCATACGATTTAACAAAAGGAAGAATAACCTATAGATATTAAAAGTAAAAAGGAGGTCTTAGTGACCGGAGTATTAAATTTTTTTTATGAAAGTTAGAGCATCTATTAAAAAAAGAAGTGCAGATTGCAAAATCGTGCGAAGAAAGGGAAGACTTTATGTAATTAATAAAAAGAACCCAAAATTTAAACAAAGACAAGGATAATTATGGCTAGAATTGCTGGAATAGATTTACCTAAAAACAAAAGAGGAGTTATCGGATTAACTTATATTTATGGTATTGGTAAAAGTACTGCACAGAAAATTTTGTCTAAAGTAAATGTAGACGAAAATAAATTAGTTTCAGAATGGAATGATGATGAAATTAACTCTATACGTCAGACTTTAGGTGAAAATTATAAAGTAGAAGGAGAGTTACGATCTGAAAACCAAATGAACATTAAGCGTTTGATGGATATTGGAAGTCAGAGAGGGATTAGACATAGGCTTGGATTACCTTTAAGAGGTCAACGTACCAAAAATAATTCAAGAACAAGAAAAGGTAAGAGAAAAACTGTCGCAAATAAGAAAAAAGCAACTAAGTAATATTGAAAGATGGCTAAAAAACAACAAAATCAAGGAAAAGGAAAAGGCTCTAAAGCTAAAGCTAAAAAACGTAATGTTAAGGTTGAAGCTAATGGTCAAGCTCACGTTCAAGCTTCTTTTAATAATGTTATAATTTCTTTAACTAATAGTAAAGGGGAAGTTATTTCTTGGTCTTCTGCAGGAAAAATGGGATTCAGAGGTTCTAAAAAAAATACACCTTATGCAGCCCAAGTAGCGGCAGAAGATTGTGCTCAAGTTGCTTATGATGCAGGATTAAGAAGAGTAAAGGTGTTTGTGAAAGGACCAGGCACAGGTAGAGAATCTGCGATAAGATCTATTCACAATGCAGGGATTGAAGTTTCTGAAATTATCGATGTAACACCTCTTCCACATAACGGATGTAGACCACCAAAAAGACGTAGAGTTTAATAAAATATTTTAATCAATGGCTAGATATACAGGACCAAAAACAAAAATCGCTAGAAAATTTGGACAACCTATTTTTGGTGATGATAAATCTTTTGAAAAGAAAAAATATCCTCCAGGACAACACGGTCCCAATAGAAGAAGAGGTAAAAAATCTGAATATGCTATACAGTTAGCAGAAAAGCAAAAGGCTAAATTTACATATGGTATATTAGAAAGGCAGTTTTCTAATATGTTTAAAGAAGCTGCTAAATCTAAAGGAATTACAGGTGAAGTGTTGCTTCAATTGTGTGAATCACGTTTAGATAATGTAGTTTACAGATTAGGAGTGAGCCCTACTCGTGCAGGAGCAAGACAACTAGTTTCTCATAAACATATTACAGTAAACGGAGAAATTGTAAATATTCCTTCTTATAGATTGAAGCCTGGAGATGTAGTAGGTGTTCGTCAAAAATCTAAAACACTATCTGTAATTGAAGATTCAATAAAAGAAAGAAAAGAATATGAGTGGTTATTGTGGAATGATGAAGTGAAAGAAGGAACTTTTCAAACTGTTCCTGAAAGGATTCAAATTCCAGAAGATATTAAAGAGCAACTTATTGTTGAGCTTTATTCAAAATAACTTATAATAATAATTATATGGCTATATTAAATTTTATTAAACCCGATAAAGTCGTTCTTATTGAAGCAGATGATAAGTTTGGTCAATTTGAATTTCGACCTTTGGAGCCTGGCTATGGATTAACTGTCGGAAACGCTTTGCGTCGGGTTTTATTGTCTTCTTTAGAAGGTTATGCTTTTACCTCTATCAAAATTGAAAGTGTTGATCATGAATTTTCTACCATAGCTGGTGTTGTTGAAGATGTTACAGAAATTATATTAAATTTAAAGAAAGTTCGTCTAAAACATCAGATTGAGAAAAACGATGAAGAAACTATCAATTGTAGCATTTCAGGTAAAACAAAATTGACCGCAGGAGATTTATCTAAATTTATCTCTGGGTTTCAAATTTTAAATCCTGATTTGGTTATTTGCCACATGGACAAAAATGTAGAATTAAATTTCACTCTAACAGTTAATAAAGGGAGAGGATATATTTCAGCAGAAGAGAACCTTCTTGATGTAGAAGTTTTACCTATCGGAACCATTAAAATTGATTCAATCTATACCCCTATTAAAAATGTTAAGTATTTGATAGAAAATTATAGGGTTGAACAAAAAACTGATTATGAAAAATTAATTTTAGATATAGAAACTGATGGTTCTATTAGCCCTAAAGATGCATTAACAGAAGCCGCTAAAATATTAATTCATCATTTTATGTTATTTAGTGATGAGAGAATTACACTGGAGACTGAAGAGGTTTCAGCTACAGAAGCTTATGATGAGGAAGCTCTTCATATGCGCCAGTTATTGAAAACTAAGCTGGTGGATTTAGATTTGTCTGTGAGAGCGCTTAATTGTTTAAAGGCAGCAGAAGTAGATACATTAGGAGAGCTAGTAAGTTATTCTAAAGCAGATTTGATGAAATTTAGAAATTTTGGAAAAAAATCTTTGACAGAATTAGAAGAATTGGTTGATAGAAAAGATCTTTCTTTCGGAATGGATGTTAGCAAGTATAAATTGGATTTAGATTAGAAAAATGAGACACGGTAAAAAAATAAATCATTTAAGTAGAAAAAAAGGACACAGAGATGCTATGTTATCTAATATGGCTTGTAGTCTAATTGAGCATAAAAGAATTAATACGACGGTAGCTAAAGCTAAAGCTCTTCAGCGTTATGTAGAACCTTTGCTTACTAAAGCAAAAAATGATACAACTCATTCAAGACGTATTGTTTTCAAATATTTACAACAGAAAGAAGCTTTAAGCGAATTGTTCCGTTCCGTTGCTCCAAAAATTGCTGATAGACCAGGGGGGTATACGAGAATAATCAAAACAGGATTTCGTTTGGGCGATGGTGCCGAGACAGCGTTGATTGAATTAGTTGATTACAATGAATTGTATTTGAATGAAGATTCAACCAAGAAGACAAGAAGAAGTAGAAGATCTAGAGGTACTAAAAAATCTGATTCATCTGAGGAATAATTTTTTATAGCAAAATAATATAGAAAAGGTGAGGTTTCTCACCTTTTTTTTTATTTTTTACTCGCTTAGAAATTGTTTGATTTTGTAAATTTGGGGGAGATAATTAAAAATAATCATTATGAGTTTTATTTCTGCAATTCATGCAAGACAAATTTTAGATTCGAGAGGAAACCCTACAATTGAAGTAGATGTAATTACTGAAAATGGAATTATTGGTCGCGCTGCAGTTCCTTCAGGAGCTTCAACAGGTGAGCACGAAGCTGTTGAGTTGAGAGACGGCGAAAAAGATTTTATGGGGAAAGGTGTTCTTCAAGCGGTTGAGAATGTCAATGAAAAAATAGCACCAGAGCTTATTGGTGAATCTGTATTTGAGCAAACTTGGATAGACCATCTAATGATAGAACTTGATGGAACTCCAAATAAGAGTAAATTAGGAGCAAATGCCATTTTAGGTGTTTCTCTTGCAGTAGCAAAGGCAGCAGCGGCAGAATTAGAAATTCCATTATATCGCTATGTAGGTGGAGTTAACGCTGCTACATTACCTGTACCGATGATGAATATAATCAATGGAGGTTCTCACTCAGATGCGCCTATTGCATTCCAAGAATTTATGATAATGCCAGTAAAGGCGGTTACATTTTCTGAAGCCTTAAAAAAAGGGGTGGAAATTTTCCATCATTTAAAAAAAGTATTGCATGAGAGAAAATTGTCTACTGCAGTAGGTGATGAAGGTGGATTTGCCCCAACTTTTGAAGGTACTGAAGATGCTCTTGATACTATTAAAAAAGCAGTAGAAAATGCAGGATATAATTTTGGGGAAGAAATTAAAATAGCTTTAGACTGTGCTTCTTCAGAGTTTTATAAAGATGGAAAGTACAATTATCAATTGTTTGAAGGGGAGAATGCGGCTATCCGTACATCAGAAGAGCAGGTGGAATATCTGGCTGAGCTTTGTGAGAAATATCCTATTATTTCAATTGAAGATGGAATGGATGAAAATGATTGGAATGGATGGAAATTATTGACTGAAAAAATTGGTGATAAAGTCCAATTGGTTGGTGATGATTTGTTTGTGACTAACGTAGAGAGACTATCAAAAGGTATAGAACAAAATGTTGGGAACTCAATCTTAATCAAAGTAAATCAAATTGGAACTTTAACTGAAACAATAGATGCTGTGGAAATGGCTAAAAATGCTGGCTATACCGCTGTTATGTCACATAGGTCTGGCGAAACAGAGGATTCTACCATTGCAGATCTAGCAGTGGCTTTGAATACAGGACAAATAAAAACTGGCTCAGCTTCTCGCTCAGATCGTATGGCAAAATACAATCAATTGTTGAGAATTGAAGAAATGCTAGGCGGAATGGCAAAATTCCCAGGAATTTTAGCTTTTAAAGTAAAAGCATAGTTTAAAAAATGATTAATTTTTATACCTTTAGGAGGTTATAAAAAATCAATTTTAAATTTATGTCAGAAACAGTTAAAATAATTTATCAAGGGAAGGAATATGAATACCCTGTTATCGAAGGTACGATGGGAGATAAAGGGATTGATATTTCTTCCTTGCGTTTGGATAGTGGTTTAATAACCTTAGACCCAGGCTATAAAAATACTGGAAGTACTTTAAGCAAAATCACTTATCTAGATGGAGAGCAAGGAAAGCTTATGTATAGAGGCTACCCTATAGAACAATTGGCTGAGAAGTCAAGTTTTGTAGAAGTACAATATCTATTATTATACGGCGAGTTGCCAACAGAGGTAGAATTAGAAAAATTCAAAGCAAGTTTAAAAGATTATAGCTTTGTAAATGATAGAGTTAGGAAAATTTTAAATGGATTCCCCAGTACTGCCCACCCCATGGGGGTTCTAGCTTCTTTAACGGGCTCTCTCACTGCATTCAATCCGAAGGTAGTTGACGTGGCGCATGCTGCAGACATGTTTCATGCAGTAACAAGATTATTAGCAAAATTCCCTATTCTCTCAGCTTGGACCTATAGATTAAGTAAAGAGTTGCCAATATCAGAAAGTGACCCAAGTTTAGGCTATGTAGAGAATTTTTGTCAACTGATGTTCTCCAATCAGAAAAAGGATTTTAAAGTCAATCCAGTGATTGTAGATGCGATTGATAAACTTTTAATCTTACATGCAGACCATGAGCAAAATTGCTCTGCATCTACCGTTAGGTTAGTAGGCTCGTCTCATGCAGGCTTATTCACTTCAATTTCTGCAGGAATTAGTGCTTTATGGGGAGCTCGCCACGGTGGTGCAAATCAGGCCGTTATTGAAATGCTTGAAACCATAAAAACAGGGGGCGGTCGTCTCCAAAAATGGGTTGATAAAGCGAAGGATAAAGATGATGAATTTAGATTAATGGGCTTTGGTCACCGTGTTTATAAAAATATGGATCCTCGTGCTAAAATCATCAAAAAAGCAGCAGATGACGTTTTAGAACAATTAGGAATAGATGATGAAGTTTTAGATATAGCATTAGGCTTGGAAGAAGTAGCATTGAAGGATGAGTATTTTATTGAAAGAAAATTATACCCTAATGTTGACTTCTATTCTGGTATTATTTATAGAGCTTTGGGGATACCAAAAGAAATGTTCACTGTAATGTTTGCTCTAGGCAGATTACCAGGCTGGATTGCTCAATGGAAAGAAATGCGTCAGACCGATCAGCCAATTGGACGCCCAAGGCAAATCTATACTGGAGCCACTACACGTGATTACCTCCCAATGAGTGAAAGATAAATTTTTGATAATAAGAACAAAAATTTCACTTCAAGAAATTGAAGTGAAATTTTTTTTTAGCCTTAAAAAATTTTGAGATAAGTTTTTAATAATCGGTAAAAGGTAATTGAGATTGACGGTATAAAAGAAAGTAATAAAGTGATGCAGTAACCTGAGTTTGATGATTACGAGTACTCATTATTAAAATCTCAAATTTTCAAAAGCTTGAAAAAAATATTCATTCGTACGATTTTTTATCGGGATAACTCCAATCAAAGTTGCTGACTTCAAGTTCTGAAGCTTTAGAATTTCATCATTTTTTATTTTATTGGCTTCAATCCTAGTACGATACATCTTATCATCTTGGGTATAGAAATTCATGAAAACCCATGCTTCACCATCCACACTTTTGCGTTCAGTAGTCATGTGTGTAAAGTTATTTACATTCGTTTTTTCATTCAATAAACCCAGTTTATTTTTCAAAGCTTTTTCTAAATCATTTTTAAAGCTCCCATTCCATTCACTTTTATCTGTAGACACCACAATGCGTTGATCATCATTCTCATTAGAATTATTTGCCAAAGGTGTAACCGTACAGCTGGTCATCATTAATATCAAAGCGATGGGTGTTATTTTATTCAATATCATAGGTTTAATCGATTTTCACTTCCAAAAAAATCAAAATACATGCCAAAGGGATTACTCAAATAGAACATAAATCACGTCTAAACACGATAGCTTAACGCTCGAAAGATGTTTCATTTTAACCTTTATAGATTTCAATTAATAGTCGTTATTATTTGGTAAATTTGTTTTAAAACTTTTAAAAACAGATTTTTTTTGAACAAAATTTTCTAAGGCTTAAAAAATTTCAACCATTCATCGCTATGCAACCAAAACTTTTTGCCGAAATCATTCTCCCCGTACCCTTGCCAGGGACTTTCACATACAGAATCCCCAGCGATTGGCAAGACTACCTACAGATTGGGCAACGCGTTTCCGTACCCTTTGGGCAGCGAAAAATTTACACAGGGATTATTCATTCCTTCCACACCAACGAGCCAGAAACTTACAAAACAAAACCCATCGATGCCATTTTAGAAGATACGCCGAGCCTTCTGCCACAACAGATTGAGCTTTGGGAATGGGTGGCTAGTTACTATATGTGTTCACTGGGCGAGGTGTATAAAAATGTATACCCCACGGCTTTGAAGCTAGAAAGCGATACGTACATTCGTTGGATTGAAAATGAATTGCCCGAGGATGCGGAATTAAGTGCCGAAGCGCAAGAAATTTTACAAGCCGTAAAAAATAAAAATATTGTTTCTGTAGATGAGGTATCAAAATTAATTCATCAAAAAAATGTATTAAAAGTACTCAAGGAGCTCCTAGATGCTCGGCAAGTTCGCTTGGATGAAAAATTAATTGAAAAGTATACGCCCAAAATTGAAAATTATATTAAGATAAATATTGATTTAAACAGTGAAGATTCTAAAGAAGCTTTTGAATTGCTCGACAGATCGCCCAAGCAACGGGAGCTTTTCTTGCAACTCATACAGCTGAAAGCTAGTGAAGAAAATCCTGTAAAAGCGGCCAATTTCATCAAAGATTATGGGGGAAGTCATGCCACACTGCGCAGTATGGAGAAAAAAGGACTTATCTCTATCTTTGAAGACCAAACGCGGCGAAATCAACTTTATGAAGAAAATATTGAAAGCATTGAGAAGCTTTCACCTGAGCAACAGCAGGCTTTTGATGGAATTTTAAAAGGCTTTAAAAATTTTGACACCGTTTTACTTCACGGCGTAACTTCATCGGGCAAAACTGAAATTTACTTTAAGCTCATCGAGCAAATGCTCCAGAAAAATCAAACAACCCTTTTCCTATTACCTGAAATTGGTTTGACAACACAACTCACACAGCGGATTCAAAAGAAATTCGGTGAATTAGTCGGGGTATATCATTCTAAAATGAATCAAAATCAACGAGTTGAAATTTGGAATGAAACCTTAGAAAATAAATATAAAATAATCATTGGGCCTCGCTCAGCACTTTTTTTGCCTCTTCAGCATTTAGGGCTTATTATCGTAGATGAAGAGCACGAATCTGCACTAAAACAAAAGGATATAACACCATTTTATAACGCTCGTGATGTTGCTCGTGTTTTGGCCTCTAAGAACAAAGCAAATTTACTTTTGGGTTCTGCAACACCAAGCCTAGAGGTTTATCATGCCGCCAAGCAGGGGAAAATCGGTTACGTTTCCCTAAATGTAAGGTTCGGAAACGTGCAGCCACCTAAAATGGAAATCATTGATTTACGCAAAGCTTTTCACCGAAATGAAATGACGGGGCAGTTTTCTAAAACTTTGATTCTTGCCATGAAAAATAGTTTCGAAGCAGATAAACAGGTAATCCTTTTTCAGAACCGCCGTGGCTATGCTCCAGTCATTGAATGTCTTAGTTGTGGTTTTACTCCCTATTGCCCCAATTGTGATGTGGCTCTGACGTTACACAATATTTCGCTGGAATTGAAATGTCACTACTGTGGGCATAAACAAGCTAAACCCCAACATTGCTACCAATGCAAAAGTGTGGAATTGGAAACGAAAGGCGTGGGGACAGAACAAATTGAAAAAGAAGCTTTAAGCATTTTCCCTGAGCAGAAGATTGCTCGTATGGATGTAGATAGTATGCGTAAAAAGTTTGCCTACGAGAAGTTGATTGAAGCATTTGAGCAAAAAGAAATTAATTTGCTGATTGGCACGCAAATGGTGAGCAAAGGTTTAGATTTCGAATATGTGAATTTAGTTGGAATAATCCGAGCCGATAATTTATTGAATTTCCCTGACTTTCGTGCACACGAAAGAGCTTTCCAAAGAATTGTTCAAGTAGCAGGTCGTGCAGGGCGAAGGAATCAGCGAGGTTTAGTACAAATTCAGGCTTTTGAGGCTCATCATCCTGTCTTGAAAATGGCTACGGAAATGGATTATAATGCTATGGCTGAGCAAATTTTAGCCGAACGTCAAAATTTTCTTTACCCTCCATTTGTACGCTTGATCGAAATTCGATTTCGGCACAAAAAAGAAGAAAAAGTGCAAAAAGCAGCACATTATTTTAAACAAATGCTACAGGGTAAATTTAGCTCCCAATGTTTACTTGGGCCAGAAGCACCATACATTTCGCGACTCAATAATGAATACAGATTCCATATCTTACTAAAAATCCACAATCAACAGTCGCCCAAAAAGGTGAAACTTCTGCTGAATGAAGCTTATCAGCAATTGATGCAAATCAAAGCCTTTCGTTCAGTAAAAATTGACTTTGATGTAGACCCATATTGATATTATTTTTTTTTGAAATACCCGTAATGTATTTATTTAAACAGGATTTATTTTTTAACCTGTTTGAGTTTCTTTAGAGCATAAACATATTGAGAGATCGCAAATTTTTGTGAAAACTATAACTTTAACTGAAATTCCCTACGGGTTTTCCTGTTTTCTTCTCTTCAATTCCTTTTCTATCAGTATTAATTCTCTGCCTGATTGCCCCGCAACCGAAGTATTTTCTTTAGCTCGCCGAATCAAGTAAGGCAGCACATCATTCACTGGCCCGTACGGAACATATTTAGCTACATGAAAATTCAAATCAGCCAATACGTAGCTAATGTTATCACTCATTCCCAAAAGTTGCCCAAACCAAACTTGTTGCGTTTTTGGATTTTCAGATTTCTCTAATTTTTCTTTTAGTTGGAAGCAGCTTAGCTCATTGTGCGTACCAGCGAAGAGCAAAATCCTATCTTGGCGATGAAAAATGAAATCTATTGCAGCGTTGTAGTCATTGTCAGTCGATTGTTTATCTGGCTGTATAGGGGAAGGATAACCTTTCTCTAGCGCACGTTCACGTTCTTTTTCCATATAGGCGCCACGTACGACTTTATAGCCTAAAAAGTAATTCTCTCTCTCAGCTTCTTCGTATTGATTTTTCAAAAACTCCAAACGGTCATGGCGGTACATTTGTAGTGTGTTGATGATGATGCACCTCTCTCGGTTAAAGATTTTCATCATCTCTGTCACCAGCTCGTCTACCGCATCTTGCATCCAGCTTTCTTCAGCGTCAATCATTAATAAAACATCATTTTCATACGCATTTTTGCAGGTTTCAAAGTATCTTTTTTGAATGTTTTCCCAAGCGATTTGTTCTTTTTCAGTTAATTTTTCTTTCAAACCAACTTTTTCATAAACGTGAATACTCCCATAGCCCGTCGGTTTGAAAACTACAAAGGGAATAGCAGGATTGTCTTTTGCAAGAAAAATAATTTCATTAATTTCTTGAAAACAATTATCATACGCACTTTCTTCTTCCTTTCCCTCGATGGAATAATCTAAAATACTACCTATCTTTTTTTCATGAAGTTTTTCTACTGTTTCCAGTGATTCCTTTCGTGTTTCGCCGCCGCAGAAATGTGCAAAAATACTTTTCTTGATTAAAGTCTTCACCCCTGGGATATGCTTAGCAAAGGGCAGAAACCATTCGCTGAAATTAACCAAAGCAGGTATATTTACTGCCTTAAACAACAGATGAGCACGTCTCAGCTCGTAGTTATTCTTACTTTGAAAAGCAATTTTAGTATTTTCAAAAATTTTCATAAATCATCATCATAGTTACACAAAGTTAAATTATTATCAATAGAAATTCCATATTGTAAAGAAAATTTTATGATTGATTTGTTGAGATTATTTTAAATTTGTGATTAAGAACTTATTTTAAATTTAGAAATATTCTTATACATTTTGTTTTAAGTTTTTGATTTTTAAAACTTTAGTTTGCATTTTGCTTTTCATCCCGATAGATTTGTAAATTGAAAGAATCCATCTGAAAAAATTGAAATTAGGGCTAAGAACTTTTTATGAAACAATCACTCATATATTTTGAAGATATTTTTACGATTCTCAATGATTTTATTAAAGATTATAAAGGGAAAATCACTTTTTTGGTTGATGAAAACACGCAAATTCATTGTTTGCCACTAGTTCTAGAGCGGTGCAAAGATTTAGATGCGGCTACATTTTTAGAAATTCCTGCAGGTGAGTCTGCAAAGCAGATAGGCAACGTGGCTGACGTCTGGGGCGGAATGTTGGATTTGAATTTAGACCGAAATTCTTTGCTAATCAATCTCGGCGGTGGAGTGGTGACTGATTTGGGTGGTTTTGCAGCTTCTACGTTTAAGCGAGGCATTACATTCATTAATATCCCGACCAGCTTGCTGGCAATGGCCGATGCCTCTGTAGGCGGGAAGACAGGCATTGATTTTAAAGGCTTAAAAAATCAAATTGGGACGTTTAGTTTGCCAGAGATGGTTCTGATTTCGCCAGAATTTCTTGAAACTTTACCTCAAAACCAATTAAACTCAGGTTTTGCCGAAATGCTCAAGCATGGCTTAATTCGAGATAAAAAGCATTGGCAGAATTTGGTGGCATTAAAAAGTTTAACACCTGATAACGTAGCCCCGTACATTCAATCTTCAGTGGAAATAAAAAGAAAAGTGGTGGCTGAAGACCCCAAAGAGAAGGGGTTGAGAAAAATTCTAAACGCTGGGCACACGCTGGGGCATGCCATAGAAACTTATTTTCTCAATCAAAATATAGATGCTTATTTAAATCACTTAATCAACGGGGAAGAAGCGCTTTTACATGGCGAAGCGGTGGCGATAGGTTTGATTTTAGAAGCTTATATCTCAGCCGAGAAAAATAAATTGAGCAGTGAAGAATTGGAAGAAATTTCTAAAGGCTTATTAAAATTTTTCCCCAAACGAAATTTACCAACGTATGCGGAAATTAAAAATTACCTGTTACAAGATAAAAAGAATGAAAACGGTGAAATTCAATTTATGCTTTTAGATAAGATTGGGGAATGTGATTCTCAATCTATTGCCGCCGAGAAAGAGGTAATTGAAGCCGCTTTTCAGTATTATTCAAATTTAGAAGTACATTAAGATGAGATATTTATTTTTATTTCTAACTTTAATATTTATATCTTGTAATTCTCAAGAAAAAGAATCAGAAAACATATTGAAAGTGAAAGAACAGCCAACCTATCAGGTTCAGAAATCAGAAACAGAATGGCGAAAGCAATTGAGCGAAGAAGAATATTATGTATTGCGAGAAGCAGGGACAGAACGTCCGCACTCGGGGAAGTTTAATCTTCATTTTGAAGAAGGCATCTATACCTGTAAGGCTTGTGGTGAAGAACTTTTTGGTAGTGATAGCAAATTTGAGTCACACTGCGGCTGGCCGAGTTTTGATAAATCGATAGCAAAAGGCAAAATTGTAGAACGCTTGGATAAATCTCACGGAATGATGCGTATGGAAATTCTGTGTGGAAATTGTGGTTCGCATCTAGGGCACGTCTTTACCGATGGGCCTACCGCGACAGGTTTGCGCTATTGTGTTAACTCTATTTCGCTGGAATTTAAAGAAGAAAAGGAATAAAATTTTTTAAGCCTTAAATAAAAATTGAAGAGAAAAAACGAATAATGAAACAATTTCTACTTAAATGCTGGGAAGTTATAAGAAGAACCTTTCTTGTTTGGTTTGAGAATGACCCCTTCAGGCAAAGTGCTATCATTTCTTATTATGCAATATTATCTCTGCCAGGACTTTTAATCATGATTATCTGGACGTTGGGGCAATTCTATGGCGAGAAAGCAATGCAAGGTCAAGTGGTAGAGAAGATTCAAAATATGATGGGGCTAAAGTCAGCAGAATTTATAGAGAATTTAATTCAAAATGCTTACCTAGACCCATATTCGGAGTGGTACGTTCAGGTCATCGGTATCGGAACATTAATCTTTAGTGCGACAACTTTATTCTTCCAAATTCAGCAGACGCTTAATCATCAGTGGAATGTGGAGGTCAAACCCAATAGTGGCATTTTACATTTAATCACAGTCAGGCTCAACGGGATGATGCTAATTTTGATTATCACTCTTTTGTTACTCATCACGGTGATTAGCTCTTCGGTGCTTTCTAGCTTCAAGGATTCACTAGAATTTTACATCGGTGGAGAATGGACACTTTTGCTCAATATCGGGGATATTGTACTGAGTTTTGTCATTATTTGTGTGCTATTCTCCTTGGTTTACAAGTTTTTGCCAGATGTCGAAATCCCATGGAAAATGGTGTGGATAGGAGGTTTAGTCACTACACTACTATTCAACTTAGGGAAATACTTGCTTAGCTATTATTTTTCTGTAGCAGACCCCAGCTCGGGATTTGGCACGGCAAGTATCATCATTTTCATCATGATTTGGATTAACTACACCACATTGATTCTACTATTTGGCGCAACGTTTACTTATGTATACGGTTTGGAGAATAATTATAAAATTAGGCCCAATAAATATGCTCAATGGAACAAAGATTACGTCTTGAGGCATAAAAATGCAGTACTGAATAAATTATTTGAAGATAAAGAAGAAGAATTACTTATGCTTGATGAAAACATTCGGCAAGGAGTTTACCGAGACCCCGAGGTGGGAGAAAGTTCAAAGACGTATATAGATGAAATCGGAATCAAAAAATCTAGTTCAATTTTTTCAACAGTGAAGTCAAAGCTCAAAAAACTAGGAATATGGAGAAAGGAAAAATAATCGCGATTGACGGATTCTCATCTACTGGGAAGAGTACAATTGCCAAAGCGATTGCTAGAGAATTAAACTTTCTGCATGTGGACACTGGTGCGATGTACCGTGCCGTAACTTTATACGGAATACAAGAAAACATCATTAGTGAAAATGATAAAGAGAATGCCTTACAAATCGTAAATCATTTGGATGAAATCCAAATCACATTCCGCTACAATGAGAGTGAAAATCGAAATGAAATATACCTCAACGGCCAAAATGTAGAAAATGAAATCAGAAGCATTTCTGTCACAAATTTAGTGAGTTACGTAGCTAAAATCTCCGAAATTCGCTCTTTTCTAGTCGAGCAGCAACGCCAATTGGCATGGAATCATAATATCGTGATGGATGGGCGAGACATTGGTTCAGTTGTCTTCCCGCAAGCAGATTTGAAACTTTTCATCACAGCCGATGCCCAAGTGCGTGCGCAACGCCGATTCAATGAAATGGAAGACAAAAGTGAAACAACACTAGAAGAAGTGAAGGCGAATCTCATTCAGCGAGATGAGCTGGATTCTGGGCGAGAAAATTCACCTTTGGTAAAATGCGATGATGCGATAGAAATAGACAATAGCAACGTATCACAAGAGGAATTGATGGAAAATATAATGAGAATAGTGCAAAGTGAAATTTAAACAGAATCTTACCAAATGGACTCAAAGGACCAATTTTTTTAAGCCTTAATTTTTTTAAGCCTTTAGAAATTTTCTTAAAGAATTTTTAAAGGCTTTAAAAAAATCTATTATAATTCGTAGATTGTTCGGGTAGATACGAAACAATTTATTAACTTTAAGTTCATATTAAAAACAATTTATTATGGCAAAAGTATTAAAAATTCATCCAGAAAATCCCCACAATAGAGCTATAGAGCAAGTGGTTGACGCATTGAAAAAAGGAGCAGTTATCATCTACCCTACAGACACGGTTTACGGTTTAGGTTGTGATATTTTTAATGCAGAAGCCATGGAAAAATTAGCTAGGCTAAAGGGGCTGAAATTAGAACAATCTCAGTTTTCAATCGTTTGCAATGATTTGAGTCACTTGTCAACTTTTACACGGCCGATAGACAACACAACATTCAGATTGCTAAAAAGAGCTCTGCCAGGGCCGTTCACATTTCTGATGAATGCAAATAATTCATTACCCAGCTATTACAAAAAAAGAGAAACCGTTGGAATTCGTGTCCCCGATCACAAAGTTTCTCATGCAATAGTAGAAGCATTGGGTAGCCCGATAGCATCAACATCTCTAGTGGCAGACGAAGAAGATAAAGAATATTATAGCGACCCAGAACTCATCCGTAGAAAATATGATAATTTAGTCGATATCATTATAGATAGCGGCACTGGTGGGCTAGAGGCCAGTAGCGTGGTAGACCTAAGCCAAGGCGATGGTAACTATGAAATCATAAGAGAAGGGAAAGGGAAAATAGAGAATTTTATCTAGAAAGAAAAATCAGGGCTTTAATTTAAATGCTAAGGGATTTATAAAAATTTTTAAGCCTTAAAAAAAAATAAAAAAAAGGTATATAGAAATTACCTGTTAAGGTTTTAGTTTTTAATCAATTAAAAACTAAAATCAGATAGGTTTAATTTTAATATGCCTTTTAATTTTTTTTTGAAATTATAAGTTTCATTAACTTTGGGTGCATGCTAAATAATATCATGAAAATATTAATCATAGAAGACGAACAGGCTATCCGAAATGTTTTAGCCAATATTCTAAAAGATGAGAACAAAAAATGGGAGATTGATGAAGCTGAAAATGGAGGAATCGCTCTCGAAAAAATCAAAGAAATAAACTATGATTTGGTGCTTTGTGATATCAAAATGCCAGTAAAAGATGGTTTAGAAGTTTTAGAACTAGGTTTAGACATCAATCCAGATCTTACGTTCATCATGATTTCTGGGCACGGAGACATCGAAACAGCTGTAGAGTGCATAAAGAAAGGAGCTTACGACTACATTCAGAAGCCACCAGATTTAAATCGCTTGCTCAATAGCGTGCGTCACGCTTTAGATAGGAAAAACTTAATTACCCAAAATAAATCTTTGCAAGAGGAAAACAAAGCCTTGAAAAGAAAAGTGAGCGATAAGTATGAAATGGTGGGTAGCTCTCAGCATCTACAGGAAATTCAAGAGATGATAGATAAGGTTGCGGCAACCGATGCGCGCGTACTCATCGTTGGCCCCAATGGGACTGGGAAAGAACTAGTCGCACACCATATTCATGAGAAAAGTGACCGAAACAAAATGCCGATGGTAGAAGTGAATTGTGCAGCTATACCTGCAGAGTTGATAGAAAGCGAGCTATTCGGCCATATGAAAGGAAGCTTCACAGGAGCGCATAAAGATAAAGCAGGGAAATTCGAGCAAGCCAATAAAGGAACTTTATTTCTTGATGAAATTGGTGATATGAGCCTTTCGGCACAAGCAAAAGTGCTCCGTGCGTTGCAAGAAAAGAAAATTACTCGTGTGGGCGGAGATAAAGAAATCTCAGTAGATGTGAGAGTTTTAGCTGCTACGAATAAAAATTTAAAGAAAGAAATAGCCAATGGGAAGTTTAGAGAAGACTTGTACCATCGCTTGGCAGTTATTCTAATTCCTGTCCCTGCACTGAACGACCGAAAAGAAGATATCCCTGAGCTGATAGAACATTTTGCCCAAAAAATTGCAGAAGGACAAGGCAAAGCACCCAAATCTTTTCATAAAAAAGCTATTGAAAAACTGAAAAATAAAGATTGGACTGGCAATATTAGAGAATTGCGTAATGTGGTAGAACGTTTAGTAATTTTGGGAAATAACCCCATTACAGAGCAAGACGTTGAAGATTTTGTAAAATAAGTTTTCTCTTTTGACACTTCAAGAACATCTGAAAAAAAATTTCCATCTAGCCTGGCCAGTAATGCTTTCGCAGGCAGGGCAAATATTGGTAAATATAGCCGATAATGTGATGGTGGGCGGGCTGGGTTCCACTTGGGATGAAGTTCAGAATCCTGAGCTAGGCACTACGGCACTAGGTGCTGTAGCCTTAGGGAACTCACTCTTTTTTATTCTCATGGTGACGTGCTTAGGCTTTACCTTTGGGATGTCACCACTCATAGCACAAGCCGATGCTAGAGGGAATACACAACGAGTTGTGCGGGTTTTTACGCATGGCTCGCTTTTAAACATCGGGCTAACAATTTTTCTCATGCTTGTGTTATTTTTTGTAGCACCGATTATGAGGAGTATGGGGCAACCACCCGAAGTCGTAGAACAAGCCTTGCCCTACCTGCGCATTGTCACATATTCAATGCTACCTCTCATCATATTCCAGTCTTTACGTCAGCTTTCAGAAGGCTTATCACTAACGAAGACAGTCGCCATAGCCACAATTATTGCAAACCTCATGAATATTGTATTTAACTACATGCTGATTTACGGAAACTGGGGAATGCCACGGCTAGAAGTAGAAGGAGCCGCTTATGGGACATTACTTTCTAGAATTATCATGATTTTTTCTCTACTATTTGCGATGTGGTACAACACAAAATCACGTTTTTACTTATTGCAAGTTAAGTTAAAAAAACTACACTATTTTATCATCAAAAAACTGATTAAACTCGGGGCGCCGAGTGCATTACAAATGTTCTTTGAAGTATCAGCCTTTGGATTAGCCTCTTTTATTTGCGGGTTAGCAGGCAAAGAGCAGTTAGCAGCACATCAAATCGCTCTAAATTTAGCCAGTACCACATTTATGATTTGCACGGGATTGGGCGTAGCAGCAACCATAAGGGTAGGCAACCAAAAAGGCTTAAAAAATTACACAGAACTAAAAGGCGCTGGCTGGTCCGCAATTTATATGGTGGTAGCATTCATGTTTTTATGTGGATTATCTTTTGTGATTTTTCGCTACGAGCTACCTAAATTTTATGTAGATGATAATCAGGTGATTCAAATCGCCGCAGGACTAATGTCTGTAGCAGCATTATTTCAGTTATCAGATGGAATTCAAGTCGTATGCATGGGGGTTTTGCGCGGAATGGAAGATGTGAATGTCCCCGCATTCATCACGTTCTTTGCCTATTTCGGCTTAGCCTTGCCGCTGGGCTATTATCTAACGGTAAAGCAAGAAATGGGCGCATTTGGCATGTGGATTGGGCTAGGCTTAGGGCTAACATTTGCAGCCATATTTTTATTATTCCGTTTTTACCAATTAAGTCGACGATTTATATTGCAAAATCATAAATAAAGCTTATTTTTACTCAATAAAAAAATTAAAACTATGGAATTACCTAAATTTTTATTAGCAGATAACTCAGATTTTGAAGACGCATTTGTATTACATACCGAATTTCCAAGATTTTTGGTTAATGTAAATACTGATGAAATTGAATGGTTTGACGATATCGACGACGAGGAAGCAGACTTGGAAAATCAAGTGAAAGATTTACTAGATGATGCTTATGAATTCTTCGAAGGAGAAATTTCAGCTTACGAAGAAGACGATTTTGAAGAAGAATAATAAAAAAGACTTCAAAGAAATGCAGGTTTAAGACTTCTTTAAAACCTGCATTTTATTTTTTAGATTTATTATTAATCATTACCACCGAAAATTTTTTAAGCCTTAAAAAAAAATGATGGAAAAAAAGATTGAAATTTATCACAACCCACACTGTAGCAAGAGTAGAGAAGCAAAACAGTATTTAGAAAACAAGCAAATTCCGCATGAAGCGATTTTATATTTGAAAACAGGCATATCAGTAGAAAAATTGAAAAATATTGTAGGTAAATTAGGATTTACATCTCCACTGGAACTAGTGAGAACCAATGAAGAAATTTGGAAAAAGGAATTCAAAGGAAAGAATTTGACCGAAGATGAAATTTTACAAGCCATGGCAGAAAACCCAAAACTGATTCAAAGACCGATTTTGATTCATGAAAACAAAGCCGTCATCGCTCGCCCAACTGAAAAGATAGAGAATATTTTGTAATAAAAAATTTAAGCCTTAAAAAAAATATAACGCTCGCCCAATCACTGTTTTTGCAAAAAAACTCCTAATTTCTCTTTATTCTTTCTTGGCAAACTTCAACTTAAACCTAAAAATGGATTCCAAAGGTATTTTTGATTTCTGCCATTGCAAATGTACTGTGCGTTCCCCCGATGGAGTTTAGCGACCCCAGTTTATTATACACAAAATCTTGGTAATGTTTCATATTCATCACCTGCACTTTTAGCAGAAAATCAAAATCTCCCGAGATATTGTAGCATTCCACAATTTCATCCAAAGCTTCAATATCCCTCACAAAATCATTCCCGACTGAACGCTCATGCTGTTTTAATTTAATTTGGCAAAAAACAATAAATCCCTTATTCAATTTCTCAGCGTTTAAAATCGCACGGTATTTCCTAATGTACCCCTCTTGTTCCAATCTTTTTACTCTTTCAAAAACAGGAGAAGGAGATAAATTTACCGCCTGCGCCAATTCTTTAACGGTGAGTTTCGCGTCCTCTTGCAGCAATCTCAGCAGTTGCAAATCCTTTTTGTCTAAATTTTCCACAAAATATTATTCTTTGAGCGATGATTTAACTACAAAATTACAAAATATTATTCTTTTTAAATATTAAAAAAAGTGTTTTTTGCCAAATTAATCAAATGACATTGAATTATTATTCTATAAAGTTATTTTTGTAGAGTAAAATCATCAAATAACGAATTTCAAACTATTGAAATATTTAAGCTTATGAAAACAAACCTTTTAGGCTATCCAAGAATCGGAGAAAAAAGAGAACTCAAAAAAGCCAATGAAAACTTCTGGGCGGGGAAAATCAATGAAGAAGAATTAACCAAAGTCGCAAACGAAATTCGCTTGCATAATTGGAAAATTCAGAAAGAAGCAAATTTAGACTTAATCCCTTCCAATGATTTTTCTTTGTATGATCATGTGCTTGATTTCTCTTTTAGTATCAATGCAATCCCAGAGAGATTCAAGCCCATTAAGCACTTGTCTGATCTTGAACTTTATTTTGCTTTAGCCCGTGGTTATCAAAAAAATGGAATTGACATCACCGCACAGGAAATGACGAAATGGTTTGATACTAATTACCACTACATCGTCCCCGAATTTACTAAAAATCAAGTGTTTGAATTAAAAAGTAATAAAGCTCTCCATGAATTTAATTTTGCTAAAGAAAATGGCTTCAAGACAAAACCAGTTCTTCTAGGCCTTGTAACTTATCTCCTTTTAGGCAAAGAAAAAGAAGAAGGCTTTGATAAATTAGATTTAGCAGATAATTTACTCATCGTTTATAAGCAGATTTTGAGCGAATTAGCAGAATCTGGAGCCGAATATATTCAAATTGATGAACCTTTTTTAGCTTTAGATATAGATGAGAAAACAAAAAACGTATATCAAAAAGTTTATACGGATTTAGCTGAAAGTTTCCCTGAGCTGAAATTCATCATCACCACCTATTTTGATTCTGTCGAGCAAAATTTAGACTTAGTTAAATCACTGCCATTTAATACATTACACGTTGATTTGGTGCATTCGCCAGAGCAATTAGATGCCATTTTGGCAGATTACCCAAAAGATAAGATCCTGTCACTAGGCATTGTAGATGGGAGAAATATTTGGAAAAATAATTTTGAAAACTCCCTAGCCTTGATTCAGAAAGTTGTGGAGAAATTAGGACGTGAGCGTGTATGGGTTTCAAGCTCGTGTTCTCTTTTGCATTCCCCTTGTAATTTAGAATTAGAAAAAAATGAAAAGGTTTTGCCGAAAGAAATTAAACAATGGCTGGCTTTCGCTAAGCAGAAATTGACCGAAATCAGCACGCTAAAATCAATTGCTAATGGGGAATCTTCTTCAGAAATTAATCTTGCACGCCAAGAAAACCAACAAGCCGCAGAAAACAGAAAATCATCTGAATTGATTCATAAAACGGCTGTGAAAGAACGTGTGGCCAATATCCAAGAAAAAGATGACCAAAGAAACAGTCCTTTTTCAATTCGCCAAGAAATTCAGCATAAAGCTCTGAATTTGCCGCTGTTCCCTACGACTACCATAGGCTCTTTTCCGCAAACGCAAGAAGTGAGAAATTGGCGTGCAGCACACAGGGGTGGGAAACTTTCTACTGCAGAATATGAAGATTTACTGAAGAAAGAAATTCAGGAATCTATTGAATTTCAAGAAGAAGCGGGCATAGATGTTTTGGTTCATGGCGAGTTTGAAAGAAATGACATGGTAGAATATTTTGGGGAACAGCTTTCGGGCTTCGTATTCACTAAATTCGGTTGGGTGCAAAGTTACGGTTCGCGTTGTGTAAAGCCACCGATTATCTTTGGAGATGTCCACAGACCTAAACCCATGACTGTACGCTGGTCTGAATATGCTCAGTCACTGAGTCAACTGCCAGTGAAGGGCATGCTCACAGGGCCTGTTACGATTTTACAATGGTCTTTTGTGAGAGATGACCAGCCACGATCGCTCACTTGTACGCAAATTGCTTTAGCCATCAGAGATGAGGTGAAAGATTTAGAAAAAGCAGGAATCAAAGTGATTCAAATCGATGAACCCGCCGTGCGTGAAGGCTTACCGTTGAAAAAAGAAAACTGGGCTGATTACTTAAACTGGGCAATCAAGGCATTTAGAATTTCAGCTTCTGGGGTAGAGGACAGCACGCAGATTCATACGCATATGTGCTATTCTGAATTTAATGACATGATTGCGGCCATTGCTGATCTGGATGCTGATGTGATTACGATTGAATGCTCTCGTTCGCAAATGGAACTTTTGGACGTTTTTGCAGACTTTAAATACCCAAATGAAATAGGCCCTGGGGTTTATGACATCCATTCACCAAGAGTCCCCTCAAAAGATGAGATGATACATTTGATAAAAAAAGCTGAAGCTGTGATTCCTAAAGAGCAATTGTGGGTAAACCCTGATTGTGGATTAAAAACAAGACATTGGCAAGAAACCAAAGCAGCTTTAGTAGCCATGGTAGGTGCAGCTAAAGAACTAAGAAAAGAATTCGCAGATGCATAAAATTTCTTTATTTATCTAAAAATCATAGGCTTAGGTTTATAATCTAAGCCTTTTTTTGTAGAAATTTCTAAAGCCTTTAAAAAAAATCCTCTGCCTCAAAAAAAATAAATTTGCATAATTCAAAAACGTAAAATACATTTGCGGGCAGGTTGAGAGAAGAGAAAAATCTCAACGGAAATTTTAACAAAAAAATAACGAAATTTTAACAAATGAAATTTGTGAGTTTCAAAATAAAGTGTAAACACACACACACACACACACACACACACAAACAATGAGCTAAACAACTCATTATCAGTAACTTATAATAATTTTTTGCTTCCCCGCGGGAGCGAACCGCAAAGCCGTGCAAGAAAATCTTGTGCGGTTTTTCTATTTTCACCTGTGTGAAGGTAGTAATTTCTTCAAAAAGAAGAGCCTCACGGGTTGGGGCTCTTTCTAAATGAAGGAGCAAAAAAACAGCAAAAATTTAATGAAGAAAAAGAATAAATCAATAAAATATTAACCAAAAAAAATAAAACAAATGAAGAAATTATTACTTTCTTTCGTTGTATTGCCAGGGGCTTTAGCTATGGCTCAGGTGGGCGTTAATACAGACCAGCCAAGGAGCAGCTTTGATGTAGCTTATATAGATCCGGAAGCTCCTGCGGGTGCAGGACGGGTAAACGCTAAAACTCCTCAGGGCGTTAACTTCCCGAATGTTAGCACAGCGCAGCGTTCAAAATTTGAAGATATGAGCGAAGGAATGATGATTTATAATACCGATAAGCAGTGCCTTGAGATGTACCTTGGGGTAAGAAACGGTGCCCACCAATGGGACTGCATCCCCAATGTAGGGAACGAATCATCACAAAGAGTATCAGTATCGCCAGCAAGTTTCGACGGGCAATTTATAGGAGGCGTGCCATTATCAAACGCCAGCGTAAGTTTCACCATTACCAACAATGGATTCTCTGCCTTTAACAACGTTGACCTCTCTGATGCCGTTACGGTAGAAAATGAAGGGGCAAATATAACAGTAACTGGCTCAGCCAACAACGGCGTTAGCCTAAATGGAGGCAAAAGCAAAACTTTGACGTATACGCTTAGCGGGACGCCGCGGGCAGGTCAGCTTACGGCTAGATTCAACAAATTAAGATTAAGTGCAGACCAGCAATTAACGGTAGGCAAAGGAAATGCAAACCTGCAAAACCAAGAGCATTATATCGTGTCGTTTGCCCATGGTAGCACGACCATACAAGGTAATATAGACAATGAGGACAACCAAGTTCGCATCAGTATACCTTACACTGGTGGAAAAGGAAGTTATGATGCCGTAAGCATTACCCAAGATGCCGCCCCAGGGCAAGGAGACGTAACCAAGCAAATCACGCTTAGTATCCCAGCAGGGAACTTTTCACCGCGAGGCGAGTTGATTGCGACGCTAAGCGTAAAAGACGGAAGATACCCAGTTAAGCAGCTGGAGCCAGGGAAAGATTATGACATTGCAACTTATAATATTAATATAAACGGGAGTACATCCAAAGTCATCATCAAAGGGATAGGCGGTATCCCAGACAGGAAGTTTAAAGAAGATTCACGCTACAAGTTTATTTACTTGCCCGTTACCGTTGAAGCGAATGGTTATAAAAAGACATGGCTCAATTACAACTTAGGAGCAGAATTTGCCAAACTAGGAGCAAACTTTAAGCCACAGCAGAAGTTGTTTGGCCAAGCTGCCCATGATGAAGATAAAACCCATGGTTCATTATACCAATGGCAGAGCGTAAATAATAACCCTTGTCCGTCTGGTTACCATGTTCCGACTATCGATGAGTGGGAGGACTTTCATCAGGCTGTAACGGGTAGACGTGATTATGGTGATAATCAAATGTATACACAGAATAAGTTGCCAAACCTTGCAGCTGCTGGCTCCCCTTACTATGACAATGGTTCGCTGTACAGCAAGGGTTCTCACGGGGACTACTGGAGTAGCTCTGTTAGTAGCGGTATCAGCGCTTACCGCATGTACTTCTTAAGTGGCCGCAGCGGTATGAGCATCAACAACCGAGCTTACGGGCGCAGCGTGCGTTGTATTAAAGATTAAAGCTTTTTAGCCCTCCGTGAGGAGGGCTATTTTTTTATGGCTTTTTTTAGTTTAATGCTTTTTATTTCGTTAAAAATTTTTATTAAGAAATTAAGGCTACAAAAAGTCTTGGTAAAAAATTAAACGTTTAGAAAACTTTATTTATAGCTGTAGAGATTGGTGAATTTCGAGGTATAGTTTTATATTTGTAAAAATTAAACGTATGCACAAAAACATAAAAATTACTTTAGCTACTCTGCTGGTGGTTGGCGCAGGATATTTGTTTTATGAGAGAGAGTATGGCTGGGGTGTGTTGGTGAGTTTATTGGCGGTATTCCCGGTGATCTTCTACTTTAGAAATGAATATATTCTGTTGGCTTTTTGGCAAATGAGAAAGCAAAATTTACCAGCAGCCAGAGAATGGCTAAGTAAAATTACGAATCCTGATAAGCAATTGGTAAAAAAACAAATGGGCTATTACCATTTCATGAATGGCATTACATTAGGGCAAGATCATCTGAAAGAATCCGTAAATCATATGAAAAAAGCTTTGGACTACGGGCTTTCTTTTGCGCATGACCGAGCGATGGCAAAATTGAACTTGGCAGCAGGAGCAATGTCTGGAGGGCGAAAAAATGAAGCGAAGAAGTGGTTGGCTGAAGCAAAAAGCGAGGATAAACAAAATATGTTGACCGAGCATATCAATATGATGGAAGAGCAGCTAAAGCGCATGAATGTAGGGCGCAATATGCACAACCCGAATATGCGCCGAAAAGGTAAATTTTTCTAAAAAATTTTTAAAGCCTTATATAATCCGCAAAACAAAATGTACACAAATTTAAAACAAAATGTACATTTTTAAATTAAATAAGCCCAGTGTTTTGCTGGGCTTTTTCTTTATACATTCAGCTCAAATTTTACTTTTTTTCCGCATAGCAACTCTTCTGTTTTGCTGAGGTTGTTCTCGTAAATGTGGACGTTACCGAGGTTGAGGGTAATGCTCTTGAGCGGCAGTTTTATCTGTCTGCTGATTAAATACAGATGATAAATATCGGCTGGCAAACCCAAACTCGCATCGCTGGAACGCTGGTAAGCACTTACTACTAATTTTCCCGCATCTATCTGAAACTGAATAAGCGATAAACACGGCTGTTGGTTGCTTTCGGTATCGTTTTTACCGAGAAACAAAACGTAGTTCTTGCTGTTTCTCTTCTCTTTGTTGATTTTCTTGATGAGGCCTGGCAATTGCTCAAAATACGTGGGATATGAATTGACTAAAATAGGGCCACAATAGTCCCACCAGTTTATTCCAGCTTCCTTGTAACGCTCTGTTAAGCGTTCGCCTGTTGGAACAGCTCCAGCTCGTTTCTGAGCTTCACACGAGCGATGCCGTGCGTTTCAAATATCTCTAAAAGGTCTGCCGGTTTTAATTTTAATTGTTGGTCTAAAAGGTATTTGATGTTTCCTTTTTTGTTTTCTTGAATTTTACCTTTTTCAAGGATTTTTTCTAAAATTTTGTAATATTTATTCATGTTTTTTAGTTTTTTCTTATTTTTGTTCTACCACACATTTAACCAAAAAAAGCCACAGGAACAGAAGACTTTTGTCCTCCGTAGCCTGTGGCTCTCGTTTAAATGTGTGGTAACTTTAAAGCGGAGGACTTTTATACACTACCTCCAAGTGTTTAAATGATATTTAATTCGGTTTTAAATACTCTTCAAAATAGCTTTAAACGCCATGTTAAATAAGCCATAGCGGCTAATAAAAACCCAAAGAAATAAATCCAAAAATTAAACTGAATACCTTTGACTTCTTTTGTTTTTTCTTTCTTTTTAACTTGCTGTCTATCTATACTTTCAGACTCAATAAAAACTTTGCTTTTTTCGTCTTTTTTTTCTTGAAAAGTTTGGTTAACTGATTGATTATTTGTACCTTTACTACGCAAAAGCACTCCACCCGAAAGGGTGATTTTCTCAACGGTTTTGCCGTTCAATTCATGCGTGTATGTAAGCGGAATTGAATCGCTTAAGCTTCTTAATTCAAATTTTGAATTTTCAAAGAAACTTTTTTGATTGAACGCTTGATTTAGCTCCATTTGCGTTTGAACTATGCTATCTAACTTTTGTAGCTTAATTTGCTGTGCTTGGTACTCTTCTTGCTGGACTTTAACCTTTTTTGCTGCGCATGAAATGAACACTACACACAAACTGAATAGGACTAAAAACCTAGTCATTTCTATCGTATTTAATCATCAAGTCCACTAAAAATTTGGCGATTTCTGCACGTTTTGACACAAATCGTTGCATATCTCCAGCGTTTGTGATAAAACCAAATTCAATCAAAATGGCTGTTCCTCGCATATTCAAAATTCCAATTTTGAAATGCTGACTCTGGTTATCGTTTCTTACTCCTCTTGACTTGGTTCCAGTGATTTTGCATAAGCCTTCCAACGCTTCTTTTGCCATGTTTTTGCTGTCTGTTCCAGCATTTTTTGAAATAAAAACTTCTATTCCAGACACGCTTGGGCGTGCAGCGTTCAAATGTAAATCCACAACCACATCGCCTGTACGTAATTGTTTGCGAATACGGTTCTGGTATTGCCTATTGGTTTCCCAGTCGGCATCGGTGTCGTGTGCGTGATTTCTTTTCTTGAGCTCGGCAACAATCATTTCTCGCAGTAGTTTCATCTCATCGCGTTCTATATAGCCATTTGCCACGGCTCCAGAGTCCTTATCATGATGCCCTGCGGACGGAAATACTTTGTCTAATCCTAATTGTATCATTTTTTTATTTTCAGATTTTAAAATTTTTTAAGGCTTAAAAAATTTCTCAAAATTCTCCTCTCGGTGTTTAATTCTTTTATTAATCCAGTGCTCGCAGTGATTGGGGACTGACTTGTCTAATTTGTCTACCAATTTCCTGAGTTTTTCGCCTTTTTCAGAAAGGGTTTTATCTCTTTGGTTTTTCCCTAAAACACTGGATATGGTTTCTTTCCTGTGCCCGAAGTGATGGACTGAATTCGGGGTTAAAAGCTTGCGATTCAGTAATGTTTTGAATTCTGAGTTTGCAAAAACGTCTAAATTTACCGCCGATTTATAATCATAACCTTTTGTGCTTCCATAGACTTTGCGCACGGCTCGTTTGTTCCACCAAGTGAGTGGAAAGAATAATAAATAAGCTGTAAGCCATAATGTTTTGTTTTTAATCCAGTTTTTCATGTTTTTTTTAAGGCTTTAAAAATTTTTACTCGATAATATCTTTTGCTTCTTCTTCTGTAGGTTCCGTAAAATCTTGGACTTCTTCAGGAGCTTTTTTCCTTTTATCTTCAATTAACCCCATATCCATCAAAATTCCTTTGTGAATAGCGGGTATAATCAAGTCTTTGGCTTGACTTAAGAATAACGCCGTATCATCATCCGTTGTAATGAATACGGGGTTTGTGGTAATGTTTACCTTATCTCCCGTGGGCGTGAGTGAGTGCGTTCTTTTTTCTGTGAAAATTTGATTGTTCTCTAAGTCTACAATTATTTTTGTTGCGGTTACGACTTTCTCTAAGCCATTGTTTTCGAAAAAGGGATTTTCTAAGTCTAATTCTTGCGAATTAAATGCTACGCCTATAAAGGTGTCTTCTTTTTCGTTTCCGTAGAGTTTGATTGACTTGTTGTTTATTTCTTTGTGTTGCATGTTAAATGTTATTTAAAATTATTTTGTTAGACGCGTTATGAAAATTCCAGTTCTTATTCTTTATCCTCTTGCATTGTTCTATGATTTTTGCAATAATGGGCTCTTCTTTAGTTCTTTCTACCGAGCCAAACATATTTTCGTCCTTTTGTCTTAAATGGTATAATTCGATGAAAATATAACCTCCCTGCACGTCATTGTCAGCTATTTTTGTCAGTACTTCTAACAAATCCTCCTCATCCCAAGTTGCAAATCTTGTTACGAAATGTGAGAGTTTATCCAATGCTTCTATTTGTATCCTTTCTTTAGAGTAAGCCAAGTAAGCAATTTCTAATTTTTTTAACTCTAAATGAGAAAGATTTGCTCTTATTCCATTATAACTAAATTGTTGTAAGCCAACTTCTTCAACGCTGTTTGGTAGTAGAATTTCAACGTCCGAGCCGTCCTCGGTTCCCGAGGTCGAGAATGCTTTTAGTTTTTTAAAATTCCTGAAGTCGGTTGTTCTTGCTAAAATCGTCGGGTTATCTGCAATATCAAGTCGCTCTAAATTAACGCATTCTTCTAGGTTTAAAACATCGGTTCCAGTGAGTGGGTTGCCATGATTATTTCTAAGACCATTTCTTACGTTTAAATTGATTAAATCTTCGGGGTGCTCTAATTGAATGGATTTGTAAGACGACGAACTTACCGATAAAAATTTAACTCGTGGGATTAACTTGTTTTTGTTTTCAAAATGAGGGTTGTGACCTAATTCTATACCTTTGCAAGGGTATAATTCCACATCTTGCAAGCTCGTGTTAGATATACTAACGGTTCCATTAGGGTGCATGGGTACGTCTATCTTTTTGACGTCTGCAAAGTCAACTTTATAAAGTCGAAAATGATTCAATTGAATTGATTCTTTATTCGTTAAATTCCACGTAAGCGCGGGGATATACCTAAGGTCTAAATGCTTTGTATTCGTATTTCCTTTAAAAGTGAAATCTAAATGCTCTTTATTTGTATTAATACTAAGTTTTTTATAGTTTTCATCTAAAGTGAAATCGCTAAGGTGTTGTCCGCCTACATAATAAATTCTCCCGTTCGTAGTATCTTTTTTAAAATCTGTAATTTGATAGTCTTGCTTTACTCGTTGCGATATAGTGTAACTATCTTTATTATCGTTATAAATACTGTAGTCCTTACCCTTTTTTAGGTTAAAAGTGTCTATCATTTTCTGCACATTTTCTCTGCCTTGCATATAATAATTCGGTGCATACAAATAGCTTGTAAGGTTTGAAAGGTTTAGAATTTCAACGTATTCAATCCTTTTAACCCCCTCTTTTTGTGAGAAATCCACTTTTACGTCTGTAGTGACAATCGTGCTACCGTCTGCAAACTTTATTCTTTTTGGGTAATTAGGATTGTAGCTCATATTAGGGATGTAATAATCCGCTGACATACTCTTTGTTTCAATCCAAAAATTCGTCTGTGGCACGCTACTTCTTATTCTTCTTCTACTGGTATTACGCATTGTATTCTGACAAATTGGCTAAAATGTTATTTTCGTCTTTGTATTCTAATTCAATTAGATAGTTTTTCCCTGCTATAAAGTATTGGTTTACATTATTAAGCCATTTTAATTTTGCATCAGACGGCAAAGCTTGCCCGTTGAAATAGACGTATTGCACGTTTCCACGCTTTGCTTCGTTCAAATCAATTGTAAATGTAGATAATGGCGTGGCGTTCCCATAATCTCTTAATTTATCAAATTTAATTACCGAGCCTTGTGTAATTTCAGGTTCAGGGGTTGCTGTAATACCTAATTTCTCTCTCCATTTTTCAATATCATTTTCTACGAGGTTTTCAGCGTTTTTGTCGGCTTTGGTGGTTAAGTCTATGTTGTCTATAAGGGTATCCACTTGGGCTTTTGTATAGCCCGTTCCTTGGGTTGTTTCACCCCCTTTTTCATAGTCATAAGTAAGTGCATGTATAGCTTCAATTAATGAAGTCTTTTCATTGTCACTTAAGTTACTGCCGTCTTTGTATAAAAGGGGTTTTAGTGAATCTGCGCTGGGTAGCGTAGCGAGGAATTCATCCCAATTTTCAATAGCGTTTTGGGGGATTTTTTCGTCTTTGTGCCAGTAAGAGTCCATCCAATTCCAAAACTGTTCTTGGGTGGGCTTTAGGAAATTCCTAAACCAGCTCTTTATCGTATTTTTATCTATTTTTGCCATTTTTCTAAATTCCTTTGAACATGATGAATGCTAATGTGTAGTAAGCCGGGCGGTTGTCTATCGGTTGAGCTTCGCCATTAAGCCCCCCAGCCCTTTGTGTTACCCCTGTTAGCCTTATAAATTCGCTGTCTGTTTTTGAATTTCTATAGTAAACGTACTTGTTGTCCTCATCAGATTTAGCAGGACCATAAAGGCCCTCACCTACGTACTGTGTTCCACCAGCGGCTTTTTTGTCTGCGGTCTTTTCAATATAATAAGCATCTTTGAAGCTGTGCGAATGCGAACCACTTGCCGTGAAATCATGGCTGTGCGGCGGTAAGTTTACGCTTTGCAGCGTTACGCTATCAGAGCCTCCTTTCGCTCCCATCCCTGCATTTTCATCAGTGCGATGTTCTCCTTCTGAATATCCACGTACAAATTTCCCGCTCAAGTCAGGCGTTCCGTTTTCGCCATTACACAGCACCCAGCCTGCAGGAATTTCGCTAATTTCCCCGCTCCACATGGATATTAAACCCACGGGCGTAAGTGCTTTTTGTAATATTTTGATAGGTGTAATTCTTGTGAAATTTGCCCAGGGATAAACCGTAGTTCCGTTGCCAAATTGGGCTTTTCGCACCACTTCTACATCTCTTGCTACACCGTCTTCAAACTGCTTTTGCGTGCGAGTTTCTACAATCACAACATTTGTAGCCAAAGTCCCACCCACGAAGGGTAAAATTTCGCCACCTATGTAAACTGTGCCGTCGCTCACTTGTGAGCCTGTAACTTTGCAACCGCTCAGAATCGTTAAATCTCCTGCGATTTCGCCAAAATTCTGCATGAGCAATAGACTTGCTTGCATAAAGTTGAGCGTATTCGTTGTTAACGGAAAACCGCCTGTTTGTTGTACGTTTAATCTATTCATATGATTTCATATCTTTTAGATGCTAAGCGATAGAAATCTATCAACGCTTGCATTTTATTTTTATCAAAATTTAAATCCGATGGAACGTGAACGTAAAAATCCACACCTGTTTTTGCGTATGCCGACTGCCTGTGCAGGTAAGTCGGATTGTTCACCGCTTCTGCAGTTAGCCATTTGGGTTTGTTTTCGCCCTCAGTATAGATGTAGAAAGGCCTTGCTTCAGCTCCGTCGTCTATCCTAATTCTACGCAATTGCGGGTCAAACTCATCGTTTAGCACGGCTCGTAAATAACATATTTGCCCATTATGCCTTAGCTTGTATAAATTCTGTTGCCTGTTATTGTGCCATTCAGCATAGAGCTGACCGATTGGGGAAATAAGCACTCGCAGCCACGCCAACATGCTCTTTTTCCTGAGAAAAGTTGGAGTCAGTAAAACGCTTAGTTTATTAAAATCTATTTCGGCCCATTTAGACATAATTTATTGTGCTTAGGGTGTTAGGTTCGTCATTATTGTCAAAATTCACAGCGAAATAGCCCGAAACGGGAATTTTGCTCATATAGATATTTTCATAGTTGCCGTAGGTGTTTCGTTCCGCATCTATCCAAGCTGTTTGGGCGTTGTTAGAAACCAAATCCAACACACCAGGAACCGCCAAAATCTTTTCTTCTAATTTCTGTATAGAAAGCTCTCCATTGAACGGCAATTCTTTCATAAACGCCTGTATGGCATCTTTCACAGGTTCTTTAGCGTTTAAAATATTCACGCCGTTTTCGTTCAAAACCAAAGGGTCTCGTTTGATGGTTAAATTTAGCTTGAGCAAATCGGGCAGATAATTAATAATCGTCAGCTTCACGCCTGCATCACGGATTTCGCTCATGTAATAATCAAAGGAAGATTTCACTTCTTGTGCGATTGGAGCGAGTTCTCCTGTTTGATTTTCGCCTGCGATTTTGATAATCAAACGGCTTTGGTCTTCACTTTCCACCACGGCGGAATACTTTACCAGCTTTGCCTTTTCAATTTCTTGCGTTGTTGCGTTTTTAGTATTAAATTCATCATAATCCGTTTTTAAATCAAAACCGTACAAGAAGGCCAAAGCTTTGTTTCTGTACCAGCGTGCCGTGTGTGGACTCTGCTGGTAGAGTTCTGTTAATAGCTCTTCTCTATGCTTGTCAAAGAGTTTCTCCAGTGTCCACGCACAGAAAGCGACAATGTATATCCATAGCCGCCATATCGCCGTGCGACTGGTGGAGTTCAAATCTGCTAATGCGGGTTCGCCCTGCTTGATTTGGTGCATTTCTGCTTGTATTTCTTCTATGGTTCGTGCCATTTTATGTTATTTTTTTAGTTAAAAGAAGGTTTTTTTTAAGGCTTTAGAAATTTTTCCAGTTTGCATTTAATGCGTTCAGCTTGCTACTTTAAAGTCATAGTTAATCGCCCAAGTGCTTATGCCTTCTTGTATTTCTTCCACACCGTCATTACCTGCTGTTATCACTTGTATCGCCGTGGCGGGCTGAATGTTTTTTGCTGTGTAATAGTTGTATATATCATTATTTTTTGTCAAATCATTTGGAATGTTTAAACGGCTCCCAATAGTCAATTCATCGGTAAGGCTAATGCCGTTTGCTACTGCAATATCAAAGGCGTTTTCTGCCTTGCCAGTGTGTTGGGTGGCGAGGTCTAGAAGGCTCTGCCTGTTTAATACTACTGCATTCATATTTTGGCTTTTCCGTTCAATTGTTTGTATTTTGTCAATTCAATCGTTAGTGCTTCTACTTTTTGTTCAAGTTCTTTTATTGTTTCTTTGGCTGCATCCAGTTCAGCGATTGCCATTGAAAGTTTATTACCAAGATTGTCCACCATTTCTCTGTATATCCGCACGGCTTTGTCCACATTGTCCAGTTCACTGCTTTGTCGCGTGAAAAACCAACCGACAAATCCACCCAATAATGCACCTATTGCTTCTGTGATATATTGTTCTATAAATCCTAACATTTTAATCTTGTTTTAATAACTGTTTAAACCTGTTTTCAATTGCCAAAAATTGTGGTTGATTGATTAACTGAATGGTTGGTCCATTGCTGGTTGTGAACTTCATTCTCTGAATCTCTTGTAATAAATCCGTCATCAATTTTGCCAAGGTTTCGTTTTCTTTTTTGAGCAGAAAACCATCTGCATTGATGCGAAACTCCACAGATTCTATTTTTGTCTGAATTTGCTTTACTTCTGAATAGTTTACAATCACTGCCTTTTCTTTGCTGATGAAAACACACGCCACCAAACTACCTATTTTAGGTTCTGTATAAATTCCGTTTTCAGCCACTTGAATCAAAGCTTCCAGAATGGGAGAACTCCCGTCTATGGGTTGTAAATCCGCTGTTTGCTCTGCTGAATCCACTGCTGTAACTTCACAGATTTTTGCGTAAATCTCATCGCCATTTTGGGTCAGCTTTTGTACTATATTTTTCATTCCGTTTTATTTGTGCTGATAACGTCTCCCAATTCAATTTTTTGTCTATATCCATTGATGCCAAAACTCACTTCATTTCTTTTGATGAGATAAGTTCCGCTATTGCCATCAGAGGCGTGAATTTCCATCATATCGCATTTGCTCATCTCTGGAACACCGAATGTTTCAAAATTTCCCTTGAATCCACTTTGCTTATATCGTTCAATCACCTGCATGGCATATTTTTCTAATTCTTTTGCTGTAAGCCCATCTATTCTGATTTTGATAACTTCACCGTCTTTATCACCATATTCATAAGTGATTTTTTTATTTTTCTTGTCAAAACTTTGTGCCTCTACACGCACGCTTATTTCGTCTTTATCTCTGTACTCAAAATCTTCTGAAATAATATTTTTCCCATGCTGAAATTTCCCTTTTTTCCTGTTATCAAATGGGTATTTTAGCCCTATATATAGCACGCTTTTCCCATTAATTAATCTGAAGTAGGCTGTGAGCATCATTTTTTCTTTCAGCTCTTGCAACTCTTCAGACACGTTAGCTTTGGTGATTCTCCAATTGCCAATTTTTATGTTATTATCTATCAGTTTGAAAGCGATGTTTGAACCTTTTAGTAAATGTTGTATAATTTGCTCCAGTGTAGCATTCTTGAATGCTTTTGGTTCTGCTTTCATTTGTTTGAGCAAAAACATTCCATCTTCACAATAAATTGTAATAGGTGTTTTGGCATCAATTCTTCTGACATAACCAGAGAACCGAACTTTTAAATCGCCATCATATCCTAATTTTACTGTAATGCGGTCGCCTCTTTTGGCAGGTGGCTTATGGTATTGGCTTGTGTAGCCTTCCCAAGTGATATGGCGTGGCAATTTGAGTTCACAAGTATCTGTAAGTGTGGCTGTATCTTCCACAATTACACAATCATGAACCGCTGTGAACTCCCATGTTTTATCACTTTCTATGATGATATGGCTACTGAGTTTCAACATTTTATTTTACTTTGATATAGTCTTCTTTTAATTCTTTGATTTCATATGGTTCATCAGATAGCATTTGTATCTGAATACTTTGCCTATTGCTGTGCGTTTCTTGTTGTAATTGAAATGATTTTACAACCACGGTTTTTATGCCAAATAAATCCAAGAATTTACTTTGTACAGGAATAGCCTTGTGTTGCAACAAAATTTCTCTCAGTCTTTTTAAATCTTCCAGAGGATATTGGTCTTTGGCTAAATCAAAATCATCTATTTTATCATTTCGTGTATCGCCTATAATCCCAGCATCTACGGTAATGATATAATCTCCATTGCTGATAAATTCCTTGATGGTACCGTCTCTTCCTTGCAAAGTGGTGGTTATGATATTTCTCTCTTGTGTAATACTCATAATCACCTCTCTGAAAATAAATTGTTTGCTACCTTCTTCAATCTGCAATGATGTGAGCCATGATGTATTTTCAAAATCAGATAAATTGTCTAAATTGGCACTCAATTCAGAGATTTTGAAAGGTTCACCTTCACGCATTCCGAAACGGAACATTAAATCCATTGCCGTTGTTTTGGCTAATATTTCAGGTTTTGTATTGATATTAATGTCTATCATTTCATTATTCATTTACGCCAGAGAAATCAGCACTTGCAGTCATAAACACCTCTCGCACAGCTTGTAATAGTTGATGTCTATCCACACCTTGCTGATGGTTCATATACACGTTGAAATTATCCATGAACTTGCCAATCGTTAGATTTCTCACTTTATTCCCATTCTCTGCGCTGCTATTTCCTTTGCTTCCTACATTTTTGTTTTTCGTTTTTTCTGCCGCCACACCACCAATAGTACTCGTCTTGATTCCAGAACCTTTACCAACATCAAATATTGATTTATGGCTATCATCTACTATTTTTACCTCCTGTGGCTTTCCTGTTTTATCGTTATTTTGATTCTTTTGATTTTGTTCTTTATCAAATTGTTCTCCTGCTGCATTAGCCCCTGCTTTTCCTGCTTCGTGAATATTAATAGTTCCTTCAGATGAAAAAATCCTGTTCCAAAGTTCACGGATAGGTGCCAGCACACCGCTCATTTTGTTCATAATCTTGTCTAATAACCCCACAATCCAGTCCCATATATTAGAAAAAGCATCGCGTATAGGATTTATAATGGCATCTTCTACCCAAGCGGCAAAACTGCCAAAGGTTTCTTTTATCCAACTCCAAACATTGAAAATCAACGAAACCACCCATTGAAAAATGCTTTTAATCGTATTCCAAAGTGAGATGAAAGTATTTTCAATCCAAGACAATGTGGATGCTGCAAATTCCCAAATTGCTGAAAACGTTTGTGTATAGGTGTCTTGAATATATAAAGCAATCGGCTTGAATACTAAATTCCAAAGCCTATCCACATACACTCCTATATTGTGAAATATAGCCTTTCCAGCTCCACCAATGTAACCCAGTATTTCTCTGAATTTCCTTGAGTTTTTATATAGGTGTTTTAATCCTACAACCAGTCCCGCAATGGCTAAAATAATAAGTCCAATCCCTAAAGCATTTAATGCTATTTGAAAACTTGTCGCTCCTGCTGTTGCTCCAAAAAATGCGGTTCTAACAGAGTCTAATGAATGTGCATATATTTTGTTGGCAACGCTTCCAATTCCTGTCCATAATGCCAATGCTCTTCTTCTCACAACAGCAATGCCTGTTTGTATATTAGTTTTAATTTTTTGTAAGGATATAGCTCGATATGTAGACATCAGTATATGACCGTAATAAGTCAATTTATCCATGGTTTCTATTGCAGAAAAACTACTGCTTATATATGGTGTAAAACTTTCAGTAAGATTGAAAACAGAAATCTTCAAATCATCAAACCAAGCTTTTGTTCTGGCTATTTTCTCATTATAGCCACTCATAATCACTTCGGCTTGTTCTACGGCAGACTGTGTTCCCACGATAGCTTTACTCATCGCTTCTGCCTCGTCTGCTGTGTTTATCATCGCAATGGCTGCTGCCATATTTTCTTTACCAAACACTTTGGTCATCAGTGCCGTATCACCTTGGATTTTCCTTAGCGTTTTCAATCTATCATGTAGCGGAATACTGGTATCTGCTAAATAATTCACAGATATACCCGCTTGTTCTAATCCTTCTGCAGCTAATTTAGAAGTAAATCTTCCTTCTGATAGTGTCGCTAAAACATTCCTCAACGCCACACCGCCTTCACTGCCTTTTTTCCCTGCTTGGTCCAGTAGCTGAATATAGGCATTGGTTTCGGCAAAGGATAAGCCTGTGGTTTTTGCTACCATACCTACTTGTTCTAATGCTTGTTTAATTTGGGGCAATTCGGCAGAACCTTGCTGTGCAGCAGCAGACATTACATTCATCATATCCGCCATTACTTTTGCTGCCGCAATAGGGTCGTCCATACTCACCCCAAACTGATTGAGTGAAGTATTGAGTACATCAGTTGCTGCCACGGTATCGCCACCCATTTGCTTAGAGAGGATATTAGCCGTTTCGCCCATCATCTTCATTGCCTCGGCATTGTTGGCGATTTCTGGCGAAAGTTGGGAGAGCATCATTTTGTAAGCTTCCACATTGTCCACGGCAGATGTGCCAAAGGTTTTGGCGGTATCTCTTGCTGCTAATTCTATGGCTTTTAATCCATCGCCTGTAACGCCTGTAATGGCTGAAAGCTCCAGCATATTAGCATTGAGGCTTGCTCCAGGTGCTATTAAATTATCAACGCTTTGTTTTATCTGATTAAGACTATCAGCAACCAAACTTACCGAAAGTAGTGCCTTGTAGCAATCACCAAATACTTTTGTAGTTTGTTTCGTGGCCTCTCTTACACCACTCAAACCGTTATTGATAGTAGCAAAAACTTGCCCACCATTAGTAGTAAAACTTATATTATATATTGTTGTGTTTGAAGACATTTACTATCTTTGTATTAGTATGAATTTATTTGGTTATAAACCCACTAAATTAGGATGGGTGTTTATTTTCAGTTTATTGATTTCATTTATTAATCCCTTAGCCTTTGGTATTGTGCTTGGGCTTTGGTTTGGTTATGGTGTTTTGCTTTTTGCTAAAAAATGCTATGATAGTGCTGTTCATAAAAAAGATTAACTCCCAAACATTGCTTTAAATAATTCTGCTTGGTTTCGTAGTCTCCATTCTTCCAGCCACATAGCTTGGGCGTAGAGTTTGTTCCATTGTGTTATTTGCAATTTCTCTGGATTAATTCCAAAATGGCTTCTAATCAAGGCATCTGCTTTCCATTGCTCCCTTTCGCTGTTTTCGGCTAATAAGGAGCTTACAAGTTTTTTGCTTCGCTACTGGTTTTTTGCACCCTTGCCATCAATGCCTCTACGGCTTTAATTTTCAATACATCTCTTTGGGCAATATCATCATCTACAGCTATTTTACAATTGATGTAGATGCTTTCTAAAGCTTTCATTTCATCAATTTTAGAAATTTTATTAGATGCCCTCAGCATTTCAAAGGTGGGTTCTCTGAAGATAGCTTTATGCAATTTCCCCTGTGCAGTCACTTCAATTAATACCAAAGCTCCGTGCTTTTCTTTTAATTCTTCTATTTGTGCGGTATCCAGTCCGCAGATTAATTCGTTTTCCATGTTATTTTGTTTTGATAAACGGCAGCAATGCACTGCCGTATTATATTTAGATTTGTTTGTCTGTGATATGTGATACGATGAGTTCCAATTCTACCTCTTTGCTCATATCGCCTTCTTTCCAATCAAAAGTGGTTTTTTTGAACTCACAATTTTTCAAAATATGCGTTACCATAGGTTGATTGTCTGGCTGATAGCTCACGGTGATAGTGAATGGTGCAATGCGGTGTAATTGTCCATTTTTTGCCTTGGCTTTCAATGCCATTACAGTACCCGAAAGTAGCGTGATAGAGCCAGAACATTTCACTCTACCATATCCACGGCTTACAGGGTTTCTACCTGCTCCATAGATGTCCTCTTTTTCTTGCTCTTCTTCGTACTTGATGGCTCTGATGCCTGTGATAGGAACACCACCTATATTCATCACAATATCGCCCCAGCCGTATTCTCTTCCATTAATCAATGGTTCTAATTCTAATGCCATAGGTTTTTATTTTTGTAGGGTTAAACCAATTTTCACAACAATTTCTCTCAATGTACCAACAGGTATAATTTTCAATACCACTTCCAGTTTAGAGGTCTGCAATACTTTTTGGTATGGGCTAATACTTACATGGTGTCCGCTGATTTCGCCATCTCTCAACATTGCATCCAAAGGCTCTTCACATAGTGCTTCCAAAGCATCTATATTAGAAGCTTCTAAATTTCCCGTGTCTGGGTCTATATAGACAGGTGCAGAAATTTTAGGTACCAATACACGATTGACTTCCCTGATGGCTTTGTCTATGGTTCTATTGTTTTCTATGTAGGCAAAATCATCATTTTGAGCTGTTGCTGTAAAACTATCATTCAGATAAGTTCCCGCATTGCCTGGGTACTGCACCAGAAACAAATAACCTTTATCATTTAATGATTGTAATTGTGCTGGTGTGTAATTACCTACCAGCGAACCATCACAAAATGCTGGCACATCCATTTCCAAACCTTTAAATTCTCCTCCAGTGAATTTTTTGTCATAGGTGTCGCTCACAAGATTCTGCCTTTCTACCCAAGCAATGCTTTCGCTTACTTTAGCTTTGGATACTGCACCCAAAACGGCTCCAATACAAGAAACAGACGGCTGTGAACCATGGATATAGTTGCCTCTTCCTGCTCCGTCTTGCCCAATGACAACACTTACCCTTTCGGATGAAAAAGTATGCAAGTCTGGCAAAGAAGTCATTTCAGAAGTTTGAATTTTGCATGAAAATAAGATGCTGAGCGGTGTGATGCCTAATGCCAATTCCTGTGCGATTTGGTTCAGCTTTTTCACACAAGTTTGCAAATTGGTTGATGCCATTTTAAAATCACAAATGGCCATCTGTCTTATTTTGCCTTGTGCAAAGTTTTGCAAGACTTTCACTTCTGTATAGGTTTTGTCAGACGCTTCTACACCTTGCACATAGAGTTTGGCTCCCGGATTGATTCTGAAAAATTCAGAAACGTGATAGTGCAGCACAGGATTCGTTTCATGTGTTACGCTTATGGTTTCTAAATCCACAGCATTGTTCAGTAGGGTTTTTGCTACATTGGTTTCACCATAGACGATAAGCCCAGAGGTGTGGTCTTCACCGGGCAATACCCGGCTCAGACCTCCATTTTCTCTTATGAATTTTACTCCATTCATTTTTTCTCAGTTCTTTTGGTTGGTTTAGCTGCTACAGGCTCTGCATCTGTTTGTGTAGATCCATCTGTTACAGGTTCTGCTCTTTCTGTAGTTTTATTCTCTTCACTTTCTTTCTTACTTTCTCTTTCCAACTTGATAACTTTTTTGTTCTCTAAAGTTTGAGCATGGTTGGCAGCGTCGTTTTCTAAATAGAAATACTTTTTATCTGATGTTTGATAAACAACATCCAATTTGGGGTTTTGTTTAAATACGTTTTTCATAGTGATTAGATTAAAGCTGCAATAAATTTCTTTTCAACAGGCACTGCAATGAAGTAATGGCGGTAGTTCAACAAATTAGCTTGATTTTCAGTGTCCTTACTTGCTTCAGAAAAATACTGTTTGGTAAGCCCTGTTTTCTTTTTCACGTTTTCCTTCACAAAAGCCACAGATGCTGGTTTGTCAGTTAATTCTACCACTTCGCCAAATGCTTTTTTATTACCACTTGCATAATGGGGTGATGCGATATACTTTTTGATTTCAAATCCTGCAATTACTGGAGATACTTCGCCTTTTCTGTAATTGATGAGTTGGTCGCCAAAATTCTTTCTATCCTTCAATAGAGCATTGTAATGCTTGTTACATAGTACCAATCTTCTGCCTTCTTCTGGCCACTCCAGAGCATCACACTTATCTTTTAACTTCACTAAATCTTCATAAGTACATTCATCTCCAGCCATTTCCAAAACAGGAGTTTTATCTGTATTACTATCGGGTGCCAAAGCATGCAAGGCTTTTTTGAATTTCCTGCTGTTGATAGCATTGGTATGGCTTCGGGTAACTGCATCAATTTTATCATAAGAAGAGCCTATAATCTGGTCATCTGTAACTTTGGTAGGTTTGGTCTGGTATTTGTCCAATTTCACAATCACTGTATCATCATCATAGTCTTGCACGGCTAGAGGATATGTTTTGTTGTTAATCAAAACATCTGGACTAAATTCGGTTGTGGGAATATGGATTACATTTTCTTCACCCATTTGTTGCACGTCGCCATCTAATTCATTGACGCCGTCTAAAAAATCTGCCGTGTCGCCACTTTTCAAAGTTTGTCTCACACGTTGCTCCCATATTTCTGGAAAATTCTTTGGCATTTTATCTTGTTTTAAATGTTATTTAAATAATGTTTAAATCCTGTTACTACCCAATGGTATTAACTAATTTTTTGTAAGCTTCTGGTTCAGCATTCTTGAAAGCCAATTGCTCCTCAATGCTCAATTTTTGAAAGTCTTCCATGCTGGTAACTCCTTGGGTTCCTGCAGGCGTGTTGATTCCTGCCGAAAAGTTCTTTTTCACAGGCAGAGCTTCCAGAGTAGATTGGAATAATTCAAAGTTTTGTTGAGCTAATTCCAAAAATGTAGCTCTCTTTTCTGCTGTAATTTTTCCCTGTTGCACTGCTTCATCCAGCATTTTAGCCGTCAGTTCTGTTTTTTCTTTCTTTTCTTTGGCGATGTAAGCATTTACCTTTTCTTCAGAAAGTTGTATTTGTGCTCTTAATTCATCTCTTTCTTTAGAGAGTTTCAAAATTGATTGTTCAATTTCATCTGTCGTTAGCTCCTTGGTTTCTACGGCAAAGCCTAATGCCAACATGGCTAATTGTCCTAATTTGAATTTCATATTACTTTGATTGTTTTGATAAGTTGAATTTTGTGCAATAGATAGGCACAGTTCTTTGATGTCCATTTCTGTTAAATCCTCATCATCCATGCGTAATCTTATGGCATTGGTATTGCTGGGAATAGCAACAATAGACGCCTCATACAATTCACATTGATTGAGTACCAATTCACCATTTTCATAGCTAAAATCATTTTTGCTGAATGATATGCCCATGCTGGCACCATTGATAAGCCCACGTTCTACTTTTCCCGCTATGATGTTAGCGTGTGGGTCTTCTATATCAAACTCCGTATCAGCTGTGAGCTTTCCGTTTTCTGCCTTAAAAGAAGTCCATTTACCTATGACAGCGAGGTTAGACGGATTATGCCCGTCAAGCATTACAGGATTATTAGAGAATCGCTCTAAGCTGATACCTTGCGTACGGATTCTAAACCCGTAGGAGTTGATTTTACTTTCATCATTTAATATAAATCTGGGCATAATCCTTTGATTTTTTTGACTTGATTGTGAGGCAAATTTGAATGACTTTCATGGGTTTATAAAATGTTTGTCAAACTATTAGACAAGGTTGTATTTTCATATGACAAGGTTGCCGCACCAATGTACAGGTAGTTTTTTTCAGCCATACTTACACGCAATTTTGTACCTGAATAAATGTTTTTAAATGGCAAAAACGCAGACAAGAATCAAGGCAGAGGCATTCTATATAGAGAATTTAGAAATCACACTCAAAGAAGTAGCAGAACATTACAAAGTATCACAAAATACGGTGAGTTCTTGGGCAAAAAAATATGACTGGGAAAACAAAAGATTGAATTTTCACGCTTCACCTACCAAAATCAAACAGTTGCTACAGCAAGAACTCTTACAAATTTCAGAGGGAAAAAAGCCAAAACTACCAGCAGATGCTATCGCTAAACTTATGGCAACATTAGACCGTTTAGAAAAAAAAGCAGACCCCGTAGTAGTGCATAAAATACTGAAAGATTTAGATCATTTCATTGCTGAAATAGACCCTGATTTTGCCAATCAATGTACCGCTTTTCATAAACAATTCTTGCAACACCGTATCAGTTTAGAAAATTAGCCATGGACAATAAAAAGTATCTTAAATTAATACAAGATTATGACAAACATTGTAGGCGTATCGCTTTGGCTACTTCTATCAATATTCATGAAAACGCCAAAGATAAAAATGCACGTGTACAAGCTCTTGAAAAAAACTACATTCAATGGTTTGAATATTATTTCCCTAATTACGCTAAAAAGAAATCCGCTTGGTTTCACGCCAAATTAGCCAAGATAATTACCAAAAACAAACGTTTACGTTTGCTGGCTGAAATGTTCCGTTCAGCAGGAAAATCCGTGCACATTGATATGGGTATCCCTTTGTATTTGTACTTAGCCAAAAAAGATTTACATTTTATGCTATTGGTAGGCGAAACCGAACCTAAAGCTAAAAAATTACTCGCTGGTATTCAGGCTCAACTTCAATTTAATAATCGTATCAAAAATGATTATGGGCAGCGATTTTCTGCTGGCAATTGGGCAGAGGGTGATTTCGCTACATCAGATGGCGTTCGATTCATGTCGCTTGGCTTTGGACAAAACCCCAGAGGTGCAAGAGAACAGGCAGAACGCCCAGATTATATAGTAGTAGATGATGTGGATAGCAAAAAATCTGTGAACAATGATAGAATCATGCGTGAAGCTGTGGACTACATCACAGAGGATATTTGGGGTTGTTTTGATGCTGATGATAATGCAACAGAACGCTTCATATATGCTAACAACAATTTTCATAAAAATAGTATCACCAATAGGCTAAAAACTTACTTTAATCAAGTTATCAAAGATGAAAAAGAAAACACCGCCACTATGGAACAGCATGCCAATGCTTTGTTTCATGTGCTTAGTGTTTGTGCCGTTAAAAACCTATCTGATTTTACACCAGAATGGCCAGAAAAAACATCTGCAGAGTATTGGAAAAATAAGTTTAGCCAAATGCCATATCGCTCTTTTATGAGAGAGTATATGCACACACATATTGAGGATGGTGCAATTTTTAAATATGAAGATATACAGTATAAGAAACCACATAAGCTCAAGGATTATGATGCCTTGTGTTTCTATGGAGATTTATCCTATAAAGCCAATGCCGATTACAAAGCTCTGATTCTGGTAGGCACCAAAGGCAAGGAGTTCCATATACTTTTGGCATATATGCAACAAAAATCAAGGGCAGATTGTGCCAAATGGCTGTATGATCAGTATGAAGTTTACAACCTTGATTTATACAATATCAGATATATGATAGAAGGGCTTTTTGCCATGGATGAATTTGTTTCTGATTTTGATATTGAGGGCGAAAAAAGAGGTTATTACATCCCAGTAGTTGCTGATAAACGCACCAAAACAGACAAATACGATAGAATAGAAAGCCTTTCGGGCTATTTTGAACGCAAAAATTTCTTCTTCAATACAGAACAAAAAAATGCTGATATGCAAACGCTGATAAACCAATTCCTTGCTTTTGAAAAAGGTAGCCAAGCCCATGATGATGGTCCTGATGCCGTGCATGGTGCTTTTAAATGGCTCAGCACACGCAACAGAAAGATGAAAGGCACATATAAATTCGGTGCCAGAGTGAATAATCGCTACTGATAATTATAGACAAACCAACTAACAACCAATCACCAACAACCAAAAATATGTTCCTACAAATAGAAGATTTAAAAAACAATATCTACAATTACCAAGTAGAGCAAATTACCGAAGGCGATGAAAGCATCGTTCTACAGGCATTAGACACCGCAGAACAAGAAGTAAAATCCTATTTCTATACCAATCATAGAAAAGAGTTTTTAGACGGCAGAAACCGCTATGATGTTGATGCCATATTCACTGCCATAGGTGAGCAGAGAAACGCTTTAATCGTAAGCCTTTGCCTATCCGTTGCCAAATGGTATATCGTTGATTTATGCAATGCCGATATTATTTATGAACACGCCAAAGAGCGATATGATAGAGCCATTGAATACCTGAAAAAAATCAACAAAGGCGATGTTTCTTTAGGCAACTTACCTCTTAAAACAATAGACGAAAATACAGATGTAACACAGGGAACAGTTCAGCCCTTTGTTTTCGGTTCACGTGAAAAATTCAACCATGAATGATTTTAGATTAAACGAGAATGATTTGGTTTTCAAAAATGGCGATATAGCCATTGGCGAATCCAACGAAACACATGTAGAACATTTGCTCATCAGCAGACAAGGCGAATGGAAACAACATCCAATTGTGGGTTGCGACATATGGAAAGCCAAAAATGGAAACATCACCCGAATGTTAGACAGGCACATCCGCATACAATTAGAAGCAGACGGTTTCCAGTTAGAAAACATGAATATTCTACCAGAGGGCATCAATATAAAAGGACAATATCATGAAAAATAAAAAATTCAAACAAAACAATTTCCAAGCCACCAGAAACATACAATCCAAGGCAATGGCACTCAAAAAGGTAGGAGGCAAAATCAAAATCCCCAAACGCCAATTCATAGGACACCACCCAGAGGTAGACAAACATATTCGCAATATCATCAACCATAATCTAAAAGAAATAAAATTTTAGACATAAGATATTAGACAAACAACTACACACCATTCACTATCAACCATTCACCAACAACCAATAATATGAAACCCATTTTACAAAACATTCAAACCCGTATAGCACAAATACCTGAAATCAAGTATGTAGACGAAGACTGGGGGCAAATAGACTATTACAGTCCCAATATGCCAGTGCAGTGGCCTTGCTGCCTCATAGACCTCAATAATGGGCAATTTTCAAACATTTCAAAAGATATAACCAAACACCCCAAAGAAAGACAAAACGGAACATTTGCTATTAAAATCACAGTAGCGAATATGAAACTCACCAATACCAGTTTAAAGGCTCCTCAGAGGCAAAAAAACAATGCCTGGGCAATATTTGAACTTACAGAAAAGATACACCAGCAATTACACGGCTTTTCTCCTGCAAATAATTGTAGCAAGTTAATCAGAACCTCATTCAGTAGAGTAATGCGAGACGATGGCGTGCAGGAATATAATATTCTCTACACCTTTGAGGCTCACAATGTATAATTCCCCTCCTTTGGTAGCATGATTTTCAAAACTCCCCTCCCTTTGGGAGGGCTAGGGTGGCCCCCCCCTCCTTTGGAGGGGCTGGGGGGAGGATTATTCAGTCTTTCCTCTAAATCAAAAGGATATTTTCTCCAATTCTTCTTCTACATGAGTATTCAAAGCTCGGTATAACGTATCCCTGCTAATACGAAATTTAGGAAAAATATACTCCCTATGGATTACAGTAATAGGAATAATTCGGCAATCATATTTATTAAACTCCTGCTGAATATCCCTGTACCGCAAGAGCATATTTCTTTTTCGACCTATTTTTTGTTTAGCAGAAGACATCTCCACAAAAGTAAAACGCCAACTCGAATTTCACAAGTTGGCGTTTGAGTCTCCCCTCCTTTGGAGGGGCCGGGGGAGGATCCCCTCTTTCACCCATCCCAAACCCTATTATTAATATACGTTTCAGGGTAGGCAAGTGCCGTGCCGTCTTTAGATTTATGGGATTTGTAAATAGTGATGTAGTTCAGGCATTTGGAGCGTTCAGCATCGTTGAGTTGCTCCCATAGAGCCTCGCAACGTTTTTTCTTACCGGCATAGTTGCCGTAGGTCTTCCAGAAATGTTCAAAACTCAAATCAACTGGCACTTCTTCCACCTTTATGGTTTCGCTTAGCTTTGCCAGTTCTGCAATGTGGCTGATGTGTTTGGGAATGTATTTTAACGTGAATTGATGTTGCTTTTCGTCCAAATCCGCTTCTATTTTAAACAGCGTTAAAAAACCATTTAAACCGAATTTAAACAACACCGAACCCGTGAACCGCTTGGAGGTCATTATAAAACTTTTTTCTCTCATAATTGTTTCTCAATTTGCTGGATGAGTAATCGGTAAACATTTCTTTCAAATTCACCTGCAGCAGAGCCCATTTGTGCTTGAGCAATGATTGCTAGAGAATAAGCCTCATGATACTTTAAGGTCATAGAAAATTCCTTACCCTCGCCTCGTTTGCTGACCAGTTTTCTCTCTAATTTTATCATCAAATCTTGTGATATTGAACCTATAACTTTTCCTGCTGCTGTTTGCGCTAGCTGAGTTTTGGCTTCATAGAAATCATCTATCACAACTCTCAGATGCTCTGTCTTTATTTTCAGTTTAATTTTATTCATAATAGCATTATTTTTTAAATCTCCCTCCCTTTGGTAGCATTATTTTTAAACCTCCCCTTTTTAAATCCCCCTCCTTTGGAGGGGCTGGGGGAGGATCTAGGGGAGGAATACTTCCACTCAAACACCTGTTGTAACGCAAAAATCACTTTGCTCAACTCCTTTGAGTTCATTTGGTTTATTGGCTTCTGCACTGGGCATTTGGAGCTGATAATCCACGTCCCCAGCGTTTTTAAATCGACCAAATGCGGTTTGTTTTCCTGCACCCAACCAAGCTGATGGGCAAGGCTCAAAATCGTTGTGTGTTGCGTATTTTCTTTATCAAATAAGGCGTAAAAACTATTGTTTGGATTTTTGCCTGTGTTTAGAAACCGAATCGCTTCATAGGCTTGGCGCTCGGTTAAATCTTTGGTTGAGTTGATTTGCTCGCCCGTAAATTCGCTGAGAAAATTTAAGCGTTCATCCCGATCGCTAAATTCTTTGCTGCAAATGCTTTGCAGTTGCTTGATTTGTTGTTTTGTGATTGTCATTTTTTTTGTTCCCCTGGCAGGATTCGAACCTGCATTCCAGTCCTTATATTTCTTTGCTATTACCAGTTATACGACAGGGGAAATGCTTTTGCTTTATAATATCATTTTCCCAACTGCAAGCCCAGCCAAAGCTCCTGAACTCGCACCAGCGGCATAAATCAGCTTATCCATAAACCCTCCAAACGCCACACGTTTCACATTGTATGTCCAGATAAAGCTAATCATGAACGAAGCTCCTGCCACGCCTAAGTATTCTTCTTTTGCTACAAAATAGGTGTTTGCACTCACAAAGAACACTTGCATAAATCCCGTTGTAAATAGTTTTAATTTATCCATATTATAAGCTTTCATCTACTTTTTCTATCTTCATTATATTATATTTTTTTGGATGTTAATTGAAGTAATATCAGCATTAAAATTGCCTCTACACGTGAAATCTGATCAAAAATATACATAGCTGCGACTAATAAAATTAATATCATATGTATTTGTAGTTCGGGTCTCTTCATGACTTTAATTTACTTTTTGAAGTTCTCAATAAACTAGTTAATTTTTTTTTTTCTGCTTCCATTTTTTTTTAAGGCTTTATCCTATCCCCAGCCCTTTCCCAAGGAAAGGGAGTTGACGTGTATTTGAAAATCTCATTTTTTTAAGGCTTAATTTTTTTTTAGTATGTTGGCGTTCCCGATGATTTCAGGAACGCCAAGTTTTTTGTCTCGAGCACGAGGCATTAAGCTTCGTATTTTTCGTGGACTGGGAAAAGTGCACCCACATCCGTCCCCTCTGGGAAATCAACCGAAGTGATAGAAAGCGGCACACTCACTTTTTTGCCCTGTGCATCTGTAACGCTCGCCTCAATGTAGAATGCCGAACGCATAGGTTTATAAGATTGTCTAATGATGTTCACCGCATCTGTAAATGTTTCATCATTCCATTCTTCTGCGAGCTTAGTAAGCTCCAGGACACGGCTTGCTTTCAAATTACCCTTAGCATCTTTTTTCAGCAATTGATTTACTGCATGCACCAATTTGCCAGTCGCTTCATCTTTAGCAAGAGAGGCGATAAACTCTTTTACTTTGTCAATCCCCGCCGTTACAGTATCGTCCCAATTGTCCAGCACACGAAATCCGTAGGTAATCGTATTGCCCTTGGCATCAGAAAACGTATGTGATTGCTGAGTGTCTTTCACGTTGTAAGCATTATTTTTCAAATCCAGTAAAATCTTTGAATCCTTGAATATAGAAAGCTTCAATGCAGATAGCTGTTCGCTACACGCTTTGATATTTTCCATAAAGCCTGGTAAATATTCGTTTACCATTTTTTTGTAGGCATCTCTATCCTGTAGTTTGGCTTCATTTCTACGCTTCAACTCCTCTTGAAGCTCTTTTTCTGATAATTGTGATAAATCTTTCATCTTTTAATTATTTGTTGTTTGTTATTAATATTAACTCTTCATCCCTCCCAAAGGGTGGGACTCCCCTCCTTTGGTAGCGTTATTTTTACCCCCCCCCCTCCTTTGGAGGGGCTGGGGGAGGATTAATTGTTCATAGAACGCATCCCATTCCGCATCAGATAATGTGTGAAACGGAGCCAACCAGTCCCCCAATTCGTTTCTTAGAACAGCTTTGCCGTTCACTTTGTAGGCATCGCTATGTAATTTTTCAATTTTAAAGTTCATTGTTTTTATCTTTCTATTTTTTCTTCGTATTTTTTTAATACATGGTATGGTATTCTGTGTGCCTCTTCCTCTAAATCTGAGTAGTCTATATCAATTCGTTTAACCGAGCGAAGAAACCAGTCGTCTACAATTTCTTCTAGATCCAAATCGCCTTGAAAGTATCTAATAGCGCCGTCTCGCATAGCTTCAATGTCGCGTATTTTTTCGTAAAGCTTTCTAACTATTAACATTTTATCTAAAAATACATTGCGTTTTTCAATCCATTCCAAGCGCTCATCATCGCTTATTTCAACTGCGTCGTCACTTCCAACTCTTCTGCATTTTACGTTGTCGTCAAAATCAACGCGTACAACGAAGTAATAATTGTCTTTTTTGGAAACAAAGCGTACGTAAGGCTCTGTTATTGTTTCTTTTATTCTCATTTTAATTCTTTTTTTATTTTAATTCTTCTATTCTTTCTATATCTCTATCTTGATTGTAGCGTACTGGCACGTATTTCCACCCTGTCTCTCGCATTATTTTTTTTCGCTCTATCAATTTATTTTGTAAATTCTCTGGGAGGTCTTTTGCCGTTAGTTGATTCCTAAGTCTTGCAATATTTTGGTGAATTAAAATCCTTTCAGCGAAGGTTAAAAACTGCCTTGTATTGCTGTCGTAATTCAAAAAGTCAAGCAAATCAAATTGATTTATTCTCATCAGTTCACTAATTTTTTAAGGCTTAATTTTTTTATTTTTACAATTAATTTTGAGGGGTACATTTGCACCTTTTCATTGTCCAAAATATTGCGCGTATAGCTGCAAAATAGCTGTCTTAATAGTTCAGCTTCGCAGTATGAAAAGTAGTGCGCGTTATCTTGCAAAAAGGCTTTCTCAACGTGCAAAAGCCACATGCCGTGGAAATAGTTTTGCATCAAGCCGTTGGTGTGAAGTGTTTTATAACTCATAAAATTTAGGGTTGCAAGGCGTTGGCAATACGCTTGGTAATGCTTTTCACGGTAGTTGTCATACGTTGTGTAACTAATTTCAAGAATTTCTAAAATCGTTGGTGTCGTTGCTGTCATTTTTTCAAGTAGTGTTTTGTTATTTAATATCTCCGTGGTATTTAGCGGCTCCTTCATGCCAAATGGTGTAGGGTTCCCCGCCACCGTTTAATCTCCCTTGTGGAAAGGCTCTAAAGCCCTCTACAGGAATCTTTATATCTACATCATATCGTATAAACTGGGCTAGGGCTCCTTTAGGTTCTCGCCCTTGGGCGTGTGAAAGGAATATCAAACCTTTGTTTTTAGACTTCATATATTCTTTCAATTCTTTATATTCTTTTTTGGTAATTCCTGCGTATTGAATAGAGTCAACAATTAGAAACTGCGGGCTTTTATGCCTTTTCATTCTCTTTACCATTTCATCCCACGGCTCGCGGTCTAATAAGGTGAATTTACCCTCCACGCTTTGCATATAGTGGCGTTCCATCGCCATTTGGTAGGTGTGTGATATGCCTTCCTCCATTGAGTTGTAAGCCACACGCCCAAAATTGCACAGGTATTTAGCAAATTGCACCGCAAAATCCGTTTTCCCGTTGGAGGAGCCACCCCAAACAATGGCAGAAAAGGCTTCATCTGGTTGCCCCAGGCTTGCTTTCCATACACCTTCAAAATCTAAAGTATTGAAGCGCTTATTTAAAATATTTGATACAGAGTAGGCTCGTTTCATTAGTTATTTAATACTTATTAAATAGTGTTTAACCGTTGTTTAATTGGGCGTTTTCTAATTTTAGGGCGTGTACTTTTCTTTTTACGCGTCGCAAATCACCCTCGCATTCTGCCCATACAATTTTCATTTGCGATTTATCTTCTATGCCATTGGCAAAGCACACTTGGATTACGTCCTGTTGTGTTAATCCGTTTAATTCTATGAACTTTCTACCTATGCGGCTATAAATCTCATTATATCCCTTACGGTTAAGCCTAATCCCTCTTAAAATGCGTTTCTTTAAATGGTCTGTGGCACACATTACGAGTCCACAATCATCTTCTAATTGGTTGTAAATTGTTATAAAGAAATAAAGCACTTGGTCGCTCACCTTATCAAACTCATCAAAAAGTAATACGGGGTTCTCTAGCCTTTTAAGTGTGTTCACAACTTCATACATCATTTCAGTTACGTTCATACCCGTATTGTCACGCCCCATTACGCGTAGTAGTTCCATCAAAAAGCCTTTGCGGTTCCAGAACTCGTTGCATTGCACCATAAAGGCGTTATCATTATTCATTTCATAATATTTCATTGCAACTGTTTTACCGCTACCGGCAGGATTTATCACCGCATAAACCTGTGAGTTGTGTTGCGCATCATTCATTAATTGCGTGAACAGCCTAAAATCAGTCGTTTCAATCACCTGCCATTTGTTTTCTGTGCTCCCAATTTTTGATGAAACGTTTCGCCACATCTCATCTGATATTTTGTCCCAATTTTGATTTAAAATTTGTGAAACTAGGGCAGATGATATGCCTATGATTTTTGCAGATTTATTTTGCCCGCCTTTTCGGTTACAAAACTTTTTAAGTTCTAATGCGATTTGTTGTTTCTGTTGTGTTGTCATATATTTGTCTTGTTTTTTGTTGCCCCGCAAGGGGCTTCTTTTGTTTTATAATCTATTGAATATACTTTCTGTTGGTTCTGCTAGTTCTGCTTCGTCGTCCCAATCTTGGTTACTCAAGGCTTTTTGATATTTTCCAATTTCACCCGCTTTTTTACGCCCTGGTTTGTTTCTTTCTATACCTTTCAACGTTGGTCTATTCATACCTTGCTGCTCTGCGGTCATCCCCCATTCAGAGAGGATTTCCTCCATCTTATCTCTTCGCTCTACTCTTTGGCCGGCATTAGCACTTAGTACCTTTCTAATATGGGGTTGTTCCCAGTCTTCTTGCATTTGCGCGGCTCTACCAACTTCTTTTTTGGTTTGTGCTACGGTTACAAATCTTAGCCCTAATGGGGTGTCTTCGTATAAACGGATTTCACTCATATCCTCTGGGTCAAACTTGATGATAAATGATTTACCTACAGACTTATCTAGCCATTCTAAATCTGGCATGCCGTTATCTTGGTACACCATGTAGTCATATTTAACTTTACCTTCTCTAAATGAAATACCAGACGCATCGGCTTTGATTGATTTAGATCTAGTTACCCAGAATAAGTCTACCATATCCCATAGCTCTACTTTTTTAGTGTCTGGGTTTTTACTTTCATAGTACATATCTATTCTTGGGCGGCCTGTTTTGTGGTGTGGTGCTGAATTCCATTCACGCCTGCGTTGTTCATATATTTTTTTAACTTCATCTAGCGTTGGTAGATTTGCTTTATTCGCCAATATCATTTCCATATTGGCTTTAGATTCCTGCTTTTTAGCCGTAATATTTTGCCCCGTAAAAAACCAATCACGTTTTAAGAATTGGGATTGGAAACGCCCAAAAGCACTCTCTATGGTTTTAGATTTACCGTTGTAGGGCTGTGTGGCTGTTTGTATTTTGGCAATTTTGCTTAAAAAATTACCCGCTTTTAATTTTCCGTGCCCACCTTGGTTGTCATATTTAATTTGGTAGGGTCTATAGCCAGCAGTCTGTATGGCCATTTTATATGCGGCATATTGTGCCTCATAATTTTCTGCAGGGCTAATATGAAAGCCTAAAAGCACCTCACTAAAGGCGTCCATCACTTCATACACTTGGCAAGTAGCCATTTCGCCTTTTTCATTTAAATAATAAAGGTTTAGTTTGGTCCCGTCAGAGAACCATAATGAATCTCTAAAGGCTGGCATTTTGGTTTTTAATTGGTAACCAAATTTTTCTTTTGCGGCTAATTCTCCGTGCCTATGGCCGTACCATAAAGGCATAATTTCCTCGCTATATAAAAAGTTGTAAAAGGTTTTTTCTTCTTTGATTTGTTTCCAGCCTTTTTGGTCTGCCATTTCGTTATACTCGCCGTGCAATTGTGCAAGGTTTGCACATTTATTTACTTGATTTGCCCAGCGTGCAAGTACCCAACGCGTACCGTCTGCCGTTAATTTATCTGCATTATTATTCAAAAAATTACCGTGTACCAATTCTACATATCCGTTTTCTTTATAGTCTTTGCATCTTTGTTTTAGCCTGCGGTAATTTATTGGCAGTTTATGTTTATAGGTATGTTCTGGTAGATTGGCTACGGCCTCTGCCATTTTTTTCCATGCTTTTAATTTACCGCCAAATTTTCTGCAGGTAACCATATTGGTAATAATGTAGTGGCAGGTATTTAAAATCATTGCCGTGTGGGTGTATTCAGTTTGGGTTTCTTCTGGTAGAGCGGTGCCGTCCTCTAAAGTGTAGTCGCGATAAAACATTTCTGCTTGGTAGTCAGGTTTTATATAATCACGAAAAATCAAATGCTTGGTTTGCTCATAGGGGTCGCCGGTAAGTTCCACAATCATTTCACGGAAACGGCGAGGTATGCTCTCAAACGCCACCAATGCTTTTCTGCCGTTACCGCCTATCGTCAATTTTTTCATTTTTTTTCGGCTTATAAGTTGGCAATAGTTAGATAAAGACATTATTCTATTATCCTCATAAAGCCAATCCGCATGTACGCATAAAATATTTTCGTGATATTCAAACATTACTCTTGATTTACTCTGAATTTGAATTAATTTTTCCGTATTGTTAATTGTCTTTTCTTTTTATTTGATGTAGATCTTCCGTAATCATTTTTAAAAAAATGTCTTTGTAAGAAGAAATAAGGTCTTCTTGGGTTTCTTTATCAAGGACGTCCCCTTTGTCGTCTAAAACTTTGAAAACATAAAGTCCTTTAACCCTAACATCATACAACGAGTCAAGGTCGTCGTCATAGCCCCTATCTACTACAAACTCTTCTTCATCAAAATATGCAGTATCAAAAGTTAACGTCGTTTCATCTTTAAAGTATACAATAAATACATCTCCTTCTCTTACTATACCCTGGTATTTTCTTAAATCTTTCATATTCGGTGAATTAAATTTTGTTCAAGGTTTGGTTAATCACCCTTTCAGCCTTTTTATAGTCCTCACAAATTTTGATAGACGTCTCGCTATTGCGGTCTCCACGCAAGCTGGCATAGATAAAATGAGGCGTCACCCCATATTTTTCCCTAATTCTGCGTACAATATCCCTGTTATACGCATTGTAATGTTTACTCTTTTTCGTATCTTTATCCATTGCTTTTTTTGATTAAAAATTTAATACAGCAAATATATAAACAAAATGTTTATTTAAACAATAAAATTCACACAAAAAGTTTATTTGAATGGATAGATCCTTAATTTTAAACGAAATAAAATCATATCTGAAGATTGACACAGATACTGAATTTGCTAAATATTTAGATGTGAAACCTCAAGTTTTATCAAACTGGAGGAAAAGAAACACATTTGACATAGATTTAATATACACAAAATGTGAAAACATTGATGCGAATTGGCTTCTCACTGGCAAAGGTTCCATGCTCAAGCAAGAGCTAAAGCTCATTGGCAATCAAAAATCAGCAGATGCTGTCATGGGTATTCAAGATATTCCGTTGTACGATTTAGAAGCCACCGCAGGTTTAGTAGAGATGTTCAGGAGCGAAAAAACAACTTCTGTATTAAACTCCATCCGCATCCCTGGCATACCAAAATGCGACGGTGGGCTATCCATTACAGGCGATAGCATGTATCCTCTCTTAAAATCAGGAGACATAGTATTATATAAAGAGATTCCAGTAGAGCAGCAAAGTATTTTCTTCGGAGAAATGTACTTGCTTGGCGTTCGTGTAGATGAATGGGAAGAGATGATCACCGTAAAATATGTGCAGAAATCAGATAAAGGAGAAGAGTACGTAAGATTAGCCAGTCAAAACCAGTATCACCACCCTAAAGATGTGTTATTAAGCGATATCACAGCTATGGCAATCATCAAAGCCAGTATTCGTTTCAACACCATGTTTTAAAGCCAATCAAGCTTTTTAAGTAAAAAATTAAAGGAAAATACATAAATAATTGATAATGAGTAGTTTGTTTAAATCCAAACCTATTAAAGAATTTGCATTATCCCCCCACAAATATTTATTTTATATGGTTTTAGCACCATTTTTAAAGCTTATCCATAAACTAAAAAGATATTTTAACCCATTAAATGTAATACCAACTGTAATACCAACTGTAATACCAAATATAATTTTATAGGTTTTTATTTTTGTTCTATATGCATTTTGTTGGCACCAACAAAATGGTAGTTAAACACCAAGTTAAAGCATAAAAAAAACGCCCGTAATGGGCGTATATAGTAGATAATGGGTGTATTTACCCGTAATTGGTAGTTAAGTAGTTAAAAGGTAGTATTTAATCGCTCTAAGAATGGTAATTAAATAGTAGGTAATGGAAGTTAATTGCACTTTTTGTATGCACATAAAAAAAGCAGTAAAACTACCGCAAACCCTTTATACAAGCCGAAAAAATCGGCTTTTCTCTCTTTCTTTTATTTGTACTTTTTGTTTTATGCCCCCTACTTGGGTGAAAATTAAAACTTCATCAGATCTCTACCAACCATGATTTTATGGGAATGGATTATTAAAAGTAGAGGCAGGAATCCCATCTTCGTCCGTTAAATTGCCTAAAGAATAAGATTGCCAAGCGTAACGAAAGAATTTAGGGTTCTTAATATTCTTATGTTTTAATAAAACATTTAATCCTGAAATTGTTGCCTCAGCAGGGTGAAATATTCTATCCTCTCCAGCAATTTCAAAACCTTTAAGATTTTCATTATCAGATGTTTTTAAAGATTTAGCATCAGAGAAAGAGAGAATTATTGTACAGTTTTTATAAATCACATTTTCTAAAACAGGACCAGAGGCATTGAAATTTAGTTTGTAAAAATCTTTTAAAGCTAAATTAGCTAAACGTTCTCCAATTGTTTTTTTATCTTTGGGGTGGACATCATATTTATCTCCCACATCAGAACTTACAACCATTTTGGTATTTGGAATTTTTTCCGCTAAAAGTCTTTGACTGTTTCTAAAATGAGCCCAAGTTTCTCTTCCTTTTTCCATGCTAGAAAGTTGTACAAAATAAAAAGGAAAATTTGAATTCCTTCGTTCTCTCCAATCCTCTATCATTTTTGTGAAAAGGATTTCATGCAGTTCAACGTTAGATGCGTTAGACTCTCCTTGGTACCAAATCGCTCCAGCAATGGGTAATTTTTCAAATACTTTAATTCCATTTTCATATAAATAAGAAGGCAAGAAAGGATGCCGCTGGGAAGGATTTGAACTTCTCCTAATATTTTTTTTGACGCGTTCACGCACCCAAGAGTCAGTGTAATCGCTATCCCAATTTTTTAGAAAATTCAGCAAAAGAGGGTCGCGTTGCATTTTGCTTCTGCTAATCCAAGCCTCTGTAGGTGAGCCACCTATGGCTAAACTGATAATGCCTAAAGGCACATTTGTTTCTTTTTGAATTTTTTTTGAAAAATAATAAGCTACTGCCGAGAAGTCTTTTGCCTTATTTTCATCTAAAGTTTCCCATTGAGTTGGCAGATAGAAACGCCCTTGATTCACTTTTTCTAAAACAGCAGAATCCCACTCAACATCATAGGTAGAATGAATGGGTTTGTAATCATAGATTTTAATATAAGGATTAGTTTTAAGAGTCAAAGAGTCAAAATACAAATCATCTTTGAGTTTAAAAGCCATATTTGATTGCCCAGCCGCAATCCAAAGGTCTCCTACAAATAATTTTTTAAGGCTTAAAATTTTTTCTGAATCAGAAACTTGAAAATTATAAGGGCCTCCTGCGGGCTTATTTTCAAATTCAATTTCCCAATGGCCATCAGCTAAAACTGTTGTTGATTTTTTTTCTTTATCAAAGTTTGCATGTAAAATTGAACCAGGTTTTCCTTTTCCCCAAAAGCGGATAGGTTTATTTCTTTGCAAAATCATATTGTTGCTAAAAACCTCATCTATGCTTAGGGCGTTAAAACTCTCTTTTACAGCACGATAAACTGTTTTGGCTAAGATTTTAGCACCTTTTGCATTAGGGTGAAGCGCATCAGCGAATAAGTCTTCTCTGTTTGATAGAGGCGTATAAAAATCAATTAAATGAGTTTTTGCGTTTTTAGCAATTAATGGAATTGTCTGTTGAATTTGTTCAAAATAAGTCAAAGTGCTAGACCCAAAGCGTGGATGAGCAGGGAAAATAGGCGTCATCAGGCAGATATAAATTTTAGCTTTAGGATTTTGTTTTCTAAAACTCTCGATTAAATCATAGTAATCTTGAAAAAAATCATCTCGAAATTTAGGCCAATTGCGAGGGTCGGTATCATTTAAGCCAAGATGAATGATGACAATATCGGCAGCAAAGTCTAAAGCTTTTTGATATTCTTCTGTTTTCGTGTAGGGATTATGCCCATGATTTAGAAGGGTAGCACCAGATTTCCCAAAATTTTCTACCCAATAATCCTTCCCCAGCATATTTTGTAATTGGCTAGGGTAAGAGTTTTGCTCTCTGTTTTCTATCCCATAGCCAAAAGTAACGCTGTTACCAACGTTTGCAAGTTTGATTTTTTTTTGACCTGATAATGAAATGTTTAGTAGTAAAAAAAATAAAAAAAGGAAATTTTTTAAGGGTTTAAAAAAATGCATTAAAAAAAATTAAAAGCCTTATCAAATTTATGAAAAATTTTGATTAAGATTTAGATAATTAAAAAAGAATGAAAATTTCACTTAAAGTTATAGATAATCAACAACCCATACGAGATAGTATTCTTTTATTTTTTTAAATTTAGCAAGATATTTTTTACTCTTTTTTTTGTCAGAAATCCAGCAAAATAAAGTTTCATCTTTGATATCAAAACGTTCGACCCAATAATGATGTAAAAAATTCCATAAATTTCCACCATTAATTTTATAAAGCCCTTCTTTTACGCCCCATACAACGTGCAGGTAATCTGTAAGTTGGTGATTTCTAGGCATCCAAGCGTTTTCATCTTTGCGAATGAATTTTTTTTCAATATTTAGAATTTTTTTATCACGTTTTTTTTCAATATCAATCCCGATAGGAAAGTGGCTAAGCCCTACCGATACCAAATCATAAGAATGAGTGATGGAAATGTGCCGCTCGCTAGGCAGGTAAGGTTTTCCGTTTGGAGTGTAGAGAACATCATAGTCAGCATTTAGTTGTTTTAGGCAAGCCCGAATTCCCAAATATTCTCTGGCTTGTTTGGGGGGTAAGCTCCTATATTTCGCTAGTCTAGGAGGGGTTAGATTCACAAAATTTTCTAAGGCTTCAGTATTTTCTGAAACCTCCCAAGTAATGATTTCGGTGAATTCTTCCTTGATTTGATGGATGATAGGCATAAAGGTATCTGCGTTACTTTATGTATATTTGTGTGAAATAAAGTATAAAAATAAAGAATTTAATTAAATATGAATGCAAAAACTGATTTTGTTCCGTATAAAGTAAAGAATATAGAATTAGCTGATTTTGGAAGAAAAGAAATTAAATTGGCAGAGGCAGAAATGCCAGGTTTGATGGCTCTGAGAGAAGAATTTGGCAAGAAAAAACCTTTGAAAGGCGCCCGAATTGCTGGGTGTCTGCATATGACAATACAGACGGCAGTGCTTATTGAAACCTTGGTAGCTTTGGGGGCAGAAGTGGCATGGTCTTCTTGTAATATTTATTCCACACAAGATCATGCCGCAGCAGCAATTGCCGCTGCAGGGATTCCTGTATATGCATGGAAGGGCATGACAGAGGAAGAGTTTAATTGGTGCATTGAGCAAACACTTTTCTTTGGAGAAGCGCGTAAACCATTGAATTTAATTTTGGATGACGGAGGGGATTTGACTAATATGGTTTTAGACCAATTTCCAGAATTGGTAGAAGGGGTAAAAGGACTCTCTGAGGAAACAACCACTGGAGTTCATCGTTTGTATGAAAGAATGAAAAAGGGGACATTACTTATGCCTGCCATCAACGTGAATGATAGTGTAACGAAGTCAAAGTTTGATAATAAATATGGGTGTAGAGAATCTGCCGTGGATGCTATCCGAAGAGCAACAGACGTGATGTTGGCAGGGAAAGTAGCAGTGGTAGCAGGCTACGGTGATGTGGGAAAAGGAACGGCAGCTTCTTTGCGTGGAGCAGGAGCGAGAGTTTTAGTGACTGAAATAGACCCGATATGTGCATTACAAGCCGCAATGGATGGCTACGAAGTGAAAAAAATGGATGATGCGGTGAAAGAAGCAGATTTGTTGATAACTGCAACAGGAAATAAGGATATCATTAAAGATAGACACTTCAAAGCGATGAAGGACAAAGCTATTGTCGGGAATATTGGTCATTTTGATAATGAAATTGATATGACTTGGCTAAATAAAAATTATGGGGAAACCAAAGATGAAATAAAACCACAAGTCGATTTATATAATATTGATGGTAAAGAAGTTATCATACTCTCGCAAGGGCGATTGATGAATTTAGGCAATGCAACGGGGCATCCATCTTTTGTAATGTCTAATTCTTTCACCAATCAAACATTAGCTCAGATTGAACTTTGGACGAATTCTGACCAATATGAAAATCAAGTTTATGTATTGCCTAAGCATCTAGATGAAAAGGTAGCTAGATTACATTTAGCTAAAGTTGGTGTAGAATTAGATGAATTGACTCCAGAACAGGCTGAATATATAGATGTGCCAATAGAAGGCCCATATAAATCAGATTTATATCGATATTAATTTAATTTAGATTAAAAATAGATTAAGCAATAATGATGAAATACAGCTTTTACCCAAAATCATTTTTTTACTTTTGTTACCATAATTTAAAAGTTAAAAATTTAAAGACTAATGGCTCAGGGATTATTTAACTCATCAATCGGAAGAAAATTTGCAATGGCATTGTCTGCTTTTTTCTTGATTACGTTTTTGGTTGTTCATTTACTGGTAAATTTTTTATCTGTGATTTCACCCAGTGCATATAATGAGGCATCTCATTTTATGGGAACCAATCCACTCGTTCAGTTTTTATTTCAGCCTATATTAATTGCGGGTGTTGTTTTTCACTTTGTATTGGGTTTTGTTTTAGAAATAAAAAATAAAAAAGCACGAGGTCCTGTAGGTTATGTGAAGAGTAATTCTTCTCAGAATTCTACTTGGGTTTCTAGAAATATGGTAGTTACAGGAGCTATGATTCTGATTTTTTTAGGTTTACACTTCGCGGATTTTTGGTTGCCAGAAATTAATACCAAGTACATACAAGGAGATATGACAGGGCTTTTGCAAGGAGGCGATGGCGATTTAAGATATTATGAGGAATTACAGCATAAATTTGCATCTCCTTGGCGTGTTGCTGTTTATGTCATAGCCTTTATCCTTTTAGGATTACATTTAGCGCACGGTTTTCAGTCGGCTTTTCAGTCGGTGGGGGCGAATCATAGAAGATACACACCAGTTATCAAAGCTTTTGGTAAATTCTACGCCATCATTATTCCTTTAGGATTTATTTTTATAGCAATTTATCATTTTCTAAATCAATAAGCAGTAGCATATGTCAGAATTATTAAACGCAAAAATTCCACAAGGCGATATTGCTGAAAAGTGGAGAAATCATAAAGCAAATATCAGATTAGTTGCACCTAACAATAGAGATCGTATCGATATCATTGTTGTAGGGACTGGTTTAGCTGGAGGTTCTGCTGCTGCCACTTTAGCAGAATTAGGCTATAATGTAAAAGCATTTTGTTATCAAGATTCACCTAGGCGAGCACACTCAATTGCAGCCCAAGGAGGAATTAATGCTGCAAAAAATTATAAAGGAGATAATGACTCCATTTATCGCTTATTTTATGATACGGTAAAAGGAGGAGACTACCGAGGGAGAGAAGCTAATGTTTATCGTTTAGCAGAGGAATCTGTTAATATTATAGACCAATGTGTCATGCAAGGAGTTCCATTTGCCCGAGAGTATGGAGGATTGTTAGACAACCGTTCATTTGGAGGCGTTCAGGTAAAGCGAACCTTCTATGCTAAAGGGCAAACAGGGCAACAACTTTTATTGGGTGCTTATTCGGCAATGAACCGTCAAATTAATTTAGGGCGTATTAAGATGTATAATCGCCATGAGATGCTAGATCTTGTGATTGTAGATGGCAAAGCAAGAGGAATTATTGCTAGAAATTTAGTAACTGGCGAGATTGAAAGGCACTCAGCTCATGCCGTGGTGATTGCCTCTGGTGGGTATGGAAATGTTTATTTCTTATCGACCAATGCGATGGGTTCTAATGCGACTGCTTGTTGGAAAATTCATAAGAAAGGTGCTTTGTTTGCAAATCCTTGCTACGTGCAAATTCACCCAACTTGTATTCCAGTACACGGAACTAATCAATCTAAATTAACGCTGATGTCTGAATCTTTGAGAAACTCAGGAAGAATTTGGGTTCCAAAGAAAAAAGAAGATGCTGAAGCAATTCGTGAAAAAAGAAAAAAACCAGTAGATATTGCAGAAGAAGACAGGGATTACTATTTAGAAAGAAGATACCCATCATTTGGCAACTTAGTACCGAGAGACGTAGCTTCTCGTGCGGCAAAAGAGCGATGTGATGCTGGTTTTGGTATAGAGAATAACGACACCAATGAAGGCGTTTTCTTAGACTTCTCGACAGAGATTCAAAAGAAAGGAAAAGAAGTCGCTTACTCACTAGGAAACCATAATCCATCACAAGAAGAAATCACCAAATTAGGTAAAAAATGGATAGAAGAAAAGTATGGGAATCTTTTCCAAATGTATGAAAAAATTACAGCGGAAAATCCATACGAAACACCGATGAAAATTTATCCAGCGGTACACTATACCATGGGGGGCATTTGGGTAGATTATAACTTAATGAGCACAATACAAGGCTGCTATGTGGCTGGAGAGGCAAACTTCTCAGACCATGGAGCCAATAGACTTGGAGCTTCAGCTTTGATGCAAGGTTTAGCTGATGGTTATTTTGTGTTACCTTATACAATGGCAGATTATTTAGCTGATGACATTAGAACAGGACCAATCTCAACAGATTTACCAGAATTTGAGCAAGCTGAAAAAGAAGTGGTAGAGAGCATCAACTATTTTATTAATAATAACGGAACTAAATCTGTTGACCATTTCCACAAGAAATTAGGACAAATCATGTGGAACAAAGTTGGAATGGCCAGAAATGCTCAAGGATTGCAAGAAGCCATCAAAGAAATTGCGGAGCTGAGAGAAGAATACTATAAAGACGTTTATGTTCCAGGTACAGCAGATGAACTTAACCCTGAGCTAGAGAAAGCACTTCGTGTAGCAGACTTTATGGAATTAGGACAACTGATGGCAATGGACGCTCTAAATAGAAATGAAAGTGCAGGAGGGCATTTCCGCCAAGAATATCAAACCGAAGACGGTGAAGCTAAGCGAGATGATGAAAATTACACCTATGTTGCTGCTTGGCAGTACCATGGGGCAGATATTAATACCGAAGAATTACATAAAGAGCATTTAGAGTTTAACTATATTGAATTGAAACAACGTTCATATAAATAAGAAACTACAATGGCAGATAAAAATATAAATATCACACTTAAAATTTGGCGTCAAAAAAACGCACAAAGCAAAGGTAAAATAGAAACATATAAGCTAAATAATGTTTCCCAAGCAAGTTCTTTTCTAGAAATGATGGATCAGCTCAACGAGCAGCTGATAGAAGAAAGAAAAGAACCTGTTGCTTTTGACCACGATTGTAGAGAAGGTATTTGTGGAACGTGTTCACTTTACATCAATGGTAGACCTCATGGTCCCGATAACGCCATCACCACTTGCCAATTGCACATGCGCAGCTTTAATGATGGAGACACCATTTATATAGAACCTTGGCGTTCAGTAGCTTTTCCTGTGATAAAGGATTTGATTGTTGACCGATCGGCTTTTGAAAGAATTCAGCAAGCAGGAGGCTATATTTCTGTGGATACAACAGGAAACGCTGTAGACGCAAATGCTTTACCCATCCCTAAATTTGATGCAGATCGCTCCTTTGATGCAGCCGCTTGTATAGGTTGTGGAGCCTGTGTAGCTGCTTGTAAAAATGGTTCAGCTATGCTTTTTGTAGGAGCAAAGGTTTCTCAATTTGCATTGCTACCGCAAGGTAAAGTAGAGGCCGCAAGACGTGTGCAAAATATGGTGAAACAAATGGACTTGGAAGGATTTGGAAACTGTACCAACACGGAAGCTTGCGAAGCAGAGTGCCCGAAAGAAATTTCACTTGAAAATATCGCACGTATGAACCGTGAATACTTAAGCGCAAAAGTTTGCAGCGAAAGTGGAGTGAATGCCAAATAAATTTTTTAAGCCTTAGAAAAAAAAAGCCCTTTTTGTTTTCAAGAAAGGGCTTTTTTATTGATTTCTTCGAGTAAATGAATGATACTTTTTTCCACCATTATATAATCAGAATAAGAGCGAGATTTGTAAATGAAAATAATAATAAAATTCCCCTTTAATTTTCTTTTGTTTAAGCGAAAAGCCTCTCGCATTCTCCTTTTGATTTTATTTCTATCAACAGCTTTTTTAAAATGTCTTTTTGGTACAGCAAAAGCCACTTCACTATGGTTAGATACCTGAAAATCAGCAAAACAAGGCGTTTCTAAACTTAAATAAATTGCTTGTATGGGGTAAGATTTTAGGGACTTTCCTTCGGAAAACAGAAAATCAAAACGTTTTTTGTGAATTAGTTTTTCTTTTTTAGGGAATTTATGTTTCAATTTTAAATCAAAATTTATGAGGGAAAACAAAGTTCAATATTACAAAATCTAATTTAAATGAGTTGACAATTCGGTAAAATAAACTTTAAAATAGATTTAAATCTTGATATTTTTTAAGCCTTAAAAAAAATTAAGTCAAAAACTTGATTAAAAACTTTTGTACCTTTGTTGCTTCAAAATTAAATTAAATTAAAAATATGTACCCAGAAGAAATTGTAAATCCAATGAAAGCTGAATTAACTCAGAATGGTTTTGAGGATTTAGATTCGATAGAAAAAGTTCAAGAATTCTTAAAAAAAGAAGGCACCTCACTTGTCGTCGTAAATAGTGTTTGTGGTTGTGCAGCGGGAGGAGCTCGCCCTGGTGTGGTTTTGTCTTTGGCAAATGAAAAGTCTCCCCAAAACTTGGGAACCGTCTTTGCTGGATTTGATATTGAGGCGACAAAAGTGGCACGTGAGGCTATGTTGCCTTTCCCTCCAAGTTCGCCCTCTGTTGCTTTATTCAAAGATGGAGAGCTAGTGCATATGCTAGAGCGTCACCATATTGAGGGGCATTCACCACAAATGATTGCAGAGAATTTAAAGCAAGCATACAACGAATTTTGTTAATTTTTTTTTAAAGCCTTAGAAAAAAAAATGAAAGTATCCGTCGTAGGAGCGACAGGAATGGTAGGGGAAAAAATGCTACAAGTTTTGGAGGAGAGAAACTTTCCTGTAACTGAGCTTATTCCTGTTGCTTCAGAAAAATCTGTAGGAAAAGAAATTGAATTTAAAGGTCAAAAATATACGGTGAAATCTCTAGAAACCGCTGTAGAAGAAAATTGTGATGTAGCGTTGTTCTCAGCGGGGGGGGGTATAAGCTTAGATTGGGCACCAAAATTTGCAGCAAAAGGAACCGTAGTTGTAGACAACTCTTCTGCTTGGCGTATGAATGAGGGTATAAAGTTGATTGTGCCAGAAATTAACGCAGATATTTTGACAAAAGAGGATAAAATTATAGCTAATCCCAACTGCTCGACAATACAGCTGGTAATGGTTCTGAATCCACTACACCAAAAATATGGAATAAAGCGAGTTGTAGTGTCTACTTACCAATCGGTGACGGGTACGGGTAAAGCTGCTGTAGACCAATTGGATGGAGAAATTAGAGGTGAAAATCCAGCCAAAGTTTATCCGTATGAAATTTTCAAAAATGCACTACCACATTGTGATGTTTTTGAAGAAAATGGCTACACTAAAGAAGAGATGAAGCTTACTCGCGAAACACAAAAAATCTTGGATGATAAGAGTATTGCTGTAACAGCAACGGCTGTGCGAGTTCCAGTACAGGGAGGGCACTCTGAGGCAGTAAATATTGAATTTGAAAAAGATTTTGATGAATCAAAAGTGAGGAAAATTCTAAACGAATCCCCTGGAATTACTTTGCAAGATAATACGGATTCAAATATTTATCCGATGCCAAAATATGCAGAGGGTAAAAATGATGTATTCGTAGGGCGCATCAGAAGGGATTACTCACAACCTAATTCGTTAAATTTATGGATTGTCTCTGATAATTTAAGAAAAGGTGCGGCGACTAATACTGTGCAAATTGCTGAGAAATTGCTAGAGAAAAAAATCATCGGATAAAAAAGAAAAAAGAGAGGGAAAAATTTTAAAGCCTTATTTTAAAAAGCCGTTTCAATAAAATTAAGAAACGGCTACTTTTATTTTTTTTCTCTCAGGCTCTTCTTGGTCTATCTTTTAAATATTAAAATCTTAGAAATAAATTATAGATTTCGAGATGCTTTTCACGCAAAATATTATGCAAAATACTCTGTAAGTTCTTTGAGAGAATCAAATTTTTTAAAATAATTTTCGCTATTACCGTAGCCCATTGTCACAAAAACGAATGGAATATTAGCCAACTTAGCTTCTTTTTCATCTTTTTCAGTATCACCAATATATACAGCATTTTTAAAACCGTATTTGTCTTTTAGCAATTGAATATTATGATGCTTCGGTTTTTCATTCATACCGTAGGCAAAGGAGTCAGTAATAAACTCTTGTATATTAGCTCTTTCCATGAAATAATCAATACCCTTGGCTGGGCAATTGCTCACGATAAAAACGGAATAAACGGCTGATAATCTTTGTAGCATTTCAATCAAATATGGAAATAAAATTCCTTCTTTGTCTTGCATTCTTTGGTATTGTTTCTCGGCAATGGCTTTAAACCATTCCTTTTGTTGTTCTTCAGAAATGTTCCCAAAGATTTCATGTGTGAACTCGGCTGATTCTAAGCCCATGTATTTCTGAAGTTGCTCTGGCGTATAAGATTTTTGAATGTTTTTTTCTTTTAGAAAATCATTGGTTGCCGCTGTGTAGAGTGTTAAAGAATCCCATAGAGTGCCGTCCATATCAAAAATTAATGCATCGAAATCTGTTTTTTTCATGATTAAAATTTTTTAAGCCTTAAAAAAAAATCTAACTTTTTTAAAGCTATAAGAATAATAATTTTTTGAAAGATACAAATAAATTTATGATTTACTTATTTTTGTGTATGCACATTTCAAGCTCTCAAAACAAGCAAATTAAATATCTACTAAAATTACAACAGAAATCTAAATTTCGTAAAAAAACAAAGGAATTTCTAGTAGAGGGAGTGCAAGAAAATCAACTTGCATTGGCTAATGGGTACAAAAATAAAGGCTTCTATTGGGTAGAAGAAATTTTTAATAATGAATTTAATTTAGATAACTTCAATCAAGTTTCAATTTCAAAAGAAGTTTTTGAAAAATTAGCTTACCGAAAGACAACAGGAGGAATCATAGGGATTTATGAGCAGAAAGAATTTTCATTAAATCAAATTCAAAATCCAAAGCCAATAATTGTAGTGCTAGAAGAGATTGAAAAACCTGGCAATTTAGGAGCTATTTTACGCAGTTGTGATGCAATAAAAGCTGATGCAGTGGTGATATGTGACGAGCGTGTAGATTTTTATAACCCTAATGTCATCAGAAGCAGCGTGGGAACTTTGTTTTCAAACCGATTGATTTATAGCACTTCACAAGATTTTTTGAAATGGATCAAAAGAGAAAAATTAGCCTTATACGCTACTTATCTAAGAGAAGATACACAAAATTTGTTTGATTTAAATCTATCGGAAGGAGTTGCATGGGTTTTTGGGACAGAATCTTTTGGACTATCTGATTTTTGGATAGATGAAGGAGTGAAAACAGTGAAAATACCCATGAGTGGGCAGGTAGATTCTTTGAATGTAAGTAATGCCGTAGCTGTTTGCCTGTACGAGACTTGGAGGCAAATTAATTTTTCTAAGCCTTAAAAAAAATTTAAATAAAAAGAATTGCTCTCTTTCCTAAGAGAGCAATTTTTATATTCAAACAAAAACTCTAAGTTTTAAAAGATTACATAGTAGTGAAACGCAAAGTATTGGTAATTCCTTTCTTGAATACAGGCATAGCATTTAGATTGATGATAAAATCACCTTCTCTTACATAAGCTTTTTCCTTCAAGTAATTATTGACTTCCACCACTGTTTCATCTGTACTCTTCTCGCCTTCATAATAGAATGCACGAACGCCCCATAACAAGTTAAGCATTCCTAGTATTCTCTTATTTGGGGTGAATATAAAAATTCCAGACTCTGGCCTGTGGCTACTAATTTGGAAAGCGGTATAGCCAGAATAAGTCAGTGTAACAATGGCTTTAGTCTTAACATGTCTAGACATCTCCGTCGCGTTGTAGCAAATTACATTGGTGATAAACCTTTCATCTTCAGTGTCAGTCGGGCGATGCGGAGGAACGGTAATGTGTTTATCACTTTCGACAGTCATCAAAATATTCGACATGGTTTTGATGACATCAATAGGGTATTGACCCACAGAGGTTTCGCCACTGAGCATCACAGCATCGGCTCCATCCATCACAGAATTAGCAACATCGTTCACTTCTGCACGCGTAGGTGTAAGTGAATAGATCATACTTTCCATCATTTGTGTTGCGATGATGATAGGTTTTCTAGCTAATTTTGCTTTATCTACCAACATTTTTTGAGCCAAAGGCACTTCCTCCATTGGAATTTCAACGCCTAAATCTCCTCTAGCAACCATTAGACCATCACTTTTTTCTACAATTTCATCAATATTCAAAAGAGCTTCTGGTTTTTCGATTTTAGAAATAATCGGAATTTTATGATCAGCATTTTTTCTAATTAAATCTTGTAGAAGTTCAACATCTTGTGCATGGCGAACGAAGCTAAGTGCTATCCAATCAACTTGTTGTGAGATAGCAAATTTAGCATCTTCGATGTCTTTTTCTGTCAATGCAGGGAGTGATATTTTTGTATTAGGTAAATTCACCCCTTTCTTAGATTTCAAAGCGCCTCCTTGTATTACCTTTGCTTTTACATTCTTTTCTTTGTCAGTTTCAGTTACTTCCAAAATTAACTTTCCGTCATCAATTAAAATTCTTTCACCCACTTCTACATCTTGAGCAAACTGCGTATAAGTCATGTAGACAACTTCCTTATTGCCATCTACTTTATCATTGGTAAACTTTAAAATATCACCAGGTTTCAGCTCAGAACCTTCAGCCACGTTACCTATGCGTAATTTAGGACCTTGTAAATCCGCTAAAATTCCAACCGCTAAATCTTCTTCTTCGTTGATTTCACGGATGAACTTTATCCTATCCTCAACATCTTGATAATCAGCATGGGAAAAATTGATTCTAAATACATTAACGCCACTAAGCATCATTTGTCTAATGATCTCTTTGGACGAAGTTGATGGGCCTAAAGTCGCAACAATTTTGGTTTTTTTATCAATGTTTGTGTTCTTCATAAAACTAATCGTTTTTTTTCATTTTCTAGCAGGTCAATTTCTTGTACAGTGATTGCCAAGCCAGCCGACTGCAAAGATAATGGAATCTGATGAGGCTGCGTAAGATTAATATCAAGTTTTAGTATATAATTGAAATTTTTAAAGCGTTGAAAAAGAAAATTGGAGGTATTTATGTGACTAAATAAGCTATTTTCTATATAAATTTTTTTATTATGAGATTTATTTTTGATTAAATAGACTTTCATTTCTTCAAAAGAAATATTCATGGTATAGACAGAGTAGCAAAAGATTTCTTGATTAGAGCGAACATCTAAATCCTCTTCTCTACAAAATGAAAAGTTCAATGCTTGGTTGATTTTATAGATCAATTTATATTCAGGATAAGTTTTAAACTTTATACCGTAGTAGAGAAATTCATCCTCCTCAATTTCATCGAGTAATAAAATAGACACTACATTTTATTATTGAATTTATAATAAGCTCTTTTCGCAGCAATTTCTTCAGCATTTTTTTTACTATAGCCACGTCCTTTAGCTACAAATCGATCTTCTATCCACAGCTGAGAAACAAAAATAACTTTTTTCTCAGCATTTTCTTCCTCTTGAGTATTTAGTAGAAGTTTTTTCTTCTTTTTTTGAGACCATTCAATCATCAAGCTTTTATAGCTTATAATTTTTTTCTCAAGTTCATAGAGATTAATGTAAGGCTCAATTAAAATTCGATGAACAAAATTTTTGGTAACCTCATAATTTTGGTCAACATAGATAGCGCCAATCATAGCTTCAAATAAATCTCCCAAAATATTATGACTAAGATGAATATTATGCTCATAAGGAATAAAGTCTAAAAGCTTCAATCTTCCCCCAATCTCATTTAAATGTTTTCGGCTTACAATTTTAGAACGCATTTTAGTCAAATACCCTTCATCATTTTTGGGAGCAGACGTATAGAGATATTCAGCTACGATACTTCCCAATATGGCATCGCCCAAAAATTCAAGTCTTTCATAATTTAAGATTTCTCCGTTAGATTTATATTTTTTTAAAGCCCTTGGCGTCAAAGATTCTAAAAAAAAATCCTCATTATGGGGCGCAAAGCCTAAAATTTTAATATACTCTTCAGGTAATCGTTTTAAGCTGGATTTTTTTTTTAAACTAAAAAAGGATTTCCAGAAATTTAGCATTTAGAACTTTTTAAAAAGTACACAAGCATTGTGTCCTCCGAAACCAAACGTATTGCTCATTGCATAATTGATTTCTTTTTCTTGAGGTTGATTGAAAGTGTAATTTAAATCAGCTACTTTAGGGTCTTTTTCTTTCAAATTAATGGTAGGCGGAACAATTTGATGTTTAATAGCACCAACTACTGCAATTGCTTCAATAGCACCAGCTGCACCCAATAAATGCCCCGTCATTGATTTAGTAGCATTAATTTGAATATTTTTAGCATGTTCACCAAAAAAATTCTGAACAGCCAACGGTTCTGCGATATCTCCTAAAGGAGTAGAAGTTGCATGCATATTGATGTGGTCAATTTTATTTCTATCTAATTGAGCATCATCTAGAGCACTCTCTATAACTTGCAATACACCGAGCCCGTCTGGATGTGGAGCAGTCATGTGATGAGCATCCGCAGAAAGACCACTACCTATCATTTCAGCATAAATTTTAGCACCCCTGCTCACGGCATGCTCATATTCTTCTAGAATGAGAGCACCTGCACCTTCCCCCATTACAAAGCCATCTCTATCAATATCAAAAGGTCTAGAGGCAGTTGCGGGGTCTTCGTTTCGGGTAGATAAAGCATGTAAAGCATTAAAACCTCCCATTCCTGCTGCAGAAATAGCAGCTTCAGACCCTCCACTTACGATGATATTAGCCTTGCCCAATCGGATGAGATTAAAGGCGTCAATCAAAGCATTAGAAGAACTAGCACAAGCGGAAACAGTTGTGTAGTTAGGCCCCATAAAGTTATATTCTATTGAGATGAGCCCGGGAGTTATATCGGCTATCATTTTAGGAATAAAGTAAGGGTTGAATCGAGGGGTACCATTTCCTTTAGCAAAATGAGTCACCTCTTCTTCAAAGGTAATCAAACCACCAATACCAGAGCCCCAAATAACACCAACTTTCTTACGGTCTAAATCAGCGAAGTCAAGTATTTTACTATCTGCTACCGCTTCTCTAGCTGCCACAATACCTAGCTGCCCAGTACGATCCATTTTTCGAACTTCCTTTTTAGGGAAATGATCTAGCGGGTCAAAACCTTTTACTTCGCAAGCAAATTGGGTCTTAAACTTAGAAGCATCAAAAAGAGTAATTGGAGCAGCACCACTCTTTCCTTTGAGCAGATTTTCCCAATATTCGGGGTAAGTATTCCCAATGGGGGTTAAAGCACCTAGACCTGTTACAACTACTCTTTTTAGTTTCATATAATTAATATTGGGAGATTAATTATTTGTTTACTTCTTCAATGTACTGAACAGCTTGACCTACTGTAGATATTTTCTCTGCTTGATCGTCTGGGATTTGAATGTCAAATTCCTTTTCAAATTCCATGATAAGCTCAACAGTATCTAATGAATCAGCTCCTAAATCGTTGGTAAAACTAGCTTCTGGAGTTACCTCACTTTCTTCTACGCCTAGCTTATCCACGATAATAGCTTTTACTCTTGATGTAATGTCTGACATAATAATTTGTTTTAAGTTTTTAAGTTAACACCGCAAAAATAAAAAACTTTATGAATAACACCGCAAAAATATATAATTCAATTTTTTATTTTTTTAGAATTGATTGATTTTAGTTTTTTTGACGTGGAAAAATGAAAATATATGATTTTTATTAGTTGAAATTCAGCGAATTTGCAAATTAATTATACGTATATTTACATCATAATTTTTAAAAGTTATGGAAAAATTAAAAAAAGCATTAGAAAACTACGGGATTAAAAACATTCAAGAAATTGCGCATAACCCTAGTTATGAAGTATTGTATCAAGAAGAAACTAAAGATTCGCTTGAAGGCTTTGAAAGAGCTCAAAAAACCAATCTTGGTGCCTTAAATGTTTTAACTGGTGAGTTTACAGGGCGTTCACCCAAAGATAAATATATAGTAGAAGATGAGGTGACAAAAGACACCATTTGGTGGACTAGCGAAAAAGCTAAAAATGACAACAAACCTTTGTCTCAAGCAGCTTGGAATCATTTAAAGGAAATCAGCACACAAGAGCTTTCCAATAAAAAATTATATGTTATCGATGCTTTCTGTGGCGCGAATGAAGACTCTAGATTAAAAGTTAGAATCATTACAGAAGTGGCTTGGCAAGCACATTTTGTGAAAAATATGTTCATCCGCCCAACTGAGGAGGAATTAGCAAATTTTGGTGAGCCTGATTTCGTTGTAATTAATGCATCTAAAATTAGTAATGATAAATACGAAGAATTCGGGATGAATTCCCCCGTTTTTACAGTGTTTAACCTGACCGAAAAAATGCAATTAATTGGTGGTACTTGGTACGGTGGAGAGATGAAAAAAGGGATGTTTGCGATGATGAACTACTATTTGCCATTGAGTGGAAAAGCATCAATGCACTGCTCTGCAAACGTAGGAGAAGCTGGAGATACTGCCATTTTCTTTGGATTATCTGGCACAGGTAAAACAACTTTATCTACTGACCCCAAAAGAAAATTAATTGGTGATGACGAGCACGGATGGGATGATAATGGAGTGTTTAACTTCGAGGGCGGTTGCTATGCAAAAACCATCAATCTAAGTAAAGAAGATGAGCCAGATATTTATGGTGCTATAAAAAAAGATGCATTACTAGAAAATGTAGTGGTAAAAGATGGAGGAGAAGTAGACTTCACAGACACTGTCCATACACAAAACACGCGTGTGTCTTACCCTATCTATCACATCGAGAACATTGTAGAGCCAGTTTCTAAAGCAGGGCCAGCTAAAAAAGTAATTTTCTTGACGGCTGATGCCTTTGGGGTAATGCCTCCGGTTTCTAAATTAACGCCAGAACAAACCAAATACCATTTCTTGTCAGGATTTACTGCTAAGTTGGCAGGTACAGAGAGAGGAGTAACGCAGCCGGTGCCAACCTTCTCAGCTTGTTTTGGAGAAGCCTTTTTGTCTTTACACCCAACCAAATATGCACAAGAATTAGTGAAGAAAATGGAGGCTAACGGAGCCATTGCTTACTTAGTAAATACAGGATGGAACGGAACAGGAAAAAGAATCAGCTTGAAGGAAACGAGAGCCATCATCGATGCAATTTTAGATGGTTCCATCGAAAAAGCTGAAACTAAAGTCATACCAATTTTTGATTTAGAAATTCCAACGGAATTACCAAATGTGAATTCGAATATTCTAGACCCAAGGGATACTTATGCAAATGTGTCTGAATGGGAAGAAAGAGCGAAAGACTTAGCTCAGAAATTCATCAATAATTTTGAGAAGTATACAGACAACGAGGAGGGGAAAAGCTTAGTAGCAGCTGGACCACAAATCTAAATTTGCATTGAAATCTAAATGAAAAAATCAGCTGAAATATATTTTAGCTGATTTTTTTATAATTGAACGTAAAAAATATTAATCACTGGTATCCACACCTTCGCCTATGCCATACATTTTTAAAATTCTATTTTGCAATTCTTGTTTTTCTTTTTCAAAATCTTCCTTAGAAATGCAATTTTCATTCATGATTTTATAGTATTTATTTAAAGTTTGTTTCGAGTTTTCTTCATAATTTTCTAAAAAATAACTTTTTGTATAAGCTTCGTTTTCTTCTTTCAACTCTGTAATGATGCCAGGAACTGTAGGGAAATTCTCTATACTTGTGTTTTTTTCTTTTGCAGGCAAATACCAAGCTGTGATTTTAGAAGAAAGTATATCAGAAATGTGTCGAATGGCTGAAATTTTTCTTTCTGTTCCCCATGATGTTTTTCGGGTATCATTTTCATAAGTCCATTTAGTTTCCTCAATATTTTTACAAATAACAAGCTTTTTATTCTCTAAGTATTCGATATAGCGTACTTCAGGGCTGTTTTTATTTTTAATAAAAGTTTGATTTTTAATAAGATTAATTTTATGCTTTTGAGATTGATTATTATTGAGATTAGGTTCTGTTGTAAACTCCATTTCTCCTTTATTAGATACCAATAATTTAGCCTTTCCATATTCTTTAGATGTATCAAAAATTTGACTTAGAATTTCATTATTATGGATTTCATTATCTTGTTTGAAAGAGAATGAAATTTTATACTCGTATGAAGTCGTTTGAGCAGAAAAATTTTTGTAACTAGAAGTGTTAACTTGCGATAACAAGAAAACACTGAGCATTAATAAAGTCGGTAGGAATATTTTTTTCATATTTTTTAATTTAGAGCAGACTTTTTTACATGAAGATTAAATGTCACCTCTCTAGTTATGTGAAAATTAGCGAGATTTATCAATTCTCTGAATAATATTATTTAATTTCAAAAGAAAAATGATTAATCCTAAGGGGCCCAAAAGCACCCACATCACAGATGGTATTTTATAATTTCTCATAATTTTTTTTTAAGAGGCTGTTATAATACAAGCTATCGCGATTGCTGCTGGGCAAGCAGCCCCTGTTGCAGCACATGTCATATTGCAGGATGTACTAGATTGACAGGCTTTCCAATTGCTAATCTATACATAAATATTGAATAATCAAACATTTTCATTAAAAAAAATCATATTTTCTTAAATCCATAATAATAATAACGAATATCTTAAATTAAGATTTAATCATCTAGAAATATAATAAATTTCATGCTTCATATTATTTAGTTTTTGTTAGATTTTTAATGAAAGCAATATAAACTGCACAATTTTTGTTAAAAGGAAATTATATGTTAGAAAAAAAAGAAGCACAATATGAAAAAGTTGTTCTAGTAGGATTAATTACGCAAGAACAATCAGAAGAAAAAACAAAAGAATATATGGATGAATTAGAGTTTCTTGCCTATACAGCAGGAGCAGAAACTTTAGAAAGATTCATGCAAAAAACAGATAAACCTGACTCAAAATATTTTGTAGGAAGCGGGAAATTAGCTGAAATCAAAGAATTTGTATTGAAAAACCATGTAGATACCATTATTTTTGATGATGAATTAACACCTTCTCAGCTCAAAAATATTGAGAAATTCATGGATAAAAAAATTGTAGATAGAACAAATCTTATCTTAGATATTTTTGCCCAACGGGCCGAAACTTCCTATGCTAGAACGCAAGTGGAATTAGCTCAGTATGAGTATCTTCTACCTCGTTTAACGAGAATGTGGACACACTTGGAGCGGCAGCGAGGTGGGATCGGGATGCGTGGACCTGGTGAGACAGAAATAGAAACCGATAGACGTATTGTGCGAGATAGAATTGCTTTGCTGAAAAAGAAATTAGAAAAAATTGATAAACAAATGGCCACGCAACGCAAAAATCGTGGGCAGTTGGTCCGTGTAGCCTTGGTTGGTTACACCAATGTCGGTAAATCTACGCTGATGAACGTCTTGTCTAAATCTGATGTTTTTGCAGAAGATAAATTATTTGCAACGCTGGATACTACGGTGAGAAAAGTAGTGATTGGTAATCTTCCGTTTTTGCTCACAGATACGGTTGGGTTCATCAGGAAATTGCCTACACAGTTGGTAGAATCATTCAAATCAACGCTAGATGAGGTGAGAGAAGCAGATTTGATTTTGCATGTTGTAGATATTTCTCACCCGAGTTTTGAAGATCATATCAATTCTGTAAACCAAACGCTGAGTGATATTGATAGTTTAGATAAGCCAACAGTATTGATTTTCAATAAAATAGATGATTTTGAATATATAGAAAAAGCAGAAGATGATTTATCTGAAAAAACTTTTGAAAATTATTCACTAAGCGATTTGCAAAAAATGTGGGTAGCCAAATCAGAAGACCCAAGCATTTTTATTTCAGCAAGAAAAGAAATAAATCTAAATGAATTAAGAAAGTTATTGTATGAGAAAGTGAAGGAAATTCATGTCACAAGATTCCCGTACAATAATTTCCTGTTTGACTATTATGATGATGTGGAAGAGTAAGTTTCTAGAAAACCTAGTTTAATATTTGAAAAATTTTTAAAGCCTTAAAAAAAATAAAGAGGAAGAAATAAAACAATAATGGCCAAAATAGCTAAGCCAATGCCTAAATAATTCCAGTGAGATATTTTTTCTTTAAAAATAAACAGCCCCAAGAGCGTCGCTAGTGCAATTACACCAATGTTCATGCCTGTGAAAACCAAACTCGGATTTTCATGCAATACTTGATGTGCCTTGATGTAAGAAAAAATGTTAGCAAAATTGAGTAAACCTAAAATAAAACCAGCAATAATACTCGACCTTTTAAAGTTTACTTTATTTAAGTATAAATAACTGAAAATCAGTATACCTGCTAAGATGAACCCGAAGGTCAAGGTGATTGCAAAATCATTGTTGGTGGTTTGAGAAATGAGTTTGAACAAAACGTCTATGCTCCCGTAGCCGAGCCAAACGAGTAGAAGTAGCCACCAAGAGTTTTTTTTAGATTGCTGTTTTCCTGATTTCAGCAGTAGAAAAATGAGTGCTGAAAAAGCTAGGAAAACGCCTAAAATCTTCTGTGAAGCTAAATCTTCTTTCCAAATAAAGAAAGAAAAAATTAAGCCAATGACTAATGAAATTCGTTGAGCCGCATCAGCTTTGATGATGCCTTGCTGCTGAATGGCTTTTCCCATGATAACGAAAACAGTGGGCAATAGTATGCCTAACAAAATAAAGTAAATGCCACCAGACTGAAACTTGAATTCAGAAAAATTAGGCTTTAAAAAAAGTAAACTGCAAACGGTGGCAATAGGGTAGTTGATGGCAACGGCTTGGGCTATGTTAACATGTTTTTTTCGGGCTAATTTTAATAAAATCGAAACCAGAACACTTGCTACAATACTAGCTAAAAGAAATCCCATACGCTAAAGTTTAAACAAAGATAAAAAATTTAAGCCTTTAAAAATCTTATGAAAAAATTGAGTTTTCATTTTTGAAATCTTAAATTTGTTGAAAACAAGTATAAAATGTCAAATATTACACTTACGATGATAAAACCCGATGCGGTAGAAAACGGCTACATCGGTTCTATTTTAAATGAAATTACAAATGCAGGTTTCAAAATAAAAGCAATGAAGATGACACAACTTAGTGTTGCAGATGCTCAGAAATTTTATGAAATTCATCAAGATAAGCCTTTTTTCTCTGATTTGGTAGAGTTTATGACTTCTGGGCCGATTGTTGCAGCCGTTTTAGAAAAAGAAAATGCAGTAGAAGATTTTAGAAAATTGATTGGCGCAACCAATCCTGCAGAGGCAGAGCAGGGAACCATTCGTCAGAAATATGCTGAGCAATTGGAACGAAATGCGATTCACGGGTCAGATAGCAATGAAAATGCTAAGATAGAAAGTCAATTTCATTTTTCGGGAAGAGAAGTATTATAAGGTTTTTTTAAGGATTAATCACAATTACTATAAATTTTTTGATAGAAATTGTGGTTTTTCTTTTAAAATAGTAATGAATGAAGAAGCTAAGTTTAGAAGAATTAAATCGGCTGGATTTAAAAACTTACCGAAGCAAAGAAAAGTTACCGATTGTGGTAATTTTAGATGACATCAGAAGTATGCATAATGTGGGCTCGGTTTTTCGAACGAGTGATGCTTTTTTGATAGAAAAAATTGTACTTTGTGGTATTACAGCAACGCCGCCGCACAAAGAAATTAGGAAAACGGCAATAGGAGCTACCGAAAGTGTGGTGTGGGAATACGTGCCTACTGTAGTGGAAGCGATACAAAAATTGCAACAGGAAAATTACAAAATCATTGGGATAGAACAAACTGATGAGAGTGCACGGCTGGATGATTTTCCTATCGATAAGGGGGAGAAATATGCTTTAATTTTTGGAAATGAAGTCAATGGAGTCGCTGATGAAGCGATAGAACGTTGTGATGCATGCTTGGAAATCCCGCAAGCGGGGACGAAACATTCGCTAAACGTTAGCGTTTGTGCAGGAATTGTTTTGTGGAAATTTTTTAAGGCTTTAAAAAAATAAAAAAACCACTTCAAAAAAAATGAAATGGTTTTTTTTTTTAAGTTTAGAAAAATTTAAAATAATAATGAAATTCCACCCAAAACATTGATTCCCGCTTGTGGGTAGTAGCCGACACCTTCTACCAATTGTTTTTGCCCTTGGGTAGACCAATCATCTACATAATTGTAGTAGTATCCGTTGGAGATGTATTTTAAGTCAAACAGGTTGTTTATCAGTAAGTTAAATCGAATGGCTTTTGCGAAATCACTCAATTTTAATTCGTAATTCATACGTATATCATTGGTGAAGTATGCATCTAGCTGAGAGTTTTTTGCTTCAGTGTTGCTCATGAATTGTTTGCCTACGTACTTACTTTGCAGGGCAAATTCTAAATTCTCTATTGGGGAATATGTTAAAGTATTCCCGATAATCAAATTCGGTGAATAAGAAATATCTGTTTTGCCTAATTTCACCAATTTGCCTAGTTGATTTTCTACAAAATCGATATTTTTGTTTTGGCTAATTGTAATGGCTGGTCTGATGCTGAACTGATTGAATTGAACTGCGGCATCTAGCTCTAAACCAAGTCTATAGCTGTTTCCGCTGTTTTTGCGAATGGCGCCTCCTACATTATCAATTTCCCCTGTTAAAACCAATTGGTCTTGGTAAAGCATATAGTATCCGTTTACGTTTACGGCAACATTATTTTGTTTGAAACGCCAACCAGCCTCAAAATCATTTAACTTTTCTGGTTTCGGATTCCCGTTTTTATAATCTTTTCGGCTGGGCTCTCTTTGTGCTCTGGCGTAAGAGGCATAAAATTGATGATTTGCATTGGCTAAATAAGTAATTCCACCTTTGGGATTGAAGAAATTAAATTTATCGTTCACCTTTCCTGTTTCTTCGCCATTGGCTTTGTAAGAGATGTTTCTATATTGCAGGTCGGCATATAGAATCACATCACCGATTTGGTAATTTGCTTTTAAGAAATTATTGAAATCATATTTCTCTGATAAATCTCTATAAAATTCTTGTTTGTAACTTTGTTTTACCGCCTCTTTTACCCAAAGAATTTCGCCAAAATGCCAACCTTTGTAGTAGTTTCCTGCACTGCCAAAAGTGAAATCTAATCCATTATTTTTGTAATTCAAAGCGAAAGTAGCTCCATAGAAATCATTGTCTAAATATTTTCTATCAATCAAATCAGATTTAGAGGCTTTTTGCCCATTGATTTCCAATGCTTCCAAGCTATAATCTTTTAATTTTTTACCTCTTCTATAGCTTTCATAATATCCAAAACCTTTGGTGTAATGGAAGGCTAAATTCGTATTCCATTTCCTATCCCACTGCTGATTCCAGTGTAATTGGTAGTGGTCTTGTTTGTAATTATCGGTATGATTATCATAGAAATGCTGAACGCCATTGGAATCTTTATACATCAAGCCACCAGGGTTATACGTTCTCCCGTATTGTTCCATTTGGTCAAACAAAACTTTATTTCCCATTATCTCTTTTTGGACTCCATCCCAAGATTGATAGGTTTTTTCTTTTCCACCAAAAGTTAAAGCCTTGATTAAAGTTCCTTTGTTGGTATAAGCTCCTTGTAAGAAATACGAATGCAAATCAGATGAAGCTCTATCTATATAACCATCTGAATTAATTTTAGAAAATCTCCCTGAGAATGAGAAATTATTTTTCATCACCCCTGTAGAAAATTTTGCTGTATATTTCTGTGTATTGAAGCTTCCGTAAGAAGCTGAAAGCTCTCCACTAGGGTTTGGCGAAATATTATTGGTCAATAAATTCAAACTTGCCCCAAAAGCTCCCGAACCATTCGTAGAAGTTCCCACACCACGTTGCAACTGAATGTTTTCTACCGAAGAAACAAAATCTGGCATATTTACCCAAAAAGTCCCTTGCGATTCAGAATCATTATAGGGAATCCCGTTGATAGTAACATTCACACGAGTAGCATCTGTTCCCCTCACACGGATTCCAGTGTACCCAACACCATTTCCCGCATCACTTGTGGTAACCACAGAGGGCAACAGATTTAATAAAATAGGAATATCTTGCCCTAAATTTTGCTTTGCCAACGTTTCTTTGCTTACACTAGAAAACGTCATAGGCGTTTTGTCTGTAGCCCGTGTTGGCGAAACAGAAATTTCATCTAACTGAATGATTTCTTGGTTAATAGAATCGTTTGCCGCTTTATTTTCTTGGGCATTTGCCGAAATAATAGCACCTAGAGTGCCTAATAAAAAAACTTTTTTGTACATGAAAAATAATTTTATACAAAAAAGGAGTACAACGCATCATTCGTTAGCCAAATCCCTCAGCAGCATTACCCGCTCAGGTTCCAAGAGTATAATCTCAGCCGTTCGCTTACGAAAAGCACCCCTTTTCTATATTAATTCTGCGAATTTATAATGATTTTTTGAATCTGAAAAGATTATTTAATTTTATAATATCAATTTAGTGATAATAGAAGTTGTTTTATTCTTATTTGCTGCATTGAACGTTCCACTCAAAAAGTAATCTTTATTTGATTTTTGTCCCTTAACTTGTATAATGCCCATTTTCAGCATTTTTCAAATTTCGCCAATAGCTCCCCTACAATTAAATATGATTTAAAATTGGCCTTGCCAAACCTGTAACTTGAATTTGCTCTAGAGCTGTATTTTCATTTATACTGAAATTATTTTAGATAAATTCTATTATGAATTTAAATAAATTTTTAGACAGCTTATCATAAGTTTTTTACTGGAATTTTTAAAAGCCTTAAAAAATTCTTGAAACAATGTACAAAAAAATAGAATCTGTTTGAAGTTTATATTTGAAAAAGAATTAAAAGAATTTCAGAAAGATTTTTTTAGCCAGAAAGATTTAAAAGATTATGGGATAAAAAGACCGTCTTGCATAATTAATTTCCGATCGGCTATGGTAGCTAAATCTTTATTGTGAGTCACAATTACAAAAGTCTGCTGAAATTCTTCACGCAAACGGAAAAATAAATGATGAAGTTCATCCGCATTTTTAGAATCCAAATTCCCCGACGGCTCATCAGCGAAAATTACCGCAGGGTGATTCATCAAAGCTCTAGCGACAGCCACCCTTTGTTGCTCACCACCAGAGAGTTGCTGGGGCTTGTGCCGACTTCGATTTTTTAAACCAAAAAAATGGAGCAAATCGATGCCTCTTTTTTCTAAGCTTTTTAAACTTTTTCCCTGAATCAACCCTGGCATGCAGATGTTTTCTAAAGCAGTGAATTCAGGTAAAAGCTGATGAAATTGGAAAACAAAGCCAATGTTTTCATTTCTAAATTTGCTTAAAGCTTTATCTTTCAAGTTGAGTAAAGAAACGTTATTGATAGAGAGTTCTGTTTCGTTATTTTTGAGCAAAGATGGACGCTCCAGCGTACCCAAAATTTGTAGCAAAGTCGTTTTCCCAGCCCCAGAAGCCCCGATGATGGAGACTACCTCACCCTTTCTTATGCTTAAATCTACACCTTTGAGTACGGGAAGTTCATCGTAAAATTTATAGATATTTTTAGCTTCAATCATTTTCATCAACTACAAATGTAATATAATTTGAGCGAATAGTTCCTGGTAAATTTTGCCCCGCTAAGCTTAAATACCCGATAGGGTTTTCCATTAAATCTTGTATATTTACGGGTACTTCCAATTCAAAATCAGAGAAATGCTTTGAGGCTAAATTTACTTTTCTGAACGGGATTTCTACCTTTTGCTGAATTTCTCTACTAAACTTCTCTTGATTTAATATTAAATGTAGCGTGTAGTTTTCTGGGGCTAATGTTCTGGGGCTATCACTTTTATTCCAAATCTGGCCAATGAGCTTTAATTTAGATTTAGAAATTTGAGCTTTTTCAATTTGAAACCAAAAAGAAGCTGTGTTGAAAAAAGATGTACCTTTTTTATATTTATAATATTCTTTTTTTCTAGAATTTAATGCCAGAGAATCCGTAGCATTTAATTGAGAAGAAAAATAAGTGTAAGGTTCTCCGTTAATTTCTTCAATATCATTCCAGAGCTGAAATTGTGAGGTCCTATTCTCTTCGGTAGCGATGTTGTAAGCCCGCTCGGGGTAATTGTAGAAAGAGTAGAGAGAGGTGAGCTGGTAGCGGTCAAAAACAGCATTTCCATTTGTTTTTCTCTTAGTCTCTAGCATAAACTCCTTCCAGCCGTGGTATTTAATTTTGAAAGGAGGATTAGGAATCATGAAGTAAATTCGAGCTAAAAAAATTAATCCAATAGTGATGAGTGATAAAATTTTTAAAGGCTTAAAAAAAATTTTTTTATTTTTTAAATAATCAAAACCTAAAATAAATAAAGGAATGACTGTGATGAGCGACCACTGTGCTTGAATATATCTTTTGAACGAGGTGAATAAGAAAAAAACTATGCTTAGCCAAAAGATAAACCAAAGCGATTTCTTGAATAAATCTTTGGGGAATTTATAAAAAGCCTTTATCAAATAAAAAAATAAAAATGGCGAGCTAATGTAAATTACACTGAGCAAGTAATTTATAGGGTTTTTGAAATCAAAACCGCTATGTACATTTCTTCTTATAATATGGTAATTAAACGAAATAAAGTCATGCTGAAATTGCCAAATCAAGTGAGGACTATAAAAGACCAAGGCGATAAGAATGGCTAAATAAGCTTTTGCATTTTTATAAAAAACTGGAATTAAAGGCAATAAACTAAAAGTGATAAGTAAAGCACCATGATATTTGCTATACATGACCAAAGCCATGCCCAAGCCCAATGAAAATGTGTTTAAGTAACTTTGTTTTTGAATAAAGTGATAGAGGAATATTAAATAAAGAATAGAGAAAAATAGAAGTGGAGCGTCTGGCGTGGCAATGAAACCAAAAACCTGGAACAAAACCATGCTGAAAAATAAAAGATTGTAAAGAATCAACTCTTTTTTGTTTTTGACCAAAAAATGACCTAAAATAAAGTACCCCAGCGCAGAAAAAAAGATGGTGAATAAACGTAAGCCAACCGTGTTTTGAAACAAAGAGAAACCCAATGTATCCCACCAAGCAATCATGGGCGGGTGGTCAAAATAGCCCCAAGCGGGGTTCTGCGACCACATGAAATAATAAGTCTCATCATCAATGATTTGAGACCGCCAAGCTTGAACTAGATTGAGTGTGAAATAAATAACAGCACTTATAATCAAAGTGCTGCCAAAAGAAAGTCTTTTTGATTTAGATAGAAAAGTCAATTAACAACCTCGTTTTTGATTGAACTGTTTAGCACCAACTGAGGTGTGACGAAATTTTCTATTCTTCTCGCCGTGCGAAATCTTTTAGCCCAATATTCGTGGTCTAGGCTAGAGATAATAACCCCTTGTGAGCTAGAGGCATGAATGAAGTTAATTTCATTTTCGTTGATACTATGCACTATACCGACGTGTGTAATCCGGCGAGATGAAGTAGTGCTGAAGAAAATAAGGTCACCTTTCTGCAAATGTTCTTTGGGGATTGGAATGCCTAATTTAGCTTGATTTTTAGAAATTCGAGGTAAATCGATACCTTCTACTTCAAAGATTTTTTGCATAAAAGCAGAACAGTCAATACCTCTACGCGTTGTGCCTCCAAATCTGTAAGGAGTCCCAAGGTAACTATCCGCCTCACGTAAAATATTAGAAACAGTTATATCTAAATAAGAAATAAAAGTATTTTTCTCTAATTTATTTGCAATTTTGGCATGATTAGTGTCTATAGGATTATCAACTTCGTAGCTGATGCTTGGTTTCTGAAGAGAGAGTTGAGCATTGATGATGTCTCGTTCTAACTGCTGTTGAGCCTCATCAGAGAAGGAGTTAGTGAGAGCAGGGGTGGTGTTTTGAGTTAAATAACTCGAATTACAAGACTGAAGAGCCATTAATAGTAGCCCGAAAGCCAGCAGTCGAAAAATATTCTTATGCATACCTATTTTTTTATTGAAATCGACCCAAAATTAAAAGAAGAAATTGAGTTGCCAAGTTTGAAATCTTAGTTTAGCATTGTTTTAACACAGATTACTGCTATTTATCAAAGCTTTAGGATTTTTTTTAAAAGAAAAGATGAAAATATTTTTTTTGTTTCGAAAAAGGTTTTATATTTGCAAACCATTTTGAGGGACAGAATAATGACGGCCCATTCGTCTAGTGGTTAGGACATCAGGTTTTCATCCTGAAAACAGGAGTTCGATTCTCCTATGGGCTACAAAGTTTGAAGTAAAAAAATAATTTAAAAGACTATGGCAAATCATAAGTCAGCAATAAAAAGAATTAGACAGACACAGACTAGAAGATTGCGTAATAAATATTATCATACTTCTATGAGGTCGGCAATCAGGAAGTTGCGTGCTGAGACAGATAAAGAAAAGGCATTAGAGAAGCTGCCGGAGGTTTCTTCTATGATTGATCGTGTTGCGAAAAGGAATATTATCCATAAAAACAAAGCCGCTAATTTGAAAAGTAAATTAGCTAAGCACATTAATGCGCTATAAAATCTGATTAGAAGAAGTGTTGCGGCCCATTCGTCTAGTGGTTAGGACATCAGGTTTTCATCCTGAAAACAGGAGTTCGATTCTCCTATGGGCTACATTAAAAGTCATCTTGTGGAAGGCAAGGTGATTTTTTTATTTTAAAAAACTTGCTTGAATTTTCAGTAAAAGAAGAATCATCTGTAGAGTAATTATTCTATTTAAATTTAAGCAGACTAAAAAAACTTTGTTGATAAAAAAAGTAAAACTTAATCATAAGTTAACATTGAATTGTAATTTATGTTAGATTTTTGATGCAAATTTAAAAATATCATAAAACATGGATTTTAAGTGGAAAAAAGCATATGCTTTTGCCTTAGTATTAGGAGCTTCTACTTCGGCGTTTTCTCAAGTAACAACATCAGATTTTAGTGGTGATGTTATTGATGCTACACACATGCCTATCGTGGGAGCAGAGGTTAAAATTTTTCATGAACCGACTAATACTGTCTATACAACAGTTACAAACGAAAGTGGTAGCTTCCGTATAAATGGTGCACGTTCAGGAGGCCCTTATACAATTACAATAGAGCAAGGGGGAAATGTTAGTTTTACAAAAAGTAATATTTTTACTGAACTAGGTGAAACTTATAACTTCTTTGCCCAATTGGAAAGTTCGGGAATCAACCTAACTGAAATTAGTATTGTTGGGACTCGCAAAGAGAACAACATTGGTTCTCAGAAAACAATTACAAGCGAACAAATAAGAACTTTACCTAATGTAAATGGTGGAATTGCTGATTTTGTAAGGGTGGCTCCACAAGTGAAAGTTTATGATGATAATAGAATTACTATTGCTGGACAAAATAATAGATACAATGCTGTTTATTTAGATGGTGCTGTTGATAATGATGTTTTTGGATTAAGCTCAACTGGTTTAGATGGAGGGCAAGTAGGTGGAAATCCATTTACTTTTGATGAACTGGATCAGATTTCTGTATCCGTAGCACCTATGGATGTAAGACAGTCTGGGTTTGCAGGAGGAGCAATCAATGCGACAACAAAATCTGGTAAAAATGAAATGACAGGTTCATTATACTGGTTTACACGAAATGAAAAACTTGCAGGGAAAACGGCTAGTTATAATGACTTAAATAGAAGTAAATTACCTGAATTTAATGCAAATAGGTATGGTGCAAGCTTAGGTGGAGCTTTGGTTGAAAATAAATTGTTTTACTATTTTACTTATGAAAAAGAAAAAATAGAAACACCTAACCCTTATGATTTTAGTAGCTACAGAGGTAATAGCAAAGTAGCCGATATTGAAAGATTACTGCAAGTATTAGAAAACAAGTATAATTACAACCCAGGAAGTTATGGTAATAATACTAGTACAATGGATAAAGATGTTTTTGTAGGGAAGTTAGATTATAACTTTATGCAAAATCAATCATTGAGCTTCAAATATAAGCTTTCAAATTTTAACTCATTCCAAGCGGCAAGAAGTGGAGGAAGTTTAAACTTTATAGATAGAACAGTTTTATTCCCATCTAAGAAAAATCAATTCAGTTTAGACTATAACGGAAAATGGTCTGATAACTTAGATGCTAAAATTGCCTTAACGTACAAAACGGTAAAAGATGATAGAAATCCTAATTCACTTTTCCCAACAGTAGGAATTCAAGATGGTAATGGCTGGATTAACTTAGGAGCAGATAGATTTTCTACTGCAAATAAACTAGAGCAGGATGTTTTGACGGCAATATTTAACTTGAATTATAAACTGGGTAATCACAACTTATTGTTTGGGGCAAATTATGACTTCTACAAAGCTATAAATATTTTCGTAAGAGATAATTATGGTAACTACATTTGGCAAAATGATAAGAATAAAACAGGGCTAGAGAAATTCTTAGCAGGAGAAAATGCATCAGAATTTTCGCGTACATTCTCATTACTTGATGGCGGTGCTTACGGAGATAACCAGACAGAAGCAGCAGCAAAATTCAATAGTAGTTTGATTTCCGCATACTTACAAGACGAGTGGAATGTAGATAAAGATTTTAACCTAACTGCTGGAGTGAGAATTGACGTGCCTACTTATGACAATACACGTGAGAATAAAACCTTTAATGATGAAATCTCTTTGTTTGAAAAAGCAGGATATGATTTAGAAGGAGCTAAAACAGGACAGAAGTTTAACGCTAAAGTTCATATTTCGCCAAGATTAGGATTTAAATGGACACTGAATAGAGGAACAGATTACTTGACAAGAATTACTGGTGGTGTAGGAGTATTTACATCAAGAATGCCATTGGTATGGGTAGGAGGTGTTTATAACAACACAGGGAATACTTTAGGGCAAGTAAGAGAAAGAAACATCGCTTTTTCACCAAAGTTAGATGATAACCATGGTTTACAAGTAGGTTCTTCAAGACCCGAAATCAACCTTTTCTCTACAAATATTAAATTGCCACAGCGCTTGAAATACACATTAGGAGTAGATCAAAATTTACCACAAGGATATAGGCTAAAGGCAAATGCTCAATATGATTACGTATTAAATGATGTTTATTATGAAAATATCAACATTAAGAAAGCTGGTATTTTGCAAAATGATGGCAGAACAACTTGGCAGTCAGAACCAGCTGTTTCATCTAAATTTAGCAATGTACTTTTAGGCAAAAATATAAGTAAAGGCTATGGATATACCCTTACTGTAGGTTTAGATAAAACTTTCTTCAATAAACTTTATTTAGACCTAAATTACTCATACAACGACACTTACTCTGTAAATAACGGAGCTTCTTTTCAGAATCTTTCACAGTGGAGATACCAAAATACAGTAAACGGTAAAAACGTACCAGAATTATATCGTTCCGACTACTCTGCAGGTTCTCGAGTTACAGCTTTAGCCTCTTACTCATTTAATTGGTTAGACATCAGTAGTAAATTCAATACCAAAACAAAGATTGCATTATTCTACGAAGGAGCTTCAGGGCAGCCAATCTCTTATATTTATAACGAAGGTTCAAACTTGATTTTAAATGACATTAGTGGAACAAGCGCTTCATTAATTTATGTGCCCAAATCCATTGGAGATATTAACTTAGTCGACATCGTAGATAAGAAGACAGGAAACGTTAAAACAACTGTTCAGCAACAGTGGGATGCGTTGAATGCCTTTATCGAAAATGATGACTATTTAAGAACAAGAAGAGGTAAATTTGCCGAAAGAAACGCCTCAAGACTGCCTTGGACTAATATCATTGACTTAAAAATTCAGCAAGAATTTAATGTGATGGTCGCAGGCAAAAAACATGGTTTAGGAGTTTCTTTCGATATTTTCAACTTCACCAATTTATTAAACAAAGATTGGGGCAGAAGATATTTTTACAACTATGGAACAAGAAATATAATCAATGTAAACGATGTAAAAGAAGTAAGCCCAGGGGTCAGAAAAGCGGAGTATACCGTAGACCCATCACAACTAACAAAAGAAAGACTAGAGGCTTATGACAATAGCGGAATTAGCAGTTCTCTATGGCAAATGCAATTTGGAATTAGATATTCTTTTTAAGTCAGTACAACACAATTAAGATTAAATAAGATTAAATGCAAAACCAGCTAATTACAGCTGGTTTTCTTTATAAAAAAAAACAAATGTTTTTTTTAAGGCTTAAAAAATTATAAGTGTACATGAATCAGTGCAGCACCATTTTCGCTAATCAAAGAAACTTTATTCAATGCGAAAGGTAGAAGTAAAGTGTCTCCTTTTTGAAACGCTAAAATCTCATTTTCCCACTGAATTTCACCAAAGCCTTCGGTACAAATCAAAATCTGAAAAGAGTCATACTTGTTTTCTAACTCGAAAGACCCTTCCAGTGGCAAATAAGAAGTTTTGAAGTGTTTTTCATTCACCACAGGATTTAATTGATTTAGTTCTTTAGTAAAATACTTTTTCAGATTCTCTTTCGGATTCCAATCCATTACACGCAAACTTTCCTCGATGTGTAAATCTCTTGGATTTCCATTTTTATCTACCCGATTCCAATCAAAGAGGCGATAGGTAGAGTCACTAGTTTGCTGAATTTCAGCCAAAACAATCCCTTTGCCTATAGCATGCACAGTGCCTGCAGGTACAAAAAAACAATCACCTGGCTGGGCATCATAAGTTTTGACATAGTCCATGATGCTCCCATCTTTCAGTGCAATTTCAGCTTTTTCTTTAGTCATAGAATTAGCCCAATCTAAATAAATTTTAGCATCAGGCTCAGCTGACAGGATAATCCACATTTCTGTTTTTCCGCGGCTATCGGCATAGATTTTAGCTCTTTCATCATCAGGATGAACTTGTAAAGAGAGTGGAATTTTAGCATCTAAAAATTTAATTAATAGTGGGAAATCACTTCCAGAAACTTTAGGCCCCAAAATCTCTTTGTGGTGATGTTTTAGAACTTCGCTGAAAGATTGATTTTTTAACTCTCCATTAGTTACCACACTAGAGAAACCTTCAACATTAGAAAGCTCCCAGCTCTCACCAAAATTCTCATCTCTATCAGTTTTGTTAAAAACATGCTTGAGTTTATTCCCGCCCCATAATTTTTCTTGAAGAATGGGCTCAAATTTAATTGGATAAGGCTTCATTATTGCTCATTTTCCACAAATTTAAAGTTAATTATGAGAGTTAGAAAGATTTTTTAGATGATTTTTGAAAGACTTACTATCCCATTTAGCTATTCCCGTTTCGTCTAAAATGATTTCTCCTTTTTTATTAATAACAATGGTTCGCGGGATCGAATTAATTGGCCACTGCGGATGCTCTTTAAAATAACGAAAATAGGGGAGTTTGAACTCACGTTTTGTTTCAAAACCATGAATCTCCTCCCACGATTCATTGGAAACGAAATAAAAATCAACTTCCTTTTGCATTTCATGATAGAGATTTGCAAAAAAAGACATTTCTGCAATACACGGAGGACACCAAGTAGCCCAAAAATTGATGACTACAGGTTTATTCAAATTTTCTAAAGGCTTTAGGAAATTTTGGTTTTGAGCTTGAATTTCCCAGTCAGTAAAATGAATCTGTTTATAATCATTCTCACTTTTGATTTGCGGAGAGGTGGCCAGCATTTGCTGAATGAATATTTTGATTGGTTTTCCAGTCGGGGGAAAGAATAATAAACCTAGTAAAAAAATAAAAATAATGTTGCTTAGGTTTTTTCTGAACCAATTCATAAGAGATTTTTTTAAGGCTTTAAATTAAATAAAAAAATAAAGCTTTAAAAATTTTTAAGTTTTATATATTTTTAAATAAAAAAGCCTTTCTACAAACAGAAAGGCTTTTGGATTTGTGGGATTTGAGGGATTCGAACCCCCGACCCTCTGCTTGTAAGGCAGATGCTCTGAACCAACTGAGCTAAAATCCCAAAATTTGATGTCAACTACAGCACTGTTGTTTTGTAATTGGACTGCAAATATAAGCCTAATTTTTTAACTAACAAATTTTTTTTAAAAAATTATTGATAAGCTCTTTTAAAATATAAGATAATTGTAAGTAAACCAAACACAATGTTTGATAGCCAAGTGGCGAGTAATGGGCTGATGTTACCAACTTCAGCTAACACTTTACTGGACTCATTTCCAAATAGATAGATAAATGCGATACCTACCCCGATAGCGAGGTTTATACCGATGCCACCCCTTCTTTTTGTTGAGCTTAGAGATAGAGCCAATAGGGTTAAAATAATAGAAGAAAAAGGTAAACTGGTACGTTGGTATAGCTCATTTTGGTAGACATTGATGCTGGCACTGCCCTTAAATTTTTCTCGTTCGATGAATTTTATCAAATCAAAGCTATTCATCGTTTCGGCAACATAACCCTCTGGTAACAATTCATCGGGAGAAAATTTAAGTTTTAAATTCACTTGACTTCCTTCGATTAAACTGTCGGGTTTGTTTTCTCGTACAAATCTTTCATAATAATTATTGAGTTGATAAATAGAATCTTCTTCGTTCCAGATTAAGCTATTGGCACGCATAGCGTAAACTAATTTCAGCCCATTAAATTTTTGGAATAGAAAACCATTTCCGTTTTTAGTGCGGCGATTGTAATTATTGACAAAAATGTATTCATTGGGCGTAATTTGAGAGCTAATTGGTCGCCCCTTGAAGTATTCAAATTCATCTGAACTCCGTTGTAAATAAGTGTACATGTATTCATTTTTATAGACATTGGCTTGAGGCAAAAAATAGTGATTTACCAGAAAAGAAGCTAAGCCTATACCAATGGCAACAATCAAATACGGGCGGGTAAGACGAAAGAAACTCATTCCTCCAGAGGTCATCGCAACGATTTCAGTATTGTTGGTAAGGCGGGAGGTGAAATAAATTGCTGAGATAAAAACTCCGATTGCCAAAAAGGTGTTAATAATCCAAACCAAGAAGAATGGATAAAAAGAAGTCAAGGCTTCCCAAATTGTAGAGCCATTGTCTTGAATTTTATTGACTTTTTGACTCAAATCTATTACCACGACAATCAAGGCAAGGAGAGACGTCATGAAAATAAATGTCCCCAAAAAATTTTTTATAATATAGCGGTCTAGAATCTTCACGATTACAATCTGTTTTTAAGTTGAGGAATAACTTGATTCTTCCAAGCTTCAAAGCTTTCTTCCATGATTTTTTGCCGAGCTGTACGCACCAAATCTAAATAAAAAGCCAAGTTATGAATAGAGGCAATTTGCTTGGCTAAATATTCTTTGGCAATGAATAAATGCCGAAGATAAGCTTTGCTATACTGTTGGTCAACATACGAAGTTCCATTTTCATCCAAAGGGCTAAAATCATCTTTCCATCGGGCGTTTTTTATGTTTATCACCCCGTTCCAAGTAAATAGCATACCATTTCTAGCATTGCGCGTAGGCATCACACAATCAAACATATCTACGCCTAAACTGATGCATTCCAAAATATTCCAAGGTGTGCCAACGCCCATCAAATAACGTGGTTTTTCTTGAGGTAAAATACCACAGACTAAATCTGTGATTTCGTACATCATTTCCTCTGGTTCGCCCACACTGAGCCCACCAATCGCATTTCCATCGGCATTAAAATCGGCAATGTATTTTGCCGACTCTGTCCTCAAATCTTTGTAGGAATTTCCTTGCACGATGGGAAATAGCGTCTGCGGGTAACCATACAAAGGAGGGTTTTCCCTCAGCCAATTCCGGCAACGTTCTAGCCAGCGATGAGTCACTTCCATTGCTTTTTTAGCATTTTGGTAAGTAGCAGGAATCCCAGTTAATTCATCAAATGCCATAATGATATCAGCTCCGATGCTTCGTTGAATTTCCATAGAATATTCAGGAGAAAAAAGATGATAAGAGCCATCTATATGCGATTGAAACCGAACACCTTCCTCACTCACTTTTCTGATGTCAGACAAAGAATAAACTTGGAAGCCACCGCTATCAGTCAAGATAGGAGCGTCCCAATTCATGAAACGATGCAAACCACCCGCAGCATTCAAAATTTCGATGCCAGGGCGGAGGTAGAGGTGGTAGGTATTGCCTAAAATAATTTGAGCCTGTATATCTTCTTTCAGCTCTCTTTGGTGTACGGATTTCACACTTGCCACAGTCCCCACAGGCATGAAGATGGGCGTTTTCACCTTACCATGAGCGGTGATGAGTTCCCCTGCACGTGCAGCTGATAGGGCATCTGTAGCTTCAATTTTAAAATTCATATACCGCAAATTTAAAGAATTCATTATTTTTTAAGCCTTAAAAAAAATTTTAGGACATGAAATTTAAATAAGCCTTTAGAAAAAAAATAAATGAGAATGAAAAAAAGAGTTATTAACCTATGAAGTTGATAAATTTAGCTAGCCTTGGTTATCACTTAACTTGATTAACTTATCAACAATATTAAGTAAAAACTAAATTCTTCTAGACGCATGTAGTTTTATATTTTCGTGGAAAGAAAATTTTTGATAATATATATAACATAATATAACATAAAAAGATATGGGCATTTTTGACAAAAGAGTAAATTATAAACCGTTTGAATATCCTGAAATCATGCAATTTACAGATGCGATCAATAAATCTTTTTGGGTACATTCAGAAGTTGACTTTACGGCAGATGTTCAGGATTTTCATTCACAAATTAGCGATGCAGATCGCAATGCCGTAAAGAATTCCTTGCTGGCGATTGCGCAAATAGAAGTAAACGTAAAGACCTTTTGGGGGAATCTATATGCTCATATGCCTAAGCCAGAAATGAATGGCTTGGGGTCGACTTTTGCTGAATGTGAATTTCGTCATTCAGAAGCATATTCACGCCTGCTAGAGGTTTTGGGTTACAACCAGTCGTTTGAAGCCTTGATAGAGGTTCCTGTGATTCAAAAAAGAATAAATTACTTGACAGAGGCTTTAAAAGATTCGAACTCAAAAGATCCAAAAGAATACTTGATTTCGCTTCTGATGTTTAGTATTTTGATAGAAAATGTATCTCTTTTCAGTCAATTTGCTATCATTCTTTCTTTCACAAGATTTCGTGGGTTTATGAAGAATGTAAGCAACATCATAGCTTGGACTTCTGTAGATGAGCAAATTCATGCCAATGCAGGTATTTTCTTGATTAATAAGATTAAAGAAGAATTTCCGCACCTACTAAAGGAGGAAGATGTAGAGCAAATTTATGCTTTAATTGATGAGAGCATTTCGGTAGAAGGAGAAATTTTAGATTGGATTTTTGAGCAAGGAGAAATTCCAAATGTTTCAAAAGAAAATTTACTTAATTTCATGAAATTCCGAGTGGATGATAGTTTGGTGAAAATAGGTTTTAAACCATTATACAAAGTTACGGCAGAGCAATACAAGCCAATGGAATGGTTTGAGCAAGAGGTTTTCTCTCACTCGATGGATGATTTCTTCGCTAAGCGACCAGTAGACTACACCAAGCATGATAAAAGCATTACAGCCAATGATTTATTCTGATTTTTACACGCCTGAAATTCGAGAAGAGTTAATCTATATTCATTCGCCAAAATTCATATTGGGTGAGTACATTTACATGGCAATGGCGTTGGTAGATGGGCATCGTGTTTGCATTGCTACAGCATACAAAATTGATTATTGTATCAAAAAAGCGATGCAGTTTGTAGAAAAAGTGCCTGCAATAGAATTTACACATATTAATAAAGTAAAAACAGGCGAAACAGAAGCTTGTAAAAGATTTTTAATTTAAATAAAAAATCACATTGAAATAAAAATTAAATAAAATGACAGAAGATAAAGAAGTAATCTGGTGGCTGAACGATGAGTCTGAGCAGATGCTCAACCGTGGCTATCTGCTAAAAGGTGAAACGGTGCGTGGCGCCATTGAAAGAATCACAACAGCAGCAGCTAAAAGATTGTATAAACCAGAATTACAGCCTAAATTTGAAGAGCTAATCACCCGAGGGTGGATGAGCCTTTCCTCTCCTGTTTGGGCCAATATGGGAACGCAGCGAGGGCTTCCAATTTCTTGTTTTAATGTGCACGTGCCTGATAGCATAGAAGGGATTACACACAAGTTGGCTGAAGTCATCATGCAAACCAAGATCGGTGGAGGAACTTCAGGTTATTTTGGCGAATTGCGTCATCGGGGTACCGCTGTTACCGATAACGGAAAGTCATCAGGAGCAGTAAGCTTTATGAAATTGTTTGACACTGCTATGGATGTCGTTTCCCAAGGAGGAGTTCGCCGTGGAGCTTTTGCTGCTTACTTAGATATAGATCACCCAGATGTAGAAGAATTTTTACAAATCAAGAACATTGGGAATTCCATTCAAAATTTATTTTATGGCGTTTGCGTCCCAGACTATTGGATGCAAGATATGGTAGATGGCGATATGGGGAAAAGAAAAATTTGGGCAAAAGTTTTAGAAAGCCGTCAGCAGAAAGGTTTGCCGTATATTTTCTTTACCGATAATATCAATCGTCAAAAACCACAAGTTTATAAAGATCTTCAAATGATGATAAATTCTAGTAATTTATGTTCAGAAATTATGCTACCATCTACCGAAGATGAATCTTTTATCTGCTGCTTATCGTCAATGAATTTAGAACTCTTTGACGAATGGAAAGATACCGATGCCGTAAAGCTCGCTATTTACTTTCTCGATGCCGTTTTATCTGAATTTATTGCTAAAACTGAAGATAATTATTACTTGACTGGCGCTAGGAATTTCGCAATACGCCACCGTGCACTAGGTTTAGGAGCTTTGGGGTATCACAGTTATTTACAGAAAAACATGATTCCATTTGAAAGTATGGAAGCCAAGCAATTCAATGCAAAAGCATTCAAATTGATTCAAACCAAGACCATAGAAGCGTCTAAAGAATTGGCCGACATCTACGGTGAACCTGAGCTATTAAAAGATTACGGATTGCGCAACACAACATTATTAGCCGTCGCACCAACTACCTCTAGCTCAGCGATTTTGGGGCAAACATCTCCAGGTATAGAACCTTTTGCCAGCAATTATTATAAAGCAGGTTTAGCAAAAGGAAACTTTATGCGGCAGAATAAGTATTTGAAAAAATTGTTGCAAGAAAAAGATTTAGATAATGAAGATATTTGGCGTAATATCATGCTCAATCACGGTTCTGTGCAGCAGCTAAATGAACTAACGCAATTGGAAAAAGACGTTTTCAAAACCTTTAAAGAAATATCACCATTAGAAATCATTACTCAAGCAGCGCAGCGTCAGCAGTTTATAGACCAGTCACAGAGCCTGAATTTGAATATTCCGTCGAGCATGCCCATCAAAGATGTCAATGCGTTGATGATAGAAGCATGGAAGCTTGGGGTGAAAACACTCTATTACCAAAGAAGCCAATCGGTATCTAAGGAGCTGATGGTCAACTTTGTAAACTGCGTGAGCTGTGAAGGGTAAAAGCCTTTAAATATGAAATTAAAACAGATTCTTAGAGAGTCCGGAGAAATTTTTCTTCGGATTTTTTTTAAGGCTTAAAAAATTCTGCATAATAATTGCTAATTTTAAAAATCAACTAATTAAGACAGAGAATTCATGTCAAAAAAAAAGAAGGTTATTCCTCGCCAAAAAAAAGGCGAAGGTTACCAAAAAATCGCAAAGAAAATACTTCAATATTATTTGAAATATCCCAACAAAACGCTCAATCATAAGCAGCTCTCTTCAGCACTGCAATACACGAATGCTCGTGAAAAACAACATCTGATAAAAGTCCTAAGCCGATTGGCTGCTGATGATACGTTGATAGAAGAGACTCCTGGGAAGTTTAAACTAAATATGGAGAAAAATACCCTAGTGGGAACCATTGATTTCACTTCCTCTGGGGCAGCATACGTGGTAGTAGAAGGTTTAGAGGATGATGTTTATATTCCCAAAGGGCAAACTAAAAATGCACTGCAAAATGATTTGGTGCAATTACTTTTGAGTCCTACCAGCCGAGGGAAAAAACAGGAAGGTAGCATTTTGAAGGTTTTGCAACGAAATAGGATGCAATATGTAGGGATTTTAGAAATCATTGGCAACCGAAAATATGGTTTTGTAAATCTAGAACAAAACAGCTCGATGCATGTGGATATTTACATTTCAAAAGAAAATTTGAATCATGCTAAAAATGGAGAAAAAGTTGTAGCAGAAATCGTGAGCTGGCCAGAAGATACCGACTCGCCGTTTGGCACCATAATCCGCTCATTGGGCGAACCTGGCAAGCATGATGTTGAAATGCATGCGATTTTAGCCGAATACGGATTGCCCTACCACTTCCCTGATGAAGTAGAGGCAGAAGCACAAGCTATTGATACAAGAATTTTGCCTGAGCAAATTCAGAAACGGCGAGATATGCGTTCGGTACCGACTTTTATCATAGACCCAGCAGACGCAAAAGATTTTGACGATGCTTTGTCTTTTCAGGTTTTAGAAAACGGAAATTATGAAATTGGAGTCCATATTGCAGACGTTTCACATTACGTGAAACCCGGTAGTTTGCTCGACGAAGAGGCATATAATCGAGCAACCTCGGTATATTTGGTTGACCGTGTGGTGCCAATGCTACCAGAGATTTTAAGTAACGGCGTTTGCTCATTACGCCCTCATGAAGAAAAATACACTTTTTCTGCTGTTTTTGAAATGGATGAAGATGCTAATATTTTAAAACATTGGTATGGGCGAACAGTCACTTACTCTGATAGGAGATTTAGCTACGAAGAGGCACAAAAAATCATCGAAGGAGAAACAGGTGATTTCCAAAAAGAGATTCTCAAATTAAATCAATTAGCCAAAACTTTAAGAGAACAAAGGCTAAAAAATGGAGCCATCAGTTTTGATAGCTTAGAAGTGAAATTTCACTTAGACGAAGAAGGAAATCCGACAGGAATTTATTTTAAACAAATGAAGGATTCCAATCACTTGATAGAGGAATTTATGCTCTTAGCCAACCGAAAAGTTTCTGAATTTGTGAGCACAAATAAGAAAGGGAAACCTAATGAGAAAACCTTTATTTACCGAATTCATGATGACCCCGACCCAGAAAAACTAGCCAGTTTAAAGCAATTCATCTCACAGTTTGGCTATGATTTAAAATTAGGTGAAAGAAAAGAAACAACATCATCTATCAACCAATTGCTAAAAGAAGTGCAGGGCAAAGGTGAAGAAAATATGATTGAAACCCTAGCGATGCGCTCGATGTCTAAAGCAGTTTATTCTACCGAAAATATTGGGCATTACGGGCTAGCATTTCAGTACTATTCGCACTTTACATCACCCATTCGCCGCTACCCAGACATCATAGCACATCGGCTATTGCAGCACTACCTAGATGGGGGAGAATCGCCAAAAGCTGAAACCTATGAAGAAAAATGTGAACATTGTAGCCAACGAGAGCGTCTGGCTGCTGATGCTGAGAGAGATAGCACCAAGTATATGCAAGTAAAATATATGAATGAGCACATCGGGGAGGAATACTATGGAGTGATTTCGGGTGTGACGGAATGGGGGATTTATGTAGAATTGCCAGAATCTTTGGCAGAAGGGCTAGTACGTTTGAGAAATATTCATGATGACCATTACATTTTTGACCCTAAAAGCTATGCGATTATCGGTCAGAAAAGTAAAAAAACCTATCAGCTGGGAGATCAGGTGAGAATTAAAGTCCTACGAGCAGATTTAGAGAAAAAGCAATTGGATTTTGAACTATTAGGTTAAAAATTTTTTAAGGCTTAAAAAAAATCCGAAAAGAAGTTTTTCTCTTTCGGATTTTTTGTTTCATTTAAATTTTAAAGCTTTAGAATTAGCTTAAATCTTCATGAAAATTTTTTTTTAAGGCTTAAAAGAAATTAATTCAGTTGATCCAATTGCTCGTCAATCAATTTAATTTTCTCTAGCGTATCTGCTTGTTTTTTTCGTTCCGTATTGACTACATTTTCTGGTGCATTGGCAACAAAATTCTGATTATTTAGCTTTTTTTCTACCGATTTTAAAAAACCTTGCAAATATTCCTTTTCTTCTTGCAATTTTTGTTTTTCGCTATCGATGTCAATTAATCCCCCCAAGGGTACAAAAAATTCTTGCGTTTCGATGCGCAGTGAAAGCGCACCTTCTGGAGCGTCTTTGGTGATAAAGATTTCTTCGCAATTTGCTAATTTCTCAACCAAGCCAAGGTTGAATAAATGATCATTTTCGGTATAAAGACTGATTTTCTCCTTTAGCGGAATATTTTTTTCATTTCTTAAATTCCGTAGCGCTGAAATGATTTTAGTAGAATATTCAAAAACTTCCAATCGGTTGGTATCTACTTCTTTAGCTTTTGGTTGTTGAGTAATAATCAGAGCTTCTTCATCTTTGCGCTCTTTTATCAATTGCCAGATTTCCTCAGAAAGGAAAGGCATGAAAGGATGCAGTAATTTTAAAAGGCTTTCTAAAAATTCAATAGATTTTTCTTGAGTTTCTTTAGCAATAGATTGCCCATATTCTGGCTTGATGGCTTCTAGATACCAAGAGCAGTAATCATCCCAAATTAACTTGTAGAGCACCATGAGTGCATCAGAAATTCTAAATTTCAGGAAGTGACTATTCATTTCTTTGATGGCAGAAGAAAGTTTAGAGTCAAACCAATCATTGGCAAATTGAGTTACTTTATTTACTTCTTGATTTGCCGTTTCCCAGCCGTTGATTAGTCGGAAAGCATTCCAAATTTTATTAGCAAAATTTCGACCTTGCAAACATAGATCTTCATCAAAAAGCAAATCATTCCCTGCCGATGAGCTCAACATCAACCCCACACGTACGCCATCGGCTCCGTATTTTTTCATCAAATCAATAGGGTCGGGAGAATTTCCTAAAGATTTTGACATTTTTCGCCGTTGCTTGTCACGCACAATCCCAGTGAAATAAACATGGCTGAAAGGTTTTTTGTCAAAAAATTCATACCCCGCCATCACCATTCTCGCGACCCAAAAGAACATGATATCAGGGCCAGTCACCAAATCTTGTGTAGGGTAGTAGTAATTGAAATCTTTGTTTTCGGGTTCTAAAACTCCATTGAAAACAGACATTGGCCAAAGCCAAGACGAGAACCAAGTGTCGAGCACATCGGGATCTTGCTTTAAATCCTCTGCATTTAAATTTTGATTTAGTGTTTTTTTGCGGGCTAGTTCTACTGCTTTTTCGATGTTTTCGGCAACTACAAAATCGTGGATCCCCTCGCCATAAAAATAAGCTGGGATACGATGCCCCCACCAGAGTTGACGCGAAATATTCCAATCGTGGACGTTCTCTAGCCAGTGATTCCATGTGTTTTTAAATTTATCAGGGAAAAGTTCCACGTCCATGCTTTTCACTGCATCCAAAGCTGGTTGTGCAATTTCTTTCATTTTAAGAAACCATTGCACCGAGAGTTTAGGCTCTATAACGGCGCCAGTTCTTTCAGAAGTACCTACATTATTATCATAATCTTCGACCTTTGCTAATGCTCCAAAATTTTCTAAAGCCTTAGAAAATAATTGACGAACCTCAAAGCGATCTATCCCCTCATACTCGGGAACCAAATGGTTGATTTTCCCTTCATCATCAAAAATGTCAAGAATTTCTAAACCATGGCGCAGACCGATTTCATAATCGTTAACATCATGTGCAGGAGTGATTTTTAGCGCACCTGTACCAAATTCCATATCAACGTATTCATCAGCAATCAGTGGGATTTCTCGGTTGACAATAGGAATGGTCACCATCGAGCCAATCAAATGTTTGTATCTTTCATCTTCAGGATTTACACAAATCGCAGCATCGCCAAAAATAGTTTCGGGTCGGGTTGTAGCAACTTGAATTTTTTCTCCGTTAGTTAGTTGATAATTAACGTAGTATAGTTTTCCTTTTTGATTAATGTAATTGACTTCTTCGTCAGAAATATTGGTTTTTGCCACAGGGTCCCAGTTGACCATTCGGAAGCCACGGTAAATTTTTCCTTTGTTGAACAAATCTACAAAAATTTGAGTGACAGAGGCCGACAAGTCTTCATCTAAAGTGAATTTTGTGCGATCCCAATCACAAGAAGCACCAAGTTTTTTGAGTTGTTCTAAGATTTTCCCGCCATGTTCGTGAGTCCAATCCCAGGCATAATCTAAGAATTCTTCTCTTGTTAGATTTTTCTTATCAATTCCCTTTTCCTTCAGTCGGTTAACAACCTTAGCTTCAGTAGCGATGGAAGCATGATCTGTCCCAGGAACCCAGCAGGCATTGTAGCCTTGCATACGCGCTCTCCGTATCAAAATATCTTGAATCGTATTGTTGAGCATATGCCCCATATGGAGGACACCAGTCACGTTGGGCGGTGGAATAACGATGGTGTACGCTGGTCTCTCATCAGGTTGTGAATGAAAAAAACCTTTCTCTTGCCAGAAGTTATACCATCTTTCTTCGGTTAACTTGGGGTTGTATTTAGAAGCAATCTCCATAAATGGTCTATTATTTGTTATATTTATGATTAGAAAGCAAATTTAAGATTAAAATTAGCTTTAGAAAATTATGATTAACTTTGTAAAAAATTAAATGATGAAAAATATTCTATTATCTTTTACTTTATTTTTAGGATTTGCAGCATTGTCAGCTCAAGAAATCAGTTTTGAGCAAGAAGTAATCGACTATGGGCAGATAGAACAAGGCTCTAATGGGGTGAGGAGTTTTGTCGTGAAAAACACAGGAGATAAACCGCTTTTAATAAAAAGCATTTCCTCCAGCTGTGGATGTACCATCCCTGAGAAACCTGAAAAACCAATTTTACCTGGGCAAACAGGAGAAATTAAAGTTAGTTATAATACAGAGCATCCAGGTAAATTCTCTAAATCAATCACCGTTTATTCAAATGATGAAAAATCAGCGAGAAAAATTTTGAGAATTAGAGGGGAGGTTTTATCGAAATAATTAAATGATCTTTTTTGTCTAAATTGAAAAAAAATCTGCTATTTGCAGATTTTTTTTTAAGGCTTAAAAAAATTTAATGGCTTGATAAATTTATGTCTCAAATGAAAAATGGATTCAGAAAAAACTATCTGAATCCATTGATTATTACTTTATTCAAAAAAGTTTAGAGCTTCAAAGATTAACTTTTACGTGTGATTTTATTTTGAATGAAATCAACCACATAAGGCGTTGCAATAGCGACAGTACTCGTCAAAGCCATTTTAGATAAAGTACCTAGCTTGAAGCGTGATACCGCTGCGCTGGCAACCAAAGTCAATACCGCCTTTACTCCTTCGCTCATCAATTCATTTCTTTGCATACGCTCTGCATTGTGCAAATTAAATTTTTCCTTTTTCCTTTGCTTGTTCAATACATTAAAAAGCACCGAAGTTACATTGCTCAGCGGGTTGTTGATTCCGTTTTCAATATTGTTTTTCAACTCAGACTTTTTATTTTGTAAGTCTTTTATATTTCTGATAGAATTAGAAGCCATAAACTTTTATTTATTCTCTTTTTTTATTCTCTTAATATCATCCTTAGAATCACTCATTGCTGATGAGATTACCATATTGATAATTAGATTTTGTATACCCTTTTTAAAAATTAAAAGCAGTAAAAACAGTAAGAAATAAATGCCTGCTACAATCAAAAAACCAATGTAATAATCGTCATAAAATACTGAGATGTAATACCCAGCAGCAAAGCTTACGATTAATAAGAAAAATGTGGCAAATATTGCCATTAAAATCATTACTGCAATTCTAGAAATGATACGTCCAATACTTTCTATGCCCTCCAATTTGGCAAGCATAATCTGGTCTTGAACATAATTTTTTACATTACCAAACATATAGAACAAGATTTATATGCCGTATTCGTGGGCAATGTCACTCAATTCAGCTTCTGTTCTTTTGATTTTTTTCTGAAGATCTGCTTTGATTTTTTGTGCTTTTTCACTGAAATCATTGGCATAAGAATCCAATTCATCTTTCAAGTGATCTAATTCATCCATTAAAATGTTTCTAGTTTCCTTTCCACTTTGTGGAGCTAGTAGCAAGGCTGCAACGGCACCCGCTAAAGCACCTACAAGTAGACTTCCGATGATTGTTCCTGTTTCGTTAGATTTTCTCATTTTAAAATTGTTTTATCATTAATTATTTAGTTAAATTTACAAAAACAATACCATAACTTCATTTTTTAAAAAAAATATTCTGATATGAGCCTAACAATTTCACAACGAGCACAGAACATGCCAGCATCTCCCATCAGGAAATTGATGCCAAGTGCAGATATAGCTATAGAAAAAGGTTTGCAAGTCTATCAGCTCAACATCGGTCAGCCTGATATAAAGAGCCCTAGCGCCGCTATTAAAGCATTACACCACTGGGAAGAAGAAACGCTTAGCTACACACGTTCTGAGGGGGAATTTGAATACCGAAAAAATTTTGCCAAATATTACCAAAGTCTAGGCTATAATATAGAAGCTGAAGATATTTTGGCGACCAATGGTGGGTCTGAAGCACTTCTTTTCACAATTTCTACCATTGCAGAGCCTGGTGAGGAAATAATTGTCCCAGAGCCTTTCTATGCCAATTACAATGGTTTCGCTAGTCAGCTGGATGTGAAGTTGATCCCTGTATCATCTTGCATTGAAACAGGTTTTGCGCTACCGCCCATCGAAGAATTTGAAAATAAGATTACGCCCAAAACACGTGCGGTTTTAATTTGCCATCCAGGGAATCCGACGGGTTATCTCTACAAAAGAGAAGAATTAGAAGCCTTAAAAAATCTTGTTTTAGAACATCATATTTACTTAATTTCAGATGAGGTTTACCGAGAATTTGCCTACGACCGCAAGCATTTTTCTATTCTAGATTTTCCAGAAATTAGAGAAAACGCTATCGTGATAGACTCAGAATCCAAAAGATTCAGCATGTGTGGCATCCGCTTGGGGGCGATCATTACCAAGAACGAAACCGTTTTGTCTACTGCTCTTAAATTTGCACAAGCTCGGTTAAGCTCGAATATTATCAGCCAGCACATAGCGTCAGCGGCACACAAAAATAGCGGAGAATACCTGAAAGAAGCTAATCTGAAATATCGCAAACGCAGAGATTTTACGGTTAAAACTTTGAATCAGATAGAAGGCGTTATTTGTCCTGAACCACAAGGTGCATTTTATTGCGTGGCACGTTTGCCAATCGATGATTCTGAGCGATTTGCTAAGTGGATTTTAGAAGAGTTTAGCTGGGAGGGCGCTACGACGATGATTGCACCCATGCAAGGTTTCTATTCTACGCCAGGCAAAGGGGTAGACGAGGTGCGAATCGCATATGTTTTGGATTTAAAACATTTAGAAAAAGCCTTGAAAATTTTAGAAGAAGCGCTAAAGGTTTACCCTGGGAGAAAATAATTTATTAAAAGCTTATTCTCAACCTTATAAAAAAATTATGGTAGAACTAAACAAAAATTTACAAGCTTACAACACGATGAATGTGAAAGTTGTAGCGAAGCAATGGGTGGAAATTAATCAAGAAACAGAATTAGAAGAATTGTTTTCTAAGCCTTTAGAGAAATTTTATGTCTTGGGCGGAGGAAGTAATGTTTTGTTTCGAAGTGATTTTGATGGAGTGATTCTTAAAATAAATAATAAAGGTATAGAAGAAATCCATAACGATGAAAATGTGGAAATCATTGCACAAGCAGGTGAAAATTGGCATCGTTTTGTACAATTTACGTTGAGCAAAAATTACGGAGGCTTAGAAAATCTTTCACTGATTCCTGGCACGGTGGGTGCTGCACCGATTCAAAATATTGGTGCCTATGGCGTAGAAGTGAAAGATTTGATTACCAATGTTTACGGCTTTGATGTGGAAGAAAAAAAGATGAAAGTTTTCGCAAATTCAGAATGCCAATTTGGCTACCGAGATAGTATCTTTAAAAAAGAACTAAAAGAGAAATTCATCATCACCCGAGTTGGCTTCAAGCTTAGTAAAAAAAATCATCAATTGCGCTTGGGCTACGGTTCAATTTTGGAAACTTTAAAACAAAAAAACATTCAGAATCCTAGTATTCAAGAGGTCAGTCAAGCTGTGATAGAAATACGTGAGTCGAAATTACCCAATCCTGAGAAGGAACCAAATACAGGGAGTTTTTTTAAAAATCCAGTGATTTCGGAAGAAAATTTTTTAAGCCTTCAAAAAAAATGCACTGGAATTCCTTTCTACGAAGTGGACGGTGGCATTAAAGTCCCAGCTGGTTGGCTAATTGAACATGCGGGGTGGAAGGGGAGAAAGCAAAACGAAATCGGTGTGCATCCACGCCAAGCTTTAGTCATTGTGAACTACGGAAACCCAAGCGGAAAAGCTGTTTTTGATTTCTCGGAACAAATCATAAAAGATGTGGCAGAAAAATTTGGGATTACTCTAGAAAGAGAGGTAAATCTTATCAATTGATTTTAAAATGAAATGTTGATCTCTGGGTTTTTGAATTTTATTTCATGAAATTCAAAAATCTATGCCTGCTATAAACAGTAATCGGCAGAAAAAGGCTGTAAAAAAAAACTGATGGAAAAATTTCCTCCCGAAGAATGAAGAGGTCTTAAAGGTTTCTTGATTTGAAATTTAAGCAAACTTCTAAAAAAAAATGATTTAAAAAGTTTTTTGTTTAATTTCTGATGAAATTTTGCCTAAAATTTTAGAAATCACTAAATTTAGGGGTTGAGATAATTTTATAAATCAGTTAAATGAAAAATTTATTTTTATTCCTTGTTTTGCCGTTTTTGGTAGGGTGCTCAACCCGAAACAATTATGGGCTGAATAATGCTCATACACGCTATGTAGACCCGATGATCGGGACAGGAGGGCATGGGCATACGTACCCTGGAGCGAGTGTCCCGTTTGGTATGGTTCAGGTAAATCCTGTGAATGGTATCAGCGGCTGGGATTGGTGCTCTGGCTATCATGCATCAGATAGCGTAATTGTAGGTTTTAGCCATTTAAACCTGAGTGGGACTGGGATTGGAGATTTGGCTGATATTCTTTTGATGCCCGCAATCAAGGCTTATGATTTAAATCAAATTCCACTAAATCCGAGAGCGGAAAAAGAAAATTCGCCAGCGGGGAGAAATCAAATTACTTATAAATCTAGCTATAAAAATAGTTCTGAAACCTCAAAGCCAGGTTACTATTCCGTTTATTTAGATGATCCTCAGGTTTTTGTGGAGCTTACGGCAGCAAATCGTGTAGGGTATCAGCGCTACACGTTCCAAGAAAATGCAACGCCATCGGTAATTTTAAATTTAGCATTGGCCATCAACTGGGATAAAGCCTTGCAGACTAAAATTACTAAAAAAGATGACTACACCATCACAGGTTACAGATTTAGTAAAGGCTGGGCGCCGAATCAGAAAACTTTTTTTGCCATGAAATTTTCTAAGCCTTTAAAAAATATTCAATTTGCAGGACGAGATAATGCAGAAGCAGCTCAGTTTTTCTTTGAAGCGGATGCCGCAAATAAAATTGTGGTGAAAACGGCAATCTCATCCGTGAGCGAGGGAAATGCTTTGCTGAATCTAAACTCAGTGAAAGACGAAGTTAATTTTGATGAGATAAAACAAAAATCCAATGATTTGTGGGAAGATGCTTTGAGAAATATTCAGGTGAAGACCAAAAATGATACGCTGAAGACCATTTTTTATTCCGCTTTGTATCATACGAAATTAGCTCCAGTAACTTTCTCTGATGTGAATGGAGAGTTTCGTTTAGGAAATGATGAAATAGCAAAAATTAACGGAACCGCTTATTCGACTTTTTCACTGTGGGATACCTTCAGAACCGAGCACCCTTTGCTAAACTTTACAGATACAGACCGCATAGCAGATATGATTAATTCGATGCTGGCGTATTACGAGGTGAGAAATATTTTGCCAGTGTGGACGCTCTATGCGAACGAGACTAATACGATGACAGGTTACCATAGCGTGGCGGTAATAGCAGAGGCGTATATGAAGGGTATCAGAGGTTTTGATGCAGAGAAAGCTTATGAGGCGATGAAAATAACGATGATGCAAGATGAAAGAGGTTTAGATTTTTATAAAGAGTATGGTTACATTCCTTACGATAAATTAGATGAGTCGGTAACAATTACGCTGGAATACGCATATAATGACTATTGTCTGGCACAAATGGCAAAGGCTTTGGGTAAAGAAGAAGATTATCAATATTTTATGAATCGCTCGAAGGCATATCAGCACTTGTTTGACCCTGAAACAGAATTTATGCGAGGGAAATCTTCTGACAAAATTTCTTGGAACGTTCCGTTTGACCCTAAAAAATCAAACCACCGCGAACATACCGACTATACCGAGGGGAACGCTTGGCAACACAGTTGGTTTGTCTTGCATGATGTGGAGGGATTCGTTAATCTATTTAAATCAAAAGATAACTTCATCAATAAATTAGAGCAATTATTTACTGAAAGTTCAGAAATTACAGGCGATAACATTTCGGCAGACATCACAGGATTGATTGGCCAATATGCACACGGGAATGAGCCAAGTCATCATATCGCATATTTGTTTAATAAAATTGGACAACCTTGGCGTACACAATATTTTGTAAATAAAATTTTGAAAACGCAATACTCGGCACAAAAGGATGGCTATAGCGGGAACGAAGATTGTGGGCAGATGTCAGCCTGGTATGTGATGAGTTCAATGGGGCTGTACCCGATGAATCCAGTCTCTGCTGAATATGAAATTACCTCGCCCATGTTTGAATCTGTGCAGATGAAGTTGCAGAATGGCAAAACCTTCAAACTAGAAACAGAAAACTTCTCGCCAGAGAATATTTACATCAAAAACGCCTACTGGAACGGCAAACCAATTGCAGGCACCAGCATCACGCATCAAGAGATCTTGAGCGGGGGAACCTTGAAATTGATTCTATCAAACCAGCCCAATAAAAGTGGAACTTTAAATTGAAAAAAGAAATCATGAAAAATTTTTTAAGCCTTATTATTTTTTTAAATTTCCTTAATTTCACAAAAGCACAAGTCACAACACCCCAAACTTATATCGCTTATCAAACCTATGATTCTTTGACAATTGATGGGAAAGCCGATGAAAACGAGTGGAGTAAAGTGCCATTTACCTCAAGATTTATCGATATCGAGGGAGATAAAATTCCACCATATTCGACTAAAGTTAAAATGCTGTATGACCAAAAATATTTCTACCTCTATGCGGAATTGGAAGAGCAGCATATTTGGGCAAATTTGCACCAAAGAGACACCGTTATTTTTTACAACAATGATTTTGAGATATTTATAGACCCAACAGGCGACACACACAATTATTATGAATTTGAAATAAATGCACTCAATACCGTGTGGGATTTATTGATAACCAAGCCTTACCGCGAACCAGCACCCATTATCGATTCTTGGGACATCCAAGGGCTGAAATCAGCAGTACAAATCAACGGAACTTTGAATGACGGAACTGATTTAGATAAATCCTGGAGCGTAGAAATAGCGATTCCATGGCAGGTTTTAGAAGAAGCAGCGGCAACCAAAGGAGTCCCCACCGAGCAGTTTTGGCGAGTAAACTTTTCACGCGTCAACTGGGATTATGAGTTGACAGATGGGAAATACGACCGTAAAAAAGATGAAAACGGCAACTATTTACCAGAGTATAACTGGGTTTGGTCGCCACAAGGCGTCATCAATATGCATGAACCAGAAAAATGGGGCTACGTCTATTTCTCTCCAAAATATGCTGGGCAAAATGATACGTTTGAAATTCCCAAAACAGAAGAAATCAAGTGGTACCTATATAAATTGTACAGAGATATTAATTCAAAAAAAATAAGCCTTGATAAGCTAAGTCAAAATCCAAAAGACTATGAAATGCTGTGGGAAGAAAAAACACTTGTTCCTCGAGTTGAGAAACACTGGGCAGGGTACAACATCATTATTGAAAATCCAAATGGTAAAGAAGATTTTGTAATACAACAAGACGGTAAATTCTTATCAATCAGTAAATAAAATGTCATGAAAATAAATTTCTTAATTTTATTCAGTTTTTTTTTAAGCCTTACAATTTTTGCTCAAAAAAAATCGGTAGGAATTATTCCAGAGCCAAAAGAAATCAAGCTCCTGAACGGGGAGTTTGAATTCACACCACAAACTATCATTTACTTTACCGATGACAATCAAAGAGGTGCCGTAGAGCAGCTACAGTATTTGTTTTCTAAATCAGGCGAATTCGTATTGAAAGCAACGAAGATGAAGCCTTCTAAAAATTTTATAAGCCTTGAAAAAAATCAAAACTTAGAAAAAGAAGCTTATCGTTTGTCGGTAAAACCAAATCAGATCGCAATAGAAGCTTCCACAGTAATAGGTTTTTCACACGCAATTGCAAGTTTACGCCAGCTTCTGCCAGTTCAGGTAGAGAGTAAAACTTCACAAAAAATGAAATGGAAGATTCCCGCAATGGAAATCAAAGATGAGCCACGCTTTGCTTGGCGTGGATTGATGCTGGACGTTTCAAGACATTTTTTCCCCAAAGAATATATTCTGAAAACATTAGACCGAATGGCGCTTTTGAAGCTAAATACATTTCATTGGCATTTAGTTGATGACCAAGGTTGGCGTATTGAGATTAAAAAATACCCGAAATTAACTGAAATTGGTGCGTGGCGCGTCGACCATGAAAATCTTCATTGGAACAATCGACCCGACCAAAAGCCAGGTGAAAAGGCGACTTACGGAGGCTTTTACACGCAAGAAGAAATCAAAGAAGTAGTGGCGTATGCTGAGAAATTAGGCATTACCGTCGTGCCAGAGATTGAAATGCCAGCACATGTTTCTAGTGCGATTGCGGCTTATCCGTGGCTTTCTTGTACGGAAGAGAAAATTACCGTTCCGCCAGGTGGAGTTTGGCCGATTGTGCATATTTATGACCCTGGGAAGGAATCAACCTTTGAGTTTTTAGAAAATGTCTTGGCAGAAGTAATGCAGCTTTTCCCCTCAGAGTATATCCATATCGGGGGAGATGAAGCGACCAAAACTAAATGGGAAACTTGTAAAACGACGCAGGATAGAATGAAGCAATTGGGCATTGAAGATGTAGATGAATTGCAAAGCTATATGATAAAAAGAATTGAAGAATACCTCAACAAGCATGGAAGGAAAATCATTGGCTGGGACGAAATTTTGGAGGGAGGATTAGCCCCGCGAGCAGCCGTAATGAGTTGGCGAGGAATGAAAGGAGGGATTGAAGCGGCACAGTCTGGGCATGATGTTGTGATGACCCCAGGCGTGCTCTATTTTGATGGGCCTCAGGGCATGCCAGATGTTGAGCCACAGGCGTTTGGGAGCATGAAAACTTTGGGCAAGGTTTATGATTTTGAACCAATTCCAGCGGAGCTAAATCAGGAAGAAGGCAAGCATATTTTGGGCCCGCAAGCCAATCTTTGGGCAGAATATATTCATACGACAGAACACTCAGAGTATATGCTATATCCGCGTTTGTTTGCATTGTCAGAGATAGCTTGGAGTCCTGTTTCTACTCGGAACAAAAAAGAATTTTATCAAAAAACGCTTAGCATGATGAAAAGATGGGATTTACTGGGGATTAATTATGCTAAAAGTATTTTTGATGTAACAGGAAGTGTGAGATTCAATCAAGAAAAAGAGAAAAAACAAGTGATTTTAGACCTAAATAACGAGTTCCCAGGTGAGAAAGAAATTCGCTATACAATTGATGATGCAGATTTGAGTGAAAAAAGCCCGAAATTTTTTAAGCCTTTAGAAATTAATAAAACTTCGACCATACGTGCAGGGCTCTTCATAGACGGAAAGTTAGCTGGGAAGGTTTACAAAAAGAATATTGAAATTCACAAGGCTATCAATGCGAAGGTAAGTTATGAGCCGTATGCCCATAAAAGCTATACGGGGCAAGGAGAAAAGACGATGGCCAATATCACGCGTGGCTCTTTGGATTTTCACGATGGGCAATGGCAAGCTTGGCTAAACGATGATGTGACTTTGACGCTTGATTTAGGTCAAGAAAAAGAGATTAATCAAGTAAAAATTGGTGCTATGGAAAATCAAGGCAGTGGAATTTATTACCCGATAGGTGCTCAGGTTTGGGTCTCAGAGGATGGTGTAGATTACATTTCGGTAGGCAAGTTTACTCGCCCGTATGCGGATAATGGCTATGCAGAAATCACTGATTTTGCTTTTGATTTTGAGCTAACCAAAGCAAGGTACATTAAAGTCTTTGTTGATAATCTAGGGAAAGCACCTTACGGGGGTGACGCTTGGATGTTTGTAGATGAAATTTTAGTGAATTAGTGGATTTATAAAATAAAAAAAAATACAAGTTTTTGTATTTTCGTTAAATTGTTTTAATTTGGTGTAAAATTTTGATAGTAATGAGGGATATTTTATTTAAAAGCTTTCTATTTGTTGTTTTTTTTAACACAATGGTCTTTGCTCAGGTAGAAGAAATGCCTGTATCTGTAAGGGTGAATCACACAAAGAGTTTAAGTCAATTTTTGGATGATTTACAAGATGAATTTGCATTAATAATTCTTTATAATCCTGAAGAAATTAGTGAAATTCGTGTTGAACAACTAAACGTAAAGGATAGAAGTTTAAAAGATTTGTTTGATTTGTTGGCTAACAATTATGGAATTAAATATTCGTTCCAGAATGATTTAATAAATGTTTTTGGTCCAAATGAAACTGTAAAAGAGAGTTTAATTAATTCAGGTTCAATTAATTTGAATGAAGTCGTGGCTACAGGCTATTCAAATCAAAGAAGAAACACGTTAGCCACATCAGTATCTAAATTAGACACAAAAGTTTTAGAAAATGCACCAAGAGGTAACGCCGCCACTGCTTTGCAAGGAGCAATTGCAGGCTTAAAGGTAACCCAAAATACAGGGCAACCAGGTTCTACTCCTTCCATAACTTTGAGGGGAGGAACTGATTTCAACGGAGGAGGCAGTCCCTTGATATTGATTGATAATGTGCCTGGTTCATTTTATGCTCTAAATGCTGATGATATAGAGTCAATAGAAGTATTAAAAGATGCTGCTGCTAGTGCGATTTATGGGGCACGTGCAGCAAATGGTGTAATTTTAGTAACGACGAAAAAGGGAAAAGCTGGTAAATCAAGTATTTCTGTAAAATCAAGGTATACTATTAATAAAAGAGCTGAAAGTAAAATGAAATATATGAATGCGGCTGATTTCATTAAATTTAATAGAATGGCGATTAGTGCATACCGAGACCAAATAGACCCGAATGGTTTTACATCTTACATAGAAGGTCAGTACCCAGCAGGTACGGGGAATAATCCGTACGACTCCCGATTTACAACTATGGTACTAACGGATAAGAATAAATATCTATTGAATTTTGATGGCTGGCAAACAATACAAGATCCTTTGAATCCTAGTCAGCAATTAATCTTTCAGGAAAATAAAATGAGCGAGTTGTTTTATCAGCCAAGTTATGGGCAAGATTATAACATTTCATTTTCTGGAGGAAATGAAAGAGGAACCTATTACTTAAGCCTTGGCCATTTAGATGAAAAAGGACTGGTGTTTGGTTCAAAATTTAAGAGAATTTCTGCTAACTTCAATGGAAGCTACAAATTGTCAGATAAATTTAAAGTCTCATCAAGTATTTTGTACGGACATTCAAATAATACTCCCAACTATTTAGGTAATGATTACTTTGTTTTTCAAAGAGCAGCAGGTCAACCGCCCACAGCTAGAATATATAACAATAATCCTGATGGAAGTTTGAGTAGTGATTTGCAGCCAGGTATTTCTTATGATTTTGGGAACCCACTGTATTATGGAGATAAATTTATTAGAAAAAATTTAGAACAGAGGCTGACTGCAAATCTTCAGTTCGATTACCAGTTTCTACCTCATTTTAACCTGATGCTAAGAGGCGGACATTTTACAGTAAACAATAGAAATGAGCGCTTCAATAAAGCTTATTTAAATGGCGGTAGATTTATAGATGCAAGAAATGCATCGGCATCTCATGGGCAGAATTTTAGAAATCAGATTACTTCTGTGCTCAGTTACCAGAATAAATTTGGTAAGCATAACTTAAACCTACTACTGGGGTTAGAATATTTTAGAGATAATAGTTGGGAAATGAAAGCTGCAACTAAAAACTCACCTATAGATTTGATTTATACAATGAATGTTGCATCAGAAGCAGATGGCGTGCCTAGCACTTCTACGACAGAATATGCCATTAATTCAAAATTTGGTCAATTAAATTATGATTTTGATAATCGTTATTTGTTAGGGCTAACCTTTAGACATGATGGAACTTCACGTTTAGCACCTGGAAATAAATATGAGTTTTTTCCTGGAATTTCTTTAGGTTGGAATTTACAGAATGAAACATTTTTTAAAGAATCTTTACTAAATAATGTTATCAATACAATTAAGCCGAGATTAAGTTATGGAGTCAATGGTAATATTGAAGTTTTAGGAAACTTTAGCGTATTTGGAGCTTATACAAATAGTGGTATTTATAATTCGAAAAGTGGTTTTTTGAATACCAGCCTACCTAATTATGGGCTAAAATGGGAAAAATCAGCAACCCTAAACTTTGGTTTAGATTTAGGTTTGATGAATAATCGAATATCTCTGATTGCAGATTATTTTATAAGAGATGTACAGGATAAGTTGTCTGATTTAAATTTACCCGTCTGGACAGGATTTAACAGCATTAAAGTAAATAATGGTATACTCCAAAACAGAGGTTTAGAAATTGAACTAAGTGCAGATTTAATACGCAATAAAGATTTTAAATGGAACCTTAGTGGAACCTATTATCAAGTCCGTAATTATGCTAAGAAATTACCAGAAAATGGACTAGATAGAAATAGACAGGGAGGCGTGCAAATATATAATCCTTTGACAGGTAAAGTGGAATATGTAGCTGGTTTACAAGAAGGAAAGAGAGTTGGCCTAGACGTAGTTACAGCATATGTTTTTGACGGAGTATACAAAACTCAAGCAGATATTGATGCTCATGCAGGAAGGGTTGTAAAATTTGCTAGAAACCCTAACACTAGGTTTTTAGGAGACACAAAATATTTGGATTTGAACGGTGATAATATAATAGATTATCGAGATAGAAAAATATTAGGTCGAACAACGCCAACATTTAGTGGAGGGCTAAGCTCAAATTTAAACTACAAAAACCTCAATTTATTTGTAAAAACAGACTTTGCCATGGGACATTTGGTAACAAATCTTAATAGAGTAAGAGGAATTACTCAAGTACAGGGAGCTCAAAACGGGCCGCAAGAAATTGTAAATTCTTGGACTCCATCTAATAGTGATTCTAATATTCCACGTTTTGTATTTACTGACCCACAAGGAAATCATAAGGGAGGCAATGGTGAAAACTACTATGACTCTAATAGTATTTACTGGGAAAAAGGAGATTACTTAGCCATCAGAGAAATAACACTTAGCTATGATTTAGACGTTTCTAAAATAAATAACGCCATAGGTGGTTTAAGACTATTTTTAACTGGTTCGAATTTACATTATTTCACAAAATATAGCGGAAATTCACCCGAAAACGGAGGATTAGATTACGGAAGATTTCCATTACCACGAGCCTATACAGTTGGTTTAAGTTTAACTTTTTAATTAATAAATTATGAAAAAAATAATTTTATCCATAGTATCCTTATTTCTATTAAATTCTTGCGACATTGACTTAGAACCAAAAAGTTCATTAATTTATAGTGGATATTGGGAGTCAGAAGAAGCCTTAGAAGCAAATCATTCAGGTATTTACGGAAGATTTAGAAACTATGCCTTTACACTATATTCACTGGGAGAGCTCAGAGCAGACATTTGGGGAGGAAGAACTATGGAATCCCCTTTTAGTGAAGATTTTATTAAAATAAATTACAATGTAGATACAGCACCCTATGGCAATTGGGGCAATTTATATAGATTAATACATAATTTAAATGATTTTATAGCTAATGCGTCTAAAATTGATTACCCAAAGAATAAATTAAACCATCTTTATGGCGAAGTATATGGAATAAGAGCATATACCTACTTTACTTTATTAAAAACCTGGGGAGATGTTCCAATCGTTACAGAGCCACTTCCTCCCAATTTTAAACCCCATGAATTAAAACTTCGTGGAATTAAAAGATCAAGCAAAGAAGAGGTCTTGAATTTGATAAAAAATGATTTAGAAAAATCTTTAGAATATTTTGGAGATGACTATACTTATTGGAATAATAAAAAAGTATATTGGTCTAAAAACGCAACTTTAGCACTAAAAGGAGATGTCTTCTTATGGTCAGGAAGTGTTTTAAACAAAGGAAAACAAGAATTTCAAACAGCACTTAATTCATTAGAACAAATTAAAAACGTAACTTTAGAAAATAATTTTGAAAATTTATGGACCTCTGCCAATGAGGAAAATAATGAATTCATTTTTGCCTTTGATTATCAGATAAATCAAGCTACGCACTCTTACCCCAGTTTTTTCTCCGGGCATAATAGTGAAATTAGATCCTCTTTTGATCGCTTCGGTAACTCCATGAAGTCCTTTGTCTCTGGTGGGTTAAATCGTTTCGGAGCTACAGAAAAGACGGTTAATACCTTTATTGAAGCTGAAGAAAATGGAGATTTAAGAAAAAAATCAACCTTTAAATTCCTCTTTAAAAACGACAAAGGTTACAACTCTTTTGACGACGAATCCTACAAAGGTTCTCTACTGATTAAATTTCCTGGAGAAGAAATCGGTAGCGAAGTATTAGGTGTTTCAAACATTCCAGTCTATAGGTACGCAGACGTGGTATTGATGATAGCCGAAGCAAAAAATGAACTGCATATGGACCCCTCTGCAGAAATCAATCTTATAAGGCAACGAGCTTACGGCGATAAATTTGAAGACTTCAAATATTTAAATGCATCTTATGATTTAAATAAAGCAGCGATTTTAAAAGAACGACTTTTGGAATTTGTAGGAGAAGGCAAAAGATTTTGGGATCTTGTAAGAGCAGGAGATAATGAACTCATTAAAAATAGACCAGAATTTAAAGGAAATCTATATAAAGTATATTTACCAATAACCAGAGATATGATGAATAATGACCAATTCATGGCTCAAACTCAAGGTTATGAATAAATAAAATATTAAATTTAACAATCTAAAATCCAAGAATTTTCTTGGATTTTTTTTAAGCCTTAAAAAATTTCTGAAAATGAATAAAATACTTACACTCCTTTTAATTTTCACAATAAATCAAATGTCTTTTTCTCAAAGTCAAGAAAATTTGAGTAAAGAAGAAAGACTCGAATGGTTCAAAGAAGCTAAATTGGGCATTTTCATCCATTGGGGTTTGTATGCTGTAGATGGCATACAGGAATCATGGGGCTTGTGGCATCAAAAGATTAGCTACGGTGAGTATTTGAAACAGCACCAAGGCTTCACCGCTCAAAACTATAACCCAAAAGATTGGGCGGAAATTTTTAAAAAAACAGGTGCACGCTATGCTGTATTGACGACACGTCATCACGATGGGTTTGCCCTTTGGGGTACGAAGTTAAGCCGATTGAACGCAGTAGACTATTCCCCAGCAAAAAGAGATTTGGTAGCTCCTTTTGCACAAGCTTTGAGAAATCAAGGTTTAAAAGTAGGATTGTACTATTCTTTAACTGACTGGGCACACCCAGACTATAAAGTCCCGTTTCCCCGCCCAGATTTAAAGAAATTCTACCCACAAAAGAATCAAAATCAATTAGACTCATGGCAACGATTTGTGAAATATTATCGAGGTCAGTTACGAGAATTGAGCAGCGAGATTAATCCCGATTTATGGTGGTTTGACGGAGATTGGGAACGCTCAGCAGAAGAGTGGCGAGCTGCCGGGACCAAAGATTCGCTATTGAGTTGGAATCCAAACGTTATCATCAATTCTCGACTACAGTCCTATGGAGACTACGCAACACCAGAACAAGGAATCCCAGTTGTAAGACCAAAGGGCCCTTGGGAATTCTGTATGACGATGAATGATAATTGGGGCTATTTCCCGTCAGATAAAAACTACAAACCCATTGCACAAATCATTCGTACTTTTGTGGAAGTGATTTCCAAAGGTGGAAATTTATTGCTAAACATCGGCCCAAAAGCAGACGGCACGATTGCCGAACCACAAATACAACGCCTAAACGCACTAGGCGACTGGATACGAAAACATCACGAAGCTGTGTTTGACACCCAAGAAGGCTTACCTTATGGACATTTTTTTGGCCCAACGATGGTCAGTAAAGATAAAAAATCTCTTTACCTCTGCCTCTTTGATGAGCCAAAACACTATGTCTTACTAAAAGGATTACAAACGAAAGTGAAGGGGATAGAAGTCGTAGGGAGCGGGCAGCAATTAAATTTTGAGAGAAACGGAGGCGCAGCATGGAATAATATCCCAGGAATTTTGAGAATAGAAGTTCCTCAAAAACAGAATTTAGATGAATACGTTACGATTATAAAAATCAGTTTAGAAGATGAACTTCACCTCTATCGTGGCCACGGGAATGCGGTGGAAATGAATTAAAGTCTATCTGAAAATTTATACTTTTGAAAAATTTTTAAGCCTTAGAAAATTTAGTGAAAAAGAAAACCGCTCTTTTGGTGAAATATCAGAGAGCGATTTTTTTTAAAGCTTGAAAAAATTATTTCAAAAAAGGATTTTCACGCTTGGCAGAAACTGGAAATTCAATAGTGTAGCGCGGGTCATTTGCCCCGAGCGTAGCTTTTTGCCCTCTAGTTTCGTGAGTGATTTCTTTTTGCTCATACCTTCTTAAATCAAACCAACGATAACCTTCAAAAGCTAATTCCCGAATTCGTTCTTCAAAAATTTCTTTTAACAAAGCTTCTTGACTTTGTATAGCATTGATTTTTTTGGCATAATTTTTTGCTCCTTCAGCTGTTTTTCTTGTATTGACAAAACTGTTTAAAGTTTGCTTAGCTCCGTCTAAATCACCTGTTCTTACTTGCAGTTCTGCTTTTACAAGATAGATCTCTCCCGTTCTAAATGAACTTCTTAAATCCTCTTTGGTGCCTTTTATTGCTTGGAATTTATTGTTTTCTTCTTTGTAAAATAAATTTTTTCTTAAATCTTCTTCGTCATATTTTTTTATCAAAAAATCATTAGCCGCAGCAACTTCGCTCACCCGATTGTGAACCGCATAGTCTAAAGTTAAAATCTGTTCTACGCTATTGAGCTGATGAGGTAAAAGCCCTTCATCATTATGATTTAAATCCAATAAATCGCTTTTTTCATCTAAAACTTTTTGGGCGTATTTTAAAGCTTCAGCCCACTTTGCTTGGAACAAATATACTCTAGATTTTAGAGCATGGATGGCGACTTGTGAGAAGTGATAGCTTTGATTCTCTGTAAATATTTTGATTTGCACTAGCTTCTCGGCTAAATCTAAATCTTTATGAATCTGTGCGTAGACTTCTTGTAAACTGGCGGGCGAAAATTGAGCTTCTAAATCTATCCTTAAAACCAAAGGAACGCCTCGTTGTGTTTTACCTTCTTGGTAAACGTCTGAAAATAAATTAACTAATTCAAAATAAGTATAAGCACGCAAGGCGTGAGCTTCTGCCAAAAGTTGCTTTTTAGCTACACTTTCTTCTAGCTTTTCGTTGGCATTGTTGATGACTTCATTGGTGTAAAAAATTACACGATATAGTAAATCATAGTCAAATTCTGTTGCCGTAGCATCATAATTTGTATCTTCCCATAGGTAAAAGTGTCGGTAGCTTTCAGCCGAAGCATCACTGTCATTGAAGTTGACCAAATCTGTTCTTAGTTCCGTTTTAGACTTTGTCACAGGAAAAGCACTATAAGCCGATATCAGTAATTGCTGGTAGTCTTTTAGCGTAGTGGGTATCACACGGTCTTTGGGTTGAATGTCTAAATAATCATCGCAAGAAAAAAATCCGAAAGTGATGAGAAAAATACTGATGTATGTTATGAATTTTTTATAATTCATTTTTTTATAAAAATTTTTTAAGGCTTTAGAAATTTAAGCTAAGCCCAAAAGTTATTGATTTTTGAATAGGAGAGGCATAGATGTTCCCGTAAGTTTCTGGGTCGAAGTAGCCACTATAACCATTGCTGAATACAAATAAATTTCGACCCTCTACAGAAAGTTTGAAATTACGAATACCCATATTCTTTAAATATTCAGACGGGATACTGTAACCTAAACGAATGCTGTTGATTCTAAAATAATTGAGTTCCTTTACTCGACTTTGGAAAGCTAAATACGTATTGAAATCATCTCCACTATTGAACCAATTGTAGACTAATCCGTCAGGAATTGTTTTTTGCCCGATGATTCGTGGGTTTTTTGTAGTTTTGTTATTTGGTTTCCAAGCATTTAGAATATCCCTTGTGTAGTTAACGCCAGGGTCTACAGCGGTGAAGTTATAAGCAGGATTGGCTAAAGCTTTTCGGCCAAGAACAAAGCTGGAATTGATGTTTAAATCCCAATTTTTGTAGCGAAAATGGTTTGCTAATCCCCCAAACCACTTGGGGCTTCTGGAGCCGCCGTACTGATACTGTGCTCTTCGCTGGTCTACGCTTAGCCCTGACTCTACCATGAAACTAGGATAGAATGCCGCCCAAGGGTCTGACAATTGATAGAAATCTACAGCGCTTACAATTTCTCCATTTTCATTGTAAAATTGAGGTGCCCCGTTGCTGTCTAGGCCTGCATCTCGAATCAGCCAAATAGCATCGACAGGATAAGCTTCGCCTGAAGGGAAGTTTAGATTTTTGGTATTAAATTCTACTTTTTTTACTATATTTTTGTTTTTACTGATGTTAAAAGAAGAACTCCAATGGAAGTTTTTAGTATCTATATTGGCTGTGTTTAATGTAAATTCCCAGCCTTGATTTTTGATTGCGCCAAAATTGACCATCGTTTGTGCAAAACCAGTTTCCAATGGTAGCCGGCTAGGGGTAATTAAATTGGTGCTGTTTCGCTCATAGTAATCTATAATTAGATTAATTCGATTATGAAATAAGCCTAATTCAGCACCAGCACCAATGTTTTCTGTTTTTTCCCATCTCAGTTTGGCATTGGGTGGAGATGTTACGCGCAAAACATCTTCTGACGCGCCTGGTAGAACGGCTGCCCGCTGATGTTGTGCAATGACGATGGGAGAAGTTGTTTTGTCAATATTTCCTTGGAAACCGTAAGAAGCTCTTAATTTTAGTGTAGAGATGCTTTTCAAATACTCCATAAATCGCTCGTTGTGAATATTCCAAGCTCCTGAAACAGACCAGATAGGCAAGTAGCGGTACTTGGGGTCAACTCCAAATAAGTTGGACCCATCATACCTCAAGCTACCAAAAACGGTGTATCTTCTGTCATAAGTGTAAGAGGCTGTGCCAAAGAAAGATGCATAGGCATTTTCTAATTCTATTTTTTTGTAAGCTTCGTATAAACTATTGGTGGCGTCGGTTTGATTTCTGAAGACGATAGGCGTTGGCTGGTTTGTTTTATCATTGTAGCCAAAAGCTTTCGTGTTGGTGAAAGTTGTGTTTTCTTTTCTAATTTCCATGCCAGCCAATAAATTCACATCGTGAGCACCTAGGGATTTTTGCCACTCCAGATTATTTCTCCATAGATAATGAAAATTATTTGTGTCAAAATTTTGTAAAATGCCACCGCTAGGCAACCAGTAATTTTGTTTTCCGTTGGCAAAATATCGAGTCCCAGCACGGTAGATACGGCTAAAATAAGAGTCTTCTGATGCCCACTTTTCATTACCGTTTCTCTCGAGCTGAATGCCAAATAAAGAACGATAATTTAAGCCTTTAAAAATTTCATAATTAAGGTCAAAGTTTCCTTTTAATTGTAAGGAATTTAGCTGATTTCTAGTGTTTTGTCTTTCTTCTATAATGTTGAATTTGACGAAGTCTGCATTATTTTTGGCAATGTAATTGATGTTTTCATCATAGGCGTAATTTCCATTGTCATCATAAATTAACTGATATGGGTTTACGTTCCTCAGGTAATTATTAGGATTCGTAAAAGAACCTTGATCGGTCAAATAACTGCTCTGGCTGATGGATGCGCCAAATAAATTGATACCGATACTAAGTTTTTCGTTTAATTTAAAGTTATTCTTCAATGTAATATTGAGTCGGTCATAGTCTGTGCCTTTTAACGCACCTTGCTCATCATAATACGCTAAAGAGATGTAGAAATTATGCAAATCTCCTCCGCCCGAAGCCGAAGCCGTATGTTGATGGTTAATGGATGTTTGGTATAGCTCTTTCCACCAGTCGAGATTGTTTGAGCGCAAAACATCTAGTTGCGAAACAATGGAAGAGGGGAGTGCTTCACCATTTTGGTAAGCCTCTAAAAATCCTTCTTTTTGTAAAAGGCGGGCAATGATACCATTATTAGAACGATAATTTAAATCTTTTCTTTTCGCTAATTCTAACTCAAAATCAACTTTTTGCTGACTATTCATCAAATTAATTCTTTCAGCATCAGGTCTGAAGTTGACAAAGGTGTTGGAAGATAAATTAATATTCAGTTTACCTTTTTTACCTTTTTTTGTTGTTACCACGATAACCCCGTTAGCTGCCCTAGCACCATAGATAGAGGTGGCAGAAGCATCTTTCAGAACAGTGATTTTTTCAATATCTTCTGGGTTGATTCCTGCGATGGAATAGCTGCGCAAATCATCTAAATTATTTTTATCGCTCAAGTCTGGGGTGTTATTCCCCTCTAAGGGAATATCATCAACTACCCACAGCGGATCTGAAACGCCGCGTAGAGTTGAAATTCCACGAATCTGGATGTTACCTAATTCTCCAGCTCTTCCAGTTGAATTTTGTAGATTAACGCCCGCTATCTGCCCTTCTAGCATTTGGTCTACCACAGCAACTCCTTTCTGCTGAATGCTTTCCATTTGAACCGTTGCTACGGCAGAAGTAACTTTATTAGGGTCTATTTTTTGATAGCCAGTTACGACTAAATCTTTTAAATTTAATTGCCCTTTTGCAAAATAACTTGTCAAGATTACGTTATAATTATTTTTTTGAGGACTAATGCTGATGGTTTCAGTCTCAAATCCATCATAACTAATACTAATTTGACTTAAATTTTTAGGTATATTCAGTCGATAATTTCCATCCACATCTGTAATGGTTCCCACAGCATTATTGCGAATATTCGGCTCAGCTACTTCTTTACTTATGACTGAGGAATGAATAAAAACGGACGCCCCAGCGATAGGGAATCCGTTTTCATCCATAACTTGCCCCGTTATGGTTCGCTCTTGTGCAAAAGCTGATACTGCAGCGATGGCAAAAAGCGGTAAAGATAATTTCTTCATTAATATTTATTTAATTTAAATGTAAAGCTTCCTCGATTCTAATCTTCAAATCAAGAAAATGGCTTTTTGTAGCCTGATCTCTTCCGTTTAGATTTTTTATAAGATTATAGACATTCATCAATTCACCTCTCTTATAAGAAGTCACTTCAGAGACTCGCATCATTGATTCAAAATTCAGTTGGATTTGCTTATTACTATGCACATGTTGATGTACACACCAATCTTCACCAATGGATTTTCCAGCTGTTTTTTCAAATAAATTATTATTATCCACAATTAGAGCGTCAACATAATTTTTTTGTACCATTCTTTCTTGAATAGATAATTTCCTTTTAGAAGGGAAAACGGCCGAACGCATTTGATTGAATAAATCTTCCACTTTATAATTAGAATTCCCCATAAATTCACTTTCTAGTAATCTCAATAATCTTTTATCTTCAAATAAATAATATAAGACACCATATTGTTTTTCTCTGAAGAAAGAATATATCGACTGTTGAATTCCTCCCATGGGTGAAGACGTCACAGGCTTCACATAGCTTAAAAGTTTTTCATTAATCAGCCAATCTGGAATATTAACTACATGATCGATGATATATTGTACAGCTCGCTCTTGCTTCTCTTTGGGCACAGGAGTAAAAGTCGTGTTTCCGTCACCATAGACGCTCGGCGTAATGTAAATTCCACCCACATTATTTAAAACATGGAAGTTGTACATATTCCATTGATTGATGACATCAGCATAGAGCTCCCCAGCCTTAGAATAGTCATTTTCAGGTTCCTGCGTCCAAGCTAAAATCTGTGGAATAGTTTTCTTTAGATTAATTAAACCATAAGAGCTTGCTTTCATAGCATCATTTCCTAAATCTTCACTTTGAGCTCTTGGGTCAATAATGTTAAGCTGAGATTGCTGTGCACCGTAAAAATACAAAGGATTACCAGCTACTTTGAGTAGCCACTCATTGGTTGATTTTTTATCTTCAAAAGGAGAATTTGTAGGTAACCAGCGGTATCCCCAGGCAATGGCAAATTTATCATAAACACCGATTTCTGGAGTGGTTTGAGTCACACCATCGCCTTCTTGGGCTACGTAATTAAATCGGGCATAGTCCATGATGGAGGGAGCCGTTCCGCCCATTTGATTGGTAAAGGTTTTTGAACGTAAATCTTCTACATCAAATGCGTAAGACGAGCCCATATTATGCATAAGCCCTAGTGTATGCCCAATTTCGTGAGAAGAGACAAAACGAATGGCATTCCCCATTCTGTTTTCAGAAAAAGTATTGCTTCTCACCTCTGGGTCGATGATGCCAGTCTGTACTCGCATCCAATTTTTGATGACAGTCATCACATTATGCCACCAAATTACATCAGATTCTAAAATTTCACCCGAGCGAGGGTCTACGACAGAGGGGCCCATCGCATTGGCTTTGTCAGAAGCAGCATAGCTCAATACCGAATAGCGAACATCATCTATATCAAAATCATCAGTCTCATCCTCTGACAGTAGCTTTGCTTCAATCGCATTTTTGAAACCTGCAGCTTCAAAAGCCACATTCCAATCTAAAATTCCCTGAAGAATATAAGGCACCCATTGATTGGGCGTAGAAGGGTCAATATAAAAAATAATCGGTTTTTTAGGTTCAACTAAATTCCCGGCTAAATATTTTTCTATATCTTCCTCTTTGGGTTCCAACCTCCAGCGAGTAATTACTTTTCTTTTATCAACCTCTTGCTGTAAATCGTTGTAATACCATTTTGGCGTATTAAAATACCCGATTCGCTCATCAGCAAAACGAGAATTCATGGGTTGAGCAGGCAATAGAACGATATTGCTAGTCACACCAATCGTTAAATTAGCCGTTTCTTTTCCTTCCATAATTTGGGCAGAATAAGTTGATTTCACCACCACATTTTTTTCAAAGGCTTTAATTTCTTTAATAAAAGATAAATCTGGGTTTACCAAGCCACCCAAGCCTAGGCTGTTTAACAAATCATTAAAAGTCGTGTTTGACCCATCAAAAACCTTATTAACTTTGATGACAATTGATGTAGAATCAGGGGGAATAGCTTCAATTTTAAATTTTTCAAAAATACTCTCGTTGTAATTAGCACTCACCGACTGAGAGATATTGTCTTCATCGCTTACATCAATTTTAGGGTCAAAAGTTTTGACCAAAATATTTTTACCGCTACGATCTTTATAAAATCGAAGTAAAATATTTTGAAAATTCATTCCACGATTGATGCCAGCATCATTTAATTCACTGCCGACAGAGCTAATTTTGTTTACAATCAGCATGTCTTTCCCTAGCAATGAATCTGAAATCTGAAAATAATAATCATCCTCATTATTAATTACCGTAAAAAGTCCGTGAATCACGGTGGCGTCTTTTAAAATTCTATCATAATCACTTAAGCTATCTATTGGAGTCTCGACAGAATATTCGGTCGCTTTTTCTTGTGCAAAATTCAGTGTAGAAATGAAAATTAAGCAAAATATTAATGTATTCCTCATAATCTCGTTTTATAAAAATGTGTAAAGTTAATGATTTATAAATAGTTGTGAAAATTTTTCAAGGCTTTAAAAAAAAGACTCAAAAAAAACTTTTGAGCCTTAATAGGAATAATAAAAACTTTGTGTTAATTTTTTATAATACTTAAGCTTTTATTTAAATTTCATTATAGTTTTTTTAATTAAACGCCCTTACTTAATTGATTTTATAACCTTTTCCACTTTATCCCGCTGCTTTGGGGTCTCGCTTAAACGGTTATAATCCTCAGGATCAGCAATACCTATGGTAGCCGCAACCAAAGTGTGGTAGTTGGTATCGTTTAATAATTTATCATAAGCCTCATTGTCAATACCTTCCATAGGTGTAGCATCAATATTTTCGGCAGCACAACTCGTTAGTAAAACGCCTAAAGCGATGTGAACTTGCTGGTCAATCCATGATTGAATTTCGTGTTTTTCTAAAGGCTTTAGAGAATTTTTGTAATAATTTATAGCAGCCTCTGGCAAGTAATTTTTCATATCTTCCTCAAAAAAATCTACGGTTTTTGACCGAAAAATAATGAGACAGCTCGCATTTTTAATTTTTGATTCATTGCTACTCATTGATGCAGCAGCAAATTTTTCTTTTTCTTGCTGATTTTCTACAAATACAAATTGCCAAGGTTGACTATTGACTGAAGATGGGCTCAAACGCAAAATATCTTTGAGCATTTGTATTTTCCCTTCGGGAAGTTTCTGGGCAGAATATTGTTTCACTGCGTACCTTTGTTGCATAGCTTCTTTGATCATCTGAATTTTAATTTTTTTAAGTTTATTATAATTCAGCAATCTGTATGCCTAAATTTTATATGAAAAAATAAAAGCCTTTAAAAAATTAAATTTCTAAAGGCTTTAAAAATTTTTATAAAAACTTAATTATTGAATTTCTATCTTTTCAAAATTCTTTGTGCAGCATCAGCCGCTACCGTTAACCCCCCAGCCATCATGATGACATCTTTTAAAACCAATCGCCCTGCGCCAGAAAGGTAGGGGAAACCGTGCCTTGGTGTGGGCATATCACCGCCCAAATTGGGTACATAAACCTCTGGCGTTGTGATAAGAAATGAGAGTGTGACGATGGACATACCAAAGGTTAGAATCCCGCCCCAAAAGCCAATTTCAGCAGACCAAATCCCTAAAAATGTTAGTAGACCAATGATACAAATTACAGTGCCCAAGCCGTAGGAGAAAATATAAGTTCCATTTTCTTTGTGCCATTCAATGTTTTTTTGCACCATTTTCCCTTCTGGATTTCGGTGCAATTTATATTGCGCGACTTCTTCGCCCTGCTCATTTACCGCTGTTTTGCCCGTATTGTTATAGAAAAAAGACATAAAAGGGCTGTTAGTCACAAACGGAACAATGCCATCAGCTTCGTATTGAAAAGCCTTTAGCCCGCCAATCCAAGCCATCACGATAAAAATAGCTACGCGGATGAAATTGATAAATTGAGGTTGTAATGCCGCAATGGCAGTGTAAATATTTTTCATGATTTTAAAAATTTTTTCAAAATTAAGAAATTAAGTGACTTTGTAAAATGGATAAATTTGTGATTTACATGGATTTTTTTGCCACGATAGAGATCCCGACCTTGTCTCTAAATTGTTGTGGTGAAACGCCAACCTCTTTTTTGAAATATCGGCTGAAATAAAACTCATCACTGAAGGATAAATCAAGTGCAATTTTTTTGATAGGATTTTGGGTTAAATGCAACATTTTTTTAGCCTCCAAAACCACACGTTCCCGAATTAAAACTGAGGGTGAAATTCCATATAAATTCTTAATTTTTTTACTGAACGAAGAGGCGTTTAGCCCAAATTTCTCTGCATAGAATGAGACACTTCTGTTTTCTATGAATTCTTTTTCGAGTAATTTTTGGAAATCTTTAAGTTCTTGATTTTCTTTTATTTTGGGCTCTATTTTTTTCATCAATTCGCTCTTTTCTTTGCTGGCAATGGCTAGAATCAGTTGCAGATAAGTGCGTAGGATCGAAAGACTGAATTCATCTTGAGCATCGACATAATTTTTCATTTTTTTGACGATATTTTGAATTTCTGAAAAAAACTGATTTTCCATCGGTACAAAAGCTTGAAAATAAATATTATTGAACAGCAAACCATTGCAAGCAACCTCTTTTTTATGATATTCGATGCAGTAAAAATCACCATGAAACTTTAGGCAAAAAACGGGTTGATTTTCCCAGTTTTCCCAAGAAAGAAGCTGGTAGGGCGATAAAAATAATAAAGAATTGGCAGGAAGCTCAAAGCTAGAGAAGTTAATAGAAACGCTGGCTTTAGCATTTGTTAAAAAAATTAAATAATAGGGTTCATGCCACTTTTTATGCTTGCTAAGGTTGATATTTTCTTCAATTTTTATCATCAGATAAGATTCAGTATTTTGAGAAAGATAAAAGTAACTTATTTTTTTAGGCTTAAAAAATTTTATACCTAACTATAGAAAGCGTATTTTTGTATAACTGCTAAAAATAATTAATTATGAAACTTTGGGATAAAGGATTTAGTGTCAATCAACAAATCGAAAACTTCACCGTGGGCAAAGACCGTGAGCTAGATGACTACTTGGCTAAATATGATATGCTGGCATCAAAGGCTCAGGCAAATATGTTAACAAAGAAAGGCTTGCTGAGTGAAGAAGAAAATCAGAGTTTGCAAAAGGCTTTAGATCAATTATTGGAAAAAGAGAGCAAGGGTGAGTTTTTCATCGATGAAGGCTTTGAAGATATGCATTCCAAAATTGAAGCAGAACTTATCAAAACTTGCGGAGATGCGGGTAAAAAAATTCATACAGCTCGCTCAAGAAATGACCAAGTTTTGGTTGCAATACAGTTGTTTCACAAAGATTATTTGGAGCAAGTAATGGCAAAAATTAAAGAACTTTCTTCTATTCTACTAGAAAAAGCAAAGGAGCACAAAGATGATTTGTTGCCAGGCTATACCCATTTTCAGGCAGCGATGCCAAGTAGTTTTGGGCTGTGGTTTTCTGCCTATGCAGAGAATCTAATTTCTGATGCAGCCTTCTTGCAAGCAGCCTACACGGTAGCAGATCAAAATCCGCTGGGTTCTGGTGCTGGCTTTGGGACAAGTTTTGATATAGATAGAGACCAAACAACGCAAGAGTTAGGCTTTAATTCGATGGCGGTATCTTCTGTGGGAGCTCAAATGCTCAGAGGTAAAACCGAGAAAGCAGTAGCGATGGCAATGGCGATGCTGGGTGGAACGCTTTCTAAACTGAGTTATGATTTGGTGATGTACAATAGCCAAGATATGGGTTTTGTGAAATTACCTAATGAAATGACAACGGGTTCGAGCATCATGCCACACAAGAAAAATCCCGATGTCTTTGAATTGACGCGTGCGCACTGCAACCGAATTCAGGCATTGCCGAATGACGTAATGCTTTGTATCAATAATTTGCCAAGTGGTTATCATCGTGATTTTCAAATTTTAAAGGAAATTTTGATAGAGCCGATGTTACAATTTCAGAATATTCTTGATATTCTGATTTTCGCATTGCCACAGCTAGAGATCAAGCAAGATTACATGAATCAAGCAAAATATGATAGTATTTATACCGTAGAGAATATCAACAAAAAAATTCAAGAAGGAGTACCTTTCAGAGATGCGTATAGAGACGTAGGCCTCTCTGTAGAAGATGGTAGCTACGAGCCGCTAAAAAGCTTTAAAACGCAACACGTTGGGAGCATTCATGATTTAGGCTTAGATCGAATTCATGCTAAATTGGAAGCTTTAAAATTGAATTAATTACTGAATGATTTTCTTTCTACTACTAGCTTCTGTTTTACTAGGAGCTTTGCTGGGAGAAGTTTTGACCAAAAACAATACTTGGAAAAAAGCTTTTCTGACCTTCAGCGGTGCTTATTTATTGGGAATTGTGATTTTAGAAATTTTCCCACATTATTTTGAGCACGGGCACAATGCACATCATTTAGGCTTATTTGTAATTTTTGGTGTGCTTTTACAGATACTCTTGGAAGGCTTAAGCAAAGGAGCAGAGCACGGGCATTTTCATTCAGAGGACAAAAATCATTTTCCTGTAACTGTATTTGTAGGCTTATTTATTCATGCCTTTATAGAAGGAATTCCAGCGCAAGAGTCCATTGGGAAAGGCTTTATAGCAGGAATTCTAGTCCATAAAGTCCCTGTTGCAGCGATTTTATACACATTTTTAAAGCCTTTAAAAATTCAGAAGAGAATCTTGTATCTATCAATCTTTGCTTTTGCTGCCCCCGCAGGTCATTTACTGGGGCAGTATTTGCCTCAGGGCATATTACAAGTCTCCTTGGGGATGACGGCAGGTATATTTTTGCATATTTCGTCAGTTATAATTTTTGAAAGTGCAGATCATCACAAAATGAAGCTTTATAAATTTATATCCCTACTAGCTGGGATTGCCTTAGCTTACGCATCAGTCGAATTGTTGCAGCATTGATTTTATCGCTGTTTGATGAAATGAATGATTAAAGCCAGCCAACCTAAAATCATTAGCAACCCGCCCAATGGAGTGATGGGGCCTAAAACTTTGTTTGGGATATTGACTTTTTCTGAAAATGATAACAGAAAAATACTGAATGAAAATAAAAAACTACCGATAATCAATCCTCTAGCAGCATTTTTTGCCCAAAAATCTTGAAAATCTAAGCAGAATCCTAAAATTAACAAAACGATGGCAGCAAACATCAGGTAGCGAACGCCGACTTCAAAGCTCAGTAGCTTCTCGGCAGAAATTATTTTTTTGAAAGCATGAGCACCAAAAGCACCTAAAATTACGGAAAGTGTACCATAAATTCCAGCTATAATTAAAACTAAATTTTTCATTTCTCATTCATGTTATTGATGAAATTTTTTAAATATTGAGGCTCGAAATAAGCTAAATTCTCAAAAATTTTATTCTTAAATTCATTATATCCTAAAATACCTAAAGTCTTTGCTGATGGTAAAACAGGCTGAACTTGAGCTTCAATTTCTAAAGGCTTTAAAAATTCTGCTGTTTTTTCAGCTCCGTCACCCAGCAAAATGATTTTTTGATTTTTATAAGGCTTAAAAAAATCTTCATTTAAAACTAAGGCTTGGGTCGGTTTAATTTTTTGAAATTGATGATTGAAGACAGCACAATAGATTTCATCCCGCCTTGCATCAATCGTAGGAATAATAATTTCAGATTCACCTTCAGCTTGCAGCGCTAAGGCACTGAGTGTATCTACACTCACCAATGGAATGTCTAAAGAAAAACAAAAAGCTTTGGCACTTGAAACGCCAATGCGTAACCCAGTGTAAGAGCCCGGCCCAGCGGAAACGATAACGCTACTCAAGTCAAAAAACTGTAAATCAACCGTTTCTAATGCCCATTGAACAAAGAAGTTGAGCATCTCGGCATGAATATAGGCTTCGCTGGATTGCTCGACGAGGCTGATGCAGTCTTTGTTTTCAAAAATAGCGACGGAGCAATTTTTGCTTGCAGTTTCAAGGGCTAGTAAATAAGACATATTATGAAAGATAAATTTTTTGCCTGCGTAAAATTGGTGAATTCAAGTAATAAATGCACTACGGGTTTGGAATACATTTTAAGATTAAAATTCGAGTAAACTAATGACTTCCACATCAGATTTTAAATTTTTTAAGCCTTGTAAAAAATTTAATTGAATAAGGAAATTGTATTGCACGGGTTTTGCTCCCACTCTCTCAATGAGGTTAGACGCCGCCCTTGCCGTTCCGCCAGTGGCCAAGACGTCGTCATGAATTAAAACTCGCTGCCCAAGCTGAATCTGATTTTCAATGATTTCTAAAGTCGCTTCGCCGTACTCCAATTGGTAGGTTTCAGAAACGGTAGGCGGAGGCAGTTTCCCCTTTTTTCGCATCATAACGAATGGAACGTCTAAGGCTAGTGCCAATGGAAATCCGAATAAAAAACCTCTGCTTTCTATACCGCATACGAGATCAACTTTTCCCCTTGCATGGCTTGCTAAGCTTTGAATAACTTCGTTAGAAAGCTCCGAGTTTTGGAGAATCCCACTGAAATCTTTGAACGAAATTCCTGGCTGTGGAAAATCCTCAATTACACGAATGTGATTTTTAATTTTTTCTTCTAATACCCCCATATGAAAAGTAACTTTGCCAAATATAATGAACATCGTGCCATAATCCAAAGAATTACAAATTGTTTACCTTTGTTTTATCAACTATTAAAATTACATCGAATGGCGTTTCGTCGAATTTTAAAATTTATTAAGCCTTATAAAATTTATTTGTTTTTCACGATTTTCTTTAACGTGCTATACTCCTTACTAGCCATTGTTTCTGTGACTTCACTTTTCCCGATTTTACAAATTTTGTTTAAGAATACTGGGGCGCAAGTGACCAACGCTATGCCAGAGACGCCCCAAGCTTGGACATTTGAGAATGCACAGCAGAAATTAAATGATTACATCGTTCAAAACATTGCAGAGCATGGCGCTTTACACGTACTAGCTGTGCTTTGTGTGGTAACCATAATTCTTTTTTTCTTACGGAATTTATTTCGTTATTTGGCACAATATTTCATGGTTGGTTTGCGCTCAGCAATTAGTTTTGATATACGGAGAGATTTGTACCATAAAATTTTAAACCTTCCAGTTTCATTCTTTACCGAGCAGCGGAAGGGCGATTTTATGAGTCGAGTATCTAGCGATGTAGATAACATTCAGCGTTTTATGCTTATGCCTTTGATTGAAATTATACGCTCTCCATTCATGATTATAGCCACACTGAGTATGCTTTTTTATATGAATTTAGAGCTTACATTGGTGACTTTGGCGTTGCTACCCATCATGGGATTTGTGATAAGTACTATTTCTAAAAGCCTCAAAAAAGATGCTCGGAAGGCTCAAGGGAGATTAGGTATTTTAATCTCTAAAGTTGAAGAAACTTTAAACGCCTCAAAAATTATTAAAATTTTTAATGCACAATCTCGCTTAGAGAAGAATTTTGAAGAGACGAATTCCTATTGGCAAAAATTCACTAATCGTGTAGAGAGAAAGTCAGAGCTTTCTTCGCCTACATCAGAGTTTCTTGGCTCGATGACGATGATTATGCTCGTATGGTACGGGGGGAAATTAATCATACAAGAGGAGAGCATGTCGGGAGAAGTTTTCTTGACTTTTGTTGGCTTGTTTTTCCAAATGCTAGACCCAGCGAAGAGTTTGTCTAAAACTGTTTCAGACATTTCGAGAGGAACGGCGAGCGCAGAGCGGGTATTAGAAATTTTAGATTTAGCTTTGGAAGATGAAAGTAATAAAAAATTCATTCCTTTTGAAAATTTTGAAGACCGAATTGAGTTTAAAAACGTTTGGTTTCGGTACAATGACCAGCAATGGGTCGTCAAAGATTTTAGCCTAAGCATTCGCAAAGGGGAAACGGTGGCTTTGGTAGGGCAGTCAGGGAGCGGAAAAACGACGATAGCTAATTTGCTTTCTAAATTTTACTTGCCTACTTGTGGGCAAATTTTGATAGACGGGAAAGATATTTCTGAAATCAATAGTGTTGATTTTCGTTCACATTTAGGTATGGTCACACAAGAATCTGTTTTGTTCAACGATTCAATTTTTGCCAACATTCACATTGGTAAAGAAGAAGCGAGTTTAGAAGAGGTGGAAAATGCAGCAAAAATAGCTAATGCATATGATTTCATTCAGCAATTCCCAGAAGGATTTACCACAAATATAGGCGAAGGCGGCGGTAAACTCTCGGGCGGGCAAAAGCAGCGTATTTCCATAGCAAGAGCCATACTCAAAAACCCTGCAATCATGATTTTAGATGAGGCAACTTCAGCACTCGATACGCAATCAGAACGCTTGGTGCAAGAAGCGTTAGAACATATGATGCAGAATCGAACGAGTTTAATCATAGCACACCGCCTAAGTACGATTCAAAAAGCGGATAAAATTGTTGTGATGAAAGACGGTGAAATCATAGAAATTGGGAGACATCAAGAATTGATGGGGAAAAACGGTGTCTATGCTCAATTGATTGCGATGCAAAATTTCAGTTAATCTTTTTTGAAAGGTTCAACGTGAATCAAAACATTGTAAATGCTAGGGTGTTTTTGGATTAAATGCTTCTTCACAGCATGAGCAATTTCGTGCCCTTGATCTACAGAGATTTCCCCATCGACGATGAGGTGCAAATCAACTAAGAAATAGATTCCTTGTTTTCGAACCCAGCATTTATCTGTAGCCAAAGCTCCATTCACCTCTAGTGTAGAATTTCTAATTTCTGCTATAAAATCATCATACAAATGCTCATCCATCACTTCACCCAATGCAGGGCGTAGAATTTTATAAGCGTTAAATAAAATTATAATACCAGCAATCAAAGCTGCGATGTCATCAGCAATTTCGTAGCCAGACCCCATAAAAACAGCTACCGAAATCCCCAAAAACGCAGCCAAAGAAGTCATTGCATCAGAACGGTGATGTTCCGCCTCAGCATTCAAAACAGAACTTCCTGCAGACAGATTATTTCGAATGGAGTAGCGATAGTAAATTTCTTTGGCTAAAATAATTAAAGCTAAAATATAGAGTGTCCAAACTTTAGGTGTTTTCTGTGGTTCATAAAAATTTTTAAAGCTTTGAAAAATAATAAAAATCGCAGATAGAATAAGAAATAAAACGATAATAAAGGTAATCAAAGGTTCTGCTTTTCCGTGACCATACGGGTGGTCTTCATCAGGCGGGCGACTGGCATAGCTGAAGCCAAAAATACTGAGAATAGATGCAAAAATATCAGCTAAAGACTCAATTGCATCGGCAATCAGAGCAAAAGAATTTCCGATAATTCCTGTAATGCCTTTGGCTAAAACCAAAAATAAGTTGATGGCTAAGCCAACAAAAAGGTTTTTTTTGACTTTTTTGATTTTTGAGCTTTGCATAACACTACAAAACTAAATGAATTTTCCATTAAATTTAGAATTTATAATTTTGCACTAATTTTTAAAAGCCTAATAAAAAATTCATTTTCGCATGCCAAAGAATTTAGTCATTGTAGAGTCCCCAGCTAAAGCAAAAACTATTCAAAAATACTTAGGAGAAGACTTCCGTGTAGAGTCCAGTTTTGGGCATATAGCAGATTTACCCAAGAAAAACATGGGAATTGATATTTCTAATAATTTTGAACCTATTTACGAAATTTCGCCTGATAAGAAAGAAGTTGTCGCTAAGCTCAGAAGATTGAGCAAAGAAGCCAGCGTGGTTTGGCTAGCATCTGATGAAGACCGTGAGGGAGAAGCAATTGCTTGGCATTTGTATCAGCAATTGGGTTTAAAGGCAAATGAAACGAAACGAATTGTATTTAATGAAATTACCAAAAAAGCCATTCTCAATGCGATTGAAAACCCGAGAGAAATAGATGAAAACTTAGTCAATGCCCAGCAAGCACGGCGAATTCTAGACCGCTTAGTTGGGTTTGAAATGTCGCCTGTCTTATGGAAAAAAGTAAAGCCAGGGCTCTCGGCTGGGCGGGTGCAATCGGTAGCCGTTCGCTTGATTGTGGAGCGCGAAAAAGAGATTTTGGACTTCACACCAGAAAATAGCTTTAAAGTTACTGGAGATTTCCAACTGAAATCGGGGGAAATATTTAGTGCACATTTAAACCATGATTTTGAAGATTTTTTAAGCCTTAGAAAATTTATAGAAAAATGCCAATCTGCTGAGTTTTCTGTCGGGGAAATTGATAAAAAACTAGGTAAAAGAAATCCATCGGCTCCGTTCACAACGTCAACTTTGCAGCAAGAAGCTTCACGAAAGTTAGGCTTCTCAGTAGCTAGAACGATGCGCGTGGCTCAGCAGTTGTATGAGAGCGGTTTAATTACTTATATGCGTACCGACAGCGTAAATTTATCAAGCGAAGCAATTTCTGCGGCATCGCATTACATTGAAGAAAATTTTGGGAAAGAATATAAGCAAGTCCGAAAATATACCTCTAAAACAAAAGGTGCGCAAGAAGCACACGAAGCGATTCGCCCTACAAACCTTCGAATGGAACAGGGCGGAGCAGATGCTTCTCAACAGCGATTGTACGATTTGATTTGGAAACGAACCATCGCTAGCCAAATGGCAGAGGCAAAGCTGGAAAAAACGACGATAGATGTGGATATCTCTAATCAAAAAAAGCACGTCTTCCGCGGGAAAGGAGAAGTGGTGTTGTTTGATGGATTTTTAAGGGTTTACCAAGAAAGCACTGATGATGATGAGGTGGTGCAACCGAAGGGGATGACGATTTTGCCACCGATGGAAAAGGGTGATGTACTGATACCGAATTCAATTTTGGGTTTAGAAAAATTTACCCGGCACCCAGCTCGTTACTCAGAAGCTAGTTTGGTAAAGAAATTAGAAGAATTGGGCATCGGTCGCCCTTCTACCTACGCACCAACAATTAGCACGATACAGAAGAGAAAGTATGTTGAAATTGTGAATTTAGAAGGGGAGAGGAGAAAGCTAAAAGCAATTCGCCTAGAGAAACAAAAAATAAAAGAATTTACTGAAAATGAGACCTTTGGAGCTGATAAACGAAAGCTGAAACCTACCGATGTAGGCATTGTAGTTAATGACTTTTTGGTAAATTATTTCAAAAACATCATGGATTACCAGTTTACGGCAAAAGTAGAAGAAGATTTTGATGAAATTGCTGCTGGAAAAGAAGATTGGTTTAAGATTTTGGATGAGTTCTATGGTAGTTTCCATAAAAATGTAACGGATGTAGAAGAAAACGCTGACCGAGCAACGGGAGAAAGACTTTTAGGCAAAGACCCTGAGACGGGCAAAAATGTTTATGCTAGAATTGGACGATACGGAGCGATGGTTCAGATAGGAGAAACTGAAGAGGAAGAGAAACCAAAATTTTCTGGGCTAAATCCTAATCAAAATATTTCTACCATTACACTAGAAGAAGCTTTGAAACTTTTTGAGCTTCCTAAAGATTTAGGAGAGTATAAAAAAGAACCAGTTTCGGTGAACGTAGGGCGCTATGGACCCTATGTAAAGTTTGGTGAAAAGTATATCTCTCTACCAAAAGACTTAGACCCCAATGAAGTTAATTTGGCGCAAGCCCAAGAAGTGATTGATGCAAAACTGAAAGAAGAAGCACCGATAGCAGAATACGAAGGGAAAGAAGTGACGAAAGGCACGGGGCGATTTGGCCCGTTCATTAAATGGAATAATTGGTTCATCAATGTAAGCAAAAAGTATGATTTTGATAATCTTTCCTCAAAAGATATAAAAGAACTCATAGAGGCTAAAAGGAAAAAGGAAAACGAAAAAATAGTAAAAGTTTTTGAAAAAGAGGGGATTAGAATAGAAAAGGCACGTTGGAAAAGACACAACATCATCCAAGGGAAAACCAAAGTCGAGGTGGCTAAAGATGTAGACGTTTTGAATATGACCTTAGAAGAGGTGCAAAAGATATTAGCCACAAAAACCACGAAAAAATCAGCAAATAAAAAAACTAAAAAGACAAAAAAATAATGAATATTTTTGAATTTTTGGAACCCAACGCAGATGATTTTATTTATGAGGAATCAAGTATCGGCAGGGGATTTGTGAACTTCAACCCATCAGAGATTCAGCACGGGAGTATTTATATTCTTAGCGTCCAAAATTATTTTGGTACAGAATATGAATTCTCAAAATCAATCTTAGTAGAATGGTGGCGTTCTTTTAAAAAATTATATCCCAATAATTGGAAAAGACCAATTTGGGATCTAGGTGTGCTGATAGAAGGAGAAGATACCAGTCAATTTTTATATGCCTTTGATGAAATCGTATCAAGCATTCAAAAAAATAAAGGAATTTTGATTCTCGTTGGCGGAACTCAAGCTTTGTCTTTTCATATTTTTAAAGGCTTAGAAAAAAAATTTAAATCAGTTTGCTCGGTAGATAAAAAGCTAGACTTAGAGAATCCAATAGAGGAAGTAAATGCAAAGAATTGGGTTTCTCACATGATTTTAAAGCCAGAGCATAGGCTATTGAATTATTATAATTTTGGGAGCCAAATCCCGTACAATCAAATTGAAAATCATGACATCTTGGAGCAGCTGAATTTTCAAAATATAGGTTTGGGGAAATTAATTGAGAATCTGAAAAAAGTAGAGCCTTATTTACGGGACTCCCACCTATTGAGCGTAGATATGGGAGCCATGAGCTCAGCTTGCTTTAATTCTACTCAAAACACAGTAAACGGATTGAATGCTAGAGAAATTTGTGGAATAATGAGATATGCAGGCTTGTCTATGGATTTGGATGCACTGCACCTCAGCTTGGCAGATGATAATATAAAGCCAAGCAATGCGGAGCTATTAGCAGAGATGGTTTGGTATTTTATTGATGCGAAAAATAATATGAAAAAAGATGGAGAGGTGCACCGCTACCGAGTGCAATGGGAAGAAGAAGAGTTGGTGTTTCTAAAATCAAACCAGTCAGAGCGTTGGTGGATGGAAGTTCAGGTAGATGGAACAACTCAGCGAATTCCATGCGAGGAGCAAGATTACAGAGATTGCCTAAAGGGTGAAATTCCAGAGAAATGGAGTTATTTTTTTAAAAGATTTTTTTAAGCCTTAAAAAAAATAAAAATTAGATCAAATTTAATTTTTGGTCATTAAATAAAAAATAATAGTTTTACAAACTTTAAAAAAGAAGAATATAATGGTAAGAACTGTTGCATGTATACTTTTGAGTACCATGCTTTTTTCATGTAACTTATTTAATGGAAAGGGTAGCAGATCGAATGACAGAGGTATGATTATACCAAGTAAGAAATCGAAAAACTTCTCACCAGAAAGACCAGTGGGAATGGTGGCAATACCAGGAGGCTCTTTTGTAATGGGGCAAACAGATTATGACTTTGCTCAGCAAAAAAACGCTTCACCCAAAACAGTTTCAGTTTCGGGATTCTTTATGGATGATACAGAAATCCGAAATTCGGAATACCAAGAATTTGTTTCATATGTAAGAGATAGTATTGTTCGCCAAAGATTAGCAGAGCGTGCTTATGAATTGGGCTACGATGGTACTGCAAATGCAGCAAGTGGGCAAGGGGGCATTAGTGATTTTGCATTTAAAGCGAAAGATAATGCAACTGGTGAGCAATCAGCTTACCTACAATATGTGAATGAAATGGCTGATGGACGTAGCGGGTATGAATCTGAAAGGCAATTGAATTGGGAAATTCCTATTATTTGGGATAAATATGAGTACCCTGATCGTGATTATGTAGAAGTGATGGAGGCTTTGTATTATCCACCAAAAGACCGATTTAATGGGGAAAGAATATTAGATGTTCGTAAATTGAATTTTGTATTTACTGAAGTTGATAAAAATAAAGCTGCGAGAGCTACGAATAGCAAACGCCAAGACTTTGTAGTTACTGACACGGTAAATGTTTATCCTGACACAACAGTTTGGGTAAGAGATTTTAACTATGCATACAACGACCCATTGCATGAAGATTACTTTTGGAATGAAGCTTATGCCGATTATCCTGTAGTTGGTGTAACTTGGAGTCAGGCAAAAGGTTTTTGTGTTTTTAGAACTAAAAAACATCAAGATTATAAAAGATCACGAAGAAAAAATAATACAGAAAACGTAATTCAATATCGCTTGCCTACAGAGGTAGAATGGGAATATGCAGCTCGAGGAGGTATACAAAATGCTCCTTATCCTTGGGGGGGGCCTTATTTGACGGATAGTAGAGGTTGCTACCTAGCTAATTTCAAACCGAAAAGAGGAGATTATGTAGAAGATTGCTGTGCTAAGTCAAAAAAATCTGGCTTTATTTATACAGCACCAGTGAAAACATTTCATCCTAATGGCTATGGGCTATACGATATGGCAGGAAATGTAGCCGAATGGACTCAATCTCCTTACGGAACTTCATCTGGAGAATATACAGGGACACTAAACCCTTATTTGGGCACTGGAAAAGATACAGATAGAAAAACCGTGAAAGGAGGCTCTTGGAAAGATGTAGGCTATATGCTTATGGTAGGAAATAGAGATAACGAGCATAAAGACTCAGCAAGAAGTTATATCGGATTTAGAACCGTACAATCTATCCCAGAGGGAGCGGACGTACGCTATAATAGAACAAGACAATAAAATTCAATTTCACTAATAGAAAAATTATAATTATGGCTTTAAAACCAACAAAAAAAGATTACATCCTGAATATGGTCTATTCCTTAGGAGCAGCAATAGTAATTTTAGGAGCATTATTCAAGATTAACCATTATTCCATAGGCCCATTAGATGGATCTACTGTTTTGTTAGTAGGACTTGGTGTAGAGGCAATTATTTTTGTGATTTTTGCTTTTGATCCACCAGCAGGAGATTATGCTTGGGAAAAAGCGTACCCAGAATTATTAGACGGGGAAGCCTCAGTTGCTAGGAAAGGTAATGCAACTGTTCAAGAAGATTATAATAAGCAGATATCTTTGTCTGAGAAATTAGATAAAATGTTGACCGAAGCCAAATTAGATGCCTCTTTAATGAACCGATTGAGAGAAGGAATTCAGAACTTTAGTAACTCAGTAGATGATATCAATAGAACGATAGATGCCTCTAAAAATACTCAAAAATACGGAGATCAATTAGCTTTAGCTGCTAATCATATGGAATCATTGAATTCTTTGTATCAATCTCAGCTAGAAAGTGGGAAAAGACAAGTGGAATTAAATAAAAAATTCATTGATGAAATGGAAAAATCTGCTACTGGGTCAGAGAAATTCTTGACAGAAATGAATAAATTAACCTCAAACGTTCAAAGTTTGAATCAAGTGTATGGTGGAATGCTATCAGCAATGAGGCAACCACAAGCTTAAATTTTATGAACAATATAAATTTTAATACTTTAAAAGTATAGAAAATGGCAAAGGGAAAACTACCACCACGCCAAAAGATGATCAACCTGATGTATCTGGTTTTTATTGCTATGATGGCAATGCAAATCGATAGAGAAGTGTTGAGAAGCTTTGAGGGCATTAATACATCACTTACGGATGCTTCGCAGTTGACAAATCAAAATAATTCAACATTTTATGATCAGATTAAAAATAAAGCTAGCGAAGACGCCGATTACAAAACAATACAAGATAGAGCAGAACAAGTCAAAGCAAGTTCAAACGAAGTTTTCCAAAGTATTGAAGCAATCAAAAACGAATTAGTTTCAAATGCAAACTACTCCGTGCCAAAAGAAGGAGAAGAGACCAATTATAATTCATTACAAAATACAGATGTTGTAACGAATTTATTTTTCAATGGAGATAATCAGTCAGAGAAAGGCAATATTTTAGTCAATAAAATTGATGAATTCAAGAAATTTTTACTAGACCAATATTCATCAGAAAATGATAAAGCTCGCGTAAATAAATTATTTGGAACAGAGGACTCTAAAAACCTGAGTTGGTTGCATAAAACCTTTTACAATCAGCCGATGGTTGCAGCTTTAACTAATTTAACTAAAATACAAGCTGATGTAAGAACAGAAGAAGGAAACTTGGTTCGTACATTGTTAGCGAATAAATTACAAGATGAAATTGAATTAAAAGCTTTTCAACCTATCGTAGACATTCCTCCAGTAGTAAGAAAAGGAGATAATGTCCAAGCAAATATAGCTTTCGGAGCTTATGACAATACATTGCAAGGTGAAGTAAAAATGGGAGGGCAAACCGTAGCTTTGACTGATGGTAGAGCCACATTCCCGCTAAATACTTCAGCAGATGGAACAAAGACCATTTCTGGTACAATGTCATATAGAAAACCAGACGGATCTACTGAGACGATGCCTTTTGAAAGAACTTATACGGTTGTAAGCGAAACTTTGGCAAAAGCGCCAAGCGGAGGTTCTATCTCTGCAGATAGAATGAATGTAGTTTATCGAGGCATCAATAATCCTCTGACAGCGACTATCAATGGTGCAGATGGACCAATTAATATGACGGCTTCAGTCGCAGGCTTATCAGGCTCAAATGGTAAATATAATTTCAAACCTTCGGGTGGGAATAGCGTTACATTCACAGCCTCTGCCAAAACTTCTTCGGGGAAAACAATAACTGAGACCAAAGAATTTAGAATCAAGCCTGTTCCTCCACCACAAGGGCAGATTAGAGGTAAAAACTCATTGATTGTACCTCCAAGTTCGCTATCTAAATTAGTCGTAGAAGCAGAAATTCCTAACTTTGAATTTGATGTAAGCTTTACAGTAACTAGCTTTAAGATTAAAGTCTCTGGCCAGAAAACGGTACAAGTTAACGGAAATCGATTGAGCGCAGCAGGAAGGGTGCTAGACCAAGTAAAGCCTGGTGACGCAGTTAATATTTTTGATATAGAAGCTACAGCTTCAGGATTGGATGGCAGAGTTCCAAATATTTCTGGAGTAGCTATAGATGTTCAGTAAAATAATTTTGGATAATTAATGAACTTAATTATCATATTTAATATAAAACTAAAATGAAGTTGAAAAATTTAGGTTTAATCTTATTATTATTTTCTTTCGTTGGGCTTGAGGCTCAGTCTGTTTTGAACGCAAAATCTCCAGCAGATTTGCGACGAATGAGAGAAGAAAATCTTAAAATAAATGCTAAGGGAGATACCATTAAAGATGAGAGTGAACCATTACCATATGGTTACATCAACGAAGATGATATTCTGTGGTCAAAAGTTGTATGGGAAGTGATTGATTTGAACGAAAAAATTAACCAACCTTACTACAATTCGACCAATGGCATTGCGTACAAAACACTTTCACTTTTTGATGCTTTGAAGAAAGGAATCGAAGACGGGAAAATTACAGAAGTATACGATGATGAATATTTTGAATATAAAATCACAAAAGATCAGGCTGTAAATGCACTCTCTAGAACTGACACCACAGATTATTACTACGAGCAGAAAGAACGCGGAGTTGATATGTCAAACGCCGTTGATGATGGGATAAATCGATTCGATATAAGTTCAGATAAAGTTAAAATGATTATGGTCAAAGGAATGTGGTATGTAGACAGAAGAATAGGTGAGATGCGATACCGCTTACTAGGCTTGTCAGTCTTAGGACCCGACGCTCAGTCGATAGGTCGAGGCTTTGAAGGGGCAGATGATTTTGTGAATTTATTTTGGATTTGGTATCCTGACGCGCGTAAAGTGCTTCATCAATATACCGTATTTGACCCCAAAAACGCAAGCTCAAAAATCACTTATGACGATATGTTAAATGCTCGTCGTTTCAACTCTATCATTTACAAAACTAGTGATGCGTTGAACAATCGTTCTATTGAAGAATATTTGCCAGAAGATGCCGTAGCTCAGCTTGAAGAGAGCTGGAGAATCAAAAACGATATTCTACAAAAAGAAAATGATATGTGGAATTATTAAAATTTATTTGATAAATCATTCAAAAATCCTGATATTCACTACCAGGATTTTTTTATAGAAAATTTTATGGAAAATGAGATTGATTTTTTAATCGTAGGCGGTGGAATCAGTGGGATTCTAATGGCTTACCAGTGTCACCAAAACAACAAAAGTTTTATTTTGGTAGCAGACGATAAAAGATCTGCTACCCATGTAGCGGCTGGAGTCATCAACCCTGTGGTACTTAGTAAATTTAATCCCATTTGGAAAGCAGAACAACAAATGCAGGAATTAAAAGAAGATTTTTTAAGCCTTGAAAAATTTTTAGAGAAAAAAATCATTCATTCCATGCCAGTATATAGAATCTTCAGCTCAGAAGATGAACAAAAAACTTGGCATAAAAAGAGTGAAAATAATCCTACACTTCAGAAATTCTTATCCGCAGAATTTCACCCCAATCATTACCCATCTATTGACGCTCCGCTAGGTTTTGGTGAAGTTTTAAGCACTGGTTATGTTGATTTTAAATTAATCATCCAAGAATTTTTTAAAGCCTTTAAAAATTTTGTGAAAATTGAAAATTTTGATTTTGACCAATTTCAACCAGAAATTAAAAAATATAAGAACTTCAATTTTCAGCACTGTGTTTTTTGTGAAGGAATCAAAGTTAAGAGTAACCCTTATTTTCAATCTGTTCCCATTAAAGAAAATAAAGGTGAAGTTTTGAAAATAAAAACAACGGCTGATTTGCCTAATGCTATTGTGAAGTCAAAATGCTTTCTTATGCCAATAGAAAACCAAGAATACTACGTTGGAGCTACTTATGCTAGAGAATTTGATGACGATGAACCAACAGAAGAAGGCAAATTGAAATTAGAAAATCAGCTGAAAAGTTTCTTCAAAAAAGATTATGAAATTACAACACATTATGCGGCTATTCGCCCCACGGTGCAAGACAGAAGACCTATTGTCGGTAAACACCATGAGCTCAATGGCATTTATATACTGAACGGAATGGGGACGAGAGGAACCTTCAATGCGCCATACAGTGCTCGCCGATTGATAAACTTTATTCTCAAAGGAGAAAAAATTCCAGAAGAAATAAACTATCAACGATTTATATAAAGTTGAAGAATATTTTCAAATAATTATTTTTGCATTATGTTATATGCACAAAAATTAGGCGTTCACTTTGCCGGGAATTATTTATTCAGCGATGCAACTTTTAGAATTAATAAAGGAGACCGCACAGGCTTATCGGGAAAAAATGGAGCAGGAAAATCCACTTTGCTCAAGATTTTGGCTAAGCAACAGCCCAGCACAGAGGGAGAAGTGAATTATGAAGGAGATGTAAGCGTTGGCTACCTTTCTCAAGATATTGATTTTGTAGAAGGGAACACCGTCTGGCAAGAGGCGGAATCAGCCTATGAAAAATTAAATGCCTTAAAAATTAAATTGAATGAAGTTAATCATCAACTTTCTACGCGTACAGACTATGAGAGTGATGAGTACCTCGACCTGATTCATGAAATTTCTCATCTCACTGAACGTTATACGATGCTTGGTGGGTACAATAAAGACGCAGACATTGAAAAAATTTTAAAAGGTTTAGGGTTCAAAGCTAAAGATTTTCATCGCTTGACTTCGGAATTCTCTGGCGGATGGCGAATGCGTGTGGAATTAGCAAAATTGCTTCTAAAAAAACACGACATCCTCTTGCTAGATGAGCCAACCAACCATTTAGATATTGATTCAATTATGTGGTTAGAAGATTTTTTAAAAAACTATGAAGGTGCGGTGATCATGGTTTCGCACGATAAATTGTTTCTAGACAATGTCACCAATCGGACTTTAGATATTTCTAATAAAAAAGTACATGATTACAAAGCTAATTACTCAAAATTTGTAGCATTGAGAGATGAAAGACTAATACAACTGAAAGCTGAGCAAAAAAATCAAGAACAATACATTAAACATACCGAGCAACTTATCAATAAATTCCGAGCAAAAGCCTCAAAAGCCAGTACAGCAAAATCACTACAGAAAAAACTGGAACGTCTAGATGTAATTGAAATCGAAGATGTTGATGTGCATAAAATGAATATTCAATTCGAGCCTTCTCAACGCGCAGGGAAAGTGATTTTTAAAATGGAAAATGTAGCTAAATCTTACGGTGATAAAAAAATTTTTAGCGATGTGAATTTAGAAATTGTGAGAGGAGAAAAAGTGGCTTTTGTAGGACAAAACGGGCAGGGAAAAACTACGCTGGCTCGCTGCATGGTGAATGAAGTTGATTTTGCTGGGGAAATTCAGCATGGGCATAATGTGGAAGTGGGTTATTTTGCTCAGAATCAGCATCATGTTTTGCAAGATCATCATACGGTTTTAGAGGAAGCAGAACATGCCGCTACGGAATCTACAAGGCTGAAAGTGAGAGATATACTCGGTGCTTTTCTATTCAGTGGAGAAAATGTGGAAAAGAAAGTGAAAGTCTTGTCGGGAGGAGAGCGAAACCGTTTAGCTTTGGCAAAATTACTACTGCACCCGTCCAATGTTTTAATCATGGATGAACCAACCAACCATTTGGATATTCAGTCCAAAGAAATCCTGAAAAATGCCTTGAATAATTATGAAGGAACTTTGATTTTAGTCTCTCATGACCGAGAGTTTTTACAAGGTTTGGCAGAGAAAATAGTTGAGTTCAAAGACGGTAAGGTGAAAGAATTTCTTGGTAATATTGATGAATATCTAGAATACCGAAAAGCGCAGAATATGCGTGAAATTGAAAAAGTAGAAAAAAAAGAAATTTCTAAAGGCTTTAAAAATTCTGAAGACAAAAAAGAGTCAGAAAATCAGGTGATTAACAAAGAAATTTCAAAATTAGAAAAAATAATCTTTACGCTAGAAGAAGAAGCTGCAACTCAAGAAAAAGCTTTTGCAGAAAAGAATCCAACCAAAGAAGAATTAAAAAATTACGAGGAATTAAAAGAAAAATTAAATCAAGCAATGAAAGACTGGGAGCAACTTTCGCTTCAGCTTTGATTAAAAGTTATTGAAATTCCTTATTTTTGCTAATCCAAATAAAACAAATCATTCATGTTTCAAAGTCTTCAAGATAAATTAGATAACGCTTTACATACGCTAAAAGGACACGGGCAGATTTCTGAAATCAATGTCGCAGAAACCATTAAAGAGATTCGGCGTGCGCTGGTAGATGCCGATGTAAGTTACAAAGTGGCTAAAGATTTCACATCAACGGTAAAAGAAAAAGCACTGGGGCAAAATGTATTAACGAGCTTAAAGCCAGGTGAGCTGATGACCAAAATAGTTCATGATGAGATGGCAGAACTGATGGGGGGCGAAACCAAGGAACTTAATGTTCAGGACAATCCTACCATTATTTTAATTGCTGGTTTGCAGGGTTCGGGGAAGACTACTTTTTCGGGTAAATTAGCAAATTATCTTAAGAAAAAGAAACATAAAAATGTACTCTTGGTGGCGGGTGATGTTTACCGTCCTGCGGCGATTGATCAGCTAAAGGTAGTTGGTAGCCAAATTGATGTGCAAGTTTACACCGAGGAAGGAAATCAAAACCCAGTAGAAATCGCAAGAAATGCGATTCAAAAGGCAAAAGAAGATAATAAAAATGTAATTATTGTCGACACAGCGGGGCGTTTGGCTGTTGATGAAAAGATGATGGCTGAGATTCGTGATGTTCATCAAGCTATTAACCCGACAGAAACGCTATTTGTGGTTGATTCCATGACAGGACAAGATGCCGTGAATACAGCTAAAGCATTTAATGATGTGTTAAATTATAGCGGTGTCGTATTGACTAAGTTAGACGGTGACACTAGAGGTGGTGCGGCTTTGACAATAAGAACGGTGGTAGATAAACCCATTAAATTCATCTCTACGGGTGAGAAATTAGATAAAATAGACGTTTTCCATCCGAGCCGAATGGCTGACAGGATTTTGGGCATGGGAGATGTCGTTTCTTTGGTGGAACGTGCGCAAGAGCAGTTCGATGAAGAGGAGGCTAGAAGACTTCAGAAGAAAATTGCTAAAAATAAATTTGATTTCAATGATTTCTTAAAACAAATCAATCAAATCAAACGCATGGGGAACATGAAAGATTTATTATCAATGATTCCCGGGGCAGGTAAAGCTTTAAAAGGTGTAGAAATTGATGACGATGCGTTCAAGCAAATTGAGGCAATTATTCACTCCATGACGCCAGCAGAAAGGGAAGAACCTAAAATAATAAATGCCAGCAGAAAGAGAAGAATCGCAAAAGGGTCTGGCACGAGCGTGCAAGAGGTAAATCAGTTACTAAAACAATTCTCTCAGATGGGGCAAATGATGAAGTTTATGCAGTCAAGCCAAGGGAAGAATATGATGAAAATGATGGGAAATAAATTACCTGGAATGAATTAATTTTTTTTTAAGCCTTAAAAAAAATCTAAGAGTCTGCTTGAAATGTTTGAGCAGACTCTATTTTAAAATTTATAGCGGACTTGAGCAATAAAATATCGACCCAAGATTTCGGTCTCGTTTAGATAGGTGTAGAAATCATTTGTGCCGTTATTGACGATAAGGTTGTTACCGAAAATGTTACCTGCAATGAGCTTTACGTAAGTCTTTCTCGCTGGTTTGATACGCAACGAAGCTTTGAGGTTGTGATTGGTATTGATTTTCTTCCCATCAGTCCACGTATTGGGGAAGCTATAGTCAACTTCTATCAGCCAATTTTTTGACGGGACAAAAGCGCTTTCTATATAAGGCGATAAACTAGTAAATTTATTCTGACGAATTTCATTTTTAAAATCATTGAAATTTAAGCGAGTTCCAAAATCAATCTCAATTTTTTCATTGGATTTGATGCTGTTTCTTAAATTGTACCCGTGAGAGAATGAATTAGCTTTGATGAAGCTACCATTATTAAAGCTATAGAAATCACTGTTGCTAAGATTAGCATTCAAGCGTAGGTTGTAATTTTTGGAGAAACGCTTAGAGAAGTGAATACTTGCAGCCATCTGTTTTTCTACATCAGGTACATTATAGGAACTTGTAAATTGAGCTGTTGGGTTATAATATCCACCATTTCTGATGTTATCATGACTCCAAGAATAGGAGGTGTTAACTCCTAAATTAATGAATTTAAAATAATTACTGTAAAAATAGCCCAAGCTGACTCTATTTTGTTGACTCAAATTCAATTCTGGATTCCCAGTGTATAGATTGTAATAGCTGGTAATTTCATAGGCTGGAGACCAATCGCTAATGTTTGGTACAGAGTAGTCTTTAGTATAATTAAAGTAAATTCTATTGCTTGGCGAGATTTCATAATTTGCTGAGAGATGTGGTAGCCACATGATTTTATTTAAATCTGTATTTTGCATATTCTTCACAACATTATTTGCCTTGAAGTAGTGCGTACCCAGCCCCGCATCAACTTTCAACCCTCCCCATTTTCTTGTGTAAGTTGCGTCTAAATAATATTCATTAAAGTCAAAATTTGAGGTGGTTGGGGTATTTTTATTTTTTATCGCAGTTGTGTAATCAAAAATAGTGTTATTTAAATTTTCTTTAGAATAATTAATGCCTGCTTTAATTCTAATGTTACTAAGATTGGTTATCAAATGATTATAAATCGTCAAGAAATACAAATGATTAGCCATCAATTCTCGTTTTTGATTCAGCTGAAATTGATTGTCTTTTTTGCTAAGATTCAGCCACTGCTGGAATGGAGCTTCTGTGCTGATTAGCTTCAAATTTGGATTCACTTTTTGGTAAATGTGCGAAAAGTAGAAACCAATATTATCATCGTCACCCACTTTTTTGATGTAAGATAACTTTTGGTTAATAGCATAATTATCTCTTTCGCCCGCAGAATTTCGGAAGACACTCGCCGTTTTTTCATCATTTAAAAAAGTAGAAGCATCAGTCAAACTTTCAGAATTTTGATGATTAAAATTAACGCGATATTTAATATTAGCACCATTTTGAGCCGAATAATCCATCTTGATTCGGGAAATGAAAGAGAAGATTTTATTCAAATTATGATTAACGTCTTTTTGCGTAAATTCAGGGTAGTAACGCCAACTTCTCGAGCTATATTCTGTCTCGTTATCAGTAGCCATAGCAAAGGCAGACACCGTGAGCCGTTGATTGGGTATATAGCCCAAATGCAAAGCACCCAAATGATTTTGCATCCGAGCTGCATTTCCGCCAGAGCTATAGCCAATATCACCAATCGAACTGCGTAAAGAACTCTCGCCGCCTTCTTCAGCAAAATCAGAATAGCCCCCCGAGAATTGATAATAATCTTGCGTGCTAAAGACTTCATTCCCATAAGTATTGAAATCGGAAATCAAAGTCGCATCGGTTTTGCGAGAGAAGTAAAACAATTTACTCTGCACATCATAGTGTTTTTGCGCATCACCACCCAGTGTTAAATTCCCAAAGGTTAAATTTTTTTTATCCTCTTTCAGTACAATATTTAGCTCAGGTTGCTCGTCATCTTGCAAAGAATTGGCAAACGGGTTTGCCCTAAATTTCTTGTTCAATTGTATTTTATCCACCGCATCGGCAGGTAAATTTTTAGAAATCAACTTTTGGTTCCCGCCAAAGATTTCTCTTCCTTCTACCTTAATGGAGTTAATCTCTTTCCCTTGATAATAGATTTTCCCATTTTCTACCACCAATCCAGGTAATTTTTTTAAAATCTGTTCTAAATTTTCCTCGTTCCCTGAAGCGAAAGATGACGCATCATATTCTATCGTATCTCCCTTGACTTGAATTGGAATTCGCCCTTGTGCCACCACGGCATCTAAACTGACGACATCTTTTTTGAGCGTAATTTTTTCTCTTAAATTTTTCTTTAAATCGATTGATTTTACCAAGGAAGCGTGGCTCAGATGCTCGATTTCCAACTCATATTTAGCAGGGCAAGGCATTTCTAATTTAAATTCACCATAATTATCACTAAACGTATAGCCCGAGGACTCATTCTTTTCATCAAAAGCAGTGATGGAAGCTCTTGCAATAGGTAAATTCAACGAATCAACGAGCATACCCTGGTAGGTACACTTCTCTTGCGCAAAAGTTGAGCCGCATAATATAATGGCTAAAGTGGTAAAAATATTTTTCATTAAAAAAATTAAGCCTTAAAAAAAATTAATCTCGGTCAACACCTTCAGCGTACGTAGAATTTAATTCTTCAATTAATTTATCATTCAATTCTACAAATTCTTTTAGGGAGATGATTTTCCCTTTTGTCGGGCGTACTATTTTCACATTTTCTTCAGTAGTTAAGCCTGAGACCCAAAAGTGACTAATTATTTTCGTCTTTTTCAGAGGTTTAGAAACTTTTAAATCCAAAATCAAGCCAGGCAAACCAGTAATGCTCATTGGCCCGTGGGGGAGCGGAATAGAGGGCGCATACCAAGCGATATATTCTACAGAATCGTGGTAAGCAGTAGCCTTTTGAGCATCAATATTATAAACTTTTTTCTTTTCTCGGGTAATTTTCCAATTCAAATTCTCAATGGAATCTTGAATCAAATAAGCCTCACCATTTACCGCCTGAGCTTCTCTTGATTTTGTATGATTTTCGAGATCAATAAACCAATCATCTCCAGCAGAAAGAGAAATTTTCATTCCAAAATTAGATTGCCCGTTATTAATTTTAGGTTGATATTCAAAGCTGCTTAAGTCTTTGTTTATGAGTAGTTTATAATTATGAATCTCATCCATAGAATTTCTTAAAGCTTTTTCCATATCTGCATTTGGACCGAAAGAAGAATTTCTAGGAAAGAGCTCTTCAGTATTTTCAAAAGTTGTTTGCGCTTGGTATTCAACTACCAAATTTTTCTCTTGAGCCAAACTCAAATGAGAAACAAGTAAAAATAAGATGACATATATATTTTTCATATTTTTTTATTAAAATTTTCAAAGCCTTAAAAAAAAGTCGAGAAAATATGAGGAATTAATTTTTATTTTTTTAATAAAATGGAATTCATGAAATCAATGAAACCAGTTCAGAAATTAATCTTTATCTACGCCAGTACCATGCATTTTTTTCATTTTTTCTGTCCAATGCTTCATTTCTTCTTCAAACTCTTTCTGTCTCATCACACGATTAGCCTTCGGTTCTTTAATTTTAATATCCTCATCTCTCACCTTGATTTGATTAGCAGTTATCGTCACATCAGCTCCATTCATTTTGAAGCTAGCTTTCAAGATTAAACCAGGCAAACCAGCAACTTGGGCAGGCCCATCATTTATAGGAATTTTGGGGGCAAACCACGCCTCAACACTCACAGAATCATTTAAAAAGCCAGTAGCTTTCCTTGTTTCGTAACCCGCGATTTTCTCAGTTTCACGTAAAACTTTCCACTGATAATCAGGCAACGAATCATAAATTAAAATCCTATCAATACCTGGGAAGTCGATCAGTTTTTTGTATTTATTTTCATTCAAATATTTATAGAGTGGTTCTTTATCCGCTTGAGCCATTTGTTGCGCAATCATTCCTCCAGTGCTTTGTGCATTGTTCAATTTTTCTTCAATGGAATAAACAGAAACTTTACCATTAGTTTTTAATTCATAATTATTGGTAATTCCATTTTTGAGCTCTTCACGTAATATTGGTTCCGCTTGAGCGCGGTATTGGGATGGAATATTTTTTAGAACTTCTTCTATATCCATATCAATCTTCTGGGTGTAGTTAATGAATAAACTCTCCCCTTTCTCTTGCGAAATAATAAAGCTTAGAGACAAGCTAAAAATCAGGAAACTCATTAATTTTTTCATATTCTTATCATTTAGAAACGAATATAATAAAAAAATGAATGAAAATAAAAATAAGATTAAGCTTTTCTTAAATAAATTTTTAAGTCTTTGAGAATTTGTGATTGGCAGTAATTCATTTTCTATTATGAAATCATCATTATTACCTTAATTATAAAAAACACTTTTTTATCAACTAAAGAATTTTGTTTTTAGTCTATAATTTAATTATTCTAAAATCTAAAAAATTTTTTAAGCCTTAAAAAAAATTAGGTAAAATCCTCTTTCACAATAGTTCGCATATTTCTTTCTGCCAAGCCAGTAATGAAAACAAACGGATTCACCCCTGCGCTGCCAGGAATCAAAGCTCCGTCTTGCACATATAAATTTTTGTAGCCTTTCACGCGCCCAAATTCATCGGTTGCCTTGCCTAGTACGCAGCCGCCGAGCGGGTGATAGCAAAAGTCATCGCCAAAGCCATTGTTGAACAGCAAACGCGAACGTGTGCCTCCATTTTCTTCTTTTAATTTTTTTAGAAGAAATTTAGCTGCCTTTACCGAATATTCATTTTGTTCTTTTCTCCAGTTAAGGTTTACGCTTTTTTTAGACGCATCGTAGTAGAAGTTTCCACGCTCTCGATTGTCTGAAATGGAGAGGAAGAGTGTAGTCCAAGTCTCGATGCCGAGTGGGAGAGGGGCTATTTCTGCAAAAATTTTATATTCAAATTCATCACTCCACATATCGATGCCCGCTACAGGAATTGTAGATTGACTCACGCCAGTTTTGTTGACGAAATTCCGCCCGGTCATAATGTTACCGTTTGGCCCCCAATGCATACCGATTTCGTCATTAAGCAGCGGCAAATCGCCTTCATTTTTAGCCCTCAGGAGTAATTCAGAGGTTCCTGTGCTACCAGCGTTTAGAAATAATTTATCACAACTATAGATTTCGCGTTGCAGTAAATCACCATCTGAGTTTATGGTATCCGCCTCTAGTATGAATTTTCCTTTCTCCTCTTGCGTAATTTTATGTACTTTACGCAGGGTTTTTAATGTCAGAATTCCCGTCTCTTCTGCTTTTTTCAGATAAGTTAAATCTAGGCTGAACTTCCCAGCATTGTTACCGTAAATCACTTCTCCACCCAAGGCAGATTGGTAAACTTCATTTTTAGCTTCTTTTTGCATATAATCGAAGTCGTAGGTATTAGAAAACATTTGGGTTTTCAGCCCAGCTAAGCGAGCTTGTTTCTCGGCACTTCGGGAAAATTCGTAGTATTTGGTATTTTGGTAGAAATCACTTGGGATTCGCTGTACTTTTAATTCTTTTTCGGCAAGCGGGAAGAATTCATCATACATTTTGTTTGAGTTAATCCACGGGAAAATTTCTTTGAAGTGTTCTCGGCGTGGCGGAATCGAAATTCCACCATTTACAATCGAACCACCACCGTAAGCTCTACCCACAAAAATAGACATATCTTCGTATTTTAATTTATCCAAAACGCCCGCATATTTTCTGAGTGGAATAGGAATTGTAATCGGCGAATTAGGCCATCTGCTAAACCAGCTAGAGCGTCTGTCTGCTGATAGCATTTTGCAGAAGGTGTCATGCTCGGGAGTTCTGTCCCAGCGCTGCCCCATTTCTAAAATCAAGACAGGCTGCCCCCGCTCAGCCAATCGCAAAGCACTTACTGCACCGCCATAGCCGGAGCCGATGATGATATTGGGGAAATGCCCTTGGTGAACGGTTTTTGCTGGAAGTGGCGAAGCCATTTTGCAAGATAACAAGTTGGGGACAAAAAGAGATGAGCCAAACAAAGCGGAAGTTTGTATGAATTGTCTTCTTTTCATAAATAATTTTTTTAAGGCTTTAAAAATTTTTTAAGCTTCTGTCTAAATTTCATCTTCAAAAATAGACTTTACCAAAATCTAAAGTTAAAGAATAAAAAAGAATAAACTCGCTAAATGTTTAAAAAATTAACGTCAGAAATTGAGAGATAAGATGAAAAGTCAATCGCGAAGCTGATGGTATTTCTTTCTTTTTAGAATAAAATATTGAAACGGGACAAAACATTTACTCCCATAGGTATGGACATTTGTTTTTCTCTTTCTAATCATTTTAAAAAGCAAAGAATAAAATGACAGATGCGCTCTAAAAATAGCTGAAAGATGTGAAAACCCTTCGTATCGCCAAAAAACCAAAGCCGTGATACCATCTAAAATTAAGCGACTTAGCAAGACAGGCAAAAGCATCCGTTTAGGTAAATTTTTGACGAGCATGCACAAGCTGTTCCGAAAGTTTAAAAAAGTTTTCTGTGGTGAATTTTTATTCAATGTGCCCCCACCTACGTGGTATACAGTGCTTTCCCCGCAGTAGAAAACAGCCTTGCCCGCATTGTGAAACCGCCAACACAAGTCGATTTCTTCCATATGAGCAAAGAAATCTCCGTCAAAGCCACCGAATTCAAAGAAATCTTTTGCTCTTACAAACATACACGCACCACTCGCCCAGAATACGGCCTGAGTATCATCGTACTGCCCGTGGTCTTTTTCTAAAGTCCAGAAAACACGCCCGCGACAAAATGGGTAACCGAAATTATCTACAAAACCACCGCCTGCCCCCGCATATTCAAAAAAATCCTGCTGATAGAAATCTAAAATTTTAGGCTGAACGGCAGCTAAATTTTCATTTTCTTCAAATAATTTTTCAATCGGAGCAATCCAATTAGGCGTCACTTCCACATCAGAATTGAGCAAACAGAAGATATCTGCCTTGATTTTTTTTAAGCCTTCGTTGTAGCCACCAGCATAGCCTAAATTTTCATCGTTTTCAATGAGTTTAATTTCAGGGAAATTAGTCTGAATGAATTTAACATCGTTTTGAGTTGAGGCGTTGTCAATCACATAAATATCATAATCAGGTGAATTTTCTATCACGCTGGGTAAGAATTTCTTAAGCCACTGTTGGCTATTCCAATTAAGTATGACGATAGCTGTTTTCAAAAATCTCTTCCTTTTTGATGTTTCCAGCGGCGGTGAGACCAAAGCCAATTCGCTGGGTCATTTTTTATATTATTTTCTAAGGCTTTAAAAAAAGCATCAACACTTTCATTGGCCTGCCAAGTTCCATTTTTAGGCTTTAATTCCTTGAGTGTGAAATGATACTCGCCACGCTTGATTTTTTGAATATCTACATAAATTACAGCGTAATTAAATTTTCTAATTAATTGGTCAAACCCGTTGTAAACAGGCGTATCTTGGTGCAAGAACTTCAAATCATAGCGAATTTTAGGGCGTGCAGGCGTTTGGTCGGCAACCATGAGAAAAGCAGAATTTCCATCATTTTCTGATTCAATGAATTTTTTGACACTTTGGCTCATCGTTAAAGCTGTGATACCGAATCGGGAACGTGATTTTTTGATAAATTCATCAATGACTATATTTTTAGAAGCTTTATAGACTGCAAATTTATTTCTCATCTTCAGGTGATGCGCAAAAAGCGTTGCATATTCCCAATTAAAAATATGCCCAGCTAGGAATAAAATATTTTGTTTTTGGTAGTATTTATCTAAAATTTTAAAATTAGAAAAACGAGTTCTTTTGTTGAGGTAATCCCAAGACAGGCGAGAGAAAATTAAAGATTCTATAACATAATCACACAAGTGGCGATTGAATTCTTGATATAAAAGCTGAAGCTCTGTATTGCTTTTTTCGGGGAAAGCATTTTGGAGGTTTTTTAGAATAACTTTTCTACGGTAATGAATCAAATGATTTTGAAAAAAATAAAGAATATCTGCAACGAAATAGGCAATGCGTGGAGGGATGTGTGAAAACAAATTTAAAAAAAGCTTGAGAAAAAGGTTTTTCATGGATTTTCCAAAATTAAAGATAAATCTTTTAAAATAAATTCAAAAAATAGTTTAAATTATTCTTAAAGTTCAAGAAATGATATTGGCTTGATTTTTGAAAAGTTAACACATCAAAGATAAAAAATATAAAATTATGAGTTCACTTCTTCACAGGATTAACCAAGGAATAACTTCTGCTTGTTTAGATAAAATTAGCAATTACTTGGGGGAGAGCAGAAATGATACTAGTAATGGCATTTCTGCGGTAGTACCTTCAGTTTTAGCTTTTTTAGCAGACCGCTCTCACAGCGAGCAAGGTGCACAAAGTATTTTCACAGCAACGTCAGACAATGCTTTGACTGCTCTTTTTACTGACTCAGATTTGCAGACAACTTTTGAGAAGAATAGGAATGCGCTTTTAGCTAAAGGAAATGTTTTGATTTCAGAACTTTTTGGTGAGCATGCAGAGAGTTTTGAGAAAGAAATCAGCAGCCATGCCAATATCAGCAAAGAATCTTCTAGAGGGATTTTGGCGGCGGTGCTTCCCTTTATGTTAAATGAGGTAGGGAAGCTCATTGATGAAAAAAAATTGACAGAATCAAGCCTGAGCAACTTTTTTGATAATGAAAAAGATGAAATCTACGCTGCAGTTCCGTCTGGATTAGCCACTTTGGGGAGTGTTTTAGGGCTTTCTAATTTCTCTAAAGACTTATCTAGCACAGTAGGCGCCACCACTAAAATCACCCATGAGGAAAAACCAATAATAGGCAGAGGAGCGAAAGATAGACCAATGGGGCCAAAGAGAAGTGAAGAAGGAAAGATGAAATGGCTCTTGCCTTTGTTGGGTTTAGTAGCCCTAGGTTTGTTGGTTTATTTCTTGGCGGGGAAATGCAAAGATGAAGCAGCAGTAGCCGACTGTGAGCTGATAGCTGCCTATGCTACTTATGCTAAAAATGAGCAAAATTTAGTGATAAATGCTACTGGAGAACCTGTTCTAGATCAAGATGGAAATCAAATCGTAGTAGATGGGAGCACTTATATGATTAATAATGAGAATGAATTAGTAGATGCACAAGGAAATCGAGTGATGGACGCCGATGGGAGAAGAATTAAAATTGATAAAAACCTAACTGTAGCGGCAAGCTCATATGCTTTGGGTGAATATGATTCTGTGAGAGATGCTTACATCTATAACGTTGGTGAAAACCGTGATTTCACATTACCCGACGGAACGAGGCTAAGCGTAGGCGAAAACAGTACAGAAGCCAAAATCTACAATTTCTTAAATGATTCTAATACACTGGTATCCAATGATAAAACACAAGGTTGGATTACTTTAGATAGAATCTATTTTGACACTGGGGAGTCAACCTTAACAGCCGATTCAGAACAACAATTGCAAAACATTGCTAATATCTTAAAAAACTACCCAGAAGTTCATGCTAAATTCGGAGGTTATACCGATAATCAAGGGACTCAAGAAGTGAATCAGCCACTGTCAAACGATCGCGCTAATGCCGCAATGAACAGCGTGATAGAAAAAGGCATTGATTCCTCAAGATTAGAAAGCGAAGGATATGGGCAGGAGCATTTTATTTGCCCCGCCAATGATACCCCAGAGTGTATGGCACAGAATAGACGTGTAGATATTAGAATTACAAGAAAGTAATTAAAATTAAATCTAATTAAAATTTTAAAAGTCCTTTTCTTCGTCGGGAAGGACTTTTTTTTTAATGATTTTTAGAACTTTATAACTGATGATAATTTGGCAAATTTTCTAAAGCTTTAATTTTTCTCAGCTTTTTATCTACAAAGAAGATAAGTGTTTCCACACCGTTTGATAGCAAAAAATAATCAGCGTTGACCTGCGGTTGATAGCGAATAATTTGATTCAAAACCGATTGATCTATTATGATTTTAGGTGCTTTAAACTCGCATAAAATGATTTTTTGCTTAGCCTGAATGAACAAATCAAAGCGATGCGCCACCCGCTGATTAACTTTTTTCTCAACTTGCATCAGGCTTATCGGGTAGCCCAGTTCCTGACTTAGCCAAAGAATGAAGTGTTGACGCACTTCCTCCTCGGGCGTGCGGACAAGCCAAATCTTCCGTGCAGCACAGTAAATTTTATTTTCCTTTTTTTCAAGGCTTAAAAAATTTTTAGCATCATCTTCCATTGAATAGAATTTTGGTAAAGTCAAAAATTTCAAGCAAAATTTGCAATGATTTTTTGTGCAATCACTTCGGCTAATTTTTGTTTACTTTCTTTGGTCCATCCAGCAACGTGCGGTGTTAAAATCACATTTTCTGCATGGAGTAGAAATTGATACTCCTCGGGCAAATCAGTCAAGGTCAAATTCTCGAATGAAGTTTTTTCAAACTCTAAAACATCCAACCCCGCCGCTTTTATTTTCCCAGACTTCAAGGCATCAACCAAATCTTTGGTCACAACATTTCTCCCACGAGCAGTATTTAAAAAATAAAAAGGCTTAGAAAATTTCTCAATATAACTTCGATTTAGTAAACCGATGGTTTCAGGTGTCTGCGGAAGATGAAAACTCAGAATATCTGTTTTCTCAAAAATCTCATCCATTTCCACTTGTTGGGCAAACTCATCACCCAAATGATGATAATTTGGCAAATTTTCTAAAGCTTTAATTTTTCTCAGCTTTTTATCTACAAAGAAGATAAGTGTTTCCACACCGTTTGATAGCAAAAAATAATCAGCGTTGACCTGCGGTTGATAGCGAATAATTTGATTCAAAACCGATTGATCTATTATGATTTTAGGTGCTTTAAACTCGCATAAAATGATTTTTTGCTTAGCCTGAATGAACAAATCAAAGCGATGCGCCACCCGCTGATTAACTTTTTTCTCAACTTGCATCAGGCTTATCGGGTAGCCCAGTTCCTGACTTAGCCAAAGAATGAAGTGTTGACGCACTTCCTCCTCGGGCGTGCGGACAAGCCAAATCTTCCGTGCAGCACAGTAAATTTTATTTTCCTTTTTTTCAAGGCTTAAAAAATTTTTAGCATCATCTTCCATTGAATAGAATTTTGGTAAAGTCAAAAATTTCAAGCAAAATTTGCAATGATTTTTTGTGCAATCACTTCGGCTAATTTTTGTTTACTTTCTTTGGTCCATCCAGCAACGTGCGGTGTTAAAATCACATTTTCTGCATGGAGTAGAAATTGATACTCCTCGGGCAAATCAGTCAAGGTCAAATTCTCGAATGAAGTTTTTTCAAACTCTAAAACATCCAACCCCGCCGCTTTTATTTTCCCAGACTTCAAGGCATCAACCAAATCTTTGGTCACAACATTTCTCCCACGAGCAGTATTTAAAAAATAAAAAGGCTTAGAAAATTTCTCAATATAACTTCGATTTAGTAAACCGATGGTTTCAGGTGTCTGCGGAAGATGAAAACTCAGAATATCTGTTTTCTCAAAAATCTCATCCATTTCCACTTGTTGGGCAAACTCATCACCCAAATTAGGCAGAATGTCATAAGCCAAAACCTCACAGCCAAAGCCAGAAAGCCGTTTTGCCGTAGATTTCCCCATATTGCCGTAGCCAATTATACCTACCGTTTTCCCTTTAATTTCCTCCCCACGATTTTCCTCTCTTTTCCATTCGCCTTTGATAATTTGTAAGTTACATCGTTTGAAGTGATTCATCAAGCTCAGCATCATTCCCACGCAATGCTCTGCCACAGCATCACGATTGCCCTCGGGCGCATTGTAGCATTGGATGCCGAGATTTTTAGCAGTTTCTAAATCAATGTTTTCCAACCCTGCGCCCACGCGGCCAATGAATTTTAAATTTTTTGAAGCCTTTAGAAATTCTTCATCTACTGGGAATCGACTGCGGATGATTAACCCGTGAAAATCCTTCATTTTATGCTGAATATCAGCTTTAGTACTTTGGTAATCATGCTCGATGCTGAAATGTTTCTCCAGCAATTCGGCAAGAATAGCGTGATTCTCATCCACCATCAATATTTTAAGTTTCTGTTGATTCTCATTCATTTTCAATAAAATTTATGATTTCGGGTAAAATAATTTTATTCCTCCACCAAGCATTGAAGCGAGGTAAATGCCCAGCACCTTTGATGAGCACCAAGCGATGAGGCACATTTTTTTCTTCTAATTTTTGATTTAGACTTTTAGCCTGCTGCGGATGTACCAAGAAATCCCATGTCCCCTGAAAGAGTAAAGTTGGCACATCGGCCACTTGCGAGAGCGGACTCGCTTCTTTGAATTTTAGCGGGATTTCCTCACCCCAGCGGTAGAAATCACCTGTCGCCGTAGAAAAAGCCGATTTTGTATACCAATGGTAAAGTTTTAAATTTTGATAATCTTCAGAATAGAAATCCGTGGGGCCAGAAAAAGAAATGACTTTATCTATCTGCTGCGGATTCTGGTAAGCATAGAGCAAAGCCAAATGCCCGCCAGCGCTTTCGCCCAAAATGATTTTCTGAGCAGGCTGAAGATGAAATTTCTCAGAATTTTGATTGAAGTAAGAAAAAGCAGCCTCAATATCCTTCAGCTGATGTTTATAGTTGATTTTTTTGGAACGACTTGCCAATCGGTAGTTCAGATTTACAGTAGTGTAGCCAGACGCTGTGAGCTGATTTTGGATTGACCTCAAATGCCATTTTTTGCCAAAAACCCAAGCGCCACCGTGCACGATAAAAATAATGGTATTTTCCCGTTCAGAAGATTTAGGGATAAATAAATCTAAACGCTGTCTTTCTGATTTCCCGTAGCTGAGGTTGTAATGTTTCTGCACCGTATCTGTCTCGTTATACCAGTATTTGGAACAGGAAGAAAACAAAAAAAAGCTAAAAATAATAAGGCTTAAAAAAAGAAGTTTACAATTCATTTCAATACAAAATTAATTGAATTCCTTAAATTTGCAGCAGAAATTTATTTGAATGCTATTGAACCCCCAAGAAGTAAAAAAAGTTAAATCAGCGCTCAGCGAAGCAGAAAAAATTGTCATCATCCCGCACAAAAACCCTGACGGCGACGCCGTAGGCTCGTGTTTTGCGCTCAAAATATTGCTCAACGACTTGGGGATGAATGCCGAGATTGTGAGCCCCAATGATATTCCGATTTTTTTGAAGTTTTTACCTGGAATCAATGACTTTATAAATGCTGAAAAAGAACTTGATTTTGCTCAAGAAAAAATTAGCGAAGCAGACATTCTATTTCTATTGGACTTTAATGATGCTGCAAGAATTGATCAGCTGGAAAAATGCGTTAAATTTTCTAAGGCTTTAAAAATTTTAATAGACCACCATCAGCAGCCACAAACATTTGATATGATGTTCTCCCGCCCTGATTTGCCAGCAACGTGTGAGCTGATTTATCATTTCATAAAAGCCTTGGGTTGGCAAGAAAACATTACCCCAGAAATCGCAACTTATTTGATGACTGGAATCTTGACAGATACAGGCAATTTCAGATACAGCAGCGTGAAGCAATCCACGTTCCAAGTTGCTGGCGAGTTGACGGCATTAGGAGCAAATGCTTACCAAATTCAAGATAAAATCTTAGACAATGTCTCACCACGACGTTATGCCCTGCTGAGTGTTTTCCTGCAAAATATGCTCTATTTGCCAGAACTGAGAACCTCGATTTTTACTATGAGTAGAGAAGAATTGAAGAGAAATAATTTTGAAAAAGGGGATACCGATGGGTTTGTGAATTACGGACTCAGTATCGCCAATAATGTTTTGTCGATTTATCTCTCAGAAGATACCCAAAAGGATATGGTCAAAATTTCTTTTCGTTCCAAAAATACGTTTGACGTAAGCGAATTTACCCGAAACTACTTTGAAGGTGGAGGGCACGTGAACGCCGCTGGCGGAAAGTCTGATTTAAGTTTAGAAGAAACCAAAGAAAAAATTTTAAAGCTTCTAGAAAATTATAAAGATGAACTGCAAGCGGTCGAATTGTAAATTATTTCTTTGGATATTGATTTTTACAATCAGCTGTACTCAAAAAGAAGCTCAAAGCCCTACCGAGTATTCTAAAAATGATTTTATGGAATATTCTAAACAAATCAATAGAAATTTGAATGATGCAGAGAACCAAAAAATTCAAACCTATATTAAAAACAAAAATTTAAAATTCATTGAGACCAATTCAGGATTTTATATGACACCGACTGATTTGAGCGGAAATTTACCCCAAGAGGGTGATGAGGTAACATTTCGCTACGGGGTTGAAAATTTAGAAAAAGAAATTATTTACAACGAAGAAGAAATCGGAGATTTAGAAATAGAATTAGGTAAATCTTTGATTCCTATTGGTTTAGAATACGCTCTCAAGCGAATGTCCCCTGGCGAAACGGCGAGTGTCATTCTGCCTTCGGGTTTGGCTTACGCTTTGCAGGGAGATGGAAAGAAAATCAAAGCAGATGAAGTTTTGGTTTTCAAACTTAAATTAAAAGAAATTCAATCTAAATGAGAATAAAAAAAATAATTTTGATGGCGATTGCCTCATTTTACATTTCAAGTTGTACATCAATACCCAAATATATGAGTAAAGAAGAATACAAAGCCTTAGAAGATGGGCTTTACGCAAATTTAGAAACCAGCAAAGGAAATATGTTGGTGAAATTTTTCCCAGCGGAAGCACCGATGACCGTCGGTAATTTTATCGCTTTGGCAGAAGGGAAAAAAGAAAATAAATTTAAGAAAGAAAAAGAACCTTACTATGATGGAACTATTTTTCACCGTGTGATAAAAAACTTTATGATTCAAGGAGGTGACCCGACAGGAACTGGAACAGGTAGCCCAGGATATGAGTTTGAAGATGAGGTAGATAACGGATTGAAACATGATAAAAAAGGAATTTTGTCTATGGCTAATTCTGGCCCAGCTACCAACGGCAGCCAGTTTTTTATAACGCAAGTGCCTACGCCGTGGTTAGATAATAAACACACGATTTTTGGCGAAGTGGTAAAAGGCGATAACGTGATTGATAGCATTGCGGGGGTGGAAACTCAAGCCGCAGATAAGCCAGTGGAAGATGTGGTTTTGAAGCATGTAGATATCATCAGAAAAGGAGAAGCTTTTAAAAATTATAACCCTGTGCAAGCCTTTGAAAATGGGAAGGTAGCACTGCAAGCAAAAATTGAAGAACAAAGAAAAAAAGCAGAAATGGAAAAAGAAGAACGTAAAAATTTAATCAAAAAATACACCGAGGAAGCTCAGACCACCGAGAGCGGCTTACGCTATGCTTATATGGAAAAAGGAGATGGGGCAAAACCCGAAAAAGGCGAAGACTTAAAAGTGCATTATACACTTTATTTGGCTGATGGAAACATTATTGACTCTTCTCATCAGCGAAATTCACCATTGAATGTAAAAGTAGGGCAGACTTCCCTGATTCAAGGTTGGATGGAAGCACTAACGATGTTTGAGAAAGGCTCAAAAGTTTTTCTCATCGTTCCGTCAACATTGGGCTATGGGACACAGGGTGCTGGGCCAATTCCAGCGAATTCTACGCTTTACTTTGAATACGAGCCATTGAAATAGATGATAAAAAATCCCGAAAATTTTCGGGATTTTTTTTAGCCTTTAAAAAAAATCCTCTGCCTCAAAAAAAACAAATTTGCATAATTCAAAAACGTAAAATACATTTGCGGGCAGATTGAGAGAAGAGGAAAATCTCAACGAAAATTTTTAACAAAAAAATAACAAAATTTTAACAAATGAAATTTGTGAGTTTCAAAATAAAGTGTAAACACACACACACACACACACAAATAATGATCTAAACAACTCATTATCAGTAACTTATAATAATTTTTTGCTTCCCCGCGGGAGCGAACCGCAAAACCGTGCAAGAAAATCTTGTGCGGTTTTTCTATTTTCACCTGTGTGGAAGTAGTAATTTCTTCAAAAAAAGAAGAGCCTCACGGGTTGGGGCTCTTTCTAAAAGAAGAAGCAAAAACAAAGTTGAAAAAACAGCAAAAATTTAATTAAGAAAAGTATTAAATCAATAAAATATTAACC